>NZ_LUKG01000090.1:0-5497 GCF_001601815.1 Flavihumibacter sp. CACIAM 22H1
TCGGTTTCAGCCATTTAATAAGGGTTACTTCTGTAATGGATTCGCCAACTGTTGGAACTTTAATATCTATCATAAAGTCAAAATTCTAAAATCAACTATTAATAATCAAACGTCCTCCGTATTCTGCTTTCTACTTTAAATTGCAAAGGCCGTATCAATAATCTCCGCCTGTTCCTGGGCATGCACTTTCGCATAACCGGTGGCGGTGGAAGCACTGGGCTGGCGACTGATGACACCAAAATTGATGGTGGCGAGGTTCATTTTCAGGAAAGACGCGGCGCCCATATTAAGCGGCTCCTCCTGCACCCAGAACCAGGTAGCTTTATCGTATTTCTGGTACAAGGCATCGAGCTGTTTCTGTGGAAGCGGATACAATTGTTCTACCCGTACAATTGCTACATCCGTTACCCCGTCTTTCTGCTTTTTAGCTGCCAGGTCAAAATAAACCTTGCCGGAACAGAATAGTACTTTCCGAATTCCGGAAGCATTCTGTACAGATACATCATCCAGCACTTCTTTAAAAGAGCCATGGATGAAATCGTCTTTGGTAGAATAGGTATCTGGCAGGCGCAGATTTGCTTTTGGTGAAAAATTAATCATTGGCTTGCGGAAAGGCCAGGCTATCTGTCTTCTTAAAGCATGGAAGAAATTAGCTGCAGTGGTAATATTCGTAACCACCATATTCTGTTCGGCGCACATTTGCAGAAAACGTTCCATCCTGGCAGAACTGTGTTCAGGACCCTGTCCTTCATAGCCATGGGGCAATAACATAACTACCCCGTTCATCCGGTTCCATTTTTGTTCACCGGCCGCAATAAACTGGTCAATCATGGTTTGGGCACCGTTGCTGAAATCACCAAATTGTGCTTCCCATAATACCAGGCTCAGTGGGTTTGCCATTGCATACCCATATTCAAAGCCAAGGACGCCGTATTCACTCAGGAAAGAATTGAATATCCTGAACTTACCGGTGGCACCCGGAATACGGCTTAACCTGTTATAGGCCTGGTTGTTTTGTTCATCTCTCAAAACAGCATGGCGGTGACTAAAGGTACCACGTCGTACATCCTGTCCGCTCATTCGCACATCATGCCCTGCCAGCAGTAAAGAGGCATAAGCCAGTAATTCACCGGTTGCCCAGTCAACTTTGCCTTCTTCCTGGAACAGTTTTACTTTATCCTGGATTATTTTTTCCACTTTTTTAAGCGGTTTGAAATCTTCCGGCCATTGCATCAGCTGATCAAATAAGAGGTCAAAATCAGCCGAACTAATAGCGGTAACCGGGGAAGCATCAAAATCCTCTTCCGTAGACCTGCGCAGGCTTCTCCAGGCTTTTTCAGGAAGCTGGTATTTATAAGGCAGGGGGTTTTGTTTTACTTCATCCAGCCGATCCTGTAAGTCGCTCCAGAATTTTTTCTCCATTTCCTGTGCCATTTGTTTGGCATCGGCTTCTCCGTTTTCGAGCAGAAAACTGGTATATACTTCCCTGGGATTGGGATGTTTATCAATGAGCGCATACAACCCGGGCTGGGTAAATTTCGGATCATCCCCTTCATTATGGCCATGTTTGCGGTAACAAACCATGTCTATGAAAATATCCTGGTTGAACTCCTGGCGATACCGGGTGGCTATTTCCACACATTTCACCACAGCTTCGGCGTCATCTCCGTTCACATGCAGTACCGGAGCCTGAACAGTGGCAGCCAGTGAGGTACAGTAATCAGAGCTTCTGGCTTCATCAAAATCAGTGGTAAAACCAATTTGGTTATTGATAACGAAATGGATCGTGCCTCCCGTATGGTAGCCTTCGAGTTTGCTCATCTGCAAAACTTCGTACACAATACCCTGCCCGGCAATGGATGCATCACCATGGATCAGGATCGGCAATATTTTATCGTATTCACTCTCGTAAAGAACATCGGCTTTTGCCCTCGCAAACCCAACCACCACCGGGTCAACCGCTTCGAGGTGCGATGGGTTCGGACACAGTTTCAAATGAACAGTTTTTCCATCGGGCGTTTCAACATCAGAACTATACCCCATATGGTATTTCACGTCCCCGCTGCCCATTGTCTGGTCCATCATGGCCGTACCTTCAAATTCGCTGAAAATATGCTCATAGGTTTTACCCAGGATGTTAGCGAGGATATTTAACCGGCCCCGATGCGCCATTCCGATCACCACTTCCTGCACGCCTAAGGAACCGGCAGTATTGATGATGGCATCCAGTGCTGGAATGGTGGTTTCACCACCTTCGAGCGAAAATCTCTTTTGCCCGATGTATTTGGTGTGAAGGAATTTTTCAAAGATTACGCCCTGGTTTAGTTTCTCCAGGATTCGTTTTTCTTTGTCTATGGTCAGGGGCTGATGAAATTCTTTTTCCATGGCATTGGTCAGAAAATCAACCTTGCCCTGGTCACTGATGTATTTAAATTCGATACCCACTTTGGAGGCATAGGATTTCTCCATATGCGCCAATATATTCCGGAGGGTAGTGGTACCCAAACCAATGCGGTTGCCGGCATAAAAGTTTTTATCCAGGTCGGCCTCCGTAAAACCAAAAAAACCGAGGTCCAGGTTAGCGCCCCTGTCTTTGCGGGTACGAATCGGGTTGGTTTTAGCAATCAAATGCCCTTTATTCCGGTAACCCAGAATCATGCGGTAAGCAGCAATTTCTTTCCTGATATCAATATCGGCCGGCAGTTGAGCGGCGGGGGCACCCTTGGTGGCAGCCTGCTCCTGCCCATTGGCATGGCCCTGTTCTACGGCGAAATCAAACCCTTCAAAAAATTTCCGGAGCTCCGGGTCAACAGAACCCGGATCTTTTACAAAATCCTGATAGATCGATTCAATAAACGCTGGAGACGAATTGGTTATATAAGAAAAATCCTTCATATGGATAGCCCTTTTTACGGGTAAAAATTGGGTCAGCAAATATCGGGAAAAGAAGTGAAGAAAGCACGTACCCGAAGGAGGATACACGAATACAACCCTAAATTGCCGTTAATTTGCCAACGGATCAACTTAACGCTTCAACCTGCGTTTTTCTGCTTTTTTTATTTTTTTTAGTTTTTATTTTTTAGTTGTTGGTTTTACCATTACCTTTGCCGTCCAATATTTAGAAGAATGGCTAATCATAAGGCAACCAAAAAAGATGTGCGTCAGGCAGCCAAACGCCGTGATAGAAACCGTTATTACGGTAAAACCACCCGTAACGCAATTCGTGATCTTAAGGCGACCACCGAAAAGAAAGCGGTTGACGAGGCTATGCCAAACGTAATCTCTATGATTGACAAACTTGCCAAACGTGGCGTTATTCATAAGAATAAAGCTGCTAACCTGAAAAGCAAGCTGGCTAAGCGTGCCAATACCCTGGCAACGGCCTGATTTCAGTAAATTAAGATCTATCTGACCGAATATACGGGTCCAGTCTCCTGACTGGACCTTTTTTTGTTTATTTTCCCCGCCTAATTGCCCGGATATGCGACAATTCCTGCTAATCCCTCTTTTATCCCTGCTACTCGTTCCTTTTAATGGACGTTCCCAGAAAATTCCTTTTGAGCAATCAGGAGGTCAGGAAACCTCTACCTATGCCCAGGTAATCAGTTTCTACAAAGAACTCGATAAGCGATCCAAACGATTGCTGCTGAAAACAATGGGCCCAACCGATGCAGGGTTTCCGCTCCACCTGGTTATGTACTCGAACGATGGCAGCGCCGACCCGGCTACCTGGCACCAACAACAAAAAGTAGTTTTATTCATCTTGAATGGCATACACCCCGGCGAACCCGACGGAATAGATGCCAGCATGCTTTGGTTACGAGACCTGGTGGAGGGTAAAAAGTCGATTCCCGACAATGTAGCCCTTGCTTTTGTACCGGTGTATAATATCGGGGGCGCCCTGAATCGCTCAGCGTATTACCGGGTAGACCAAAACGGACCGGCCGCCTTCGGATCCAGGGGAAATTCGCAGAACTATGATTTAAACCGCGATTTTATTAAAAACGATACCCGCGAGGCCCGCAGCTTTGTCCGGATCTTCCATTACCTGCAGCCCGATGTTTTCATCGACAACCATGTTTCCAACGGTGCAGACTACCAGCATATAATGACCCTAATTGCTTCACAGCACAATAAGCTGGGGGGTAAGATGGGAGAATTCATGAATCAGCAGTTTGAGCCGGGCCTCTATTCCCTTATGAAAAAAAAGGGCTACGACCTGATTCCCTACGTAAATGCCTTTGGCGACACCCTCGAATCGGGCTGGCCAGAATTTCTTGAAGGCCCCCGTTATTCGAGCGGATATGCTTCCCTGTGGAATTGTTTTGCCTTTGTACCCGAAACCCATATGCTGAAACCTTATGTGCAGCGCGTAAACGCTACCTATGCTCTTATGGAATCGTTTGTGCAGTTTGCATCCGCCAATAACCGTCAAATCAAAACCCTGATCAGGGAAACAACCGATTATCAGCGAACGGCAGAAACCTTTCCCTTGCAATGGAAACTGAATCGGGAAAAATGGACCGAGCTATTGTTCAAGGGCTTTGAAGCGGGCCGTAAACCCAGTGGTGTATCCGGATTGCCCCGGCTCTATTACGACCGCAGTAAACCATTTGAAAAGCAGGTTCGCTTTTTTAACCAGTACGATATTGCACTGGAAATAAAAAAACCAACTGCGTATCTACTGCCGCAGGGCTGGTGGAGAGTGGTGGAATTATTACAACTCAACCGGGTTACGATGATTCCTCTTCAAAAAGATACCAGCATTGAAGTAGAATACTATAAAATACTTAATTACAGTACCTCTAACCGGGCATTTGAAGGCCATCACCTAAACAACAATATACAGGTCAGCACACACAAGGAAAAGATCCTGTTCAGAAAAGGCGATTGGTATATTCCTATGAACCAGCGCGCCAATCGTTTTTTGATGGAAGTGCTGGAACCCCAGGCCATGGATGCTTATTTTTCCTGGAACTTTTTCGATCCCATACTCGGGCAAAAAGAAGGCTACAGTTCCTATGTGTTCGAAGACACGGCAGAAAAATACCTGAAAGAACATCCTGAAGTACAGAAAGCATTGGAAGAAAAAAGAAATTCAGACACAGCATTTGCCAAATCCGCCGCCCAGCAACTCGACTTTGTATTCAGGAATTCGCCCTATTACGAACCCGGGCATAATCGCTACCCGGTATTTCGCGTGCTGCAATAAGAATAAATTTAATGTGGGTCAACCAGTTTCCTACTGGCATTGTTAGCTACTTTTGAAACAATTGCTTGCGCCCATGAAACAAGTAGTACTAATCTGGCTGGCTCTTGCCGGTACCGGTTCAACATTTTTTTGGACCCACCAGCAGGACGGACAAACTGCCTCCGGCAACAAATACCGGATTGCAGTCAGTTACAGGAAAAACCTGCCGCATGGTTCCTACAAAAGCTGGTTTGACTCCAGCCAGTTAAGAGACCAGGGACAGTTTATAATGGGCATCCCCGACGG
>NZ_LUKG01000090.1:6317-18378 GCF_001601815.1 Flavihumibacter sp. CACIAM 22H1
GTGGAAAGGATGGTATAGAAATGGCCAGCCAAGATTTATCCGCACCTACAATGCCACCAAACTGCAACGGATCAAACAGGAAATAAAGAAACATCCCAAACATGTTTTACTGCCGCTGGCACTGGAGGCCCGGCAAAATAAAGCGGCGTTTACACAGGCCACTTCCCCGATTCAGTCGTTCTGGCATCTTTATGGGAAACGACACGAGGAAAATCCACCTGTTCCGGTAGATAGCCTGGTGCTTGCCAGCCTGCAGTTCAATGAACAGGCAGGCGACAATGCCTATATGGCGCCGTTCAAAGAATGCCTGCACCATGGCCTGTACATGAATTATTTTCCCAATGGACAGGCAAAGGACTCCGGTTATTATAAAAACGGTTTACGAGAAGGCCACTGGGAACATTGGCTGAGTAAGGGCTTGTTAAGGGCATCCGGCACCTATAAACACGGAAAAAGAAGCGGCACCTGGTCTTATTACGATCCGGAGGGCCGGATCCGTTCACTGGCCACCTATAACCGAAATGGAGCGTTGGTGCACCAACAATTTTATGACCCCTAGATCATTCGATTTTACGCAAATTGCCACTGCCTTTGAAGTCTGTGCGGATCGTAGGGTTGCCTTTATAACTAACATCCCCGCTGCCTTTTACATCTACTTCCAGGTTTTTGCTGGTATTTACGCTGGCATTTCCACTGCCTTTGATATCTACAAACGCTTCTTCCGACTGCAGCTCCACGGCATTCAGGTCGCCGCTTCCGGTACATTCCAGTTTCAGTTTACGGGTTTGTCCCTTTAGGGTAACATTTCCGCTGCCATAAATGGAGGCACTTAGTTCGGGTGCTATAATTTCAAGCCGGATATCACCACTTCCTTTGGTACCTACCTCAATAGGCTCATCGTTTTTTAATACAGATTCGGAAATAATATTACCAGATCCGTAAGAAAACACTTCCTTATAACGGGGGGCTGTTACTTTAATTCGCACATCCCGCGTTGGACGCAGGTTAAATCCATTTTCAGTGGCTATTTTAAGGGTAGAGCCATCAATATAGGTTTCTATTTTGGCCAGGATATTCTCCTCCCCTTCCAGGGTTATACCCGCCTGGTCTCCGACCACCAACTCCACATCGAAACTACCTTTTTGCTCTACAGATTCAAAGGCCCCCGGCGTACGCGTATCGGTGGTAACATGGCCGTTGCCGTTTACTTTTTTACCGGTGTTAAAAACGCAGGCGGTCCAACTAAGACAGGCAATGGCCAATACTGTAAGAAATGCTTTCATGTGTGGTTGTTTCGTCAAAAAAACAAAAATATTTACAGTCTTAGACGCTCTCTGCCCTAAAAAGTTACCAGAAGCAGCAGCGCTGGAAAAAGATTGTAACTTTGCGCCACCATGACTGAAAAAATTCTGATCCTCGATTTCGGCTCTCAATATACTCAATTGATTGCCAGGGCTGTACGGGAGGCCAATGTATACTGCGAAATTATCCCATACCATAAACCATTTACGTATGAACCCGGCTTAAAAGGAATTATCCTGTCAGGATCTCCTTTTTCCGTTAACGACGAAAATGCCCCGGATGTGGATATTGCGGCAATGATTGCCCGCCTCCCCGTTTTAGGTGTTTGTTATGGTGCCCAGCTAACGGCTAAAAAATTCGGCGGCCGGGTAGAGAAAAGCAGTAAGCGGGAATATGGCCGCGCATTGTTACAAATCCGCCAGGAGGACCGGATTTTTACCGGCATGAGCCAACAAAGCCAGGTATGGATGAGCCATGCCGACAGTGTAAAAGAAATACCAGAAGGGTTCGAACTACTGGCAGATACGCAATCCATTCCGGTTGCTGCGTTTAAGAAAAAAGACGATCAACAAACCCTGTACGCGGTACAGTTTCATCCAGAGGTATACCATAGCATAGAAGGCAAATTGCTGATCAGAAATTTCCTGGTAGAAGTTTGCGGATGTGCACAGGATTGGACGCCCGCCCACTTCATTACAGACACGGTAGCCGCCTTGAAAAAACAAATCGGCAATCGTAAAGTAATTATGGCATTAAGCGGTGGGGTAGACAGCACGGTTGCAGCTACCCTTATCTCTAAAGCCATTGGCGATAATTTATACGGCATTTTTGTTGACAATGGGGTATTGCGCAAAGGAGAATTTGAACAGGTACTGAACACCTATAAAGAGCATTTACACCTTAATGTAAAAGGGGTGAATGCGAAAGACCGGTTTTATACCGACCTGGCTGGTAAAACCGATCCTGAAGCAAAGCGGAAAGTGATCGGAAAACTCTTCATTGATGTTTTCCAGGAAGAAGCCAAAAAAGTAGCGGGCATTGAATTACTGGGGCAGGGAACCATTTACCCCGATGTTATTGAAAGTGTATCCGTTCATGGTCCGTCAGTAACCATAAAATCACACCACAATGTGGGTGGATTACCGGAACAAATGCATCTTGAACTGGTGGAGCCCCTGCGTTATCTTTTCAAAGATGAAGTGCGAAAAGTTGGTCGGGAGCTGGGTATTCCCGCTGAATTGATCGACCGCCATCCATTCCCCGGCCCCGGCCTGGCAATCCGTATCCTGGGTGAAATAACAGAAGAAAAAGTTAAACTGCTGCAGGAAGCTGACCACCGATACATCTCCGGGCTGAAAGAACACAACTTATATACTACAGTATGGCAGGCTGGTGCAATTTTATTACCGGTTAAAAGTGTGGGGGTAATGGGCGATGAACGTACCTATGAGTACACCGTTGCGTTAAGAGCCGTAACTTCCGTAGATGGAATGACGGCCGATTGGGCACATTTACCCTATGATTTTCTGGCACACATTTCGAGTGATATCATCAATAATGTTCGGGGCATCAACCGGGTTGTATACGATATCAGCAGCAAGCCACCGGCCACCATTGAGTGGGAATAATTAACTAAATCGTCTGTAAATGCGCTATTTAAGCAGGTTCTTCTTCTGGATAATTGCATTGATGCTTTCCTTTTCTGTTAACACCATTGCCCAGGATAGCAGCCAGGCGATCGCTATTTATAAACAGGCCCCCAAAAAACAGGTGGTTACCTTCCTGTTGCCGCTTTACCTCGATTCAGCGTTTGACGCCGCGGGGGCTTACCGTTTTGGCAAACAGTTTCCGCGTTATTTTCTACCCGGACTCGAATTTTATGAAGGGGTTCAACTGGCAATAGATTCACTGAACAAGGAAAAGGTGGAGCTGGATGTACATATAATCGATACCCGCTCCAGGCGAAAGATAGCTGAAATATTACAGGACCCGGCGGTGCAGGAAGCCAGTTTGCTGGTTGGGCATATTACCAATAATGAAATTCGGCCGGTAGCTGATTTTGCCAATAAAAAGCAGGTGCCTTTTATCAATGTAAATATTCCGAATGATGGTGGGGTAACCAACAACCCTTATATGGTCATTCTGAACAGCACCTTATCTACCCATGCGGAAGGTATTTACAAGTATCTCGATAAAAACAGGGGACAATCGCCGGTTATTGTATTTACCAGAAATGGCACACAGGAAGACCGCCTGAAAGGATACCTAACCGATGTGGAGAAATCCAATCCCAAAGCAGGCCTAAAACTGAAATATGTGACGTTACCTGCCAGCTTTAAAGCAGAAAATCTCCTGCCTTATTTCGACAGTACCAAAACCACTTTTGCCGTTGCGGGCAGCCTTGATGTTCAGTTTGCACGTAAGCTGGCAAGCGAGCTGGCAATACTTAATAAAACCTACCCGATGCAGGTAATGGGTATGCCAACCTGGGATGGGATTCGTGATTTTGAAAACGATGAATACAAAGATCTTCCCATCCTTTATACCATTCCCTTCAACCCCATCCGTACCGATTCACTCAGCAGCTCCATCATCAATTACTTCAAAGACAAGTTATTTGCGCGGCCGAGTGATATGGTTTTTCGCGGGTACGAAGTCATGTACCGGTTTGGCAAGATGATAGCTGAACAGGCCCCCAACGTAGCATTGGGATTGGGTGAGAAAAAACACCAGGTATTTACTGACTTTGACATTCAACCGGTACTGCTGAACAAGCAACAACAGCAGTTAGATTATTTTGAGAATAAGAAAGTATATGTGGTGCGGTTGTTGAACGGAATGGTTACCACAGTGAATTAATTTTCATGGAATGAAAGCTGTTCGCAAAGAAAATCTTCCGCAAAAGATTTGTGTAACCTGTAATCGCCCCTTCACCTGGAGAAAAAAATGGGCGAAGGTTTGGGAAGAGGTAAAATATTGCAGTGACAAGTGCAGGATGGAGAAAAGAAAGTGATACCCGCAATACGCCGACTACGGAACACCCGTATAAGACGATTGTGGTTGATTGCTAAATCAGACAAAATCAATTGTAAACTGCTTTGCGTACTAATATCAACTAACAGAAACTGGTATTGAACAATAAATGTCAAGGGAAAGTGTACAACTTTTTGTCGACATCAGCCTGATAGTAGCAGGCGCTCATCCTTGTAGCATCACTACAACAATGAGTAAAAGTCCGCCAGCAATTACAAAAGCAGGACTAAGTTTGGGTCTTTTCCTGGAGCTCCAATAAATAAAGCCAACGAACATTAAATAAAGTCCTATCGGAACTCCAATTTCCCGATCCTTTATAGCCCTATTATTTGCCTGCCGCCAATTTAGATACTCATGCCCTGCTTTAGAGAGTCCATAGATCTCTATATAATTATCGAAAATAGATATATTATTCATCGCTTGAAATGCAGAACTATCCATCTTAACATTTACTGTATCGCCTGATTTGATGTTTCTTATAATTTCGGCTTTGATAAATTCACTAAAATCAAAGCCAGCAATCTGAAATGGTTTATCATAGCCTTGCGCGTATATGACAATTTTCCTTTTACCACGTCTTCTCCTAACAACTACCGGATCTTTGGAAAGAATCAAATTATTGATAATAACCGGCTTTGGATCATCCTCATTAATATGCTGTGAGTATTCTGGTAGTAAATAAAAAACAATCGCAATAACTACACCGGCTATTGAAAGCCATAAATAGAGAAGCCGTTCCTCTTTCCAGTCCATTTTTTTCCGTTGCATACCTTACTTACCAGGTTTATTTTTGTTTCAATGCACGCATATCGTTGGTTTGGTCAGTGTAAAATAATGGATTCTCCTTTATGAACGCTAGTCATTAGCCGTTGGCCCCACTACTTCTAAATCTTTATGAAGATCATGGGCATCAGACGCTAACCCTTTTTTTTGCAAAAACTCCTTCAACTGTTTTAAACGAACCAGATTTTTGTACCTAAGATTCCACTGAAGCTTTTGCTGACATACTGAACATAAACGCAGTGGCATTAAATCTGATTCCGCCAGGCTATTCGAACCATTCATTACACAGACTGCTGATAAACAATGCTTTATCGAAAACATATGCCCTATCTCATGCGAAGCCGTAGCAATTATCCTGCGAAGGCAGGTTTGATACGAACGGGGCTCCTCAGCATTACAGTTATACCTATAAAACGAACTTACCCCAACCCTATTCGCGTAAGATGCCATACCAAATACATAATTCCAGTTCTTTCCAGGATATAAGTCTTTTGACGTAAGTCCCAACAATGCGTATCCATCTACTGGCTTAGTTTGGACCAGAATAGTGTCAATAATAAATGTTGTTAACAGTTGTACATTATTTGCTCCTGTCTTCCGTTTTGCAGAATCAGGAATAAGCGCCTCCGAGACCGAGGGTAGATTTTCAGTAGGGAGTTGAAAGAATAAAGAAAGGTAAACCTGGATATCTTTTAAACATTGCTGTTGAGTATTGTTAAATGTTCCAATCTGAAGCAGGTATATTTTGTGAAAGTCGTCTCTGGCTTGCAATTGCCCTTGTTTACAATAACGATCAAAGGATTGATTCTCTTCAACATGCCGGGCTCTCCATTCACCGGGTTTTGGAACTGGCAATTTGATATCATTAACAGAGATGACTTTAAAGTAGTCCTTACCTTTATTTCTCTTACCGTTACCCGCATTACAGGAAATCAGCAAAGCACAGCAAACAACAACCTGCAGCATTCTTAGCGAAAAAAAGGTGTTAACCATATGGTTACATTTACTTTTCCAACCCAAAATTCAACCATACTCACCTCATACAAGTGAACCTATAAAACATCTCTCAGGTACCACTATTTGTAGCAACCCTAAAAGGCTAAAATATCAGTTTGATTTCATCCCTGCAATTGAGCTTATTGGTTGCAGTGATTATAGCTAATATCATCAGGTGTTTAAAATTATGAAAATATTACCGGCTCAAAATAATTGCGGCCCAGTGAAAAAGGTATTAACTTCTTATGCTGTAATCTACCAATAATGATAGCAGGGTGGGTATTAAACTGTTTTGCAAAAGCCCTGATATCGTCTTCACTGAGTGGGGCAGCATTTATGATTTCAGCTTCCTGCTCTTCCGTTAAGGTCCACTTACAGGCAAACTCGTCTGCTTCCCGCTCCTTTTCCAGGTCTTTGTCAGAATAGTCTACCTTTTCCAAGAAAATATCTTTTTTGCCATGTAATAAAATATGCCCGGCCTCGTGAAAAAATGTGAACCAGAAACTATCGTTCCGTTTGTAGCGGCCTGTTAATTGTATGAGGGGAGTATCCTTTAACCAGCGGGTGGAACCACTGATGGGCGCTTTGTTAATGCAAGGGGTATGAACTACTTTAACCCCCGCGTCAAGACAAATAATTTGCAATTGGTTAAAGAAATCTTTTGGATGTGTTGCCATAATTGATTTTAAAGCTGGCAGGGTCTCTTTAAATTTTTTTTCGGAATAGTTATTTGCTACCAATTCAGCGGCCTGTAACTCGCCTTTGCGAAGCCATGCCGAAATTGCATAGGGCTCATTGGTTTGCGCCAGTGAAATGCGGAAGGCTACCTTGAGTTGCTGGCCAAAATAATACTCTTCCCAGCCCGTGTGGTCGCTAAACCCAAAAAAAGCCAGCATCGCCATTGTTTTTTCCTGCATTGTACCAACGGGTGGCAACCACCCTTTCTTTATCATATCTGACAGTGGAAACAGTTTTGCCCAGTCTACCGCTTCCTCAATGGTTAGTTTTTGTTTTTCTCTTGCAATAAACTCATCGTAGCTTCTTTGGTGGTTCATCCAGAAATTGGCAGGAATTCTGGTCACATTCTCAAACTGTACTGCCATATCAGGTGTAATAGCGCTTTTACCCGTCAGAACAGCAATGATGGTTTTTTCGGGTTTGCCGGCTCGCAGTGCAAATTCTTTAGGTCCCATTTCCATTTCTTCCAGTTTTTCAGCTAGGGTTTCACCCGGATGGAATACTATTGGAGGAACATATTGATTTTGTTTTGCCATGGTGTTGCTGTTTAATGATAATCTACCATCTCTATAACTTCTACGCCGGTAATTTTTAACCAGATGTATTGACCGTGTTCATTTACAGGGATAGGGTTTTCATGAGGAGTGAATACCAATCTGTAGGGGTGATCTAAATCACAGCTCCACTGTCCTTTCCGATCACCAGTCAATTCGTGAAACCTACCGGGCAGGTTTCTCAGGTCCTCCATGGTTGAGGCATCACGTAAGGCGTTGAGCCTTGCTACAAGTAGTTTTGCCCTCTTCTGACCCATCTTCTGCCGGCTCTTTTTATAGTCGGCTGCCAGTGTCTCCAATTTCCTATCAGCAAAAGTTATTTCCACCGCAAATATAATTATTTTCTGACTTACATAATGTGTAAGTTTTTCTCTTACCTAAATATCAATCCTAATTTCCACTTCTGTCCCATATTTACTTAGTGCACAAACACTTGATTATATAGAAAAGGAAGGTCAGCCATAATCGACTATTTCGGTCCTGTTTTTCACTCCTCTGCCCGAATAAACAGTAGTTCTTTCCTGATAATACAAATACGATGGCCCGGGAAAAATCCCGGCTTTTTCCAGCCAAACGATACGTAGGCCGATTATGCACAGGTTGGTTTCACTACAGGAATTACTTCGGACCCTGTGTCGGATTTCAAGTTCCCAATCTGCGTTCTGGCATAAAGTTGCCTCCTCTTCAGAGTACGCAAAACTTTAGGAAAAAAAGGCCGGCAGTACCGCGTATACTCAAGAAGACTTGTATGTGCACGACTTACACCCGCCCAACGCCAGACCATAGGTTAGCATAGATCATATCGGAGTTTGTCTTTTAGGATATACGCAACACAAATCTATAAAACGCCCCCCTTTTATCTACCGTTAAAACACCCAAAATGCATCCTACTTAGTTGTTTGATCCGGACAATAGAATTAGTGGTTCTTTTCGAAACAAACAAAGCTGCAAATGGCTATACAGCACAGGCGCGTAACAGACCCTTACCTGCTGAGGATGACACTGCCTAAAACGATACCTGGTTTGGCTGCAAACATTTCATCTTAATAAAAAATGCCGGAAAATCATAAAAACAGCCGGAACAATAAAGAATATAATAAAGCATATTTTAAAAAAAATAAGATAGCCAAGTATCTTCTGCCGGTGCCTAAAATCAAGTAAAAACCCATATCGTTCATTAACCTTTTGCAAAAACTCATTGTCGGGCAAATCTTTTGTCTCCTCTAAAAAAAGTGAAAACTGGTGCCTGATTTGTGGTCCCTGAATAATATCAAATTGCTGGCTATAGCGATTTATTTCCGCTTCAATTTTAGATTTGATAACCGTTGATTGCATAAACTATAGTACACTATATATTTTGGTGAAGAATTAACCGATAGGATTCCCTGCTTTTAAAAGATCAAATAATGATCGACCGTTTTCCAACCACTTTATTTTCCCTTATTGCATCCCAGGCAGCCCCCGAAGCAGGCACCGCTCTTTCACGCCCCCAGACCCGAATGGCTTCAATGCGTTCGGGACTGGTTCTGCTCAACGGTACAATATTTTTGAAACATTTCTCAAACAGGTCATCTGTGATAACTTTATTACCATGAATCACAGCTTGTATAGCTACGTCGCGCACAGCCCCTTCCAAATCAGACCCGGCAAATCCATCAGAAGCGCTAACCAATGCGTCAAGCGTTACTGAAGCAGGCATAGGCAACAAATTTCTGGTGATATACAACTCAATAATTTCCCTACGTTCCTGCTCGGCAGGTAAGTCAACAAAGAACAACTCATCAAATCTTCCTTTCCGAAGTAATTCAGGCGGCAATTTGGTAACGTCATTTGCAGTTGCCACCACAAAAACTTTTGCAGCGCTTTCCTGTAACCAGAAAAGAAACTGCCCAATCATTCGGGTTGTAACACCCGATGAATCATTCGAACCGGATGACAGCCCTTTTTCGATTTCATCAATCCACAATACACAGGGTGCAGCATTATCCGCTGATTCAAACGCCTCTTTCAACCTGTTCTCTGATTGCCCTACATACATTCCCTGCACGGCTGCAAAATCCAATCGGTATAGAGGAAGATTCCAGGAAGCAGCTATAAATTTTGCGGATAAGGATTTCCCACAACCTGGCACACCTACCAGTAATACTCCTCTTGGAGGTCGTAATTTTCGTTCTTTGAGATCAGCGGTTAATAGTTGCCTTTGATTGTCGAGCCAACGTTGTAATCCATTCAAACCCGCTACCGAAAGGGTGTTGGAATCGATCTTGACTTTCTCCAAACCAGAAATATCGCTGAATAATTTATCCTTCGCCTGGCTTAATTCTTTAATATCCTCCTTCCTGAGCGAACCCTTGGCCATTTCAGTAGCCAGCACGTTCTCTGCTTCGATTTTTGTCATATTGGCTAAAATCGTAGCCGCCATCCGATAATCAACTTCTTCCCATTCAATTGGAATAGTCTCTTTATATGGGGTAACGCAGCCCTTCACAACTTCCAGCATTTCCTCCTCATTTGGCGCATCAAGGGTCAATGTCATTCCCAACCGTTGTAACTGTGACCAAACAGTTCTGGTAGTAATGATACAAATACAGCCCCCCCTTTCTATGGCCTGTACCACGCAATCGTATATATGCCTGGACACTACATTATCGTCTTCTATACTGCTAACTTCCGTAAAAACAAACGTAAGGTTATGGCGTTGTGAAATATTCTGCACGGCGAAATCTATTCCGCCGGGTACCGATCGATCATCGTTTATCGACTTTCTTGTTTTTAGATCGATGGTGCCTTGCGACAAACTATGTACATAAATTGGTATGTTTATTTCCTCCGCCAACTGTTGCACTACGTCCAGCACCCTTATTCGTTCAATACTTCGGATGGTAATAAAAGGTATTCTTGCGCGAAACATGCGCAACAGATTCTTTTTAAACTCTGCTCTATTTGCCATACTTAAAAAATAATTTTCCTCCCCTTGCCTGGGATAATAGGGTTCCCCATCGGCTCAGTGGTCGTTTTATTAGCTGAAAATCCTGCTTGTATTTCAGGCAGCATAAACCTATCCAGGATAAGCAGCAATTTCTCTTGTCCATTTACCGATTTAATTGCCCTATCCTTCAAGGATTTTTTTGATTCTGCAACAAAATTTGACAGGTCTTTGCTTAGAATTTTTAGTAAGTCATCCGGAAAGGCTTTGATGCCTACAAATTTCACCAATGGCAATAAATTTTGTTTTCCGTCTCGCAATACAGCTTCCAACTCATCATCTGTTCGAATAGCATGCACCTGGAAAGAGCGTTGAAACTTTGTCAGCCAGCTTTCCTTTCGTTTTCGGTAGGTTTCTTCCACTCTTGCATAAAAGCGCTGGGCAGTACCTCCGTCAAGGGTAAATTGGCCTGCCTCCATCTGCTCTAAGGCTGTATCATCGCCGTTTCCAAAAACATCGAGTACAAGAACCCATTCCGCATAGGTGATAGGTGCCGACATTATTGTTTCTTCATTCTGGGGTTTATAAACTGGGTGGGAGGAAGGATATCCCAATCAGGAAAACTGGCATTATTAGCAGCAGCTTCCACTCTTCCCTGAAAAATATTTACAGCAAACCGGGTTTCCTTTTTAGTATTTCCGTCAGCACTTCCAGACTGAACGGTTCCTTCTCCGAAAAGCATTTTCTTTTCCATACTGTTAAAGATTAATTCAGTTGTAAAATATTTTTCGTGTCTTTAGATACACTTGAAAAATCCTCGGGCCGTATCTCCATCAACAACTGACGCAACAGTTCTGCTTTGGCGTCTTCCCCGGATGATTCTGCTCTGTAATCGACCGTCTCTGCAATACATCCTCTTAGCACTTCTTTTGATTTAGTCTCCCGTTCTTCTATGTTTTGTTTTATCTGCCGTTTAGCCTTTTTGTAATTATTGATGGCATTCCATATCAAAGCCCCGCCAATACCAACGCAAATTATGCCAGCAATAGCATGATAACCGAAGCTCCAAAAAGCTACTAAGCAAACCAATACTCCAATTAACAGGCTACCAGCAGGGAAAGACAACCTATTCAATTCAGTCTCCAGAATAGATTTCCAATAGTATTCGTGCTGCTGGATTTGTTCATTTTCGTCGGTACCATTATGAGTTGATGTATTAAATCCATCGATCACAAGTTCAATACTGGAAGGCAGATTGTTCCGGCTGTTAGCGGTAAAGGCATCATGTGCTTCTACAATCCAGGGCTGACTAATTGAAACTGCCAGGGCCTGGGTAATTTTTGTAGCTCCCGAAAGATCCGGGTTAAACGCTGCATTGGAAAGCAATTGTAAAAAATCGACCTTTTCGTCAAATATATATTTCTCCGCATCCAGTAAGTCTTGCGCTGCATATTTGTCGCCATCCATTTGAATGATAAGCTCATTCAGGCGTATCTGTTGCTGAAGTGGAAGCTCCTCATCATCGAAATTTGTAACCAATAAACTCAGAATTTCATCGAGCTGTACCTTAACTGATTTTGAAAAATCAGCTGAATAAGACAGAATATTCTTGAAATAAACCTCCAGAATAGCGTGTATTTTAAACTCTCTTATTGATTTATCCAGATGATCCCAATTAGTGGAAAATTTCTTCAACAAAGGATATTTCCCATCTGATAAAGGCATCTTT
>NZ_LUKG01000091.1 GCF_001601815.1 Flavihumibacter sp. CACIAM 22H1
ATATTGTATTAGACTGGAGTTACTGGAAGGAAGATGAATGGGGTAGCCAGGAATTTGAGCAAAGCCGGTTCCCATCTGCCGACAGTTTAATAAAATTACTGCATAATAAGTACCATACCCGTTTCATGATTTCTGTATGGCCAAAATTTTATGAAGGCATTAAGGCGTATGAAGATTTCCAGTCAAAAGGCTGGTTATACCCACGGAATATCGCCGACCGGCAGCGTGATTGGATCGGTAAAGGTTATGTTTCTACGTTTTACGATGCCTTTAACCCGGCAGCACGAAAAGGTTTCTGGGACCTCATCAATAAAAATATATATGCAAAAGGAATTGATGCCTGGTGGATGGATGCAAGTGAACCGGATATTCTCTCCAATGTTTCACCTGAAAAACGAATCCTTCAGATGGGCGGCACCTATTATGGCGCCGCCGCAGAATGGCTGAACGCTTATCCTCTTCAAAACGCAAAAGGCATTTACGAAGGACAACGAAGTATAGACTCCAATAAGCGGGTATTTCTGCTTACCAGGTCCGGTTTTGCCGGGTCACAGCGCTATGCAGCAACTATCTGGAGTGGTGATATCGGGTCTACCTGGTCTGATATGAAAACACAAATTACCGCAGGAATCAATTATTCCTTGTCCGGCCTTCCTTACTGGACCATGGATATTGGGGGCTTTGTTGTTCCGAAACGATTTGAACAACCCGGGCAAGAAGACCTGGAAGAATGGCGCGAGCTGAATACCCGATGGTTCCAGTTTGGCGCATTTGTGCCCCTGTTCCGTTCGCATGGCCAGTTTCCGTTCAGGGAGCCATACAATATTGCCCCTGAACACCATGCAGCTTATAAATCCATGCAAGCATATCTTCAACTCCGTTACCGGTTACTTCCTTATAACTATAGCATAAACGGCCTTGTTTATCACAAGGATTATACCCTTATGCGGGGGCTGGTGATGGATTTTGCCCAGGATACAGCCGTACTTAAAATTGATGATCAATACATGTTTGGGCCCTCGCTGTTAATTTGCCCGGTTACTTCCTACAAAGCCAGGGAACGATCCGTTTACCTGCCGTCTGGAAAGGGATGGTACGATTTATATACGGGCCGTTTTTTTTCGGGCGGACAATCAATCAAGGCCCCTGCCCCTTATGAGCAAATGCCTGTTTTTGTACCAGAAGGCGCCATCCTCCCCATGGGCCCTGAACTTCAGTACACTACGGAAAAGGTTGCGGATACCATTACGCTTTTTGTATACAAAGGCAGGGATGGTGCTTTTGCCTTGTATGAAGACGATGGACTGAATTACGACTATGAGCATGGAAAATTCTCCAACATACCCATTACTTATAAAGCGGCCAGTAATACCCTTATTATTGGCAACAGGGCCGGAACTTACCCAGGTATGTTAAGCAAGCGGGTATTTCGTATTGTTGCTGTTGCTTCCAATAACGCAGCCGGCTTCAACCCTGCCAGCAAAGTTTACCGGACAGTCAGGTACAATGGGAAAGAACTTTCTATAAAGTTGTAAACAGTGCCCGGTGGTTTTTTTACCTGATCAGGATAAGGAACCAAATTTACCTGCCCGGAATTCTTCCATGGCTTCCATTAATTCGGCCTGTGTATTCATCACAAAGGGGCCATAGCTGGCAATGGGCTCATCAATGGGTTCTCCACTCATTAGTAAAAGCACACTGTCTTTGGATGCATGCACCTGAATAACTGTACCATCATTGCCAAACAAGGCCATTTGCTGTTCCGGGATGGTAGCGCCGTTAACAGCTACCTGGCCCTGTAATACCAATAAGGCCGTATTGTGCGACTGGTCCAGCTCCATTTCCAGGTCTCCGCCCTTGTTTAAACGGATATCAAATAAATTGATGGGTGTATAGGTTTTTGCTGGCCCCTTTAATTCTTTCCAGGCACCTGCAATAATTCTGAGCACTCCCTGCTTGTTCGGTAATTCTATTTTTCTAATCAGATCCTCTGACAAGGCCTGGTAGTGCGGCAGCTCCTGCTTGTATTTTGCCGGCAGGTTTACCCATAACTGAATCATCTCAAATGGTCCTCCCTGTCGGCTGAATTCCCGTTCATGGTATTCTTTATGCAGAATGCCTGCGCCTGCCGTCATCCATTGTACTTCTCCCGGGTAAATAATTCCATGATTGCCCGCACTGTCGTGGTGCTCTACAGCACCTTTATAGGCTATCGTTACCGTTTCAAATCCTTTGTGCGGGTGTACATCTACCCCCCTAAGGTGCTCAGTTGGTGGAAACTCGAACTCTGCGGCATAATCTAATAAGAGAAAAGGGCTGATCCGCCGTTGACTGATAGGCCCCCCCGGAAAATAATGGAATACCCTGAATCCATCGCCCACCATTCCTGGTTGCATCGGCCGGGGTATTATTTTTTCTATGCTTTTTTTCATAATTCATGCTTAAGTATACAAATATAATGTTTAAACATTGAAATAAGTGTTAAGGGCAATAAGTGCCCGTATATACGGCAGACGGCCATGAAATTTTTAAAGATACCTTGCCATAAAACTTTGGCGATTTTCCAATTTGAACCTCCTGTACCTGACACAGGCAGGATACAAAATCAGTACGGCTGTAATCCATACCAAATAAACGGTGCCCAGTGAAAAGCCATTGGGCAGGGTGGAGGGCCGGCCAAATCCGAATGCACCAAAATTCAACTGGCTAATGCTGTATCCCTTTGCCAGAAAAGCAAGAACCATGATGCTATGTATCAGGTACCAGTGCAAAACATAATAGAAGAGGGGAACTGAGCCATATACTTCCAATATGTTACTGATAGGTGCCGGTAACCGCCTGGTTTTCAAGAAAGCAAACAGGAGGAAGGCAATTCCCAATAAAATCATTGAAAAAAGTAAGGAAGGCGGATATTTTTGCAGGTTGATAAAGGACATAAAACTGTACAGCGAGCTGCTCTCTGTTTTCCATTTGCCGGGATCGCCATAGCTGTTGAAGCCGCGGACGATGGAACCGAGCACGATTAACCCCAAGCCCATCCAGCCATACCAGGAGGCTTTCCGCGCAGGTTGGCTGAATGCCGGCCCTGCTCCCACACCAATCAGTAAAATGGCCAGCCAGGATAAAATTGGGTAGGCAATGAGCAAATTATGGGTGGGCCCCAGGGGAAGGAAAGCCTGTGCAGTTAGCACCTGAATGGGATAAAACCCCTGCAGCAGTAAAATGCTGAGCCCGGACAGGAGTAAAAACTTAGACGGAATACGGATAAGGAGGGCGGTTGCCATAAATCCTACGCCAATAGCTCCGATTACCTGAAACAGCAATACGTTGAAGTGGATATTGAACCAGATGCCAAAATTTACGAGGGTAAATTCCAGCAAAACAAGCCAGGCACCCCGCAGCAACAACCTGTTTCGCAGGATGGCCGGGTCGGCTTGTTTTTGCTGTTGCAGGTAAATGGATACACCCGCCAGAAAAACAAAGCTGGGTGCGCAAAGATGGGTAACCCACCTGGTGAAAAACAAGGCTGGCGTAGTGGTTGCCAGATTTAAGGGGTCTTCCGTTAAAGCCGTTTCGTGAAACAGGTCTCTGGTATGATCCAGGGCCATAATTATCATTACCAGTCCTCTTAACTGGTCGATTGCACTTATTCTTTTATTGAGTACCATTGTATCAGGTATTATTCAAGGTAAGTCTGCCCTTTTCAAGCACCAGGTGCCTGGTAACCGCTGCCGGAATCTCTTCGGGATAATGACTAACATAAATCAGGCTAATGGAGGTCCGTTCACAGATCCGGTCAATTAGGTCTCTGAAATGCTCAATTTGGTTAGTATCGAGGCCCTGGCAGGGTTCGTCCAAAATCAATAGGGGAGGAAATTTGACCAGTGCCCGGGCAACCAGGCAAATTCTTTGGGTACTTGTGGATACATTACGCAGCAAACAAGTGGCATACTGATCAATTTCCAACGCATCAAGCAAACCTTTTACCCGCGCTGCATTTTCAGCAGAAGGGGCGCGGTAGAGTCCGATGGTATCATAAATGCCCGATTCAACCACCTCCGCAACCGTGGTATTCTGCGGAAAATATTGAAATAATTCCGGTGATGCGTAACCGATTTTCTGCTTCAGTTCCCAAATAGATTCTCCGGATCCTCTTTTTTTACCGAATAAATAAAGTTCATTGGCATAAGCCTGCGGGTTATCGCCCGTAATCAGGCTCAGTAAAGTAGATTTTCCGGCGCCATTATGACCGGTTAAAGACCATCGTTCACCTTTTTTTATTTTCCAGTTTATGTTGTCCAATATTAGTTTGGAACCATATTTTACATGGCCGTTGCGCAGATCCAGCACTTCGTCTGTTGCCGGAAAAGTTCCGAGCGAAAGCCAGGCGTCCAATTTGCTAAATGAGTGCTGGTGTACGGGAATATTATTGACAGAATGCAGGAATGCCTCTCTGCTTTTCGTCGCCTTAATTTTTCCGTTTTCCAGGAGGGCCACGTGGGTTACGGCTTTCGGAACTTCCTTGGGTGAAATGCTCAGCACTACATGAATACCCGACGCAATAATTTCCTCCAATACATTTTCAAAAGCTGCCCGGGCGGCCTGATCCAGTCCTGATAATGGGTTATCCAGCAATAAAAGAGCAGGCTGACGAATCAGTGCAGCGGCGGTTAATAAGCGACGAGTTTCTCCATTCGACAGCAGTATTACCTGTTTATGGAGGAGTTGCTGCAGCTCAAATCGTTGAATGAGTTTTTCTTTTGTCCAATAGGCATTGCCGTGGTTGCGTCGTTCCTGTTCCAGGTAGTCTGCCACGGTTGGGGCATCTTCTGCATCGGAAGAGTTGTAGCGTTGTTGGTAATAAAAATTACTGGTATTAGATAGGTTGGTAAAATGGTGCCGCGTCCCGATCAGTGCTACCAGGTTTCTCCAGGAAAATAAGGGAGATGGCTGGTAGGAATGGGTAGCCTGGTACTGCGAATAAAATCCGGGCTCCCATTTGCCGCCGGTAATGGGTAATTGTCCGGCAAGCGCTTTTAATAAACTGGTTTTCCCTGCGCCTCCAGCACCCGTAATTGCCCAGGTTTCACCCGCTTTAATTGTGAAATCCAGGTTTTCGAATAAAAGCTTTCCCTGGTATTGTATGCGACCGTTTGCAATTGTAAAGATGTTGGACTTTGTCATGCTATGGCTTTCAGGAGGCGGTGCTGTTATTGTGTGCCCAGGTTAATGCGCCGGTCGGACAGGCATCTACCTGTTTTCTTATTTGATCGTCGGAGGCTCCCTGCATGTTTATCCACGGCCTGGCCTGCAGGTTGAATACGCGGGGTAACCCGGTAACACACCTGCCGGAATGCTTGCAGATAGAAGGTTTCCAGACAACGGTGGTGGTGTCGTTGCGGTAGTACATTTTTTTTACCGTATCGTCTTCATTAAAAATGAAGGTTCTTTCCGTTACTTCTCCTTTTAGCAGTTTACTAATCGGACAATTGCCGGCAATTTCAACCAGTTTTTCCATCTGCTCGTCAGTTATAGCCGGGTCGAAACGCAGGTCGCGGTCGATGGTAGTAATGGTTTTATCGTCTTTTTTATATTGAAAAAGATTGGCTTTGATACGAATTTCCGGAATCTCCCATCCTTTCCGGTCGATGTACATTCGAAGAGTAGCCAGCGTACAGGTAGCAAGGGAGGAGAGAAGCAGGGTAAAGGGATCGGGGCCCAGGTCTTTACCGCCAGTACTTACAGGTTCATCTGCAACAAATTGTCCATTTCTCCATACTACCTCCATGGTAAATTGTTGCGTGCCGATAGCTGCTTCGACCGGTTTTTCCAATTTATAGTTCATGTTACCGATTTAAGAACTGGAAGGTACGGTTTTAGGAATCGTAAAATGAAAAACGCTGCCCACACCAGGTTCAGATTCTACCCGGATGGTTCCTCCAAATTTATCTATTATCTTTTTTACAATTGCCAGCCCTATTCCGGTACCGCTATAATCTTCCCGTTTATGTAAACGCTGGAAAATTATAAAAATACGCTCATGGTAATCGGGCGAAATGCCTATTCCATTATCAGCTACGGATATTTCCCAGGAAAGCCCAATGTCTTTGGCGCTTATATAAATCCGGGGCGGTACTTCTGCTTTACTGTACTTGATGGCATTGGCTACCAGGTTTTGGAAAACCTGTAATAAGGGAGAATAATAACAGAGTAAGGTGGGGAGAGGACCGTATTCTACGGTTGCTGCTTTTTCTTCCAAAAGATTTATATTCAGTGCAATGGTTTCTTCAACCAGTTGATTCAGGTTTACTGCAGTCAGTTTTTCATTGTGTTTTCCCACGCGCGAAAAATCCAGCAAATCCAGTATTATCTGCCGCATTCGCTTTGCGCCATCAGTGGCGAAATAGATGTATTGACGAGCTTTTTCATCGAGTTGGTTATGGTATTTTTTTTCCAGTTGGGTCAGAAATCCGGTTACCATTCGAAGCGGTTCCTGCAAATCGTGGGAAGCTACATAGGCAAATTGTTCTAATTCCTGGTTCGATAAAGCTAATTCCTTTACGTTTTTTTCCAGCGCCTGGTTCAGGTCTTTCAGGGATGCTTCAAATTGTTTCTGGTGAGAAATATCAGACATTGCCCCCAGTGCCCGAAGTACCTGCCCTTGCTCGTTCCGAATAAAAATAGCCTTGTCCACCACGTAAGCATATTCACCCGAAGCTTTCAGAAAACGGTATTCTTCTTCCCAGGTATTAGTAGCAATTGCGCCAGACATATACCCCTGGATTTTACTTAAAACAAGGGCCCGGTCGTCGGGGTGTATAAGACTCACCAGCAAATTGAATGTGGGTGTTATTTGCTGCAGGTTGTAGCCAAATAGGGTCGTAAATCCATGCCCCCAGAACAGCCGGTCTTTTTCCACGTCATAATCCCAAATTGCGTCATTGGTGGCACGGGTAATTATTTCAAAGCGTTCATTGGATTGCCTGATCTGTGCTTCTGTTTTTTTACGGTTGCTGATATCCCGGATAAATACCGAATTCCCATTTCCGGAAGGGTAAATCACTAGATCGAACCATTGGTTGGTAAGGGCATTATGGTATTCGATGGATTTTTTTTCTGTGCTTTGAAAGGCTTTTTTATAAGCCGAGCTATCCGGTAATTGCAAGGCTTCTGCCAGTACGGCATCTGCATCCCGGTTTTCTACCTGTTGCCTGGGCAGGTTAAAAATTTCTTCCGCCTGTTTGTTCCAGTAGGTGATCTTACCATGCTGATTAATGGCGCAAAATCCATCACCGATACTTTCCAGAATCGTGTTTCTTTCAAAGAGGGCAGTTTCCAGTTGAACCTGGTTGTTTTTACGTTGAATGGCAGCTGAAAGATTAGCCGTTACGTTCATCAAAAAAGTGATTTCAGACTCTGTCCAGTACCGTTCTTCCGCACAATCATCAAAACCAATAAGGCCAACACAATGGTTGTGTACCATAACCGGTAGGGCCAGGCAGGATTTGATAGATTGTTTATCCAGCATTGCCCGGAGTTTTTCGTCCTTCACCTGGCTGGCAATTAGTTGCACGTAATAGCCTTTTACCAGGGGCCCGAAATAGTCGGGGAAATCGTCGATTGGCACCTCCTGTAAATCGGGATTGTTAACATCGGGTTCAATTCCTTCTTTAACCCATTCCAATCGCTGACTCGCCAATTGTTGTCCGGTTTGGTTTGCTTTGTGCAGTTCAAAATAGTAGACCCGGTCTACTTCAACGGTATCTCCTGTTAATTCAAATATGCCGGAAAGTACGGTCGACCAGTCATTTACCTGTAAAAATTCGCTGATTATTATCGAAAGGGTGTCTAAGAGCCGGTTCTTTTTGGAAAGTTCCAGCTCCATGGTTTTTCGTTCATGAATATCCTGTAAACTTCCGTAGATACGTACGCAGACCCCGTTTATAAACTCTGCATTTCCGATCGCTCTTACCCAGCGTTCTTTTCCTTTCGCAGTTAGAATGGGTGCTTCAAAGTCAAATTTTTTGCCACTTTGAACAATGGCATGCACTTGTTTTTTTACAAAATCGCGGTAAGAAGGCAGGTAAAATTCGTAGGATTTTTCAAGATCCGGGTTAAAGGAAGCGTCCACTTCATGGATTGATCTTGTAACGGGCGACCAATAGAGTTGCCGGTTCACCAGGTCAAGTTCCCATCCGCCTACATTGGCGAGGTTGGAAGCATTGTCCAACATTATTTGCAGTTCTCTTGTTTCGGAATTATCCCGCATTATGCCCACCATCCTGATGGGTTGGCCATCCGTATTACGGATAATATGGCCTATTTCTTCAACAAAAGCATAACTGCCATCTTTTCTTTTATAGCGATAATTATTTTCCCAACGGTCTTGCGAAGGGTTCCGTATAAAACTTTCCAGGCTTTGACACACCCGTTCAGCATCTGAGGGATGAATCTTTTGTGCCCATTCAGTAAGGGGTACAGGCTGGTTGATTGTATCGGTATAGCCAAATAAGCGGTTATATCCCTCCCCAAAAGTCAGGCTGTCTTCGAGTATATCCCAATCATAAATAGCGTCTTTGGTTGCCCGGTTGATTAGTTCGAATCGGTCATTGCTGACCTTTAAATTATCGAGGTATTCGAATTTGGTTATTACCAATGATAAGAGTCTTTGCGAACGTTCGATTGCAAATTCTTCGAACACGCCCGGCATTTTGGGGGTATTGTAATAAAGCGCAAAAGTGGCAACTACCTCCCCTTTATCATCCAGCATGGGTTGTGACCAGCAGGCAGCAAAACCATATTTTTCCGGAAGATGCCGATAGGAGGCCCATCGTTCGTCTTCAAAAACATTACTAACAATTACTTTTTCTTTTAAATAGGCAGCAGTTCCGCAGGAACCCTGGTTTAAGCCGATTGCCAACCCATTTAATTCTGCAATATAGGGGGGCGGTAAAGAAGGGGCTGCAAGGGTGTATAAGGCGCCTTGCTGAACTTTCAGTACGGAAGCTTTAATATCCGGAAATAGCTGCTCCAGATCACGCAGGTAGGTATTGATAAGATCAACGAGCTGAACATCCTGCAAAATGGCTCTTTGTAAAAGTTTTTTCTCAATTTTATTCAGCTCATCGTAGAAATAATCGGCGGTAACGTCCACCATCAGTCCGGTGAGCTTGAATGGATTACCTTCTTTACTGATTACTTTTACCCGATCATGTAACCAGATATAATTAC
The DNA here is from genome assembly GCF_001601815.1 of Flavihumibacter sp. CACIAM 22H1. Lineage (GTDB taxonomy): Bacteria > Bacteroidota > Bacteroidia > Chitinophagales > Chitinophagaceae > Flavihumibacter. The sequence goes on from NZ_LUKG01000091.1 coordinate 9,232, forward strand.
CGGATTTGGTTTTTAACCGGTAGTCAAAAACATGATTGTTCTGGAGGTTGGTTTGGGTATGACAATATTGTACAGCAAAATCCCGGTCGTCGGGGTGTATATGTTTCTGCCAGAATTCAGGGTCCTGTATCCACTCTTCCGGGGAATACCCCGTTATTTCCTGTACCTGTGGCGACACATAGGTGAATTGAAAACTTTGAGCATCCGCTTCCCAAAATATGCCATCTGCATTTTCAAGCAGGAGCCGGCTGGTTTGGCGGATATCTTCCAGCTTCTCCTGCATTTCCGTAAACTCGGTAATATCAAGAAAAATACCAGCCAGCTGAATGGGACTATGGTTTTCATCCCGCACCACCGACGCTTTGGACCGAACCATGATCGACTGACCACTGCGGGTGATCAGTCGTTTGGTGATGTTGTACTCGATGTCTTTTTCAAGTACATCCCGCAAATGCTGTACAGCTCTTTCCCTATCATCCGGATGGATAACATTACTTCCTTTTTCAAAGTCTACAATAAATGATTGGGGAGGGTAATCCAGCATCCGGTAAACCCCGTCGGACCAGTATACGGTTTGGTTCCTGAGATCAAAAAGCCAGGTTCCGGCTTTCATTAAAGATTCTACATGGTTCAGTTGGGTTTGTTCCGTGCTGATTGGATCACTGGAAAAACTAGGCATATCCGTTCTGTAATAGGTTTAGGATTTTGGACTTTATAAAAGTACAAAAACTAATCCCATTTGTTGATATATCCTATTGAACCAAAATCGGGTAGGTTTTTTCGGGGGTTCTGAGGTAATACATACCTGCTGCATACCGATCCAGCGAAATAGTATGTCTGCCGGGCGCCAATTCTTTATGCAAAAGTTGAATGCCCATGGAGGAAAACAGCTCTATGCTGGTGCTGAATTTGATTTCTACCTGTAATTGTTTGGCTATTAAAGGGTTGGCTAATAGTTTGCAATTGGTGCCGGCCTGGTTGTTTTGTATTCTGATAGCTTCTGTACGGCTTTGTCGGCCGTCCAGGTCCTGCTGCGTTACCCGGTAATAACTGGTTCCTTTTACCGGGTTCCTATCAACAAAACCATAGGTACGCAGGATGGATGAATTGCCGGCGGCAGTCACTTTTCCCAGAGAAGTCCATTGCTGTCCATTGGTACTTCGCTCTATTACGAAATCGAGGGTAGATAGTTCCTGGTTGGTGGCCCAGCTTAGGTGAACGGCAGATTCTTTCAATGTGCCATTAAATGCTGCCCAACGTACCGGAAGCAGGCTACTCCAGATAACCGGACCTGATATGGCCGGGTTAAGGCTGCTGGAACTGAAACGAAGGGTGTGGGTGTTGTTTCCGCTTAGGGTTAAATCGTTGAAATAGGCTATCCCATTGGCATCGGTATAACGGGTAATGGTACCCGCTAATTGGCCATTTCCGGTTTCCACGGTAGCTGTTATTGCCACATTTGCCTGTAAAACCGGTTGGTTAAAACTATTCAGCAACCTAACCTGGAATTCAGGGTTCATGGCAATATTCGTCTGGTAAATGGTTGGTTGAGAATGTACGCCCAGTTTTGAAGGCAGGCTCACTGAGGGCTCATTGAACGCCACAAAAGCGGGGTCAGACTGACCGCTGGTGGTATACACCAATTGTGTTACACTGGCATAGTTGGCTGTGGTAATACCGAGTTGGGATAAATCCAGTGCAAGCATGGAAATATACCGGGCAGTGTTAATGAAACTGGAAGAGTTTTGTGTACTGTTTGGATTATAAAAATCAGCTCTCCAGTTGGCCAGCCGCGGAAAATTAATGGTACTGTAGAGGTTAAAAGTAAATTCAGTGCCAACGGTAGCGCCGCTGCTGTTAACAAATTTTATTTTGTCGCCAACATTGTTCGGATCGGCAATTTGTACAAACAGGATATCCGGAATTCCATCTCCAATAGATGTGGCAGAAATTCCACTTGCGCCAAGGTTAAACTGAAGAACGGAACCTGCGGGTATATTAGCTAAGCCGGTTCCCAGATCCAACCCATTGATACCATCTGTAAGAAAGGATGCCAGCGTGGCTCCGCTGATCGGATTTCCCTGGAAGGGGGCAGAAGAACTGTTATTCACCCCTGCGTTTATACCGTCGTATAGCTGGCCCAGCGCAACGAAATAAGATGGTCCGCTGGTAGGCACGTTATTCAGTGGAATGGCTCTAAAGGTTTGAGGGGTGAAACTTACGCCCTGGGCTGTAAGTTTGGCATCGTCAACACCGGTTGAATAGGTAATATTATTGTACGTAAAAGCCAATAAATTATGGCTGTTATCGGGTAAAATAGGGTTAATCTGGTTGGAGGCCGAGGTGTAAAAACCATTGTAATCCGAGTAAAATCTTGTCACCCTTGCCTGAGCAAACAGTAGTTGTTGCAGCAATATCAGCCAGCAGAATAGGTATAGTTTTTTCACAGCGGGTACGGTTAACTAAGTGGATCTCTGTATTAACGATACAAAATTGCACTTATTATTGAACCCGTTATTTGTTTTTCGACGACAGCTGGTTTATTTTCTGTAAACAGAATTTTTGGCCGGTTTAACCGGTTATTTGAGCCGTATTGTTCGTTTAATAAACTGCTGGTTATGTAATATTTGCAGTTCGGCCTGTCCTTGCCAGCTAATGCTTTGGATCAACCCAAACAGGGCAGTAACATCCTTAACAGCCTCCCCGTTTATGGTACGAATAATATCGCCGGCCTGAAGGCCGTTTCTGGCTGCCAGGCTTCCTGGTGGTACCTCTACCATAAGTACCCCCGCTTTATCAGGAGCGCCGGAAGCTGATTGCTCACCCAGGGTTTCTATATTTTTTACACGAGCCCCCATCCAGCTACTAAGCTGGCCTGTTTGTTGGCTTTGTAATTGTACCACCTGTAGAAGGGGAGGATGGGCGGCGATTTTTTTGAAGGAGGCAGATACCACCCCAAATTCGTCCATGGGAAAATTTACAAAACCGGTGGAAAGGGCCGCGGAACCGGGCGAAACCGAAAAATCTCCGGCAAATTTGTTATTGAAGCGAGGATCGCCTGTTTTACTATGCAGGTCAATCTTTAATTGGTGTGCTGCTTCTAGTGCCTGGGGGGCTATAAAAAAGTTGGAATCTACCCGGAGTCCCCAGTTCCGGATACGTATAGGGGCATAAGGGTTCGTGACAATATTATGGGTAAACAGGTCTTTGCTGTTAGCATACCAGACATGTGGATGAAAGGTATTATTGATAAGAATATTATTGGTCACTATCCTATCATAACCTTCCCGCAGTTTAAGTCCACCGTTCAAACAAAGGTTATTATAAATTCTATAGTTACTACTCCCGTCATCGAGGTCAATATCCCAGCCATGTTCGCAATGAAAACGATTATTCCGGATCGTAATTGGTTTTATAACGTCGAGGTAAGGTAGTGACGGATTATCGGCTACCCGGGCATCTACGCCTTCTATAGAGGGAACCCAGTACCTGTCGCGGCCCCAGGAGTTAAAAGCCCCATGGTCGCCCGATTCAAGTACTGTTTGAAATACATCATTGAATTCGATCTGGTGACCACCCCAACAGCCATCCCCGATATTAATGCCTGCTCTTGGTACATTGTAAATAGTATTGTGGCTGACGGTTATATCCATTGCCACGCTGATCTGTATGCCGGCAACCTGTTTTTCAACCAAACCAATGGAATGAATAAGGTTGTCATAGGCCTGGCAATTTGCCGGGTATTGATTTGATTGGGGGCCGGGTGTCAGGTCCATGCGAGCTACTTCCTGTTCTTCCTCATACCGGAATAAAGGCGAACGAACGGCCCCCATATCTCCCACAAAAGCAATGGCATTTCCACCAATTTCATAGATATGATTGCTTTCTATTCGAACCTCTCTGTTATAGCGACTCACAAAAACCGCATGCCCGCCCAATTGATGAAATTTGTTGTTTTTCAGTTGAATATTTTCCGTGCCTTCCGCCACAATTGCTCCGGCACGGTTGATGGTCCAGTCGCTTCTTAACAGGGGTTCTCTGGGCTGCATAAAGCTGCGATTGGTACCTGTAAATACAAGGTTGCTGAACCGTACCGCTTTCACCGGGTCTGCTTCTGTACCAGCCAGGCTAAAAAGAACGTCTAATTGCGACAACTCGAATCGGCAACTCTGTGGGCGATTACCGCCAGGTGGAATTATATACAGCACACCGCTTTTACGGTTGTAAAACCATTCTCCCGGTGCATCCAGTTCTTCTTGTATGTTTTCAACAAAACGATGTTCCTTGTGCATGGGAGAAGGGCGGTTATTTTGCCATCCGCCTTCCAGCAACAGGCTGTCGGCACTGGCTTTCCCCAGGATCTTATAATGAAAATCGCCCCATTCAGCCTGGTGAAGCGCATGAATATACCCGCCTTCCGGGGCAGACCAGCTGCGGATCCTTTCTTTGCTGAGTGCGTCGGCTGCTGTACCATTGAAAAACCGGGCAGAAGAGTCGATATTAGGATACCTGGCCATGGGCAACGCCTTGCCATTACAATACAATTGATCGGCCGCAAGGTTTTTTCCTATAAAGGCCTGCCATATCCCTTTTTTCCAGGGTTTCCAATTAGGCTGGATCGGGATAGCGCCGCTTAGAATTGTACTGCCTTCGCCGGAACCGGTAATATGAAGTGCGTGCCCGTTTAGTAATTCAGGGCTGATAAGGATGGGTTTGCCCAGGTAATGCGTGCCTTTCCCCAGCACCAGTGTTATTTCACCTGTTGGTGCAGTCCGAATTTTTGACAAGGCGGCGGAAAGGCTTTTTAACGGTTGCTCTTTTGTTCCTTTATGCTGGTCATTACCCCTGGTATCAATATACCAGGTAGTTTGTCCGAAACTTTTCACCGAAATGGCAATTGCCAGTAAAAAAAGGATCCGTTGCATAGTCATTTTTATGAAAATGAATGTAGGCCCATTTTTCGCTGGCCTGTTCAAGTAAATTAGCCAAACCTTTTCCTTGATTCTCTTTTGCTAAGGCATTAAATGAACAAAAGCAATAGGCAGATTGTCTATAATGCCGATTGCATAAGAATACAATACGATGAAAAAATTTTTTCTAAGTTTCTTTTTCCTTCTACAAGCAATGCTTGTACTTGCACAGGTAGACGCATTTACCACCAGTAAAGGAATTCTCGAAATTCAACCGGTGTACCACGGGGCTTTCTGGATGCAATGGAATAATCTCCGCATAGCGGTAGATCCTTATGGAGGTGCGGATCGGTTCAAAGCAATGGGTGAACCCGATTTAATTCTTATAACAGATATTCATGGCGATCATCTGGACAGCAGCACACTTGTTCAGCTCAATCTTGGCAAAGCTACCCTGGTAGCGCCGCAGGCTGTTAATGAACGTTTGATAAAATTCCTTGCGCCGGAGCAAAAGATCCTTGTGTTGGCAAATGGAGACTCGCTCGAATGGAAAGGCATGCAAATCAAGGCGGTGCCCATGTATAATTTGCCAGATACCGCCGGGTCTCGCCATCCAAAGGGGAGAGGAAATGGCTATGTGCTGAATTTGGGAGGAAAAAGGGTTTATATATCAGGTGATACGGAAGATATTCCGGAAATGCGCGCCTTGAAGCAGATCGATATTGCCTTTGTGTGTATGAATAAACCATATACAATGGACATCCACCAGGCGGCCAGTGCTGTACTGGAATTTCGTCCTGCGGTAGTGTTTCCCTTCCATTTCCGGCAGCCCGGAGGATTTAGTGATGTAAAAGAATTTGCCCAACGGGTGCAGCAGGAAAATAAAGCCATTGATGTTAGGATAAGAAGCTGGTATTAGGAAAAAATCCTGGATTATGGGGAAAGGACATCCGTTTGGGTATTCCTTTCCCCATATTTATTGCTGTAAATAGCCCGATCGGTCGTAAAAAGGAATGGCATAATCGTTGAATTAAGGAAGTGAACCTAATTACAACAGTCATGAAAACAAGTCACTATTTAATGATCGTAAGTGTAGCTGCCTCTGCAATGGTAGCTTGTGAGAATAACAGCGCAAAAGATGAAAAAATTGCTGCGGACATTGAAAATTATGTCGATTCCGTATCAACCAATGTTTCTAATTACAGTAAGGAAACCTGGGAAGATATCAGTGCCGCCTATAACTCAAAGAAGGCAGAAATGAAAGCAGAAGGCCGGGAGCTTTCCGCAGAAGTGAAGGAAGATTTAAAAGAGGCAGAACAAAAGTTTGAGGCCTTAAGAACCAAGTTTGAATCTAATATTAAAGCAGTTGAATCAAAGCAGGCTATGCGCGATGAACTGTTTGGTGCGGGTAAAGTTGGAAATGATCTTTCCTTTGCCTGGGTAACGGCAGCCAATGCTAAAGATGTATATATAAATTTTGTAAATACCGTTGATAAAAATAAGGATCGGTATACCCGGGAGGATTGGGATGAAATTAAGGTGCTTTATGAAGCACTGGATAACCGGAAAAATGAAATAGAAAAGGATTTATCCGGACCCGATAATCGTGAAATTGCCAAACAAAAAATTAAGTTCGTAGGCATTAAAGCGGTTAACCGTATTACGGCTAAAGTGGAAGAAAATTCAGACTCCAAAAAGTAAATAATAGTATAAGCAGGACGGTTGGTTTGGCCCCTTATCGAAAAGATAAGGGGCTCTTTTTATATAACATAGGCTATTAATTCTGCAATATCCATTACCTGCATACTGTCTTCTTTTTCTTTTGTTTTAATACCGTCTGTAAGCATGGTATTACAAAAAGGACAGGCCGAAGCTACTACACCAGCACCGGTTGAAATAGCTTCTTCTGTTCTTTCCCAGTTTACCCTTGTTTTGCCTTTTTCTTCCTCTTTAAACATTTGCGCCCCACCCGCTCCACAACAGAACCCGTTTGTTTTGCAGCGCTTCATTTCAACCAGTTCGGCATCCAGTGCTTCCAATACTTTACGGGGTGCTTCATAAATATTATTAGCCCTGCCGAGGTAACAGCTGTCGTGAAAAGTAATTTTTTTCCCTTTGAAAGCACCCCCTTCTTTTATTTTGATTTTTCCTGCGTCAATCAATTCCTGTAAAAAGCTGGTATGATGAAGCACTTCATACTGTCCTCCTAATTCGGGGTATTCATTTTTCAGGGTATTAAAACAATGCGGGCAGGTAGTTACTATTTTTTTGATTTCATAGTTATTCAGTAGCTGAATATTCTGATAGGCCATCATCTGAAACATAAATTCATTGCCTGCTCTCCTCACCGGATCTCCGGTACACATTTCTTCTTTCCCCAAAATAGCAAACCTGATTCCAACGGTTGTTAATATATGTGCAAATGCGCGGGTTATTTTCTGCGCCCGTTGATCGAAACTACCAGCACAACCAACCCAAAACAGCAGTTCGGGTTGTTCTCCTTTTGCTATGAGCTCCGCCATCGTTGGTACCTGCATAGAAT
>NZ_LUKG01000092.1 GCF_001601815.1 Flavihumibacter sp. CACIAM 22H1
GCTGTATTTCGGTAAGGAGCTTTCCGGCACGGATTTATCTGAGCGGATTCATCGCAGCTTACCGTTAACCAACAAGCTGTTGTGTGAGCTGAAAGAGGCTGGCTCAGTGGTTGAACTTGGATTTGCCCCTTCGAAAGGAGGGCGCCGGCCGATGCTCTATTCACTGGATAAGAGTTTCGGCTATATTGTTTCTGTAGCCATGGATCAGTTGTTTACCCGCATCGGGATATTGACCGCGGACCACACCTTCGTAACGGCCATTGAACGGCATGAACTGAACCTTAGTACGGAACCGGATGCACTGGCAATACTTGGAAATCTTATTGAAAAGCATATCAGGGCCTCAGGATTGGAGGGTGCTCGTATTATTGGCGTAGGAATAGGCATGCCTGGCTTTATTGACCTGGAGAAAGGGGTCAATTATTCGTTTTTCCGGTCGGAAAATGAAAGTTTACAAAAATCACTGCAGGACCGGTTGCAGTTACCAGTGTTCATAGACAATGATTCAAGCCTGGTTGCTCTAGCGGAGTACCGATTTGGTGCGGCACGCGATAAGCGGAATGTGATGGTGGTGAACGTGAGTTGGGGAATTGGGCTTGGTATGGTCTTAAACGGCGAATTATTCAGAGGAAATAATGGTTTTGCCGGTGAATTCAGCCATATACCCATTTTCAGCAGTAATAAACTATGTAGTTGCGGAAAAACCGGCTGTTTGGAAACTGAAGCTTCTTTGCTGGTTTTAGTGGAAAAAGCAATTAAGGGAATAGAACAGGGCAAGATTACCAATCTTCCGGCTATTTCACTGGCCAATCCGGAGGAAGCTTGTTCTGCCATTATCCGGATGGCGTTAAAGGGAGATAAATTTTGTGTTGAACTGATAGCAGAAATCGGGTATAACATAGGAAGGGGCCTTGCTATTTTAATTCATATCCTGAACCCGGAACTAATTATCCTTAGCGGACGTGGTGCAACCGCCGGAAAACTATGGAATGCCCCCATCCAACAGGCCATCAATGAACATTCTATACCCCGTCTGGCAGAACACACTGCCATAGAAATATCTTCTGTGGGAAATAAAGATGAACTATATGGAGCAGCTGCCCTGGTAATGGAAAATTATGACAGGGAGGTGCTCAAAAAATCCAAACGTAAGGGAAACAGTGCCCCACAAACTTTCGGAATTTATAATTAATCATAAACTCAACTGCAATGAAAAGAACAACGGTTCGAATGCTTTTGCTATTATTTCTGAGCGTATTCTCAGTATGCTCATTTGCGCAGCAAAAGAGAACGGTGACAGGCTCCGTTCAGGATGAACAAGGTGCTCCGATTTCGGGTGCCACTTTTGTAATTAAAGGAACCCGGACAGGTGGCGCTACCGATATCCAGGGGACTTTTACGATCAGTTTAACCAGTGATGCTCCGCTGGTATTTAGTGCTGTAGGCTTTCTTTCCAAGGAAGTACCGACAGCCGGACTTACTGAATTGAAGGTTGTTCTGCAAAAGGACGACAAGGCAATGGATGAAGTAATCGTTACTGGTTTCGGTGTTAAAAAAGAAACAAGGAAACTTTCTTATGCCGTTTCTGAAATTAAAGGAGATGAACTCGTTCGTGCCAGCTCTCCAAACATTGTGAATGCTATGCAAGGTAAAGTTGCAGGTGTATTCATTAATCAGGGAAATGGTGGTCCGATGTCTTCTTCCAGAATTCGTATCAGAGGTAATACCAGCTTGAATGGTAATACGCAGCCGCTTGTGGTAATTGATGGTGTTATTTTGGAACCAGGTACAACAGGAGGCGATAGCTGGGGAAGTGCGCAGGATTTCGGTAACCAGATGAAAAATCTGAACCCGGATGATTATGAAAGTGTAACTGTACTGAAAGGTTCTGCGGCCAGTGCTCTTTATGGATCACAGGCACAAAACGGTGTACTTCTTATTACAACTAAAAAAGGTAGACAACAGAAAGGGCTTGGAGTAACGTTCTCTCATAGCCAGCTTTTTGATAAGGCATTTAAGGCTACTGAAATGCAAAATGAATTTGGTGCGGGTATCAATCCTACTTTCACCAATGGTGCTGACGGTGTGCCTGAAGTTGATGCTGCTAACTATTTCTGGAGCTTTGGTCCCCGTTTCAATGGCCAACAGGTAAGAGATATCGATGACCGTATGATTACCTGGGATGCAAAACCGAACAATATTCTTGATGCATTTCAAACAGGTAAATTCATTAATTCAAACGTAGCTGTTGAAGGTGGTACAGAAAAAACAACATTCAGGGCTTCTTATTCTAACCTGAAGAACACTTATGTTACTCCTAACACAGAGTTGAAAAGAAATGCATTTGCACTCCGCGTTACACAGAAATTGTCCAACTTCCTGACAATTGACGGTAGCGTAAACTATGCAATGACAGAATCTAAAAACCCTCTTGCACAAGGTGGTAATAACAGCCCCTTGTTTGCGTTGGCGTATTTTAACCCAAGGAACTATGACACCAAATATTGGATGAATAATTACCAGGATCCAGAAGGTGGAATCAACAGGAACGATCCTTATGGCTTATCTGGTCTGTTCTACGGGCTGTATAATAATAATACCACGCAGTTCGAAAATACCCTGCTTGCTAATATTGACGTAACTGCAAAAATTACCCCTTGGTTATCGCTGCTTGTTAAAGGTAACATCAATAATGTAGGCCTTGACAGAGAAACAAAAAATCTGGGCGGAGGTGTTGGTTTTTCAGGCGGAAGCTACAGTGTGTTTAATTCCAGCCGCAGAAACACCCGTTTACAAGCTTTGCTTACTGCAACTAAAGACTTGAATGACGACTTTTCTGTTAGTGCATCTATTGGTGGTGAGCGTCAGGCATATCAGCCAGAACGTTTTTCTTCTTCTTCAACACAAGGTGGTTTGAAAACTCCTGGTGGATTCTTTATTGGTAACTCCGTTAATCCGGCTACAACCAATGGCGGTATCAGCAACGGAAATGGAGCTTCAAGAAGATTGGATGCCGCTTATTTATTTGGTGATGTAACCTGGAGAAATATGCTGACATTGAATTTCAGTGCACGTAATGACTGGACTTCAACCTTATTGTACCCAAGTGATGGCCATGGTATTAGTGATTATTTTTATCCTGGTGTTGGTTTGGCCTGGATATTCACCGAAACCTTTAAAAACAGCACAGCACTTGACTTTCTGTCTTTTGGTAAGTTAAGAGCTGCATATGCTCAAACAGGTGCCGGTATTGGTGCATGGCAAAACAGTACGGGGTATTATCTCTTCCAGGGAAATTATACGTTTAGAGATGGTCGAGTAATTCCACGCTATGGCTTTGACGGAAATACACTCGGTAACCAGAATATCAAAAATGAGCTGACCAAAGAATTTGAAATTGGTGCTGATCTTCGATTCCTGAATAATCGTATTGGTCTTGATGTGGCTTGGTATAAAAAGAATTCCTTTAATCAATTGTTACCATTACCCGTTCCTTCTGAAAGTGGTGTGGGAAGTCAGTTGATCAATGCTGGTAATATTCAAAACCAGGGTATAGAAGTTTTACTTACCGCCAACCCCATTAAGCGCAAAGATTTCAACTGGGATCTGACTGTAAACTTCACCAGAAACAGAAACAAAATCATTGAATTAGGTCCGGATAACAGCCCTTATCCATTGGATAACGCTTTTGGTGCGGATGTTCAGTCAATGGCAATTGTTGGTCAACCATACGGTATTATTCGTACCAACTATGGGTATGCCAGCTATCAGGCAAAAGATGCAAGTGGTAATAACATCTCCAGCCCATTGAATGGTCAGAAAGTATTGAAACAAAATGGTAGTTATTACAGAAGCTCTGAATTAGGACAACCTACAAAAGAGCTTGGAACTATGATGGAAAACTTCCTTGCCAGCACTTCACAGAATTTCCGTTTCAAGAATATTTTCCTTTCCTTCCAGATTGACGCAAAAGTTGGTGGTTTGATTTCTTCAGCTACCCACCAGTATGGTTCAACCAACGGTTCTCTGAAAAGTACACTTTTCGGTCGTTCGTCTGAATTCGGTGGTTTGGAAAGAAATACCTACGATGCAAATGGAAACGTAACCGGTACATTTGATGATGGTATTATTCCTGAAGGTGTGTTTGCTGACGGAATCTCTATCCGTGCTCCAAACGGACAAACCTATAATGTAGGTGGCATGACTTACCAGGAAGCTGTGGATCAGAATATCGTAGAACCAGTTAGTGCTCGTTTGTATTATGCTCGTCTTACTCAGTGGTCTACTGGTATTCGTGAGTATTCAACTTTTGAAAACAGCTGGGTTGCTGTACGTGAAGTTTCAGTTGGTTATACAATGCCAAGCAAACTTGCCACCTCTCTTAAGCTGAATTCTCTCCGTGTTAGCCTTATCGGTCGGAACCTCGGTTACCTGTACACAACTACAAAAGACGGAATTCATCCGGAAGGTGGTTTGTTGAGTAACAGAGCAGGTACGTTTGCTGAATACGGTGGTGTACCCTATATCCGCAGTATTGGTTTCAAAGTGGATGCAGGATTCTAATTGATTTAATTTCAAAAAAGAAAATGATGAAACATACTAGAAAGCTATTGGTTGCTGCTGCTGCAATGTCGGTAATGACATTCAGTAGTTGTGACAAGCAAGATTATATTGACTTCAATACCAACCCCAACACAATTTACAACCTCACTCCTGAGCAGCAGTTTACGAATAGCTGTATTGCCATGTTTGATGCTGATTTTGAGTACTATTACGACTATTACCGGATTATGATGCCGTGGATGCAATATTTTACTCCGGCAAATGGTAACTCGAAAACCTACATGCAGGATGTTGGAAACTTTAACCAACGTAGAGGCTATTTCTACTTACGAGTAGGAAATAACCTTACAGATGTTTTGCAGATCATCAACCGCGCTCCTGAGGAAGAAAAAGCAAATCGCAGAAGCCAGGCTGCCATCGCTAAAATTCTGTTGACGTATTATGGTTTGTATACAACAGAAACCAATGGAAACCTGCCTTACACAGAAGCATGGCAGGCTCGTTACGGAGGTACTTTGACTCCCAAATATGATACACAGGAAGAACTGTTTTCAACGTTTGATGCTGACCTGAAAGCCTCTATTGCAACGTTAAAAGCAAATACATCTGAGCAGATCAGTTTTGGAACAGCTGATTTATACTATTCCGGTGACGCTGCTAAATGGGTAAAAGCTGCAAATGCCTTACGCCTTCGTTTAGCGATGCGTTGGGGTAAACGTAATCCGGCTAAACTTCAGGAAATTGCAAATGAAGTAATTGCAGGTGATTTGTTTACAGCCAATTCAGACAACCTGGAATTTGTTTCTTCTTCCAACCACGCTGGCGCGGGTGGAAACTGGGATCCAAGTCCGGCACTGTTTAAAGGAAGTAAAGCATTGGTGGATTTCATGTATAATAGCAATGACCCACGTATCAGGATCTTCTTCCAGAAAAATGCCTACTCTCAGCAGAACGTAGATTTGGCAAAAGCCCAGGGCATCATTCCTGCTTCTACAATTGTAAGTGCTAAACAATATGTTGGCGGATTTGCATCTCCGGATGCAGCAGCTGACGCAGCAAATGCAAGATTTTATAATAATACCAGGAATTTTGTTAATGGTAATGGAGTTCAACAGGCACTTGATACGCTTTCCCGTATTCAGTACAGGTTGTTTTGTCCTGGAATTTCCAATCCATATGTATCTAATCCAACACCTGGTACCGGCCAAATTACCTTCCCCATGCTCACTTACTCAGAGCAGCTTTTTTACAGGGCGGAACTGGCTGCAAGAGGTATCACTACCGAAAATGCTGAGCAATTGTACGAGATGGCTGTAAAAGCGTCTATGCGCTATTACGATCTTATGGGTAGCAGAGCACAGGTGTTTGATTATGTTGCACTTACAGATACTGAAGTAGACGCTGCATACAATAACGTAAATGTTAAGTATGACGCTTCCAAGGCATTGGACTTGATTGCTTCTCAGTCTTACATTCACTTCTTCAAACAAGCGAACGAGGGTTGGGCTCTTTATAAGAGAACTGGTATGCCAAATACCACTACCACTCTGGCTTTTGAACAAATTTTGGCAGACGGAGTAGTGCAGAAAATGCCAAGAAGACCTTTGATTAATCTCCCTAACAATACCGATCTGAATTTCAATAACGCGAAAGCTGGTCTTGATCAAATGGCAAGCGATCCTGAATTTGGAGCCGGTCCTGGGGATATTTACGGACGTATCTGGTGGGATAAACAATAATTCATTTCCACTATATAAAACCCCGGTCCAATGGATCCGGGGTTTTATACTTTTAGCCCTTTTTGGTCCGATAAAGTTTTGTACTTTGAGTTATGCGGAACCTGAAAATTTTGCTGCTGCTTTTACTACTGAACCCGGTTACCCAATCGAAGGCACAGGGCCTTTTAGGCCCCTTTGATGCGGCAAAACTGGAAGCCTTTTCCGGTAAAGCCATCAATAGTTCCCTGCCCTCCGGTCTATTGCAGGAGCACAAATGGACCCTGCTCGTTTTTCTTTCGCCCGAATGCCCCCTTAGTAAGAACTATGCGATCGTAATTCAACAATTGGCGGATGAGTTTGCCAGCCAACTGCAGGTAATCGGAATCATTCCGGGAAAGAGTTTTTCAACCAAAGAAACCCGCCAGTTTGCTGCTAAATATAAATTGCAGTTCCCCTTATTGATAGATGAGAAAATGGAACTTGTGAAAATGGTGCAGGCAAGCACTACTCCCGAAGCAGTTTTGCTGACCGAGAAAGCTGAACTGATTTACCGGGGCGCAATAGACGACTGGGCTGTTGACCTCGGGAAAAAACGAACCAAAGCATCCCGGGAATATCTTAAAGACGCTATCAAACAAACGGTAGCTGGTATTCCTGTTATCCAAAAAATTAATCCACCTGTTGGCTGTCTGATCAATGAATTTTAACGCTGCTATACATATGTCAAAGTATTTGCTTCTCAGTTTGCTGCTATCCTTGTTTTTGACCTGTTCTGTAAGGGCGCAGTCCTATACCTGGGCAGAAGATATAGAACCAATTATTTCGCAGAATTGTACGCCTTGCCACAAACCTGGCGAAGCCGGACCCTTTAACCTGATTACCTACCAGGATGTTGCCAAGCGCTCCAAATTTGTTAAGGAAGTAGTACAAAGTGGTTATATGCCACCCTGGAAAGCGGATAACAATTACGTACATTTCGCCAATGACCGGTCACTTTCTACGACAGAAATTTCGAAGATTGTAAGCTGGGTGGATAATGGTGCTCCCCAGGGTAAACCGTCCAAAACGGCGCATACCAATACACAAGCGCTTATTACGGGAACTTCCTATCACCGCAAACCAGACCTGACCCTGCAAATTGCAGACAGCTTCCAGGTTATCGGGGGTAATGTGGAACAATTTGTCATTTTTAAAATGCCTTTCGAACTCAGCGACTCCTTCAATATAGAAGCCATTGAATTTGTAGCCAATAACAAATCACTGGTTCACCATGTTAACTATGCCATTCACTCCGTTCCGGATCCTGCCATTGATCTTTACAAATCACATAAACTCATTAATCTCACGTTTGACGACCGGCGCAAATTTGACCAGTACCAACCTTATCGGCGTACCATCACCTACTATGGGGGCTGGATACCCGGTGCCCGCTACGAAGCCTATCCCCAGGATTTTGGATGGGTGCTTCCCAAACGGGGAGTAATCCTGATGACCGTGCATTTCAGCCCGGTTGCTGTGGAAGAAATGTTTAAAGGTGGCGTTAACCTCTTCTT
Organism: Flavihumibacter sp. CACIAM 22H1; assembly: GCF_001601815.1. Lineage (GTDB taxonomy): Bacteria > Bacteroidota > Bacteroidia > Chitinophagales > Chitinophagaceae > Flavihumibacter. The sequence continues at coordinate 7,835 of NZ_LUKG01000092.1, forward strand.
TAAAAAAACACCTGTTAAACGGCCGGTTAAAGTGGTAAGTTTTGGATCCGGCGGTATTGGTGAACGCCAAATCGACCCCATTTTTTACATAAAGGCTAATGAAAAACAAAAATTTACCCTGGAAGTAACCAACCCAAGTGAAGATCAGTCGCTCTTGCATGTGTGGCCGCATATGCACCTGATCGGCAAGTCCTTCAAAGCCTATGCACTTACCACTGCCGGCGATACCATCCGCCTGGTAAATATTCCTAACTGGGATTTTCGCTGGCAGGAAATTTATCAATTCCGATCGCCTGTTAAAATTCCCAAAGGTTCTGTGGTTCGCCTGGAATGTGAATACGATAACACTGCAGACAATCCGTTTAATCCAAATAACCCGCCTAAAACCATTTTTTCCCAGGGCGATATGAAAACTACTGATGAAATGATGACCCTGATGATGATTTTCACCCCCTATAAACCCGGGGATGAAAAAATTAAACTCGATTAACTGCTGACTTGTGAAATATTTTGTTCGTTATTTTCTTTCTGTTATCTGCTGCTTTGCGCTGGTGGTAACCAAGCTGTTCGGACAAACCGCTGAACCCTTATTTAAACAAATTGATCCACAAAAAAGCGGACTTCAGTTTTTAAATACTATTACAGAAACCGACAGCCTGCACGTGTTTCGATACGAATACCTTTATAACGGCGCCGGCGTTGGGGTGGGCGACTTTAACCGCGATGGCCTCGAGGACCTTTTTTTCTCCGGTAACCTGGTGCAGAATAAACTGTTTCTGAACAAAGGTGCCCTTCGCTTTGAAGATATTACCGGAACGGCAGGTGTGCAGGGCAATGGAACCTGGTCTACCGGTGTTACGGTAGCGGATGTGAATGGCGATGGCTGGCTGGATATTTATGTGTGTCATTCCGGGAAATATGCCGATTCTCTTCAACTAAGGAATGAACTGTTCATAAATGAAGGTGCTAAAAACGGAAAACCGACCTTCCGGGAAAGAGCGGTTGAGTTTGGACTAGATGCCCCCGGTACACAATCTACCCAGGCTGTTTTTTTTGATTATGACCTCGACGGCGACCTGGATATGTTCCTGCTGAATCATTCCAATCATACCTATAATCCTTTTCTGAATACCAGAAAAATCAGGTCTACCCCAAATCCATACTTTGGAAACCGGTTTTTTAGAAATAACGGCATTAAAAATGGGGTAGCGGTTTTTGAAGATATTACACAGAAAGCTGGTATTATCAATCATGCGCTTAATTTTGGGTTGAGCGTTACCGTTAGTGATCTTAACAATGACGGCTGGCCTGACCTGTATACAACCAGCGATTATACCGAAAAAGACTGCCTTTACATCAATAAAAAGAACGGAACATTTGCTGAGCAACTGGAAAAATCAATGGCCCATATTTCCAAGTATTCGATGGGTGCAGATATAGCAGATATTAATAATGATGGTTGGACGGATTTGTTTACCCTGGATATGCTTCCCGAAGATAATCACCGGCAGAAAATGTTGAAGGGCCCGGACGAGTATGATCAATACCATCTTCTATGGGATAGTGGTTATTACAAACAGCAGATGCGGAATATGCTGCAGCTTAACCAGGGGATTGATCAGAACGGGAACCTTCGCTTCTCCGAAATCGGTCAGTTAGCGGGCCTATCGAATACGGATTGGAGCTGGTCTGGTTTATTTGCTGATTTTGACCTGGATGGATGGAAGGATGCGTTTGTAACAAACGGTTACCTGCGCGACTATACAGACCTGGATTTTATGAAATACACAGTGGCGGATGCAAGAATTGAAGCAGCAAAAAATGGCCACCAGAATTTTCAAACCCACGCACTGGTAGTGAAAATGCCCTCTAATAAATTGAGTAATTATGTGTTTAGGAACAACGGCAATCTCACCTTCTCCAATAAAACAGCCGAATGGGGATTAGAATACCCCGCTATTTCAAATGCCGCCGTGTATGCAGACCTGGACAATGACGGTGATTTAGATCTGGTTGTAATGAATAACAATGATCCGGTACAGTTATTTGAAAATACCGCTGCCGGTGCCCGTTCTGCTAATTACCTGGCCATCCGTTTAGGAGGAAACAAACAGAATCTTTTTGCGATCGGAGCCAGGGTAGAGTTGATTGCTTCTAATGGAATGCGTCAGTTACAGGAGCTCTATCCGGTGCGTGGCTACCAATCTTCCCAAAGCTACCAGTTGGTTTTTGGTTTGCCCGCAAATACGGTAATTGATACGGTTAAGATTCGTTGGCCTGATCAGCAGCTAACCTATCATCTCCGGCCTGAGCTGAATAAACTGCATACCTATACCATTCCTTCAACGGAAACAATAAGCAGGCCGGCGATTCCACTACCTTCCAGGAAATGGATGGAAGATATCAGTAGTACGTCAAGGATCTCTTTCCGGCATAAGGAAAACGATTTTATAGATTTTAAAGATGAAACCTTATTGCCTTATATGCTTTCGCGTATGGGGCCTGCGTTGGCAACGGCAGATGTAAACGGCGATGGACTGGACGATGTATTCATTGGTGCCCCGGTGGGGCAATCCTCGGTCTTGTACCTGCAGAAGACGCCTGGAAGATTTGAACTATTGCAAGGGCCCTGGTCGCAGGAACCGGAGGTGGAAGAAGTACAGGCAGCTTTCTTTGATGCGGATGGCGATGGCGATCCTGATCTGTATATTGTTAGCGGAGGCAATGAATACGGGGCGGCCTCGCCGGAATACCAGGATCGGCTATACATCAACGATGGGAAGGGGATTTTTCACAAAGCAACAGATGCGCTTCCTTCCATGTTATCTCCCAAGCAGGGCCTGGCTATTGCTGATTTTGATAAGGACGGCGACCTGGATATATGGGTAGGGGGGATGTACGAACCCGGCTCTTTTCCCCTGGCCGCCAGGTCCTGGTTACTTCGAAACGACAGCCAGAACGGAGCAGTTCGGTTTACCGACATTACTGCCGAATATCCTTTTTTGCTAAAACCAGGAGCTAATACAGCCGCTGTATGGGCAGATATTAATTCGGATGGATTTCCCGAACTCATACTGGCGGGCGACTGGATGCGTATTCAGCTCATTGAAAATAATAAAGGAAAACTGGTGCCTGGTACGGCCACCCTGCCGGGTAATTTAACAGGTTGGTGGCGCTCGATTACTGCGGACGACCTGGATGGTGACGGAGATATTGATTTTATCCTGGGCAATGCAGGTATTAACCTGCAGTTTAAAGCAAGTGAAAAAGAACCGGTTGAATTGTTTGCCACCGATATTGACCAGAACGGAACACTCGATCCACTGCTCACTTATTATATCGGCGGTAAATCCTATCCGGCTGCCTCTCGTGATGAATTGTTGGAACAGGTTGTTCCGCTTCGTAAAAAATTTGTGTACTATAAAAACTATGCAGATGTTACGGTAGATGAAATCATTCCGGCAGCCCGCCGAAAAAATATGCAGCATCTGTTGGTGAACAACCTCTCCTCCGGGATTTTATGGAATGAAGGTAAACAACCCTGGAAATTTGATCCCTTACCATTGGCTGCCCAGGTTTCTTCCCTGCAAGCAGCCCTGGTGGTCGATTGGAACAAGGATGGAAAAAAAGATATTTACCTGGGCGGAAATTTTGAAGCCTACCGGGTGCAGATCGGGCAATCGGATGCCAGTTATGGTTTATTGCTGCAAGGTGCCGGTAACAGGCTGTTTGAAGCGATTTCTCCTATGCATACCGGGGTGTTTCTAAACGGCGATGTTCGCCAAATGAAATGGTTGAATAAAACTGCAGGTCAGGCTTTGTTGCTTGTAGCACCGAATAATGGACCTGTGCAGGTAATAAAAATTAATCAGGAATGAGAATTTATGTAGTGCTTCTTTGTTGGCTGCTTGGAATTACTGAAGCCGGATTTTCGCAGAAGCAGCCGCCCTTGGATGCTGCTCCTCTTTACAAGGCCCAGCAGGTTCTGACAGATGTAATGGTGCATGATATATTTTCTCCCCCGGTAGCCAGCCGGATTTACGTATACACGCACCTGGCCGCCTATGAGTTGCTGGCAGCTGCCGGCAACACAGGCATTTATTCATTTGCGGGCAAGTTACCCGGCTGGTCGGGCGTTGCTATCGGGAAATCAGACATTGATCCCGTAGTGGCTTCCCTGGAAGCATTCCGGGTTACCGGCCGTCAACTGGTTTTTTCGGAACAGCAGTTTTCAGACTCTATGCAAGTGCTGATGGATCAGCTTATCAAAGAGCGGAAACCGGGAAAAAAGTTAGACGCCTCTCTGGTCGCCGGTAAGCTGGTGGGTGATAGTATCCTGGCCTGGGCAGGTAGAGATCGGTACAAAGAAACCAGGAGCATCAGGCGGTACCAGTTGAAAAAAGCGCCCGGCACCTGGTTGCCAACACCTCCGGGGTATATGGCAGCTGTAGAACCCAATTGGAAACAAATCCGGTGCCTTACCATGGATAGTGCCGCAGCTTTTCGCCCGCTGCAGGCTACGGATTTTTCCACGGAGAAAGAGTCGCGTTTTTATAAAGAAGCACTGGAAGTGTACACGGTTTGCACCTCGCTAACCGAGGAACAGAAAGCGATTGCCGCATTTTGGGATTGCAATCCTTTTCATATTACCATGCAGGGGCACCTGAATTTTGCCACTAAAAAGATTTCGCCGGGCGGGCACTGGATGCAGATTGCCGGTTTGGCCAGTTCAATGCGCAAAGCTAGCTTTCAACAGGCTGCACGTGCCTATACCCTTACAGCTATTGCCGTATTTGATGCTTTTATCAGTTGCTGGGAAGAAAAGTATCATAGTCAGTTGATCCGCCCGGAAACTTATATTAATAGTCATATCAATGAATCCTGGCGGCCCATGTTGCAAACCCCGCCATTTCCCGAATATCCCAGCGGGCACAGTGTGGTTTCTTCGGCGGCTGCAACGGTACTGACACAGTTGTACGGCGATGATTTTTCATTTGTCGACAATACTGAAAGACCCTATGGTTTACCCGACAGGCGTTTCGCTTCATTTCGGAAAGCCAGTGAAGAAGCAGCAATATCGCGCTTATATGGTGGAATTCATTACCGGCCTGCAATAGAGAATGGCCTGGTACAGGGAAGGAGGGTAGGGGAGCAGGTGATAAAAAAACTGGAACCGCTGTTCCGTTGAATAGAACCTGTGCTTACAGGTTATAGGTAAACCGGTAATCCCTTATAGCATCGGCGATAATAGCCTGGCAATCTTTTCTATTAATTGAATAGATCTGGGACGATTATTCCAGGAAAGCGCATCAATTTTTTCGGCATTATTTATGTCCTGGTAAAACGAATGCCTGAGTTGTGCTGCCACTTCAGCATCATAGACTATTGCGTTTACTTCAAAGTTTAATTCAAAACTTCTATTGTCCATATTGGCCGTACCTACAATTGATAACCTTTTATCTGTTATCATCGTTTTTGCATGCACAAATCCTTTTTTGTACAAGTAAATTTCTACGCCGGCTTTTAGCAAATCGTTGAAATAGGATTTAGCTGCTGCGTTTACTATCCTGGAATCTGAAATACCTGCAGTTAACAATCTTACCTTAACGCCACTTAAGGATGCCATCATAAGTGCATTTGATAAGCTTTCACCGGGTATAAAATAAGGGCTTGTTATCAGTATTTCTTCGGTGGCTAGATTAATAGCCTGTAAGAGTGAGAATAATATGGCAGGGGTGTCAGAATCGGGCCCACTGGCTGTTATCTGAACAATTTTATTGTCATTTTTTTGTGGCAGGTCTCTTGGGAAGAAATAGGCGTCTGGTTGTAAACTTTCTTTTGCGCAAAAATTCCAATCGCACAAAAAAATATATTGCAGGTACATAACTCCTGGCCCGTCTATGCGCAAATGGGTATCTCTCCAGTAAAGCCTGTTCCTATCATTTATGTATTTGTCGCTTACATTAATGCCTCCCACAAAACCCGTGCGGCCGTCAATAATGATAATTTTTCGGTGGTTGCGGTAGTTTAGTTTGCTGGCAAATTCGAAAAACGAAACTTTTAGAAAGGGAAAAACCTGGATACCGGCAGTTTTTAACCGCTTTACCAGTTTCCGGATAGAGTTACTTCCAAAGTCGTCGTAGATAAAACGGATACGTACGCCTTCCTGTGCTTTTTTTACCAGGATATTTTCCAACTGACGGCCAATTTCATCGTCTTCATATATGTAATATTCAATATGGATATGGTGCCGTGCCTCCAGCAATGCGTTCACCAGTGCAGGAAATTTTTCTTCCCCGTTTTGCAATACTTTCACGGCATTATTGCCCGTTAAAGGACTTTCGATATCCTTAACTGCCATGATGGCCAATTTTTTATGTTGATCCAGGTTTTCGTTGTTGGTAATAAAAATGTTTTCTGAATACTGCCTGATTATTGCACGAAGTCTTTTGCCGGCGTAGCGGTTCTGAATGAGTTTCCTGGAATACATTTTCCGGTGTCGGTAATTAATGCCAACCAGGAAATAGATGATCATACCAAGCAAGGGAATAAAAATTACCAGTAATAAATAGGCTAAGGATTTTGCGGTGGAATTTGTTTCATAAACAATCTGAATACATACTGCAATCAGTAGTATATAGTAGATCAACTGAACGAGCAACAGCTTATCCATAAGTAGAAGGTGTTCGGGGCTACCTTACCAGCGATTTGTCGCATTTACAGGTAGTTCGGGGTTAATAAGACAGGCGCTGGCGCCGGCTTCTCCTCAACAATTTACGTCAAATTAGCTGGTGGCTGCGCTTTACTGCCCCTCCCTATACCGGTAGATCAACACCCTTTTCCTGCCTGGGGGCATTATTTAGCCTAGCCAGTTAAAAGAAGTGGTTATGAAGGCGGCCGGGAGGCGGTGGATAAAAAGATGGAGACCTTTTGACTTTTGAATTAATTCAACTACCTTTGCCGTCCGTTTTACTATATTCGGATAGTTATCTGGGAACTTTACATTATGGCCATTTTTTTGTAAATTCCTAATTATCAGTGCATAAGACTTTAAAACCGGTTTAAAATACATATGTCTTCAACTAAACAGAACACCAGGATCAACTTTGGTAAGATCAAACACCTCGCTGAAGCTCCTGACCTGCTGGAAGTGCAGATTCAATCGTTTAAAGACTTCTTTCAATTAGAAACCACTCCCGACAAACGGAACAATGAAGGCCTGTTTAAGGTGTTTAAGGAAAACTTTCCGATCACCGACACCAGGAACATTTTCGTATTGGAGTTCCTCGATTATTTTATCGATCCTCCCCGTTATACCATTGAAGAGTGTATGGAGCGCGGACTTACCTACGCGGTTCCCCTGAAAGCCAAGTTGCGCCTTAGTTGTAATGACGAAGAGCATGTGGACTTCCAGACCATTGTACAGGATGTATTCCTCGGAAATATCCCGTATATGACCCCCCGCGGTACGTTTGTAATAAATGGAGCAGAGCGGGTAGTGGTATCCCAGCTGCACCGTTCACCCGGTGTGTTCTTTGGGCAGTCCATTCACCCGAATGGTACGAAAATTTATTCTGCCCGGGTTATTCCTTTCAAAGGTGCCTGGATGGAATTTGCTACCGACATCAATAACGTGATGTATGCCTATATCGATCGTAAGAAAAAGTTCCCTGTAACTACCTTATTGCGTTCGATCGGCTTCGAAACAGATAAAGATATCCTGGAACTTTTCGGTATGGCCGATGAAGTAAAAGGAGAAAAGAAAGCCCTTGATAAATACCTGGGTAAAAAACTGGCTGCCCGCGTACTTCGTACCTGGGTAGAGGATTTCGTAGATGAGGATACCGGTGAGGTAGTTTCTATTGAGCGGAATGAAGTGGTACTGGAGCGTGATACCATCCTGGATGAAGAAGCAATCGATATGATTGTGGATATGGATGTTAAGAGCGTATTCCTGCAAAGAGAAGATGTAGGTGGCGATTATGCTATCATCTACAACACGCTCAATAAGGATACGTCTAACAGTGAACTGGAAGCGGTTCAGCATATCTATCGCCAGTTGCGTGGTGCGGATGCCCCGGATGATGAAACAGCCCGTGGTATCATCGATAAACTTTTCTTCTCAGACAAGCGATACGATCTGGGAGAAGTTGGTCGTTACAAAATCAACCGTAAGCTGAACCTTAACTACCCGCTTGATCATAAAGTACTGACCAAGGAAGATATTATTGAGATCATCAAATACCTGGTTCGTTTAACCAACGGTAAAGCAGAGATCGACGACATCGATCACCTGAGCAATCGTCGGGTACGTACGGTAGGGGAGCAGTTATATGCACAATTTGGCGTTGGTCTGGCCCGTATGGCCCGTACTATCCGGGAGCGTATGAACGTTCGGGATAACGAGGTGTTTACACCGGTTGACCTGATCAATGCCCGTACCCTATCTTCCGTAATTAACTCCTTCTTTGGAACCAGCCAGTTATCACAATTCCTGGACCAGACCAACCCGCTGTCTGAAATAACGCATAAGCGTCGTATTTCTGCACTCGGACCAGGCGGTTTGAGCAGGGAGCGTGCCGGCTTCGAAGTTCGTGACGTACACTATTCGCACTACGGTCGTTTGTGTACTATCGAAACACCGGAAGGTCCAAATATCGGTCTGATCTCTACAC
>NZ_LUKG01000093.1:0-3607 GCF_001601815.1 Flavihumibacter sp. CACIAM 22H1
CTGGCTATTTTTACTGGTAGTACTATTTATAGCCTGCAGGCAGCCCGCCGCTGACAAAAACCCACCCAACAAGGCAGGCCAGACGGGTAAAATAGTTATTTACCAGGTTTTTACGCGCCTTTTTGGAAATACCAATTCAACCAATAAACCCTGGGGTACCATTGAAGAAAACGGGGTGGGCAAATTCAATGATTTTACAGATTCCGCCCTTCAGGCCATCAAAGCCCTTGGCGTAACCCATATCTGGTATACCGGTGTTCCGCACCATGCCGTAATACGAGACTATACCGCTTTTGGCATTTCAAATGACGACCCGGATGTTGTAAAGGGAAGGGCCGGATCTCCCTATGCGGTTAAAGACTACTATTCAGTAAACCCCGATCTGGCAGTGGATCCGGCCAAACGGCTCGACGAGTTTAAACAACTGATAGAACGTACACATCGCAACCAGTTAAAACTGCTTATTGATATAGTACCCAACCATGTAGCCCGCCATTATAGTTCCATTTCCAAACCAGACAGTGTAGAAGATTTTGGGGCCGGAGATAATACCAGTGTTGAATATGCCCGGAATAATAATTTTTATTACCTGCCCAAAGACAGCTTTCGGGTACCCGTTGCCAATGGGTATCTGCCCTTAGGTGGAGCCCCCAATGCTTTAAGTGATGGAAAATTCAGTGAACATCCGGCAAAATGGACCGGTAACGGAAGCCGCCTGGCACAACCCAGGCAAGACGACTGGTATGAGACGGTAAAAATAAATTATGGAATACGGCCAGATGGCAGTAAAGATTTCGACAGTTTACCCGCTGAATACGGTAAGCTGGGAATTGATGACCACCTGGCTTTCTGGCAAAACAAGGAGGTTCCTTCTTCCTGGAAAAAATTCAGAGATATTGCTTTATACTGGCTGAAAATGGGGGTCGACGGATTTCGGTTTGATATGGCCGAAATGGTTCCGGTAGAATTCTGGAGTTACCTGAATTCTACTATAAAAACCAGGTATCCTGCAGCAATAGTAGTGGCCGAAGTATATAATCCAACCCTTTACCGATCCTATATTGAACAGGGAAAAATGGACTACCTCTATGACAAAGTAGAATTTTACGATACCCTCCGGCATATTATACAGGGAAATGGAAGTGCAGATAACCTGGCTGCCATTCAGAAAAACATGGCAGATATTGAACACCACATGTTGCATTTCCTGGAAAATCATGACGAGCAGCGCATTGCAAGCAAGGCGTTTGCAGGCTCTGCGGAAAAAGCAAAACCGGCCATGGTAGTATCAGCGCTTATTTCAACCTCTCCTACCCTGGTTTACTTCGGACAGGAACTGGGTGAGCCGGGAGCAGAAGTTGCCGGCTTTGGTCAACCTTCCCGCACCAGCATCTTTGACTATATTGGCGTACCAAATCACCAGCGCTGGATGAATAAGGGCAAATTTGATGGTGGCCTCCTAAATACAGCGGAAAAAGAACTCCGGACATTCTACCAGGATCTGCTGAATTTCACCATCCAGGCGCCGGTTTTAAAAGGCAACTACCAGGAAATACAATTTCATAACCGGCAGCATAACCCAGGTTACCACGATAAACTGTTTTCTTTTGCCCGCTGGGATGATAATACAAAACTATTGGTGCTTGCAAATTTTTCGGCAGCCTCCTACAAAGGTAAGCTTGAAATTCCGGCAGATTTGCTGAAACAATGGTCCATGCAAGACGGCAGTTATACCTTCCAACCAAGCCTGTTTACGAAACAACAGCAACCCCTTATCGTAAAAGACGGAATCGGCTATCTGGAGGTAGACCTCCCGGGTCTGGAATCGTTGGTCGGAACAGTTGCCCGGTAAACAGGTAGCGCTGATTATACAGGATACACCCAATCGCCTCTATACGGCCTTTGTAATAATGTATTGGCTTCCGGATCATTGAGAATAATTTCCTTATCCGGATCCCAGGTAATAAGCTTTCCCGCCTTCGCAGACAATACCCCCAACAGGCTCATATTCGTTGAACGGTGCCCTATTTCAATATCGCAAACGGCCCTTCGTTTGTTTTCAATTGCCGATAAAAAATCCGCCCATAATTCCTTTATATTGTTATGATCAACGGTATGTAAGGTCGGCTTTTCATGTATCACTGCTTTATTTTTATCAGCGGGATAAAATGTCCATCCGTCGAGCCAACCCAGGTGAAAAGTACCTTCTGTTCCATAAAAATAACAGCCAACATTAGATTTTTCGGCTTCATTGGCTGCATATAACCGATGCTCCCAAACAGCCTGGAAAGATTCAAACTCATAATTCACAACCTGCGTATCGGGTGCATCGGTGGTATCGGTCCTTATTCTGCGAGAGGCTGTTGAATAAATTTTCCGGGGCGCTTTTTCTTCCGTCCACCACAAAATCTGATCCATCCAGTGAATTCCCCAATCGCCTAGCTGTCCGTTGGCATAATCCATAAATTGCCTGAACCCACGAGGATGAATAACCGAATTATAGGGCCGGTAGGGAGCCGGTCCGCACCAGAAATCCCAATCCAGTTCAGGGGGAGCCGCGGTATCCAAAACTTTTTCACCAGGACCTCCACCGTAATGTACGAAGGCCCGAACCATACCTATTTTACCAGCCTTGCCGGATCGCAGAAAATTCATGGCGGATATATTGTGGGGTGAAACCCGCCTATGCGTACCAACCTGCACTACCTGGTTTGTAGCACGGGCTGCTTTTACCATTGCTTTGCCCTCATTAATGGTATGTCCTATCGGTTTTTCTACATACACATGAGCACCTGCCTGCAGGGCGGCTATGCAGATAAGAGGATGCCAGTGATCGGGTGTAGCAACAATCACAAGGTCCGGCTTTTCTTTTTGTAACAGGTCGCGGTAATCTTTGTATTTTTTTGGCTGATCGCCATTCAGCTGCTTGATTTCCGTTGCCGCAGATGTAAGGTATCGCTGATCCACATCACAGATAGCCACAATTTTAGAAGAGCCCGCTGCTATTGCTTCCCGTACAATATTCATGCCCCACCACCCGCAACCTATCAGGGCTGTCTTGTACCGGGCATACTTTGTTAATTGCGTAATACGCGGAAGCACGGGAACCAGCATCCCGGCAGAAGAGAGTTTCAGAAATTTTCTGCGTTGCATCAGCAAGGATTTATAGATGTTGTATTTTCAGGCATCAAAAAAGAATCGTATGGCCTGTTTCCGTTTCTTAAATTACCAAAAATTGTGCGGAACCATTGCAATTAGTTGCGGACTCCTGTTGCTTCAGGCTTGTTCCGAGCAACCTTCTTATGAGCGGATCGGGTCTATTGAAGAACTGGATCCGGCATTTCGCGAACTGGTTATGCCGGATGCCTATGCAGAAATTCTTACCGATGGCTTTGAATGGAGCGAAGGACCGGTTTGGATTGCATCGGAGAAAATGCTGCTGTTTTCGGATATCCCTAACAATGCCATTTATAAGTGGAGCGATAAAGGTGGTAAAGAGCTCTACCTGAAGCCCGCAGGTTACACCGGTCAAACTGCCCGCGGAGGAGAGATGGGTAGCAACGGGCTTCTACTCAATAAAGAGGGACAATTGATCCTATGCCAGCAC
>NZ_LUKG01000093.1:4247-15971 GCF_001601815.1 Flavihumibacter sp. CACIAM 22H1
TATTTGTAACAATAGCCAGCGAGTACAAGGGTAAAAAATTTGATAGCCCCAATGATGCCGTTCTTCATCCCAGCGGAGCAATTTATTTTACCGACCCTCCTTACGGACTCGAAAAATTTATTGATGACAGTAGCAAGGCAGCTCCCTATCAGGGCGTATACCGGGTACGTACAACCGGAGAAGTAGATTTGCTGGTGGATAGCATACCCCGTCCAAACGGAATCGGCTTTTTGCCAGGTGGAAAAACCCTGCTGGTGGCGAATTCTGAATCGGAAAGAGCTATCTGGTATGCATACGACCTGGGACCAGGTGACAGCCTGGTGAACCCACGAATATTCTTTGACGCCAGTTCCTATGCAAAAACTGCCCCGGGCGGACCTGACGGCTTTAAAGTAGATGCAAAGGGCAATGTATTTGCCACCGGCCCGGGAGGTATCTGGATTTTCAATGCCGAAGGTAAACCCCTGGGAAGAATTAAACTTCCCGTGGCAAGTTCCAATGTAGCCTTGGCTGATGACGACAAAACGCTTTATATCACGGCCGACATGAACCTTTTACGGGTGAAACTTCGCTAACCGGTTAACAAACAGCTTATGCCAACACCTGAAACTACAGCCGCCGAATGGTGGCAACGGGGCCCATTGGAAGGATTGCTGCCCGTATTTCAGCCGTCCGCGCACGCAATACTGCAGGCAAGGGATGAGTTAATGCATGCCTTAACAGATTTCCCGGACGCACTGCTCTGGCAACCTTTATACGGTATGGCATCTGTTGGGTTTCATCTCCAGCACATAACAGGCGTTTTGGATCGCCTGTTGACCTATGCGCAGGGCCTTTCACTTACCAACGAACAGCTCCAATACCTGCAACAGGAAGGTAAAGCAGACGGTAACCAGACCTGTTCCGAACTACTTTTCCGCGTTTCCTACCAGGTACATAAAACACTGGCTGCCGTTGGAAAAATGCAAGCCGACGCACCGGAGCTGATCCGAACTATTGGCAGAAAAAAAATTCCCACTACACAACTGGGATTAGTATTTCATGCAGCAGAGCATATGATGCGCCATACCGGCCAGGTATTGGTAACAGCCCGTGTTCAACTAGAATTATACCAACAGGCAACTCAAAAAGAATGACAAAAAACAACACTATTCGTTGGGGTATACTCGGCGCAGGAAAAATTGCCCGCGCCTTTGCTACCGATTTTCAGTACCTGCAACAGGCCGAACTGGTTGCAGTAGCTTCCCGTAGCCCGGAAAAATCAGCCCAGTTTGCATCGGCATTTTCCATTCCTGAAACCTGTGATTATGCGGGTTTATACAACCATCCGCAACTTGATGCAATTTATATTGCTACCCCGCATAATTTCCATTTCGAACAGGCGGCACAGGCAATGCGCGCCGGTAAAGCTGTGCTTTGCGAAAAACCGGTAACCGTTCATCCAGGTCAATACCAACAATTGGTTGCACTTGCAAAACAGCAACAGGTTTTTCTTATGGAAGCTATGTGGACCTATTTTATTCCTGCTTTAGCAGAGGCAAAAAACTGGGTAACGGAGGGGCGTATAGGCGAATTAAAACGAATCCAGGCCGATTTCTGTTTCCCCTCCGGACCTGAAGTAGAGCGGTTATGGAATCCGGCACTGGCAGGTGGTTCCCTCCTTGATATCGGCATTTATCCCATTGCTTTTGCCAACTATTTCATGCACCAGAAGCCGCAGCGCATACAAGCTTCCGCCCGGCTTTCTTCCACAGGGGTGGATGAGTGCACGGGTATACATCTCGAATACAGCGGCACCAGTGCTAATCTGTATTCTTCAATTGTATCAAAAGGAACCAATACCGGTTATCTTTTTGGCAGCAATGGATATATTAAACTACCCTCCTTCTGGCGCTCTACCGCCATTGAACTTTACAACAACGAGGATGAATTAATAGACTGCTTTAGCGATGGCAGAACTACGAGGGGGTTTCATTTTGAAATGCAACATGTAACCGATTGTTTGCTGCAGGGTTTATCGGAAAGCCCGGTAATGAGCTTTGAAGAATCCATGCGAATTCAGGAAATAATGTGGGAAGTCAGGCAACAGATCGGCCTGCACTTCCCTTTAGAATAACACTTATTTTACCAGCAGTTCGTCAACAAATAACCAGGCCGGTTTTCCTTCGCCAGGATGGCCCTTGGGGCATGCAGGCAATACCTTTGCAGTAACCCTTATATAGCGGGTTTGTGTAGGCGCAAAGGCAATGCTGAAATCTTCCTGCATAGAAACCGTATTTTCAGGCGATGTTTTATTGCTATAAGTACCAACTTTTCTGAATTGTTTTCCATCCAACGACAGTTCCACCTGAACCGAACTTGGAAAAAATATCCAGTCTTTATAATGCTGCATACATCCCAACACCACTTGTTTCACAGTTTGTGCTTTTTGGAGATCAATTGTGGCAATCATATCCGTTCCACTGAATCCATGCCAGTACTTGCCAACCTGTTCGGTACCTCTGATGCCATCAGTTAAGGCATTGGGGCCGTCGGCCATATAAGAATTTGAATTAGGAAATTTATACTGCACATTCATTCCGGTTGCCCGGTGTTTTACAAAATGCTGAACAGCCGGTTCATTTCCTTTTGGTTTGCCATTTTTGACGGTTATCGCTTTCAGGGTTGCATTGCCGGTAATAGCCACAGGCGTGGTATAAACGGGGCTTGCTGTTGTAGGATAGCTGCCATCGAGCGTATAATGAATAGTGGCGTCGGGCGCTTCCGTATCAAGGGCTACTTTCAACTGTCCATTGCTGATTACCGGTTTTATGCCCACCGTAAAATTACCTTCGCTGAAACGAAGTCCCTTTTGAGCTAACCCGGTAAAATGAGTCTCCAACCGCTGCCGGAAATCGGTCCAGTTGCGTTTATCGGTCTGTGACCAGACTACCTCCGCCAATGCCAGCATCCTGGGTAGTAACATATATTCCAGGTGTTCCCTTGTTTCAATCGATTCTGTCCACAAATTAGCCTGTGCACCCAAAACATACTGTGCAAATTCAGTACCTTTTAATTCAACAGGAACAGGATCATAGGCATATACTTTTTTCAGTGGATTAAACCCGCCAAAGGCAATCGGTTCTCCAGCCGGACCGGCCTGATAATGGTCAAAATAAAGCGGTGATCCAGGTGTCATAATAACCGGGTGTTTCATTTTGGCCGCCTCTATTCCCCCGGCCTCTCCCCGCCAGCTCATAACTGTTGCCCCGGGTGCCAGCCCTCCTTCCAGTATTTCATCCCATCCAATAATCTGCCGGCCTTTGGAATTCAGATAACGCTCCATCCGTTTAATAAAATAACTCTGTAATTCATGCTCATCTTTCAATCCCTCTTTTTTCATCCTGGCCTGACATTTTGCACATGCTTTCCAGGCTGTTTTATCCACCTCATCGCCTCCTATATGAATCAGCGGAGAAGGAAACAACGCAATTACTTCATCCAGCACATCCTGCAGGAAAATATATACACTATCATTACCCGGACAATAATTCGTTTGTATACCGGAAGGGTACTGGCCACCAGTGATCAACGCCTGTTCCTGACCGGTACAGGATAACTGCGGATAAGCCGATACTGCTGCTACTGAATGGCCGGGCATTTCAATTTCCGGTATAACCGTAATATTTCGTTCGGCTGCATACGCCACTATTTCACGCACCTGGTCTTTTGTATAATAGCCTCCATAACTGGCTTTTTCTCCAGGTTGGGCAGCTTTGCGTTCATTCCAGGGTATACCAGATCTGTCCACCCTCCAAGCGGCCATATCAGTTAAAGCAGGATATTTATCAATCTGAATTCTCCAGCCCGGGTCATCGGTCAAATGCCAGTGAAATACGTTCATTTTATAGGAAGCCAGTAAATCAATAATGTCTTTCATAGCTTCCGGTGCAAAAAAATGGCGGCTTACATCTATCATTATACCCCTGTAACCAAACCGGGGCTGGTCTGTTATTTCCAGTACCGGAACCTGAAGGGGAGCATTGGTTCGGATAGCCGGCAAACATTGAAAAACAGATTGCATGCCGTATAGCAAACCGGCTTTTGTGGTTGCCGTGATACTGATTCTATTGGGCTGAACACTTAATTGATACCCTTCCTTATTAAGCGCGGGTAATTCTTTCAAAGAAAATTCGATAAAATTAGTACCTGCAGTACCGGTCGACAAGGAATAACCGGCGATTCGTTTGAGTTGGCTATTGAAAAAAGTAGCGGCGGCAGCCAGTTCTGCTTCTTTTCCATTTAGTTGAATGATGGTGGAAGGCAGAATTTGAAATATTCCCGTTCCCAACTTTGTTTCCATAGGAGCCGGAATGATGGATACCTGCTTATTACCAACCGGGTTTTGAGCAATCAACAGTTTTCCTGCCAGCACAAAAAATATACTAACTAACCAATAACAGCGCTTCATACTTTCAAATTGTAGCGCAAATTTAAACACTATCCGAAACCGTATGAATTTTATCAACCACGGATTTTGCCAGTTCAGCCAGTTTTTCTAATAATTGAGAGGGACGGCAAATGGTAACCACATCGCCAAACATGATGATCCACCTGGCAAAGCCCATCAGGGAGGGTGTCATAAACTGTAATTCAAAATTTTCGCCCAGTTCTGTTTCCCGGATCAGTCCCATATAATATTTCTGATCGCCCAGGTAATGAACGTATTTTTTGGGCAATTGTATAACCACTTCTGTAAGCGGCTGATCAGATTGTTCTTTTTGCAGGTATTCCTGCAAGGAAATATGTTTTTTAGAATAGGATTCTTCCGAAATGCGGAGTTCCGTTATACGATCTAGCCGAAAATCGCGATAGTCAGCCCGCATTCGGCAATAGGCAATCAGGTGCCATTGATTATTCATAAAAAACAGCCCAAGTGGTTCAATCAAACGGCTGGTTTTTTCTCTTTTATAATTAGAGAAATACTGAATTTTTACGGCTTTACGCAAGGCCACACTCGTCAGAATGGTTTGCTGAAACCTCGAGTCAGGTTCGATACCAGTAGACGTACAGTGCCGGTAAACCTCAATAAAACTTTCCACGTTCTCCAGGAGGTCTTTTTCGCTGGACCGTAGTACCGCCCTAACTTTATACATAGCCGACTGAAAAGAATCACGGGTTCCTGCATCCGTAAATTTGTCCACTAGTTTTTCTGCCGTAAGGAAAGAAAGGGCTTCTTCCCTGGTAAACATAACCGGGGGCAGCCGATAGCCTTCCATAATGGTATATCCCTGGCCCGCTTCGCCAATGATGGGAACGCCGGATTCTTCAATAGCTTTGACATCGCGGTATACCGTACGTAAACTGATATTAAACCGATCTGCAATTTCCTGGGCCTTCACCAGGCGGCGAGATTGCAGGTGAATCAGGATAGCCGTGAGGCGATCAATACGGTTCATACCGGTAATAATTGAAGATATGCATCAAATAAGGTTTGACTAAACATGCCCGTTCTGCCTTCTCCGATCAACTGGCCATCCACAGCAAAGATAGGATGTACTATTTTGGTGGTACTGCTAATAAATGCTTCACGGGCCGTTTTGAATTCATCCAGGTGAACCGGCCTGATTTCAACCGGCATTCTCGTTGCTGCGAGTTCCAGAATTTTTTTGCGCGTTATCCCCGGTAAAGCACCTGCTGCAGGTGTTACCAAAACACCCTGGCCGGTAATCAGGAAAACATTTGCCCGGGGACATTCGCTGATGAATCCTTGCTGATGATACAATACCTCATCAGCGCCCGCAGCTTTTATTTTATCCTGTAGCCAAACAGCCATCAGATAATCAATACTTTTTATTTCAGGTAATTGCCGAATGTGTTGATAGCTGATAAGCCGCAGGCCCTTAGCTGAAATTACTGAAGGTAATTCAACCGGCTGGCCATTCATCAGCAGGTTGGGCGTATGAATCGAATAGCCATCTGGTGCATAGCCCGCGGTAAGAGTTAACCGGAGGCCGGCATCGGTCCACTGGTTCCGTTCAATCAATTCAAAAACCTGGTCGGTAAGCTGCGCTCTGCTAACCGGAACAGACAAACGAAGTTGACGGGCTGAATTCCAGAACCTATCCAGGTGATCCTCCAGGAAAATAGGTTGTGCGGCCATGATCTTGAAATAATCGAACATTCCATAAGCCCTTTGCAGGGCCATATCCTGAATACCGATTACAGCTTCATCACTTTTACAGAGTGTTCCATTAACAAATGCATAATTCATTTGGTAGGGGGTATTTTTTTGTTGTCAATCAGTAAGGCCTTTAGTTTATCGAGTGGAATTGCAGCTATTTTATGCCCCTTGAATCCTGTTACGGATTGGGCCATGAACAGCGAATTCAGGATAGCTTCTTCTGTTGCTTCTATGGCAGCCATAAAGAGGGGCGAAACCGCATCGTTACCGAGCACCTGCATAGATTGTACAGGTATTTTTGCCTGATGAAGTACCCGGTTTTCTTTAAACGTTGAAAAAGCAATGCTGTAATCTCCGCTTCCATTGGATGCAATACCTCCGGTTTTCGCAAGTCCCAGAAATGCTCGTTTGGCAAGGCGCTCCAGGTTTCTGCTATCGAGCGGCGCATCTGTAGCAACCACAATCATGCAGGAGCCATCCACCCGGTTTTGCAAATGGTTGCTGAAGGAAAACTGTTTCCAGATTTCACCAACTGGTACTCCGTCTACCTGCAATACGCCTCCAAAATTAGACTGTACCAGCACCCCAACCGTGTAACCACCCAGGGTGGCCGGTAATTTGCGGGATGCCGTTCCGATACCACCCTTGAAATTAAAACAAACGGTACCGGCACCGGCCCCTACATTTCCCTGTTCAGGACTGCCTGTATGGGCAGCTGCAATTGCCTGCTGCACATGTGCCGCCTGCAAGTGCATACCCCGGATATCATTCAACCAACCGTCATTGGTTTCACCTACGAGGGCATTTACGGATTGTACGTCTTCATTGCCGGGCTGTTTCAGGGTATAGGCCACCAGGGCCTGCATAGCCACCGGAACACTGAGGGTATTGGTTAAAGCAATAGGGGTTTCAAGATTACCTAATTCCATTACCTGGGTGGAGCCGGCCAGTTTTCCGAAACCATTGCCAACAAATACGGCCGCAGGCACTTTTTCCTGAAACAGGTTGCCTTCATGCGGCAGTATTACCGTAACCCCGGTTCGTACGGAATCACCTTTTATCAAGGTATGATGGCCTACCCGTACGCCCTGCACATCTGTGATTGCGTTTAATGTACCAGGTTCCAGCACTCCAATCCGAAGACCTAATTGGCGGGCGGTTTGTGCCTGTATTCCGCTTGCAATACTGCGACAACAGGTAGTAGCAATAAGGATTAAACGACTGCTAGTTTTCATATTCAGGCATGTCTTGGATGTAAAAGTTTTGAAACCAGGCCCGTCCACCCTGTCTGGTGCGAAGCTCCCATTCCCCTGCCATTATCGCCGTGGAAATACTCGTAAAAAAGTATATAATCTTTAAAATAGGGATCTTTCTGAAGTATCTCATAATGCCCGAACACCGCCCTTCTACCCTGTTCGTCTGCCCGGAAGAGTTTTAACAATCGCTTCGACAATTCATCTGCCACCTGATCCAGGTTCAGGAATTTTCCACTTCCGGTGGGATACTCCACCTTGAGCGCATCGCCATAATAAAAATGATACCGCTGCAAGGATTCAATTAATAGGTAATTCAGCGGAAACCAGATTGGTCCGCGCCAGTTGGAATTGCCTCCGAACATACTGCTGTCGGATTCAGCCGGCAGGTATTTTACCCCAAAACGATTTCCATCTACCTGAATTTCATAAGGATGTTCTTCGTGGTATTTAGATAATGCCCGGAGCCCGTATTCACTCAGGAACTCTGTTTCATCCAATAGCCGGGTCAAAATTGCCACCAGTTTATCGGCCCTTATCAGGGATAAAAGGTGTTTGGAATTGGACAGCATATTAGACCACTCAGAAATTACAGATGCGTAGGAAGATTTATGTTTCAGGAACCAATCCATACGTTCCACAAATTCCGGGATCTGTTCAAAAAGCTCGTGTTCGATCACTTCCACGGCAAAGAGAGGAATGATACCCACCATTGACCGCACCCTTAATTTCTGTTCAGAACCATCCGGTTTTTTTAATACATCATAAAAGAACTGATCGTCTTCATCCCAAAGCCCATTTCCTTTTTCACCAAAACTATTCATGGCTTTGGCGATATACACAAAATGTTCAAAGAACTTCGTGGCCATATCTGCATAAACATGGTTGTACTTGGCCAGTTCCAGTGAAATACGAAGCAGGTTCAGGCAATACATGGCCATCCAGGAAGTTCCGTCACTTTGTTCGAGATGACCGCCGCCGGGAAGAGGGGCACTTCGGTCAAAAACCCCGATATTGTCGAGTCCAAGAAAGCCTCCCTGGAAAATATTGTTGCCATCGTGGTCTTTCCGGTTAACCCACCAGGTGAAATTGAGTAAAAGTTTATGATAAACCGATTCCAGGAATTTAATATCTCCCTGCCCATTGTTATTGATTTTATCAATTTCATACACCCGCCAGGTAGCCCAGGCATGGACCGGCGGATTAACATCACCGAGGTTCCATTCATAGGCAGGAAACTGTCCATTCGGATGCATATACCATTCCCGGGTAAGCAGGGTTAACTGCCCCTTTGTAAAAGCGGGATCCAGGTAAGCCAGCGGAATACAGTGAAAAGCAAGATCCCAGGCCGCATACCAGGGATATTCCCATTTATCAGGCATCGAAATGATATCGGCATTGTTCAGGTGCGTCCAGTCATTATTCCGGCCCCAGGCGCGGTTATGTGGTGCCGGCTTATTCGGATCGCCCTGCATCCATTGTTCAACATCATAATAGTAAAACTGCTTGCTCCATAACATGCCGGCAAATGCCTGCCGCTGAATCATGCGATCCTCCTGGTTGTGTACCACCCGTTGTTTATCGGCATAAAAAGCATCTGCTTCTGCCATTCGCTGCCAGAAAATGGCATCAAAATCATGAAACGGGTATTCCAGGGTATCTTTACTAAGCCTTAACTGAACGGTTATTGTTTCACCTGCCCGCACCATCAGGTTATAATGGGCAGCAGCTTTGGTGCCGGTTTTATTTTTGTTTACAACCGTCCTTTTCCGTTGAACGATGTAATCATTAATACCATCTTTGGCGATGGGCTGAATTCCTTTTTTACCATAAAGCCGCTTGGCATTGGTTTCATTTTCGCAGAAAAGAAGCTCGGGATTACCGTTGCAATACAAATGGTAATTACCAAGTTTCTGATGTTCAGCCACAACAGTGGTACCATCTGCCCGCATCACTGGTTTATAGTCATCTCGCCCCCATGACCAGGTATTCCGAAACCAAACGGTGGGTAATAATGAAATAGCGGCGGCTTCTTTATGCCTATTGGCAACGGAGATTTTAATGAGTATATCCGTAGGGCCGGCTTTTGCATACTCAAGGAATACGTCAAAATAATCGCCCCCGTCAAAAATGCCGGTATCCAGCAATTCATATTCAGCTTCTTCCCTGCTCCTACGATCGTTTTCTGCATAAAGCTGGTCATACGGAAAAGCCTGCTGTGGATACTTGTACAGCATTTTCATATAGGAATGCGTGGGCGTAGAATCCAGGTAATAATAAAGTTCTTTTACATCTTCTCCATGGTTTCCACGCGGCCCCGTTAATCCAAATAGCCGCTCTTTGATCCAGGGATCTTTTTTATTCCAAAGGCCCAGTGAAAAACACAGTTGCTGGCGGTGGTCGGAGATTCCTCCAATTCCGTCTTCGCCCCATCGGTATGCATAGGAACGGGCCATGTCATAAGAAACATATTCCCAGGTATTACCATCTTCACTGTAGTCTTCGCGTACCGTACCCCATTGACGATCAGACACATAGGGTCCCCATCTTTTCCACTTCGGATCATTAATTCGTTGCTGCTCTACATTCATCGCTTGCTGTTTCGGTTCGGGGGTAAAGATAAGGACTCAGGGCTTTTCGCATTTTCGGAATAAATCTGTATCTTAATTGGAACTCTAAAGCTTCAGTATGAAAAAAGTAGCAGACATCCTCGCCCGAAAAAACAGGCACCTGGTAAGTGTGGTTCCCAACACTACCGTACTTGATGCGCTTAAAATTATGAGCGATCATAATATTGGTTCCATACTGGTGATAGACCCGGCTGGCCAATACAGTGGAATTATGACAGAGCGGGATTATTCCCGTAAAGTAATCCTGAAGGGAAAATCTTCTACGGATACCAAAGTGCATGATATCATGTCTACTGAGTTGCCCCGGTTGAGCCCGGAGAGCACCATCGAGGAGTGTATGCAATTAATGTCGGCCAATAATATCCGTTACCTACCGGTATTCAATAATGATTACCTGGTCGGCATTGTTTCTGTCAATGATGTGATTAAAGCGGTGATAGCAAACCAGGAAGAAACCATTTCACATTTACAGTCTTATATTCACTCCTGATATAACAAAACTGATAGCGCCTTGAAATAGTTTTACACCCCGGCGGGTGAGGGTCGTTTATTGCACTATCTTTTTCTCCTTTACCGTTACCAGGTCTTTTAAATCGACCTGCATCGGTAGAAGACCGATTTTTACGACCGCTCTTTTGCCACGAATTTCAATTACTTCACCTACCTGGTGGTTGCGTTTCATTTTCACCTTACTGCCGACCACAATTTCCCCGGCAATTTCGTCAAACCTGGATTCGATTTTTTTCTGCAATTTGTTCACCACTTTGTGCTCATCCTTTTTGAAAAGCAGGGAAAACATTTCTTTCATCACTTTTTCTTTATCATCGGTTTTTTTCCACTCGATCAGGATCTGTTTTATCTTTCGATCCATATCCTTAAGGTAGGTGATCCGGTCTTCTGTTATTTTATTCTGGTGTTTCAGCAGCTCTACCTGTTGGCGATGTTTTTCTTTATCCATCACCTGTTCCATTTCTTTTTTCAGTCGCTCATTTTCGCGCAGCAGCTTATTCAGTTCCTTTTCTTTTTGTTCCAGCTCACGCAGGTCCTGTTCGGTCCTGTTCAGCAGCTTATCCAGTCTAAAATGATCTTCATCCACCATCGTCCTGGCCCGGTCGATCAAGCGTTTATCCAGTCCTATTCGTTGCGCAATAGAAAACGTGTAAGAGGATCCTGGTTTGCCTACAATCAGTTTATAAAGGGGAAGCAGGTTTTGCTCATCGAAGGCCATGGCCGCATTGATAATACCGGGCGTTTTATTGGCCATTACTTTCAGGTTAAGGTAATGGGTGGTTACAATACCCATGGCATGTTTTCTTGCCAGTTCCTCCATTATCACTTCAGCAAATGCACCGCCAAGGTTCGGATCAGAGCCGCTGCCCAGTTCGTCAATAAAAAAAAGGGTTTTACCATTGGCAACCTCCATGAAATATTTCATGTTTTTGAGGTGAGAGCTGTAAGTACTCAGTTCAAACTCAAGGCTTTGGGTATCGCCGATATGAATCATCAGCTGTTTAAAAATACCGAAAACAGAAGAAGGATGCACGGGCACCAGTAATCCTGCCTGCACCATCAGTTGGTTTAATCCAACGGTTTTCATGGTAACGGTTTTACCGCCGGCATTGGGGCCGCTGATCACCAGTATCCGGTTCTTTTCATCTAGTGTAAGACTTACCGGGAT
>NZ_LUKG01000094.1:0-7063 GCF_001601815.1 Flavihumibacter sp. CACIAM 22H1
GGTATATATAATCGTTGTTTATTTTTTTAGTTAGCTGAATGGTAAAGCGGGTAAGGATCGCCGATAAAAGCATGGCATGAAAGAAAGGGAAATTTGCGGTGCGTATAAGCTGAATTGCCGATAGTAGTACAAAAACTACCAGCAGTAAATCGGCCAGCCGATACGATTTTGACAGACCGAGTCGTACCGGAATTGTTTTGATGCCGGTAGCGGCATCCAGTTCCCGATCACGCATATCAAACAGGAGGCAAAGTACGAACATGAATAAAAAACGGCGAAGAAACACCAACCAGTAGCTCGTCATATCAATGCCCTGCTGATCTGCGGGAAACCAAACCGTTACCAGGGTCCATTCCAGGGAAAGCAGGCTGATCTTTAATAGGCCGAATTCCTTTAAAGGCTTATTTACAAAGGGCAATAGGGGAAATGAATAGAGGCTGGCAAGTATTGCCAACACTATTAATACCATAAAATGCCTGGGTTCCAGCCAAAAAAGACTCAATAACAGCAGTCCGAATCCAAGGCCGATCAAAGATTTCTGGGTCAGGCGGTTTCGAACCGACCAGTTTTGCCGCTCACTTTTGAAAGCATGTGTTTTCTTGAAAAAATAATGAAGATTGTATTGCAAAAGAGTAGCGCCGAAAACAAAGCAATAAAGCGACCAATGACCTGCTTCCAACCCTAACAGAATGGTCGTTTCCCAACAAAGGGCAATAGCACAGAGCCCGATAAAAAAAGCACTGAACAGGAAAAAATCAGTGAATTTTCGCATACTGCAAATCTACTGACCTAGTAGTACAATCGGGTCAGAGGTAAGGGTATCACTTACATTACCAGCTTTATCTTTAATAGCGATCTTTACAACAAGGGTATCATTGGCATCATTGCCCCCCTGGTTAGATTGAATTTGTTTGTAATACGCAAAACGGTCGAGCCTTAATTCGATTTCCCCTTTTCTTTTGTCAGGAAATTCGGGCAACGATGCGTAAGCAGGGGGATAATTAGGGCCACCAATCACCGACCGAACATTTAATAAAAAGGCCTGAAAATAGATGGAAGAATCCCGGATCCCGGAAAGATCTCCTTCTTTATCGGCAAACTCTACATTTACAAAAAAGATAGCTTCATTGTCGGCAGGTACTACCCTGCTTTGATTTTTCAACTTGAGACTTGGTTTAGTATTGAAATTATCTTTGCCGCAAGCCGCAACTACGACCACTATCAATAAAAGGGGTACAAGTTTCCTAATCATAAAGCGTCTATATTGTGAACGAATTTATCAACTACCGGCTGATTAACCTAACATGCGCAGTGAATTGATTCATAAAATTTTTTCTACTCCGGCCAGCCAGCAGGAACCGCTGATACTGGAAATCTTTCAATTTCAATACCAGAACAACCCTGTTTATAAAAGGTTCTGTGATGCAATTGGTCGGTCACCGGCTTCTGTTAGCAGGCTGAACGAGCTGCCGTTTTTACCCATTCGTTTTTTTAAATCAACCGAAGTTAAAACCGGGCAATTTGAACCGGAGCTATGGTTTGAAAGCAGCGGAACCACCGGCCAGGTCAATAGCCGGCATTATATCCGTAACCTGGCCCTCTACCGCGAAAGCTTTACCCGTTGTTTTCACCAGTTTTATGGCGCCCCGGAAGACTGGTGTATACTCGGGTTGCTGCCGGCCTATCTTGAAAGGCAACATTCCAGCCTGGTAAGAATGGTGAAGGAACTGATAGAGCTGAGCGGGCACCCGGCAGGCGGCTTTTACCTGTATAACCATGAACAACTGCAGCAAACCCTGGTTGCTTTGCAGGAAAAAGGACAGAAGACCCTCCTGTTCGGCGTCAGTTTTGCCCTGCTTGATTTTGCAGAAACTTATTCTATTCCCCTGCCTACCACCACAATTATAGAAACCGGGGGTATGAAAGGAAGACGCCAGGAAATTACCCGGCAGGCATTGCATGAAAAGCTGGCGGCGAGTTTTCCGGGCTGCCAGATTCATTCAGAATACGGAATGACTGAGTTGTTATCGCAGGCCTATTGTGGAGACGATGGACTATTTTACTGCCCGCCCTGGATGAAAATTCTGCTCCGCGAAGAGGATGACCCCTTTCATATATTACCCCTTCCAGGAGCAGGAAAAAATAATAAAGCACTGACTATCAATGGAATAATAAATGTTATCGACCTCGCCAACCTCGACTCCTGTTGTTTTATTGCCACCGACGATATGGGCAAAATCTACCCGGATGGCGGCTTTGAAGTAGTAGGAAGAGTCGACAACAGTGATATACGGGGTTGCAGTTTATTAACTATTTAAAAAAAAATTAAAAATTCACGCAGCACATTAAAATCACCTGCGGTCTTATATTACAGGTGGATATTATAACGTTATCTACTAATTGACCAAATCTTACTGCTATTCGCTTACCAGCCACTGAACCGGGGATCACTTATTCCCGGTTCTTTTTTTCCTGTTATTCAAAAAACAGCTCGTCTACAAACACCCATCCTTTCTGTCCTTTTCCCGGATGCCATTTGGGCAGAGATGCCACCGGCTTAACAACCAGTTTTAACTGGCTGTAGTTTTTCTCTTGCAGGGGAAGTGAATAAATTTTTTCGTACTGGGCAGTGTCTTTGGCCGGCTGACGGGGCAGCTCCCGCGCTATAAGCTTTAACGCACCGCCTGCCTCCGCACCCCAAACCTGGATTTCAGCTGGCGGCATAATATAACTTCCAACACTAACCAGGCCGCTTACAGAAATGGTTCGAAGAGACCTGGGGGCCTTGAATTCCACCAGTAACTCCATGTTATTATTCATATAACCCAGCCATTTTCCACTGCGGAAATTGCCGTCTCCTTTTATTTCATCAATCAGGGTACTACCGCCGTTTCCTTTGTACGAAGGATCGGGTGGTGTAAGCAGGCGAATGGAATCCGGTTTACCTCCGGAACCAAAAAACTGCCGGCTAACCGTGGTACTGCTGATCCAGCCTTTTTTAAATGCTCTTGCCTTTACCTGGGTAGAGGAACTGATTTTTACTGGTCCGGAATAAACCGGCGAAGTCAGGCTATCAGGTTCTGATCCGTCCAGGGTGTAGCGCAAATCAACCCCCTGTACAAAATGTTTGAGCTTTAAATCAAATGGTTTACTAAAAATCTGTTCTTCGTTTTGTACAATCGGTGCATTCAGTTGTATTAAAATGGTATCTCCAGAAAAGCCCGCCTCCAGCCTGGTTTTTCCCCAAATTTTCTGCAGTCCGGGCAAATCAGCAGCCGCAACACCAGAGTTCCAGCAATACAGGCTTTTCAAGGGCATAGGATGGTTGGCCAGGCCCTCTTTACTAACCCCCGTTCCGGAAAGACTTAGCTCTTTTAATGCCTTAAGCTGCTGCAGAACCGGCAATGCCTTATCGGTAATTTTTGTAAACGAAAGGTTGAGGTTATGCAAAACAGGAAATTGTTTCAGGATTTCAATATCTGCATCCGAAACCGGCATCCTGTTTAAGTTTAATGCAACGAGTTGGTCTTTTATTTTCAACAAATCTTTTAACTGCTCGGCTTTAAACTGGCTGGCGCCGAAATAATTAACTTCCAATGCCGGCGATTCAGCAGCAATAGGCTGTACAACCCTGTAATGGGAATTCAGTTCCTCAATCGTTGATTCCCCTGCTGCGGCAAAATTATACGAGTTCCCCTCCTCGGTTGAAAACAGGGCCGCCGTGAGTAACCGAAGACTATCCGATGCCGGAAGATCTGCCAGTTTCTGCTTCATATCTCCGCCGGTTCTGATCCAATGATAAAGGATGGCAATTTCCTCTTCTGTTAATTGAGGTTTGCCTTTGGGCGGCATATGTTCTTTGTGGTTCATCGGCAAGTGTACTCTTTGCAGGAGAAGTCCATATTCCCTGGCGGTGGTATCCCACAACAATCCATTTTTACCCCCTCTCAATAAACTTGCGGCAGTTTCCATAACCAGCTCGCCCTTGGCTTTGCCGGTATTATGACAGCTGACACATTTCGCATCCAGAATCGGTTTGATCACATGGTCAAATACGATCGCATCCTCCAATGCAACAGGTGGCGCCCCATCCGTAGCTTTTACCGGTGCCAGTAAAAAATCATCGCCATGCGTTAAAACTGCGCCCTGGTGCCCCGTTACTACCAAACCGGCCAGCAAGGCCATACTGGAAAAAGCCAAGGCGCTTTTTCTGGAATGGATCCTGCTTCTTAAATGATACCATACGAGGGCAAACAACGATATAAATACGCCTCCCCATTTATGCCAGCTGACCGTTTCAGAACTATAGCCATCTTCCCGCGATAGTATCCAGCCGAACAGGGCAGAAAACACGGTAAGGTTGAGCGTAGCCAGCCAGAGTATATCTGTAAGGGAGGTATTATTTTTACTACCGGGCAGCCATTCCAGCACCATACAAAGCAAGAGTAATACGATCGGAAAATGCAATAGTAAAGGATGCATTCTTCCGGCCACCTGTAACCAGGCAGGTACTACTACCCATTGTTCGGCCAGTACAAAAAAAAGCAGCAGGGTATTGGCCGCAAAAGCCAGGTTGTAGAGGAGGGTTTTCCAGGTCCGCATTAAGCTATGATATCTTTTACGACGGTTCCGGCAACATCCGTAAGGCGGTACCGGCGACCAAGGTGTTTAAATGTTAATCGTTCGTGATCCAATCCCATCAGGTGCAGCACGGTTGCATGAAAATCATTTACATGAACGGGGTTCTGCACAATATTATAGCCAAACTCATCCGTTTCGCCATAAACGCCGGGCTTAACGCCTCCACCTGCCATCCAAATCGTAAAGCAGCGCGGGTGATGATCCCGTCCGTAATTTTCTTTGGTAAGCGGTCCCTGGCAATAATTGGTTCTGCCAAACTCGCCGCCCCATATTACCAGTGTTTCATCGAGCAAACCCCGCTGTTTTAAATCCGTTATCAAAGCGGCAGATGCCTGGTCAGTATCCATCGCCTGACCTTTTATTTCACCCGGCAGGTTACCATGCCCATCCCATCCCTGGTGGTACAGCTGAACAAACCGAACCCCGTTTTCGGAGAGCTTCCGGGCAAGCAGGCAATTGGCGGCATAGGTACCGGGTACCAGGCAATCCGGACCATAAAGTTTTACGATTGATTCGGGTTCCTTGGATAAATCTGTTACTTCAGGCACAGCCGTCTGCATGCGATAAGCCATTTCATATTGCTGTACTTTGGCATTGATTTCAGGATCGCCAAATGCTTTAAAATTCTCTTCATTGAGGGCAGTCAGCTGATCCAGCATAGTACGCCGATCCATTTTGGAAATGGCTTCCTGGTTATTCAGGTAAAGTACCGGGTTTTCACCACTGCTGAACTGTACGCCCTGGTGCACAGAATCCAGAAATCCATTGGTCCAGAGCTTGGAATAAACGCCCTGGCCATTTCCTTTACCCTTTGACAGCAATACACAATAGGCAGGCAGGTTCATGTTTTCACTTCCCAGCCCATAACTTAACCAGGCACCCATACTGGGGCGGTTACCTACCTGCGCACCCGTTTGGAAAAAAGTCAATGCCGGATCATGGTTAATAGCTTCGGTAAACATGCTTTTTACAAAGCAGATATCATCGGCAACACTGGCCGTATGCGGAAGTATTTCACTGATCCAGGCGCGGGCCTGGCCATATTGAGAAAATTTGAAAGCGGTACCGGCTAAAGGAAATTTTGACTGATCAGCAGTCATTCCCGTAAGACGCTGCCCCATGCGGATAGAAGCCGGCAGGTCTTCTCCAAACCGTTCATTCAGCATAGGTTTATAATCAAACAGATCTAGCTGGGAAGGCGCACCGTTCTGAAAAAGATAAATTACCCGTTTTGCCCTCGGCGCAAAATGAGGCAACCGCTGCAGAACCGCTTCTTCTGTATCTTTTCCGGAAAACAGGTCGGGAATCAATAAAGAGCCAAGTGCCACCGACCCCACGCCCAGGCTCATCCGGCTTAAGAAGCGGCGCCGGTTCATATTCAGGTGATGCTGTAATTGTTCTTTCTCCATAATTATGATTTTACAATGGCCTCTTCCAGGTTATAAATCAGGTTAATGGTCTTCATTAAAGCGGCCATAGAAGGCTGATCCAGGCTCGAATTAGGCGGGTATTCGCCCACTTTTACCGTAGCTGCCGCATCCAGTTGTTTGGTGCGGAATAATTCCAGTTGTTCCTTGTAGTATTTGGTAAGGATCGTACGTTCACCGCTTGTTGGCAGGCGGCAGATGATTCGTCGGAAAGCCTTTTCAATAGCCGGTTCGGCAGCCGTTTTTGCTTCCATCAGTTTTTGTGCAAAAACCCTCGATCCCTCCAATACGGTTGGATCGTTCATCATTGCAAGCGCCTGTAATGGCGTATTGGTCTGCAGGCGGGTAACCTCGCATTGATCCCTGTTACTGGCATCAAACAATACCATGGAAGGAGGCGGTACGGTAAGTTTTATAAAGGTATACATGCCGCGCCTGTACAACTTATCGCCTTTATCTTGTTTATAGGTTGCTAATTCTCCCCTGCCAGAAGTGGCATTTTCCCAAAGCCCCTGCGGTTGATATGGTTTAACACTCGGACCACCGATCGTAGGTACCAGCAGGCCGCTGGTAGAAAGCACCAGGTCACGGATAAATTCAGCTTTCAGCCGATTCCTTGGGGCATGTGACAGATAAATGTTTTCCGGATCCTTTTGAAGGGCTTCCTTACTGATTTCTGCTGATTGCCGGTAAGTAGCCGAGCTGACTATTTTTTTGACAAGGTATTTGATATCCCAGTTATGCTCCATAAAATCAACCGCCAGCCAGTCGAGCAGGGCCGGGTTGGAAGGCAGTTCTCCCTGCATGCCAAAATCACCGCTGGTTTTCACCAGGCCCCTCCCAAAGAGTTCCTGCCATACCTGGTTTACAAAAACTCTGGCTGTCAGCGGATTCTTTTTATCCGTAGTCCACTTTGCCAATCCCAGCCGGTTCCTCGGCAATTGAACTGTATCGTATTTCATTACCACCGGCAATGCCATAGGCGCTACCCGCTC
>NZ_LUKG01000094.1:7592-11089 GCF_001601815.1 Flavihumibacter sp. CACIAM 22H1
GTTCAATACATAGGTGGGGCGGATGGTATCCAATTCTCCCATTACAGAAACCATCAGTGCACCGGTATCTTCCCGGTTGATAAAGGAAAGTGTTGATTTAAGTTCTTCATTCGTCAGTTTCAGTATGGGATTTTTAGCCGGCTTGGAAATGGATATATCCCCTTCATACCCTATTTCATAGGTACTGTTAAAAAACGCAAAAAGGCTGAAATAATCTTTCTGCGAAATCGGATCGTACTTATGATCGTGGCATTGGGCACATTCAGCCGTCAATCCCAACAGTCCTTTTGTGTAGGTTTTGGTTTTGTCCAGCACGTATTCTATCCGGTATTCTTCCGGTATCACACCCCCTTCTTCCGTGTATTTATGATTGCGGAAAAAAGCGGTAGCCAGTATCTGTTCTTTAGTGGCATTGGGCAACATATCTCCGGCCATTTGCCAGGTTACAAACTGATCGTAGGGCATATTTTCATTAAATGCCTTGATCACCCAGTCGCGCCAGGGCCACTGTGTACGGATATTATCATCCTGGTAACCATAGCTATCGGCATACCGGGCAACATCCAGCCAATGAACCGCCATTTTTTCACCGTATTGAGGAGATGCCAACAAGGTTTCAACCAGCTTTTCATAGGCATTTTCGGACTTATCCTGCAGAAACTGGTCCATCAATGCTTCAGTGGGCGGCAAACCGGTAAGATCCAGGGACACTCTTTTCAGCAATCTTTCCTTATCCGCTTCCTCATTCATGGAAAGACCCTTTTCCTTCAGGCGCTGCTGGATAAAATAATCTATTTCATTTTTTGTTTTGGAAGGATCCAGTTTCGGAACCTCCTGCTTTACCGGTGCAACAAAAGCCCAATGCGGTTCGTATTCAGCGCCCTGCTCAATCCATTTTTTAATGATATCAGCTTCTACTTCGGTAAGGGCACCCAGGTGAGAATCAGGCGTTGGCATAACATAGGCCGGGTCAGTGGAAATGACCCGCTTGTACAATTCCGATTCCTGGGGTTTTCCTGGCACCAGGGCAAAAGCACCTTTGGTTTCTTTCAGGGGCGCAAAAGCAAATTCAGGAAGGTCGAGTCGAAGACCAGCTTCCATTTTGTTTAGATCCGGGCCATGACATTTGAAACATTTATCAGACAGGATGGGCCTTACATGGTAGTTATAACTAATCTTTCCCGAAGGCATTCCTCCTTCAGCGGCACTGTTCATACAGGCTGTAAAAGCAATCGCTGCTACAATCAGAATACAGACAGCGACCAGTATTTTTCTCCTCATTTACTATGGCTTATGGTCGTTTTCAAATTTACTACAATGACGGCAGGAATTCTACTTCAAATCCGCCAAAAACCTAATCAAAATTTCCTTTCTCCGATACGATTTTACCCTCCACAGGAGCTATTAGCAGATAGCTAGTCTAACCAGCAAAAACTATTTGGGGTATATACATCGCTACTATGCGAGAACTGTAATTGACCGCTCAACGGGTTTCTTTTAAAGACGGTAATGGAATTACTATCCTGGTTGGCAGACAAGAGCCAGTTACCAACGGGGGCAATACTGATGGCCCTGGGCGTTTGTCCCTGGCAATCCACTGCTCCTACCTGGCAAATCCGGTCATTGATAATTTCCAGGCAATAGATGGTATTCGTACTACGCTCACTAACGTATATGAATTTATCAAATGCATCAACTATAATAGCCGCAGCACTTGCTTTATTGCCGCTATGAAGCCGGATACGATCAATGACAACATAACCGGCACCCGAGCCTTTCAGCAAAAAAACAACGCCATTCAGTTCGGCCAAAACAACCAGGTAGCTATGTGCCCGAATAGAGATCATATGGCGGGCACCAGATCCGGGCATAAGGTTTACACCCATAGAATCTACCTGCTCCCAATTACCGCTGCTGTTCTGTTGATAGAAACACAGCGCATCAAGCCCCAAGTCCACCACATAAAAAGACTGTTCAGACAAAGGCAGGATCATATGCGGATGCGGGGCTTCCTGCCGTTCCGGGTCCTTGCCCGAACCACTGTGGCGTATCAAGTGAATACGTTCCTTTCCGGTTGCTATTCCGCTTATAATACCGATATCACTGCTCAGGTAATTGGCCAGAACAAGCGCCTCTCCTACTACGGCTATATGGCAGGCAAATGACACCGGTACAGGAATGCTTTTCTGCCTTGTTAAAGAAAATGCTGCCTGCTTTACATAACCGGCTAAACAAGGATTATCCGAAGCCATAATTTCTTCTGCCACCCATACCATTTGACGGGATTTATCCCAGATCGGATAACTTGGATTTCTTAAGGCGATCTGGTCAAGCAATGTCAATTGACCCGACTCCTCCGAAAAATCAAACAAACTCATGCCCTTACCCCGGGCATCAATAGCCGGTGAAAGCGCTTCGGTGTAAGAACCTGTCAACAAAAGCATGGTACTGGTTTAATGAATAAAGTTCATAGCTGCTTTCATATACCCCAGGGCATACGCCATACCGGCATACCACCCCCCTTCTACCGACATTTGGGGGGTATGATCAGGAATCAATACACCCTGGAAATTTTTTTCGCGCAGTATCCGGATTATTTCACCCATATCAATATCACCTTCATCTACAAAAACTTCGCGGTAAGCCGGTACTTTGCCTTTTACATTTCTAAAATGAATATAACTGATATGATCAGCATACTGCCGGGTTGCCTCATACACATTACCTTCTGTCATTTCTGCAATAGAACCCAGGCAGAATTCCAGCTTATTTGCCTTGCTGGGATATAGATTCAGCAATTTTTGATACAGGTGGGGTTGATACACCAGCCTGGGCGTATTTCTTACCTCCGGCATTGGCGGATCATCCGGATGTGCAGCCAGTTGAACACCTGCCTCTTCTGCTACCGGAAGAAGTTCTTCCAGGAAATAAGCCAAGCGCTGCCACAGTACATCCTGACTGATAGGAGGTACTATACCTGGTGCTGCCTCCTGGTCATAGACCATATTCCATATCATACCATTAGGGATAGGACGGTTATCTACCCCGTCCATTCCAACTGAAACAGCTCCCCCCCTGGCAAACGGCCCGGTGATTCTACTGGATACACCAGCCAGGCTGAAATTGTACCCGATTACCGGTATGCCCACTTTACCCACGGTACGGATATGTTGTTTCAGCACTTCCAACTGCTCCTGTTTGCGGGGCCCGTCCAGCAATACATCGTACCAATGCGCGGGATCAAAGTTTTCAATAGCCGCCCAGGTAAGCCCGGCGTCTTCAATTTGTTTTTTAATATCCAGCAACTTTTCATACTGCCATAAATCACTGGTATGGCCGGCTATGCCCCAACCCGAATTATCTCCAATGGGCTGGTTATTTTTATTATCCTGGTTGCCCTTGTAAAAATAATCCACGAGGTGCACCACTACATCGGTGCAACCACATTGTTTGGCAAAATCAAAATGCTGTTTATCCAGCATATGGCTGTAAAGCCC
>NZ_LUKG01000094.1:11595-16101 GCF_001601815.1 Flavihumibacter sp. CACIAM 22H1
TTTCTGAATTACCTCCGTTTCTAATTGTTTGGGAATAATGACCACCCCGTCCATATCACCAAATACCAGGTCTCCCGGCGCAATCCATACCCCTCCTATTTCAATATTACAACGGTAGTCTACCACCTGAGTACGAACAGAAGAGTCCTGGGCATATCTTCCCCTGCTAAATACCGGCCAGTTTTGTTCCAGCACCTTGGGAGTATCGCGGTAAAATCCATCCACAACAGCCCCCCTGGCTCCGCGCATTCTTGCTGTAGCCGTTAGAATTTCTCCCCAGTAGGCACAACGCATCGTTCCGCCAGTGGCCAGGTAAATTTCGCCGGGCTTCAGTTGATCCAGTGCTTCGGTGAGTTTACCAAATGGTTTTTTTTGCGGACCAAACACATCGATCATTAATACAGGCATGGACCTGCCGATAACTTTATCGGTGATATTTACCGGCTGAATGGGCTGGGGAAGAAACTGGTGATAACAGCCCAATTCATCCAGGATATCTCCCACAACAGGGGTATACAATTCCGTTTCCATTAAATGAAAAAGCTCCTCATCGCTGGTCCAGCTGATAGTATCGGGTTTATTTATAGCTTCAGACATACACTATTGTTTAAATATTTTCTTGTAAGCAATCCTTAATTTTTTCCTGCAGTTCAATGATCTGGGAGGCAGAAAGTGGGTGGTAAATGAAATCGCCTAAATGCGTATTACTCTTTTCAGCAATTATTACCTGTGCTGCTGTATCCATGGCTATATTATGCCAAGTATTTGCAGGAATATTATAGGTAACACCCACTTGCATTTTTATACAATGGAAACTGATTCTCTCCCCAGCCAGCACACCTGCAATTAAAACCGCCAATCCTTTGGTTAATACAAACACTTCATCAGTTTGGGCATGCAGGTCTAATTTCACAATGTTGGAAAAGGATTGTTCAGGCATAAAGTTCAATTGCGCCACCTGCCAGTCTTTGGTAATTAAAAAAGGATGATATCCCTGTTCTGCGGTATAATATGTTTCAATCAGTTTATCCATCTGTTTAATTTCTCGGGTCATATTGAATGGTATTTTCTTTATATCCGCCATCCAGGTAAATTTCTGTACCGGTCAAATAGGAAGCAGCATCGCTGGCAACAAAGGCACAACATCGGGCCACATCAACCACATTGCCTAACCTGCCCAGCGGAATCCACTTTTGAAACAATGCCTCTCCAATTTTTTTGATCTCCTCCCGGTTCATGGCTGTTTCTATGGCCCCGGGTGAAATGGTCATAACCCTTACACCAAATTCCGCCAGCTCAAGCGCCATACATTTAGACAGCATATTCAAACCCGCTTTGGAAGCACAATAATGTACCAGTCCTTTACGGGCTACTTTATCATGTATAGAGCTGATATTGATGATACAACCCTGCTGCTGCTTTTTCATTAATCTGCCAGCATATTGCGCTACCATAAAAGCGCCCCTGAGATTAACCGAAAAAATCCGATCCCATTCTTCGAGGCTCAGTTCCAGGCAATCTGCCACTGATTCCACGCCTGCATTATTTACCAGCACATCCAGTCCGGACCAGTTTTTTTCAAGGCTATCAAACATAGCTTTCACCTCTTCCTGTTTACTGATATCAGCCTGCAGAAGCAATACTTTTACTAAATACTGGCGGCTGATATAGGTTTGAAACGCCACTGCTTCCGGATCTATCTCCGGTACATTTATACAAATATCACCACCACAGGCAGCCATGGCTTCTACTATACCGGCCCCGATTCCTTTGCCTCCACCCGTAATCAGAATTCGTTTATTTTTTAAATCAATGGTGTTATTCATGCTTATCAATTACTGTTAGGTTATCTAATATCAGCTCGGTATGTTCTCCCAGTGCAGGTGGCGGAGCATACAGATTACAGGGCGTTTCGCTAAAGCTTACCGGAAATCCGGTGGTAGCAATTTCCCCGGCTGTGGGATGAGTAAATTTTACGATCATTTGGTTATACCTTACCTGTGGGTCGTTGATCATGGTATCCAATTCATTTACATGAGAACACCAGATATCTGCCGGCAACAGAACTGCCAGCCAATCGCCGGTTGTTTTTTCTTTTAATCGTTGCTGTAGTATTCCAAATACGGTATCCCGCTCATCAATTTTATTATTGGTTTCATACTGCTCTGTATCCAATTCCGGAATAGCTAATAACCTGGCCAGCTTACGCACAGAATTCATTCCTATAGCAATATAGCCATCGCTGGTTCTATAAATTCCATACGGGGCTCCCAACCAGGGGTTGGGTATGCCGGCACTGCTTCGTTCCGGTAATTTTCCCGTAGCCAGAAAGCTGGTTATTTCCTGTGTATGAAATGACAAAATGGAATTCAGCAAACAGGCTTCGATCAATTGTCCTTTTCCTGTCTGTGACCGGTAGTGTAACGCAGCTAAAACTGCCTGCACAATAAATAATGCGGTCAAAAGATCAGCCTGCCCAACTGCTGTAACAGTGGGCAGATCGCCCTGGCGTCCATTCAGGAATGGAACACCGGAAATCGCCTGCGCTAAAAGATCCTGGCCCGGGCGGTCTTTATACGGCCCACTGGATCCGTAGCCCGAGCTGGAACAATAAATCAGCCCGGGGTTGACGGCTTTCATGGCCTCGTATCCCAGGCCTAACCGGTCCATTACACCTGGTCTGAAATTTTCAATAAGAATAGCAGATCCCGCTATTATTTTTTTAGCGGTTTCTACACCTTTCTCCTCCTTCAGATCCAGCACAATGCTTTTTTTATTTCGATTAAAACTCAGGAAAGAAACACTTTCACCACCCGGATATTGATTGCCATAGGCATAATGCCGCATCCAATCGCCTTTAGGTGGCTCAATTTTAATTATCTCAGCTCCAAGATCACCTAACATTTGCGTTGCCCAGGGCCCCTGCGCCAATTGCGTAAAATCTGCCACCCGAACACCCACAAGAGGACCTGTTTTTTTTGTTTCCATCTTACTTCTTTTGAACAAATGATTGAATTTTTTCCGTAGCCACAGGGGTGTTAAAAAGTTCATTTACGGCCTGTGCTTCCCTGTTTAATCGTTGCGTAAAAGATTCATGCAGCAGTGCGGAAGAAGTTAGTGCTTTGATTTTTTTGATCGACTGTCTGGGAATTACCCTAAGTTCATCCATTATTTCCCCGAGCCTGTTCTCCCACACTTCTTCTTCAATTATTTCTGATACCAGGTGACGGTTATACATATCCCGGGCGGAGTATAACCGGCCGGTTAGCAATAGTTCCCTGGCTACGCTCAAACCTGCTAATTCAATTAGGCGTTGCGTGCCGCCACCTCCCGGAATCAGGCCCAGCTTTACTTCTGGCAAGCCCATTTTTGCCGCGGGTTTTGCCACCCGAAGGTCACAGGCCAGGGCTATTTCAAAACCACCCCCCACGGCAAATCCATTGATTGCCGCCAGTACGGGAAAAGGGGCTTGTTCAATAAGTTCGTAAATACGGGCGCTGGTAGACTGAAACTGTGTAAAATCCGATTCACTGAACCGGGCATATTCCACAATATCTGCCCCCGCCATAAAAGCCTTTCCACGCCCTTCCAACACAAGCAGTTTCAGGTCCTCCTCTTTTACCAACTCCTGCAATAGCAGAATCAGTTCCTGCATCAAAGCAGTATTCATAGCATTGTACTGGGAGGGCCGGTTAAAATAAACCCTTGCTACTCCGGAAGCATCCCGTATATAATCAAGGCATATCAACTTCAGCGACGCAATACTCATGGTAGATCTGGTTTAATTTATTTAGTATATCAACACTATTACCACCCTGTACCAGGAAAGCATGAACTATCTCAGCAGCCTCTTCCTGGAACCGGTTAAAGCCTGGTATACGGGGCCGCAGATAAGCCCGTTGCATGGTATCCATCGTATTAAAAAAGAAAGCATTGCACAGCAGATTTGCCTGCTCAGTTTGCCAATCTGATACATGTGCAGACTGTCCGCCATGTTTCACATACATACTACCGTATTGTATAGGATCCAAGAGATAGGTCAGAAAATCTATCGCTTCCGGAATCCTGGTAGATAAGGTTGGTACGGCAATTCCGGCTCCTCCAAGAATAGTCGAATACCGGGCGTCTGCTAAAACAGGTGCATTCCCAAACCGCACTAATCGATCCCGAAACCCCTTCCTGGCATAATTGGTATAACCAAATACCATCGGTGTATAAACGATTTCCTCTCCTGCACTTATACGGTCTAATAATTGAATAGCATTCAGGTCATAGGAAGCAGGATGAAGAAAGGATTTCCAACTACTCATCAGCTCCAGCGCCAGGGCGCCGGCTTTTGGATCCAGCCCCATTTCAGAGAATGCTTCTTTTTCTGCCAGCTGTGCGCATATACTCAAAAAAACACACCAGCAATCTGTGGGGCATAAAGCAACGGCAATTTTTTTCCCGGCCGGAAGCCGCTCTGAAAATGCCGCCAATTCTTCTAACCGCGCCGGAGGCTGTACC
>NZ_LUKG01000095.1:0-11751 GCF_001601815.1 Flavihumibacter sp. CACIAM 22H1
TCTTGGCCGGTTCTGCAGTAGCCCAGGATACTAAGCCCGTTAAAACAGCTTCCAAGGGCTTTTATTCCATGAAAAAGAAAGCCGCCACTTTACCTGCCAACCAGCACCCAATTGCTACAACTGCTATCAACCCTGCTGCACCCAAGGTAACCAAGGGCTATTATTCTATCGGCAAAAACAATCAAAAGTTACCCGCGCCCACAACGGTACTTGCAATCGGTACAATTTCCCCGGTTAGAAAAGGCTATTACAGTATTCAATAAGATCGCTAACAGGTTTGCCCTATAAAAAAGGCCGTTCGCCAAAAGCGAACGGCCTTGCTTTTTACAGCACCGGCGAGTGTTAGTATAAGTAGGACAGGGCTGTTTTATCGTTGTTGTTAAAGGGCCTGTTCTGACCGCTGCCAATACAGGCAAGCATCCATGAATTGGGATCGGCACCGGTTGGTGTACGAGGAATATGAATAGCGCCAACCGTAGATGCCCCTTCATTAGAGGTAGCTCCCCCACAGCTATAGGAACGGTCCATATAGTCGGTATGCCGGAAACCGATACAATGCCCGATTTCGTGGGCAAGAATGCTAGCTACTGTTGCCTGCGGCTGATTTCCGATTTGGCGTTCGGCCACCAGAACCTGTCCATAGGGATTACCCGTACTGGTCGGGAACCCAGCTGATGCCAGATACCGCGCATTCCTGGGCGCCGCCTTTATGGCAATATTTGCACCGGAACTTACGCGCCTGAATGAAATTTGAAGATTTTCTGCATTGTACCGGGCAATTGCTTCATCGGTTGCCGATACATAAGAAGCAGCCAGCTTAGTGTCTACTGAAATGGTAATTACCCGGGGTAAGCCTGTAACCAGGTTGGTGGTTCGGTACTGCTCCGATTGTCCTACCCGTAAAATAGTGCCATTATGGGAACTGCCAAGGTCAGAAGATGATAGAAAAATATCACCTTCCACGATGTAACCGCCCTCAGACGCATACATGTTCTGGGTGGAAAACCCAAGGGCTTTTACACTGTTCATAACATCGTTGGAAATAGGATCAACCTGGACCTTAGCCTGGAAGGTATGGGCGGATCAGTCATTTTACCGCTTGTATTAGACCATTATCCTGATGCATCAAACCTGAACAAGCCGGCAATACCTGGTAGAGACAGCATCAATAATACGGAACAAATCAGGCTGGATTATCCCCGGGCCGGTAACTACAGCATCCGGGTAAAAGCCGGGCTTTTAACAGGTAACAAGCAAGGCTTTGCCCTGGCCATTCAAATGGACAGCGCCGATCAGGTTCGCTTCACCTATCCATTAAAAGGTGATGTGTTAACACCGGGCCGTGCAAATACCCTCCGTTGGGAATCCTCCGATACTACAAAAGCGGATCTGTATTACCGGAGCCCGGAGAAGGACTGGGAACTGATTCAACCAGGTATTGATCTGCGAAAAGAACAGTTTAGCTGGCCGGTGCCGGTTTCTATAAACCAGTTAGAGTTTCGGTTAAGTACAGCCAGCCGGCACTATATTTCAGATACTATAACGGCTAACCTGGAAACCAGGTTGTTTACGGGCTTTAATTGTGAAGATTCCTTTCTTATTTACTGGCATCCTGTTCCGGAAGCAAGCGCCTACCAAGTATACACGGTAGGCAGTACTAAACTGGAGCCTTTTTTACGTACGGCCGACACCCTGCTGATCCAGGCTAAAAAAGACAATCCACGTACTCATTTTACTGTTGCACCAGTTTTTGATTTTAGCCGGGAAGGGAAAAAAGCCTATGCATTTGCTTATCAGAATCAACAAACAGATTGTTATATCAATAATTTTTTGGCGGATGCAAACGGAACCGGATCAGCCCGGCTTCAGTTGGAAATTGGCAGTAATTACCAGGTATCGGCAGTAAGGTTTGAACAAGCAACCAGTACCGGCATACGCACTTTACAAATACTGCCCGTTGCAACTGAACCTGTTTACACAATTACAACACCTGCATCAGATGGACTCAATCTTTACCGGGCCGTATTGCAACTCAGCAATGGCAAGGAATATACCACGCGCTGGAAATCCGTTTTCCAATTCAACACCAGCGATTTTTATGTATTCCCCTCTCCTGTTCGACGGGGTTCACCCATAACAATACTATCAAAAAACCCGGACGAAAATTTTCTTATTCTCACAGATATGACTGGCCGACAGTTAGTTCAACTGCGTTTAACCGAAACCGTTCAATCAATAACTACGCATACTTTGCCTGCGGGGCTCTATATCTATCATATCTATAAAAACAAGCGCCGGATAAAAACAGGCCGTCTTGTAATTCATTAAACTATTTCCAACAGATGTTTTGAAATACAAAAAAATAGTTCATC
Source organism: Flavihumibacter sp. CACIAM 22H1 (assembly GCF_001601815.1). Lineage (GTDB taxonomy): Bacteria > Bacteroidota > Bacteroidia > Chitinophagales > Chitinophagaceae > Flavihumibacter. The sequence continues at coordinate 2,373 of NZ_LUKG01000095.1, forward strand.
TTTGAATGCTCAGATTATAAACGAATAAACAATGCCCCGCTTTAACAAACATAGTAAACAACCTGCTGAAAGCCTTGCTGGCTCTGTATTTCAGCGCGGGGTAGTGTTTGTATCAACTACTTAATAAGTACATTGTACCTATAACAACCCCGCCCTTTCAAGCGGGGTTTTTTATTTCTTATCAATTAATTTTTATGCGCATTTTTCTTGAAACTGCCTGTAAACAGGCACCTACATTCCTGTATCCGATACTGTACAGTTATCGCCGAATTACCCGGCCCTACCTGGTTAAAGATTTCCGTTACGATGCAGAAGAATTTTACAGCACCCGGCCAGGCCAGCTGCCTCCTGTAAAATTTATTTATTCTGGTAACTGGGAAAAAGCCCTTGGCTTATGCCCGGTTACGCTGGCTGAATTTATGAAAACGGCAACCACCAAGTACGAAATACCAACCACAATTATGATCGGGTTTCGTAAGGTAATCGCCACAACTTTAAAAAAATGGAAAAAGAACTAACGGGCTCCTATGAATGCTCGCAAAATACGCAGGGCATACGGTTTCATATTTATGGACGAAAGCATATTGAGGAAACAGCCCTGCATCAAATGTACCAGGCAGCACGCCTGCCGGTAAGTGTTGCAGGGGCGTTGATGCCCGATGCACATGGTGGGTACGGCCTGCCGATTGGCGGTGTATTAGCAACCAGGAATGCTGTCATACCCTATGGCGTAGGCGTGGATATCGGGTGCCGTATGGCGCTTAGTATCTACGACTTAAAAGGCGTGGAATTAAAACAAAAAACCGGCTTTTTTGAACGGATACTGGAAGAGCAGACCCTGTTCGGAAGCGGCCAACAATTTGAGCGGCCTTCCGATCATGCGGTGATGGAGCATCCGCTGTTTTCTGAACTTCCCTTCCTCAGGCACCTCCACAGCAAGGCCTGGAAACAGTTGGGATCCTCGGGCAGTGGTAACCATTTCGTGGAATTCGGGAAAGTACAGATAACCGCTACGGACCCGGTTCTGGGAATGCCACCCGGCGAATGGCTGGGCGTTCTATCGCATTCAGGATCCAGGGCATTAGGGGCTAATATCGCGCAGCAGTATACTAAAATTGCTATTGCCACCCGCCGGATCAATGACAATACGAAACATTTGTCCTGGCTGTACCTGAATGAAGAAGCCGGCGCCAGTTACTGGGCGGCTATGAACCTGGCAGGAGACTATTCCGCTGCCTGCCACGAGGTGATCCATAAAAAAATTGCCCGGCAATTGGGTCGCAAACCTGTGGTAACCGTTCAGAACCACCACAATTTTGCCTGGAAAGAGCTAATAAATGGAGAGGAGTTGATTGTGCACCGCAAAGGAGCCACACCGGCAGGAGAAAATGTTTTGGGCATTATTCCCGGATCCATGACTGCACCCGGTTATATTGTAAAAGGGCAGGCAGTGGCAACCGCACTGCATTCTGCTTCTCATGGTGCCGGACGCCAAATGAGCAGATCGCAGGCTAACCAGTCCATTACGCGCTCTTCTATGAAATTATTGCTAAAACAAGCAGGTGTTACCCTGTTGGGAGGAGGCGTGGATGAAGCCCCACAGGCGTATAAGAACCTCGAAGATGTAATGGCTTGTCAAACGGATCTTGTTAGAATTTTAGGTAGTTTTCAACCTGTAATTGTACGAATGGACGGACAAAAAATTACATAAGATGGATTATCACCAGCTCGGAAAAACAGCTCTCCAGATCAGCCGCATAGGGTTTGGTTGTATGTCGCTGAAAGCCGGCCAATCAACGGCCGCTTCCCTGATTGATGCTGCCATTGACGGCGGCATCAATTATTTTGACACAGCAGATTTATATGAACAAGGCGCTAATGAAGCTATGATCGGCACCCTGCTTGCAGCCAGGCGTACTAAAATTATCCTGGCTACAAAAGTTGGTAACCAGTGGCGCCAAGATGGCAGTGGCTGGGATTGGAATCCGCGAAAAGCTTATATCCTGAAAACTGCCGAGCAATCTCTTAAACGATTGAAAACAGATTATATCGATCTTTATCAGCTTCATGGCGGAACCATCGAAGACCCTATTGAAGAAACCATAGAGGCCTTTGAACTGCTATTAACAGCAGGAAAGATCCGTAGTTATGGTATTTCATCCATCCGCCCGAATGTAATCCGGGCTTATGTAGAAAAAAGTCGCATATCCAGCGTAATGCAGCAATACAGTTTAGCAGACCGGCGACCGGAAGAAACCTGTTTTTCTTTATTAGAGAAAAACAGCATTTCCGTATTGGCGAGAGGCACACTGGCAGGTGGACTGCTTATTAACAAAGCGGCAACCGCCTACCTGTCGCTGGCGCCGGAAGCCATCCAGCAAATGCAGGAACAAATCAAAAAAATTGCCCTGCAGTATGAAGTTGCACCCGCAACCGTTGCCCTAAATTTTGCGCTGCAGCCGGCTGCAGTAAGCGCTGCTGTTATTGGTATCCGCACCATGGAACAGTTAGACGAAGCCTTAAGAGCCCTGAAGCAAACTGTACCAAGAGAGGCCTTGCAGGCATTAGCCGATACCAGCCCGGTGAATTTTTATACGGATCATCGTTAAGCCCGCCTATTCACCCGCATAAAAATCAAGCAGGGAAGCTATATAAACATCCTCCCATCCCTCCACAATATCGGCATAGGCATCGTCCGGAATATTAGTTTGCCGTACTTCCATGGATGTGCCCTGTTTATGTTCATGCAGCTTAATGGTAACAATTGAAGGAGCTTCGGCATCCTCTCCAAAATACCATTCCTGCACTATTTTTTTCCCTTTTTCGAATTCCAGGTTTTTTCCCACTATGCTATCATCCCAGAGCGAAAATTCAGCGCCGGGCTCATCAGACATAACAGCTTTTTCGCCTGTCCATAGTTGAATGGTTGCCGGGTTGGTCAGTGCAAGGTATAATTGCGCTGGTTCCACCGGTATGGTATAGTATTTTTTAAAGTCCTTCATGTGGTAAAATTAAAGAACCGGTGGCATCAGGCCGCCAGTTTATTCCAGAGCCGCAGGTAGTCGTACTGAAGATCTTCATGCAGAGACTCAATCAGTTTTTTTGACTTTTTCAACTGGCCGAGGTATAGATTCATCAGAACCGGTGTTTTTGTAACCGGCAAGCCCGAGTCTTTTAACAGGCGGAGATAATGCAATAGTAATTCTACCTCGGCTGCTTTATCCGTCATATAGCGGGCCTGTTTATTAATATTGCGCAGAATTTTACGGAGTGTTTTTTTGGCAAAATAGACCTGCGAAACATTCATAGAAGAAAAGTCTTTCTGCATTTCCTCTTTTAATTCTCCCACATAACGGCTGGTATCCTCGGCTTCAAACAGCAGGTAGCTAAGCAGTTCCTTATTCTCTTTTTTGAACTTAGCCAATCGAAGGGTAATGTCCAGCAATTTGCCTGCCGGAAGACTCTGTAAAGCTTCTTTTAGCTCGTGTACGGTAGCTGCTTTCATCCTTATTTTACGACATAGTTTTAAGCAATTTACCCCCCTTCCGCCAAACTAAAGTAGCTTTGCACCATGTCTACACCATTTTATTCGTTGGAAAATATCCTTGCAGCGTTGAAAATAAAATCGCTCAACGCCATGCAGGAGGCCTCCATTGCTGCCAACCGGGAGCATGAAAATCTTATCCTTTTATCGGCTACCGGATCGGGAAAAACCCTGGCCTTCCTGTTGCCGATCTTAAATCAGGTTGATCCACAGGCCAAAGGCACACAGGTGTTGATAATTGCCCCTTCACGTGAGTTGGCGTTGCAGATTGAGGATGTTACCAAAAAAATGGGAACCGGTTTAAAAATTACGGCTTGTTACGGTGGACATAAGCGGGAAATTGAGGAAAACAACCTGCTGGAAGCGCCTACCATAATTGTTGGCACACCGGGCCGGCTGGGCGATCATATCAGGAGAGCCAATATCCATACCGAAACCATTCATACCCTGGTGCTGGATGAATTTGACAAGTCGGTTGAATTTGGTTTTGAGGAAGAAATGTCTTTTGTAGTGGGAAGCCTACCTTCTCTAAAAAAGCGAATTTTGGTATCCGCTACCGAAGCCCTGGAATTACCGCGCTTTCTAAAAATGAGTAACCCGCATACCCTCAATTTTCTAACAGGCGAACCATCGGAAGCGCTGGCATTGAAACTGGTAAAAGCCCCGGATGCCGACAAACTGGCTACCCTCTTTCGCCTGATCTGTGCGCTGGGCAACCGGTCTACGATTGTTTTTCTAAACCACCGCGATGCGGTACAACGCACCAGTGAATACCTTAGGGAAAATGGATTGATGAATGTATTTTATCATGGCGCACTGGAGCAACCCGAACGGGATGCTGCGCTTTGTAAATTCCGGAACGGAACTTCCAATATACTGGTAACAACAGATTTGGCTGCGCGCGGGCTCGACATTCCGAATATCCGGTACATTATTCACTATCATTTACCCTTAAGCGAAGAATCCTTTATTCACCGTAATGGCCGAACTGCCCGCATGGAAGCAAGTGGTACGGCTCTATTACTGATTGGCCCGGGTGAGTCGGTTCCAGAATACATTGATCCGGCAACAGCATGGATGGAGGTTCCGGACAAGGTAGACGTTCCAGAAAAACCACAATGGGTAACCCTGCATATTGCCGGTGGCAAAAAAAACAAAATCAACAAAATAGATATAGTTGGCTTTCTTACGCAGAAAGGAGAACTCAAGAAAGAAGATATCGGCCTTATTGAAGTAAAAGATTTTTTCTCCTTTGTAGCTATCAGGAAATCAAAAATGAGCCGCACCCTACCCCTGATCGAAAAACAAAAGATCAAAGGCCAGCGGGTTAAAATTGAAATTGCAAAATAGCAGTAATTACTGGCAGAACCGGCCATCAGAAAGGCCGGCAGGAACAGCAAAAGCGTACTGATTTTCCCGAATTAGAAAACGCCGCTTGCTATCCGGTGGTACATTTGCCTTTCTAACCCGTATATAAGTCAGATGATGCCTGTTGTAAAATTTCTTGCTGCTCTTTTCGTATTCATGCCCCTATTGTCAAAAGCCCAGTCGACCGAGGCTGCCGAATTACTGATCACCGGTAAGCTAAGTGATAGCAGCACGAAAAAACCGGTGGTATACGCTACCATTAACCTGCTCGATACCTCCCGGAATATCCTGGCCAGCACCTATTCTGATGAAAAGGGATTGTTTAAACTGCTTAGCACAAAAGCCGGTGTTGAGTTGGAGATCAGTTCTATGGGCTACGCTGCCCGCCTCTACACAATTAATCGGTTAAACAGGCAGCCATTGGATCTGGCAGAGATCCTTTTAACGCCTACCGGGCAACAACTTTCCGGCGTAACCATAGTTGGGCGAAAACGACTGATTGAACAGAAACCCGGGGTATTGGTGTACAATGCCGGTAATGACCCCGGCAATAAAGGGGGTACAGCCGCCGATGTTTTACGGAAAGCACCGGTATTAAGTGTAGATGCACAGGGCAATGTGAGTATGCGCGGCAGCAGTAGCATAAAAATCCTGATTAATGGAAAGTACTCGGGCCAGATGGCGCGCAGCCCTTCCGATGCATTAAATATGATTCCTGCAGAAATCATTCAATCAGTAGAAATTGTAACCACCCCCTCTGTTAAATACGATGCTGAAGGAACGGCCGGGGTTATTAATATTATCACCAAAAAAGGAAGGAAAGATTTTACCGGTGCGTTAGAGTTCAGTGGCAGCAATATGCAACAAATGATGAACCCCCGGCTGGAATTTACAAGCGGAAAATGGAATCTTTCTTTCCACGGGCATTTACACCGTTTGCGGATCAAGGAATCTGCTGTATATGAACGGCAACAATTAGAGAATGGCATAGCGGGCAACCGGCTCAACCAGGAAATAAAGCAGGACAATTCAGCCCCGCACGGATCAGCCGATATAACCATTGTGTTTAATCCCGACTCCTTATCAGAGTGGAGCCTGGGCATAAACAGCAGTATCGGAAACTGGCCGGGCAATCAGCAGGTAAGCACCCGTTCGTTCCGTTCAGACAATACGTTGGAGGAATTTTACCAGCAGCAGGTAAAAAGTGCGGAACAGTACTTAAGCACGGATATCAACCTGGCGTATAACAGGAAATTCCGTAAAGCCGGTCAGGAACTAACGGTACAAGCGCAGTGGTCGCCCGGCAACAGCAGCCAACCCTATACCAGCCAGTTAACCGATGCCGGTAATCGTATCTTTTACCAGGAAGACAATTCCAATAAAATAAGGAACAATGAATGGACGCTACAGCTTGATTACGTACATCCCCTCAATAGCATTTTCACGGCCGAAACCGGGGCCAAAGCCATTCGCCGGAACGCCAATAACCGGTATACGGTAAGCGCCAACGAGGGCGGAACCTGGTCTATTATAGATGAGCGGACCGATCGGTTCCGGAATAAGCAGGAAGTATGGGCCGCCTATGGGCTGCTAAAGAGTACCATTACCAAAAAATGGTATACGGAAGCTGGCATACGCTGGGAATCCACTCTTATGCGCGGTGAACTGGAAACCGCCCGGCAAGGATTTGGACAGCAGTTCGGGAACCTGGTTCCGACTGCAACGGTAACGCACAAACTAAACAGCGATCAGACCCTTACACTTAGCTATACGAAAAGGATTACCCGCCCTTTTATCTTTGATATGAACCCGAATATCAATGCGGCCGATCCTAAAAACCTGGAAACCGGCAATCCCTCCTTAAGCCCGGAAATAACCCATCAACTCGAATTCGTACACGGCCTGAACCTGGGATCTGCTTTTTTTATGAACAGCGCCATCTATTGGCGAAATACAGAAGATGGCATAGTTGATTTCCGCAGAACCGATGAAAATGGCATTTCCACCTCCCGCAAAGAAAACCTGGCTGGAAATAAAAGTTACGGTCTTAATTTTTCTGCTACCAGCCTACCCTTGCCCTGGTGGAGCATTAACAGCAACGTGAACATCAACTATCTTTCTTTTAAAAGTGATGCGCTGCAAATTGTAAGGGATGGATGGGCTGCAGACCTTGACCTGAATACGGCGTTTAAATTGCCCAGGAAATACAGTTTACAATTGGCGGGTTCCTTAAATACCCGGAAAATTGAACTGCAGGGCGCTTCCTCCAAACAGTATTATTACAGTTCAGCTATCAAAAAAGAATGGGCTACCCCGAAGCTGGTGCTGACCTTGTTGGCGGTGAACCCATTTAATTCGTATATACCACAGGAAATTGAAATGCGTACACCACAGTTTTATTCTTACAGCCGGAACCGGTATTACCTGCGAGAATTTAAACTGACGCTTAACTGGGAATTCGGGGCTCGTATGAACAGCAGGGAGCGAAAAAAAATCAGCAATGACGATGTGAATTCCGGTAACAAAGGATAACCCAACTTCTTCCATAAAAAACGGCCCGAATAATTCGGGCCGTTGCATTTAGCGGGTTGGTTTTTCGAGTGTCCTGTACTAATCAAATTAAGAGCCACAACTGATGCAGCCATCCTGCATCGTGCACACCGCACCTTCCGCAATAGTTGTCTGATCCACTACCGGTGTCATATTTTCTCCACCCTGCTTTTCTACCGTAAACTGAACCGCTTGTGCAGCAGCCTGGGTACGCAGGTAATACATGCCTGTTTTTAATCCTTTTTTCCAGCCATAGAAATGCATGGACGTTAGTTTGGAAGCAGTGGGATTACTTACAAACAAGTTCAGGCTCTGGCTCTGGCAGATATAGGCACCCCGATCGGCCGCCATATCTATCAGGGTCCGCTGTTTTATTTCCCATACTGTTTTATACAGTTCGCGAATTTCTTCCGGTATGCTGGTGATTTGCTGAATAGATCCATTGGCAGCAATGATCCGGTTTTTCATATCATTATCCCATAATCCAAGGGCTACCAGATCTTTCAACAGGTGTTTGTTTACGATCACAAATTCTCCGCTCAATACCCGGCGGCTGTAAATATTAGAGGTATACGGTTCAAAACATTCATTATTTCCCAGGATCTGCGAAGTGGAAGCGGTTGGCATAGGAGCTACCAGTAATGAATTACGTACTCCAAATTCCATTACTTCTTTACGCAGGGTTTCCCAATTATGCCTGCCCGAAGGAGTAACATTCCACAGATCGAACTGGAATTTACCCTTCGACAGAGGCGATCCCGCAAAAGTTTCATAAGCACCCTGTGTCTTTGCCAGGTCTTTGCTGGCCGTCATAGCAGCAAAATAAATGGTTTCGAAAATATTGCGGTTAAGGATAGCCGCCAGTTCCGATTCAAACGGTAAGCGTAGCAGTATGAATACATCTGCCAGCCCCTGTACTCCCAATCCAATAGGGCGGTGACGCAGGTTAGAGCGTTCGGCTTCTTCTACGGGATAGTAGTTTACATCAATTACTTTATTCAGGTTGATGGTTACCTGGTAGGTTACCTCGTATAATTTTTCGAAATCAAATTTGCCTTCATTTACAAATCTTGGTAAGGCAAGGGATGCCAGGTTACATACAGCTACCTCGTTGGCATCGGTGTATTCCATGATTTCCGTACAGAGATTGGAACTTTTAATGGTTCCGAGGTTTTGCTGGTTGGACTTGCCATTTGCAGCGTCTTTGTACAACAGGTAAGGAGTACCGGTTTCGATTTGTGCATCCAGTACGGCAAACCAGAGTTCCTGTGCTTTAATGGTTTTGCGACCTCTTCCTTCTTTTTCATAGCGCTCGTACAGGGCTACGAATTCATCTCCGAAACAATCCTGCAGGCCGGGTGCTTCGTTGGGGCAGAAAAGAGTCCAGTCGCCGTTTTCTTCCACTCTTTTCATAAACAGGTCGGGGATCCAGAGTGCATAAAACAGATCGCGTGCTCTCAACTCTTCTTTACCATGATTTTTACGGAGGTCAAGGAAGGCAAACACATCGGCATGCCAGGGCTCCAGGTAAATAGCAAATGCTCCTTTTCTTTTGCCACCGCCTTGGTCTACATACCGGGCGGTATCATTAAATACCCGCAGCATAGGAATAATTCCGTTACTGGTACCATTGGTTCCACCGATATAACTACCGGTTGCACGAATATTATGAATAGCCAGGCCGATACCACCCGCACTCTGTGATATTTTAGCGGTTTGTTTAAGGGTATCATAAATACCATCTATGCTATCGTCTTTCATGGTTAGCAGAAAACAGCTCGACAACTGTGGTTTGGGCGTACCGGCATTAAACAGGGTGGGAGTTGCATGGGTAAACCAGCGTTCACTCATGAGGTGATAGGTTTTAATAGCCTGTTCCATATCCTGTTTGTGAATACCAATGGCCACCCGCATATA
>NZ_LUKG01000095.1:12160-15224 GCF_001601815.1 Flavihumibacter sp. CACIAM 22H1
CAGCTCGACAACTGTGGTTTGGGCGTACCGGCATTAAACAGGGTGGGAGTTGCATGGGTAAACCAGCGTTCACTCATGAGGTGATAGGTTTTAATAGCCTGTTCCATATCCTGTTTGTGAATACCAATGGCCACCCGCATATAGAGGTGCTGGGGGCGTTCGGCGATTTTACCATTCACCCGAAGCAGGTAGGATTTTTCCAGTGTTTTGAAGCCGAAATAATCGAAGCCAAAATCACGGTCGTAGATAATGGTACTATCCAGCAATTCGGCATTTTCTTCAATAACAGCCATCACATCATCTGCTATCAGGGGAAGCACTTTACCAGTTGCAGCATCCTTATAGTTGTATAAGGAACGCATTGTATCACTGAAAGATTTTTTGGTGTTTTTATGCAGGTTGCTCACTGCAATACGAGAAGCAAGCAAAGCATAATCGGGGTGGCGGGTAGTTAACGAAGCGGCTGTTTCAGCAGCCAGGCTATCGAGTTCAGTAGTAGTTACTCCATCATAAATACCTTCAATGGTTTTTTTGGCAATATCGTGTACATCTACCAGCGGACTCAGGCCATAGGAAAGCTTTTGAATACGGGCAGTGATCTTGTCAAATTTTACAGACTCTTTACGGCCATTTCTTTTTATAACAAACATGGTTAAACGCTTTAATCAATTTTAAAAATCTTCATCAAGAGAGAAGGTTTGTCCGGCTGATCCGGTCATTACTCCTGATTTCTGGTAATCACCTACTCTTTTTTCAAAGAAATTGGTTTTACCCTGCAGTGAAATCATTTCCATAAAGTCAAAGGGGTTGGCGGTATTGAACATTTTCGGGTAGCCCAGTTCAGCCAGCCAGCGATCGGCCACAAATTCAATATATTGTTGCATAAGGCGGGCATTCATCCCGATCAGGTCAACCGGCAGGGCATCGGTTATAAATTCTTTCTCGATAGCTACGGCATCGCCGATAATGGAATAGACTTGTTCCTGGCTAAGTTGTTCGGACAACATGCTGTAAAGGAGACAGGCAAATTCGCAGTGCAGGCCTTCATCCCGGCTGATGAGCTCATTGCTGAAAGTGAGCCCGGGCATAAGACCTCGTTTCTTTAACCAGAATATGGAGCAGAAACTGCCGCTGAAGAAAATGCCTTCCACGGCTGCAAAAGCAACCAGGCGTTCGGCGAAGTTTCCTTTTTCGATCCAGCGCAGGGCCCATTCTGCCTTTTTGGTTACGGCCGGAACGGTATCTATAGCATGGAAGAGACGGTCTTTTTCGGCCGGATCCTTAACATAGGTATCGATCAGTAAGGCATAGGTTTCAGAATGGATATTTTCCATCATAATCTGGAACCCGTAAAAGCAGCGGGCTTCCGGCAACTGAACTTCGCTCATGAAGTTAACAGCCAGGTTCTCATTCACAATTCCGTCACTGGCGGCAAAAAATGCCAGTACATGTGAAATGAAATGCCGTTCGCCGTCATTCAGGTTAGCCCAGTCGGCCAGGTCAGCACTCAAATCAATTTCCTCTGCCGTCCAGAAGCTGGCTTCGTGTTTTTTATACATTTCCCAGATACGGGGGTATTTTATCGGCAGGATCACGAACCGATCCTTGTTTTCCTTCAGCAACACTTCATTTTGCATGGTAGTATGTTTATATAGATGTATCAGTTTTCCGCGGAGCAAGGGCTGATACATTCAGGGCCTGCTGTAGAAAGCATTCCCGATGCGTGTTGCCAATGCCGGTACCTTACGCGGGAAGGTCCAAACAATACAGTTTCCGGCAGGTATCTGGCTTTTCGCCGAGGCGAATTACAGTTGCCCGTCAGCCCGCGATTTCCACGCGGTTCCCTATTAAGCAGCAAAAGCTGGCTTTTGCTGCACCGAAAATGTACTCGAAAGAACTGGACACGAAAGTAGGCCGCCATGCTAAAGTTGAGACTGAATGTTTTTCACAGGGTGTGGAAATTATGCTGAAATGCAGCCGGAATGCAGGTTAACAAAAAAGTAATGCAGAAACAGCCTCTATGCTTCCAACAGGTTTCAGTAAATTGATGACCGTATGATACATCGGCTTCTCCCGAAACAACCCAAAAACCTGGCACAACTGACTACCGTGGCAGTAGCCTCCTTTGCCGCCTTCACTACTTATTTCTGCATGTATGGATTCCGTAAATCGATCAGTGCCGGAACTTTTGATGGCCTTACCGCTTTTGGCATCTCTTTCAAATCAGCGCTTGTTATTGCCCAGGTATTAGGGTATATGACCTCCAAATTCATCGGAATCCGCTTTATTTCGGAGATTAACCCGGCTAAACGGGGCTTTTATATCCTCAGCCTCATCGGCGGGGCCCATATTTGCCTGTTGCTGATGGCCCTGGTACCCCTGCCCTATAATGTTCTTTTCCTATTCCTGAACGGAATGTGCCTGGGACTGATCTGGGGCTTGGTTTTCAGTTTTATAGAAGGTAGAAAATACACCGACCTGATAGCGCTTATATTAAGTATAAATTTCATTTTTAGTTCCGGCGTAGTTAAAACGGCAGGCCGAATCAGTATTGAATCCTGGCAGGTAAACGAACTGTATATGCCTTTTGTAACCGGATGCCTGTTTTTGCCGCTTTTGTTCCTGGCGGTGTACCTGCTCGGCAAAATTCCGGCGCCGGCGCCGGAAGAAAAACAGGAAAGAGGGGAACGTACAGCGCTCAATAAAAGCCAGCGTAAGGAGCTTTTCCGGTTATTTCGCCCCGGATTGGTGGCTATTATCCTCCTCAATTTATTCCTTACGATTTTAAGAGATATCAAGGATAATTATGCCGTAGAAATGCTGAAAGTGCTGGAACCTGGCGCTTCCCCGGGAATTTTTGCCCAGATGGAAACCATTGCCTCCCTGGCGGTATTTATGCTATTACTGACTTTAACCGGCATCCGCGATCATTTCAAAAGTTTATACCGCCAGCACCTGGTAATAGGGCTGGGTTTTATCACTATTTTACTGTGTGCCTTTGGGATCGTATATCAAATAGGTTCCCCCATTTTTTGGCTCGTGAGCTTTACGATAGGTTTATACC
>NZ_LUKG01000096.1 GCF_001601815.1 Flavihumibacter sp. CACIAM 22H1
GGCCAAGAAGGTAAAAGCAGCTACTAAAAGTGTATATATATTCTTTTTCATATCAATTAATTTAACGTGATAAAATGGTGGAGATAGGGGGGCACAAAGCACCCCGATAAGAGGAATTCCTGCTTTGATCAAAAAGAAAACGGGTTAAAAGCGGCTAAATCAGGAAACTGCTGTGTTGCAGATAAAGAGGGGTGGGAGCCGTTTCAGCACCTGCATCAGGAATGGTTTCCTTTACAGGAACAGGTGCATGGTTAGCGTCTTTGGTTTCGGATACGCAGGCCACCGGTTGGCGTACGGTCTGGATCCTTGACTTGATTTGTAGGAAATGTTCTTCTGCTTTTTCTTCGGTATTGCTTTTTTGCTCACCGTTATTGCAGGTTTCGGAAACGGATGCGGGATCAAATAACTGCTGAATGGCTGTTCCGGGTATACTTGCTACCAGGAAAATTAAGCAGGCAACTATGGCAATGATCCGTTTCATCATAGTGCTGCAAATTTACTAACAGCCATTCGTATTTTTATTTAGGTAATTGTTAAAATGCCTTCAGGGCAGGGGGGGCGGGCTATTGAGGGCAAACCTGCGAAGGTAGGCGCGGGCTTTGAGGCCGGAAGCTTTGAGATCGGTATCGCGCCAATGGCCGTTGGAAGAGGCGGAAGGAAGTAATACAGAACAGGTTTCGTTTTTATCGGAAACAGACCAGGTTACCCAACTGATGCGGTTTTTCTCCGACCAATTGATCCAGCGTTCCCACTCTTCCTCATCCAGTTGCCCGTTGCCGGTAGCTTCCATTCCGGCAGATTCGGAAATAAAGAGTGGAATTCCTTTCGAAAGCGCATACGCCCCCCGGCTTCGCAGTTGTTCGCGATGTGTGCCTGCATAATAATGGAGGGTATACATGATATTGGTCTGAACCGGTAATGGATCATCCGCTACCAGGTGCAGGTCCTGGTCCCAATGCGGGCTACCGACCAATATCAGGTTATCCGGGTCTTTAGCGCGGATCGTTTTAATCAGTTCAGCTGCATAGGCTTTTACCGCTGGCCAGGTTTCCTGATCCGGTTCATTGAAGATCTCATAAATAATATTGGGATAATGACCATAACGCTGCGCAATATCCGCGAAAAAAGCTTTCGCTTCTTCGAGCTGAATATTGTGTGAATGCCAGTCTACAATACAGTAGATACCTGTTTCAATGGCAGCATCCAGCACTGTTTCCAGTGCTTTCATTGCAGATTCTTTCGAATGCAGGTAGCCGTTAGGAGCAGGTTCAATACCTATTGCAGCCCGCACCAGGTCTGTTTTCCAATCCTGGTACAACCATTCTACAGCTCCCTTTGTATAAAACCGGGGATGAAAATTATGCCAGCCAAAACTCATTCCTCTTAATACTACAGCCTCTCCCTGCCGGTCGCAGAGCTGTGTACCAATTACCTGTAATTGTCCATACCGTTTAACCGGTTGCCCCATAAGCAGCAGTTGCATCAAAAGGAAGCAGAAGAATAAGCAGGTGCGCATACTAATAAATTAAAACACCCGGCGGGGTAAGCCGCCGGGTGCAAGATTAAGCAAATGCTTGTGTAATATCGTCCTTGATATCATCAATGTGTTCGATACCAAGAGAAATCCTTAATAAACCCGGTTCAACACCGGCTGATTTTTGTTCTGCTTCGGTAAGCTGCTCATGGGTTGTTGTAGCCGGATGAATGATCAGGGTTTTGGCATCTCCTACATTGGCCAGGTGGCTGATCAGTTCCAGTTTATTTACAAACGCATCGGCAGCTTCCTTGCCTCCTTTGATTTTGAAGGATAATACACCCCCAAATCCATTCCGGAGATATTTTTTTGCCAGTGTATGGTATTTGTTGTTTTTCAAGCCCGGGTAGTTTACATATTCTACCTGCGGTTGTTGTTCGAGCCATTCTGCTAATTCCTGGGCATTATCCACGGTTCGCTGCACGCGCAGGCTCAGGGTTTCAAGACCTTGCAAAAACAGGAAGGAATTAAAGGGGCTTACTGCCGGCCCCAGGCTTCTTAACCCGGTAACCCTTGCACGAATGATATAAGCAATATTGCCAAAGGGGCCGCCTGAACCAAAAATATCCCAGAACTTCATGCCATGGTAAGCCTCATCGGGCTCTGTGAAATAAGGGAATTTTCCATTTCCCCAGTTGAAATTTCCTCCGTCAACGATGATGCCGCCAATGCTGTTTCCATGTCCGCCAATCCATTTGGTAGCCGACTCCACCACCACATTTGCACCAAAATCAATCGGGCGGCAGAGGTAACCCGCAGCGCCAAAGGTATTGTCTACGATCAGGGGAATACCGTGCCTCGAAGCAATATCTGCAAGGCGTTCGAAATCCGGCACGCTGAAACCCGGGTTACCGATTGTTTCTACGTAAAGCGCTTTGGTACGGGCATCGATCTTCGCTTCAAAATCTGCCGGGTCATCTCCATTGGCAAATCGTACTTCAAAGCCCAGTCTTTTAAAAGAAACCTTGAACTGGTTATAGGTGCCGCCGTATAAAAAAGAGGAAGAAACTATATTATCCCCTTGTTGTAATATGTTTTGAAAGGCAATAAACTGCGCCGATTGCCCGGATGCCATCGCCAGTGCCGCTACCCCGCCTTCTAATGCTGCTACTCTTTTTTCAAACACATCCGTGGTCGGATTCATCAACCTGGTGTAGATGTTTCCAAACTCACGCAGCCCGAATAAATTAGCCGCATGTTCTGCACTGTCGAATACATAAGAACTGGTCTGATAAATGGGAACTACCCTTGATTTGGTTACCGGATCAGGCTCCTGGCCGGCATGTACCTGCAAGGTTTCGAACCGAAGTTGCTTTGACATAATTAAGTGGATTTAAAGATTGACTGTTTCACAAATAGCATTGTCTACAAATATACTAGGAATAACATCGCATTGTGTTAAAATTTCTACCTACGGTAAAATCAAGCCCTGCTATGAGCTGGATCAGCTTTTGCCGGGGCAGCCCTGCTTAATTTACCCTGATTAAGGCCGGATAACACCGGCTCGGATGGGCGGCGCAGTGCCCTGCAGGCATAAGCTGTTGCCGGGTTGCTTTAAAACAAGCCTTTAAACACACAGTCATGCTTAAACGAATATTGGTGCCTACGGATTTTTCTCCCACGTCGGAAAGAGCTTTTCGGTATGCGCTTGAAGTAGCCAGTCGTACCGGTGGAACCGTGGTTTTATACCATGTGTATGAACAGGTAGAGGCAGGTTTTATTGACAATGAAACCAAACGTACAGCCTATAACCAACAAATGGAGACCGACCTGTTGAAGGAACTGAATCGCATGAACGTAAAATACCAGGCTGCTTTTCCAAAGGTAATCGTATCTACTGTACTCGGGCATGCTCCGGTTGTTGATAATGTACTGGGTTTTGCAGAAGAGCATCGTATGGATACCATTGTTATGGGTACCCAGGGAGCAACCGGACTGAAAAAAACGCTGCTTGGAACCATTGCTTCAAGGATTGCAGAAAAATCCGATTGGCCGGTATGGCTTATTCCGGAAGCCTATGAATGGAAACTTCCGCAACACCTGGTATTGGCAACCGATTACCAGCTAGCGGATAAAAAAGCCCTGCCGCTGCTGACAGCAATAGCTTCTGTTTTTGGGGCAGATATAACCGTTACCCGCATTATAAGCGGTCATATAACCAGGGAGGAAACTGCAAAGGAACAGGCCAGGTTCAGTGAATACAGCAACTTATTGCAAAAGGATTTTGCCGCCAGCTCCTTGTCCTTTCAATTGATCACCAGTTCTTCAATTATAGATACACTCGAACATCTGGAAGAAGAAATACCGTATGATCTGCTTACTATGGTGCGGCTTAAAAAAACATTTTTACAGCGGTTCTTCACTGAAAGTTTCACCAGGAACATGGCCTACCTAACCCGGCATCCGTTTTTGGTGATGGCGGATGATGCCTGATTTTTTGCTTGCTTTTCCCGGATTTTAGGGTCAGGTAAAAAAAGGAACACTATATTTCAGGATTAAACTGAATAATCCTGTTACTATGCATGGAGCTGTCTCTATTACCCGCAACCTGGTAGCCATTCCTTCCGTAAATCCTATGGGCAAAAACTTGTCCGGGCCTTTTTATACAGAAGGCGCAGTAGCGGGTTATATCCGTGATTTTTTGGCAGCATTGGGAATCAGTGCAGAGTTATTTGGCGAAGATCCTGAACGCCCCAACCTCCTTGCTTATATCAATGCGGGTAAACCTACCACGGTATTACTGGAAGCGCATATGGACACCGTTTCAGAAGAACATATGTCTATTGCGCCTTTTGATCCGGTTATTAAGAACGGTTTTTTATATGGCCGCGGTTCCTGCGATACAAAAGCATCCCTGGCCACCTATCTACATGTTATACGAACCCTTCTACAGGAAAAAAAACAGCTGGCGTATAATGTAGTACTGGCTTTTGTGAAAGACGAGGAATATTCTTTTTCCGGTGCCAGAGAGCTGGTTGCAAAAGGCGTAAAGGCAGATTTTGCAATTGTAGGAGAGCCTACCGAACTCAATCTTATTTATGCACACAAAGGCCTGTGCCGTTTTTTTATTCATACCGAAGGCCGTAGTTGCCATTCCAGCATGCCCTGGAACGGCGATAACGCCATTTATAAAATGGCCCCGATTCTGGAGGGTATTGCTGCTTATGCCAAAAGCCTGGAATCGGTTCAGCATCCTGTACTGGGGCAGGCAACCATCAGCGTTGGAAGGATAACAGGCGGACAAACTGTTAATACCGTACCCGCTTCCTGCAGTATTGAAATCGATAACCGGTTATTGCCGGGTATGACATTCCAGACAATCCTGCAGGAACTGCTTCCATTTTTGGGTGATCCTGCCGGTTATAAGATCAGTGCGCCCTACCTGCTGGCCATGGGAGTAGACAATGCACCGGATGCACCGCATTGCCAGGCACTTATGCAGGCCTGTGCACGTGCGGGCACCCGGCCTGCTTTACAGGCAGCCCATTATGCAACCGATGCGGCGATCTACCAGGAAGCCGGTATACCATGTGTTGTATTTGGTCCGGGCTCCATTGCACAAGCACATACGGCCGATGAACATATTGCGCTTACGCAGATCGAAAAAGCCAGCGATATACTGCTGCAACTGCTACAGGGCGAAAATTAATACACTTATTTGATGAGGTGCTGATCGTACCCGTTGCTAACAAGTAACTCATAGGCTTCCCAAACTTCGGCCGGTATGGGTTGCTCAATCTGGAAGCCCTTGGCAGGATATTCTTTGATCCGTTGAAGATCTCCTACCATAATATTGATAACCCGTTCAAGCGGAATTTCTTCATTCGGGTATGCATCAAAGGAAATGGGCGGAGAGCTGACAAGTAGGTCTTTTTCCGGCCAGTTTTTTTTGAAAGTTGCATAACTACGCCGTTCCATATAGGGTTTTTGCACCACTATAAATCGCTGGGGGTCTAATCCTTTTGCTGCCAGCAATTCTTTTGAAAAACGAATATTTTCACCCGTGTTGGTAGATTTGTTTTCGATCAGGATGGCGGATTCCGGTACACCCATTGCCAGGGCGATGCGGGCAAACTTATCGGCTTCTTTTTCTGTCCACATACCCTGGGTGAAATTTCCTAAACCGCCTGATAACAGCAATAAGGGCGCAAGTTTATTTAACCAGCATTCAGCGGCCCATTCAGCTACACGGAGGTCGTGACTGCCCAATGCAAAAATGCAATCCGAAGGTTGAAGCTGGTGGTGCATGTGGTGATAGTCCCAGATCAAACGGGCGGCTGTTTCAACAAGTTTATTCATGCAGCATTTTTCAGGAATTAAAACTACTGGTTTTCTTTGCGACGCTGGTAAATTTTCAGTTTTTCATTGATGTAGTTGATCATGTCTTCCTGGTTAGATTGCCGGCAGAATTCATAGCTTGGCCGAAACCGGAGCATAAAAGTCTGGAGAGAATCTCCATGAAGGCCGGTGTATTTTTGAACAAAGGAGGTTGAAAACCTGAAATCAACATATTCCATTTCTTCGTTGTAGAGCAGTCTTTTTTTCAGTTCCCTTTGTTGTTTGGCTTTGGAGGAGAAAAAGCTAGCCGGACTCAATACAATACCGAAACCGGATTGAGGGGTATTTTTTCCGGTTATGCCTGGCAGTGGTTTGTCTAATAAATGACGGTATGCTTCTCTTCTTTCCAGTGAGTCAGCCTGGTAATCGCGATCGGAGACAACAATTGTTTTTAGGAGGCTATAACGTTGTTTCAGCGAGATATCGTACCCGGTCACAAACATGTGAAATTCTACTTTCAGGGTATCGGGTGCGTAACCGATGGCGGTAAAAACGAGGCGGTTTCCTTCTGCGGCGGGAATGCTGTAGCGGCCGTTTTTGGACACCACGGTAGATTGTTGGGTGTTGAGGTTAAGTACAAAAACATCCTGCAGGAGGGAGTCGGTGTTGGCATCAAAAACAGTTCCGCTGATTTGTTGCTGGGCGAGGCAGTCTTTTCCTCCCAGGAAACAGGCCATAGAAAGCAGGAATAGAAGTAAGCGGTGCATTCGTAAATATACGTCAGACAGGTGTTAGAACAACGTTCTAACACCTGTCTGACGTGTAAAACGAGATTTCCCGGATTCGTAAATGCTTTTCCCTTTTTCGTAAGCAGCAATCCAACAGCTCCCAGTATGTTTGCGCTGCATTTACTCGCACTCAGGCATAGGATCAGATCTGCTCCTATGTGGTCACCCATCATACAAGTAGGTAAACCATTTATTCATGCATTGGCTTCAACCGATGACAAGCACCCGGCTGCTTCTCATCCCCTGTTTTATTGTCCTTTCGCTTCAACTTGCAGCGCAATCCTACCCAGGGCAGGACTCTGGCCGCATCGCAGCACTCAACGAAGTAGTTGTTACCGGCTTATTCGGCACAGCTACCCTCAAACAATCCGTTTTTAAGATCCGCACCATCAACCAGGCCACTATCCTCGCAAGGGCCGCCAATGATACCTATTCCCTGCTGGCTGCCGAACTCGGTATACGACTTCATGCCGATCATGCACTGGGCGAAACCGACCTCAGCATCCTGGGAATGGGCGGTAACAATATAAAGATCCTGGTAAATGGTATTCCCCTGCTCGATCGGGGAAGTACCCGCCAAAGCCTTGGACAAATCGATATCAACTCCATCGAACGCATTGAACTGGTTGAAGGCCCCATGAGTGTTCTGTATGGGTCAGACGCCCTGGCTGGTGTAGTCAATATCATTACTAAAAACGCCTCCGCAAAAACAGCTACCCTGGCCGTACAGGCAAAAATCCAGGAAGAATCGATGGGCCAGGTTTACGCCCCCTTCTCCGGCAACGGTATTCACCAGCGTACTGTAGCTGTCAGCCAGCAAACCGGAAAAATTGCCAGTAATGCCTATTTAACCAGTATTGAAATGGGCGGATGGAAAGGAGCTGCCCCCCTGCGCGCCCGGGAAATCCGACCCAAGCAGCAATTGCTGACCGGCTTTTCAACAGCCTACCAGTCCGGAAATTGGAAACTGCTGTACCGGCTCGATTACCTCCATGAAGAAATTTATGCGCCCGGTCAATATAACCAGAACAATACCGCAGTAGACGCCTATTACAAAACCAACCGCCAAACCCATCAGCTTTCGGCCGACTGGCAGGCCCATTCCAAACTGCTTATTCAAACCGCTTTTTCCTACCAGCAGTATCAACGAACTACAAGTACCTATCGACTCAATTTTTTGGAGGGCACCAAAGAACCCTCCACCAATGCGGGCGAATGGGATGAGGCCAGGTTCAATGCCGCTTTTGCACGCATTACGGCCCGTTGGAACTGGACCAGCTGGCTCAAACTACAACCCGGTTTGGAATTCAAATCAGAGCAGGGAATGGGAGATCGGATTAGCGGCAGTCCCCGCATTACTGATTATTCGGTTTTTCTAACCGGCGAAGTTCAGCCGCTTAAACCATTGCTGATCCGCCCCGGTCTGCGGATGAATCGAAATTCGCAATACGACGCACCCCCGGTTATCAGTTCGATCAATGCTAAATACCAATTCCTGCCCAACTGGGATATCAGGGCTTCCTATGGCAGGGGCTTCCGCGCACCGGCTTTAAGAGAACTGTATTTTCAGTTTTTTGATGCCAACCATGCTATTGAAGGCAACCCCGAGCTGAAAGCCGAGTCCTCCGATAGCTACCAGGCTTCCATCAGCTGGCAGCCGGAAAAAGCTGCCAACAAAGCCGATTGGAAATTTAGTCTATCCGCATTTTACAACAATTTCAGGGACCGCATTACGCTGGCACAAGGCAGCGGAAACCTGTTTACATATTTCAACCTCGATCGATTTAAAACCAAAGGCACCGCAGCAGAACTGCAATTCAACTATCGCCGGTTTACCCTTCAAACCGGACTGCTGGTGATCGGCCGATTCAATGCTTATTACGGCAATGATACCTATCAGTACAACGGAACTTCAGCATTTGCCTGGTCGCCCGAAGCCAACCTCAACCTGCGGTATACCATTCCTGCATGGGCACTGGAAGCGGCTGTTTTTTACAAGTTCAACGGAAAGCTACCGGTGTTTACAGCCTCAGCAGTAGCCGGACAAGAAAAACAGCAAGTGTACCTGGCCGAAACAGCTTCTTATCACTGGGGCGATTTCAACCTTACAAAAACCATCGGTCCTTATCTCCGCCTGCAGGCAGGGGTAAAAAATATATTCAACGTTAGCCGGATCAACAATACAGCAACAGCCGAAGGATCAGCACACACCGGCTCCGGACCTGTGCTGCTCTCCTATGGACGATCCTGGTTCAGCTCTTTACAATTTAATTGGTCAAAACAAAACAAAAAGAAAAATGCAGCAACAAGCAGGTAGTGTCGTTTGGTTTATCAGTGCATTGTTAGTACTGAATTCATGTACCCGGAAGGAAGAATCCCTTCCCGTAATTCCACCTTCAGCAGGTGCCCGTCTTCAATTAAACGGAGGAGCAGGCGGAGCTGCTGCTATCAACACGGTTTTCCTTGATCTGAGCACGGCCAAACAAGACTCCGTTAAACGAACTGCCTGGGATCTGGCGCTTTATACGGGCAATGATTTCAGTGTTATGATAAACAATACCACGGTTGCCCTTGCAAAAGCAACCACTAAAAGCAACCTGGCAGATGTTAGCGCTGCCGATACCGCAGGCATGGTGCTGGCGCTGAATCATGCAGCACCCAGTGCCACCGAATTTGCGCTGCTGGATGATATCGGAGGCGATTTGTCCAAAACGGTTATTGGTACCATTTCAGCCACCGAATCAGCCAATAAAGTTTATATCCTGAACCGGGGTACCGGCGGTGGCGTGGCTGCACGCGACTGGCTGAAAATAAAAATTATCCGGAAAGGCAATGGATACAGTATTCAATACGCAAAAATTGCAGAAGCCAACTTTTCCACCATTGACGTGGTAAAAAATAACTCCTATCAATTCAACTATATCTCTTTTGATAACGGACCGGTTACCGTAGAACCAGAAAAAGAAAACTGGGATCTTCAGTGGGGGTATGCAGTCTTTAAAACAAATTTTGGCGGAGGTGATGTGCCATATGCATTTTCCGATCTGATCGCCATCAATTTTCGCGCCGGCGTACAGGTGGCGGAGATATTAACCAGTACTACCAGTTATGAAAATTTCAAAGAAGCCGATCTGGCAACGGCCAGTTTCAGCGCAGACCGCTGGGCCATCGGCAGTAACTGGAGGGCCACCACCGGCGCCGCCATCGGTGTAAAAACAGATCGCTTCTACCTGGTCAAAGACAGCAATGGAAATTATTACAAGCTGAAGTTTATCAGTTTTACCAGCCAGGATGGCGGTACCCGCGGTAAGCCGGAACTAAGTTTTCAACTGGTAAAAGAAGCTTAATTGGTCGTTCAAATCTCTGAGCGGTGACCAGCGAGTAAATGTTACCGATCAGCTACCGGCCTCGTTTCTACGAGGCTGCTTTTAAACAAACAAATATGAAAAATTTTTTTATTGCGCTGTTTTTTTTATTGCCCCTGCTCTCATCCGCACAGCAAAGAATTGTATCACTCAGCGGTGTGGTAAGTGAAATAATTGTAGCAGTTGGCATGGAAGCCGCTATTGTAGGCGTAGATGTTACCAGTACCTATCCGGCCTCTCTTGCACAAAAACCAAAAGTTGGCCATAACCGGGCTATTTCCGCGGAAAACATATTGTCTCTTCAGCCCGACCTGGTTATCGGCATGCAGGATCAATTGAACCCCGCTGTGCTGCAACAGCTCAAGGCAGCAGGCATCCGACTGCAGTTGTATCAACAGGAATACAGCCTGGCTGGCACAAAAAAATTACTCCTTGCCATTGGCGCATTACTGCAGAAGAAAAAAGAGGCGGCGCAGGTAGCGGCTCAGTTCGACAAGCAGGTAGCAGCATTAAAGATCCTGCCTTCCAATAAAAAATTAGTTTTTGTATATGCCAGGGGAGCAGGTGCTTTATCCGTAGCCGGCAAAGAAACGCCAATGGATCAGCTGATCCGCCTGGCGGGCGCGCAGAACCCCCTTTCCTTTACCCAGTATAAACCACTCACCACCGAAGCGCTGGTGGCTGCGGACCCCGACCTGTTATTGTTGTTTACCAGTGGTTTGAAAAGTGTTGGAGGTGTAGAAGGTTTTCTGAAAGTACCCGGCGTTGTGCTTACCAAAGCCGGTAAAAATCATAAAATAATTGCGATGGATGGAGAACTGCTCAGTGGTTTTGGGTTACGACTGCCGCAGGCCATCCAGGAACTAAATAATATGCTTCATGAATAAGCCCGGTTGGATCCGAATAGGATTGATCCTGTTGCTGTTGCTGGCCCTGTTAGTTTCCGCCGGTCTGGGCGCCCTGTCCATTTCTCCGGTGCAGTTAATCGCTATACTGGGAAATGCGGTGGGGCTATCAACAGAGGCCGACTATTCAGAAACGATGTCAATAGTTTTTTGGCAGATCCGGTTGCCGAGGCTCTTGCTGGCCCTGTTAGTAGGCAGCAGCCTGGCTTTATCAGGAGCCGCACTACAGGGATTATTTCGTAATCCGCTGGCTGATCCTACTTTGATCGGGATCTCCTCCGGCGCAGCATTGGCGGCTGTTTTAATGATAGTACTCTTAACCTATCTCCCGTTTTTTTCTGCTGAAAACAGCTGGTTATCGAAGTACTACTGGCTCAACCTGTTTACGTTTATAGGTGCCTGTGCTTGTTCATTTTTGGTGTTTCGATTAGCCCGTACCGGGGGCAAAACAATGGTAGCCACTTTATTGCTGGCCGGCTTGGGCGTAAACGCATTATGCGCCGCCTGTACATCGCTGGTAACCTACCTCGCGAATGAAGAAGAATTGCGGTCGATCAGCTTCTGGTCCATGGGTAGCCTGGCCGGTGCAAGCTGGCAGGTACTTGCGGCCATTGTGCCATTTACGCTGCTTCCCTTTTTTATACTGCCGGCACTGGGCAAATCCTTAAATGCCTATTCGCTGGGAGAAGCCGAAGCCGCCTATATCGGAATAAATGTAAAACGCCTCAAATGGACGATTATCACCCTTTCTACCTTATCAGTTGGTGCGGCAGTGGCTACCTGTGGTATTATCGGCTTTGTGGGACTGGTGGTGCCGCATATACTGCGCACCATCTGCGGCACAGACCATCGGCATCTCTTATTGAACAGCGCCTTGCTGGGGGCCGTACTGTTGTTGCTGGCAGATACCATCAGCAGAACCATCATCGCCCCGGCAGAATTACCGATTGGTATTGTAACAGCATTGGTAGGTACTCCCATTTTCATAGTGCTGCTATACCGGCAGAAAAAAAAGATCACCCTGTAAAATTCTACGATGCTGGAGATCCAAAAATTATATTATAAAATTGGCCCTCAACCTATTCTTGAAGATATTTCGGCCTGCATTCGGCCCGGGCAGTTAACGGTATTGCTGGGTGCAAATGGGGCAGGGAAATCAACCCTTCTTAAGGTCCTGGCGGGTGAAAACAAACCTTTCCGGGGCAGTGTAACCCTAAAGGGCCGGGCAATCAGCAGCCATCGTCCGCAGGAACTGGCCTTGCGCCGGGCCGTGCTTACACAGCAATACAGCCTGTCGCTTCCCTTCCGCTGCCGCGAAGTGGTAATGATGGGGCGGTATCCGCATTTTAAACAAACGCCGTCCTGTTCAGACCAGGAATTGGTTCGCCTGGCAATGGAAGAAATGATGGTAGAACAACTGGCCGACCGCTGGTTTCATACCCTGTCGGGTGGCGAACAGCAACGGGTACAAATGGCCAGGGTGCTGGCACAATTGTACCCGCTTGCGTCGGTTGCAACAAAATTCCTCCTGCTCGATGAACCCACTTCCAGTATGGACTGCCTGCAGCAGCAACTCTGTTTGCGTAAAGCAAAAGAACTGGCGCAGGCCGGCTGCACGGTTGTGGTGGTCTTACACGATTTAAACCTGGCTGCACAATATGCAGACCAGGTGCTTCTTTTAAAAAATGGAAAACTGCTAAAAGCCGGTGCCAGTGCCGAGGTCTTTCAGCCTGATTTAATTCGGCAGGCTTACGGATACGAGGTGGAGATCATTTATCATAATGGCGTTGATTTTCCGATCCTGTTACCGGTTTTCACAGGTTCCAAACAATCAGTTAACGCAAAAAAAATAGCCTGAAATGTCAACAACAGTTAGTGGTTCTCTAAGTAACCAATGGATTCAATGCAGAAAAGAACAGCCCCGCCTGCGCATCCGGGATGCGGCGCGTTCAATGGGTGTTTCGGAGGCGGCCCTGCTAGCTTCCTTTGCCGGTACAAGTGTTATACGGCTTCGCCCCGAGTTCGGCGCCCTCCTTACCCAAATGCCCACCCTGGGAAAAATTATGTGTCTTACCCGTAACGAAGCATGTGTACAGGAGCGGAAGGGCGTGTTCGGGTCGGTGGATGTATCGAACAAACAGGTAGGATTAGTAGTGGGTGAAGAAATTGATCTGCGCTTGTTTTTCAGCGCCTGGGCCTTTGCCTTTGCGGTGTTGGACGATGACGCAGCGGGTTTTAAAAATTCCATCCAGTTCTTTGATCAGCAGGGCGAGGCCGTATTGAAAGTGTACTTAACCAACGAATCAGATCCGGGGGAATTTGAAAAAATGATCCGTGCATTTGCTACCTCGCAGCAGGAGAAAACAATTCAGGTAATGCCGCCCAAACCGGCTCCGGTGTATAAGGACGAGGACCTTGATGTGGACCTGTTCCGGGCCGAATGGGCAGCGCTGAAAGATACCCATGATTTTTTCCCCTTACTGCGTAAGTTTTCTATTTCTCGCCTTGGCGCTTTGAAGAACGCAGGGCCATTTGCGAAGGAATTGCAAACAGGCGTTGTGCAAGAGTTGCTGGAAACAGCGGCTAGAGAGCAATGGCAGCTGATGGTATTTGTAGGCAACCAGGGGGCTATCCAGATTTATACCGGCGAGGTGCAGAAGATTGTTGCTATTCCGGGCTGGATAAATGTGATGGACCCGGACTTCAACTTACATATTAAAACAACGGCTATTGCTTCTGCCTGGCTGGTAAAAAAACCAACGGTAGATGGCCTGGTGCATTCGCTTGAGGTGTTTGATGCGGCGGGAGAACTGCTGGTGCAGTTTTTTGGCAAACGCAAACCAGGTATGCCGGAATCTGAACAGTGGAGAAGGGGTATCATTAAAACGTCAGACAGGTGTTAGGACAACGTCCTAACACCTGTCTGACGCCTCTACAGGGAGATCTCCGTCACCGCACCGTACTTCTCCGCAATTTTTTTGATGGTAGCCGCTTTGCCTACCAACACAAACTGCAACTTGTCCTGCGGAAAATAAGTTTGGATGATCTGCCGGGCTTTCTCCAATGTCAGCCCATCTACATTTGCCTGGAAATTATTAATGAACGACTCATTAAACCCATACCAGAACATCTGCGTCATCAAACCCGATAACTGCCGGCTCGTCTCAAAATCAGGAGGAAACTGCCCCTTCACATAATTCTTAGCAGAGGTAAGTGATTGCTCGTCCACCCCCTCCGAATGCAACCGCTTTAACACTTCCAGCGCTTTATCAATCGCCGCTTCGGTATTCTCTGTTGCCGTAAACGTACTGATCGCAAAACTTCCCCCGTATTTAAGGGTGTTGAAACCACTCCGCGCCCCATAGGTAAGCCCGGTATTTACCCGCAACTCATCATTTAACATGGAAGTAAACCTGCCCCCAAATAATGTATTGATCACATCAATGGCAATATAATCCGGGTTATTACGGCTAATACCCGGCGCACCAATGATAAAGGTGGTTTCCCTGGCATCGTTCTTATTGATCAGCAATACCCTGTTTCCACCTGGTTTTTTAATAGAAGCCGACGCCCCTGTTTCCTTGTCCATTACCCCCTTTTTCCAACCCGACAACAGTTTTGTTACCAATGCCTTCATCTGCGCAGGTTGAAAATCGCCCGCAATTGCAATGGCCGAACCATTCGGAATATACCTGCGCTCATAAAAGGAAC
>NZ_LUKG01000097.1:0-1926 GCF_001601815.1 Flavihumibacter sp. CACIAM 22H1
GGGATATAGATTCCCAATAACTTGTTAATATATTCGGATAATTTGCGCAATTTGACGGTACTGGTACCGTACATACAACCTAATTTTCCAAACTCAATAGCACCCTACTAAATTAAGCTTGCATGTCATCCAAGAACAAGTACTTATTACCGTTTATCCTGGTTACTTCCCTGTTTTTTCTATGGGCTTTCCTGCATAATATCAACCCGATATTAATTCCTCACCTTAAAAAAGCCTGTCAACTGAATGATACCCAATCGGCCCTGATCGACTTTGCAGTGTATATGGCTTATTTTGCCGTTGCACTACCAGCCGGCTGGTTTATGAATAAATATGGCTTTAAAAAAGGCATCATTTTCGGGCTGGTATTATATGGTGTTGGCGCCCTGCTTTTTCTTCCCTCTGCTGATACCAGGTCCTATGCTTTTTTCCTGGCTGCTCTTTTTGTAATTGCAGGGGGAGCTACCTTCCTGGAAACTATTGCCAATCCATATATTACCAAATTGGGCGATCCTGCAACGGCTACACAGCGGCTCAATTTTGCCCAGTCCTTTAACGGGGTAGGCGCTTTCCTGGCTCCCCTGATCGGTGGAAAATTTATTCTAACCGGCATTGAGCACAGTGATGAAACCCTGAAAGCCATGGAACAGGCGGGTACCCTGCAGGCCTATTTACAGGAAGAAGCCAACGCTGTTCGGTTGCCCTATCTTGTTATAGGCGTGGTTGTATTTATTCTGGTAGCCTTGTTTTTAGTAGTTAAACTACCGGAAGGAGAAGAAGCGCCTTCGGAGTCTACCTCTGCCGACGATAAATTTTCCTTTTCCGTACTGGCTATCCCCCAGGTTCGCTGGGCGGTATTAGCCCAATTTTTTTATGTGGGTGCACAGGTTGGCGTAGGAAGCTTTTTTATCCGCTACTCCAAATACACGATGGACCTTCCCGAAAAGCCCGCCTCCGAATACCTTTCTATTGCTATGATCGGCTTTATGATTGGCCGTTTTACAGGCACTTTCTTTATGAAATACATCAGTCCGGCCAGGTTATTGATGATCTATTCCTCGATCTGCATCGGCTTGTTGTTCATAGCTTGTTTTGTAAGTGGTCCGATTGCAGTATATGCCGTTATGGCTGTTCCTTTTTTCATGTCAATTATGTTCCCCACTATCTTTGCACTTGGAATAGCCGGTTTGGGCGCTGCTGCCCGTATGGCATCTTCTTTGCTGGTTATGGCAATTGTTGGGGGCGCTTTCTTCCCGCTGGTAATGGGTCAGCTATCCGACCTAACAGGGGGTAATATTCAGCTTGCATATATTATTCCACTGCTTTGCTTTGCTGTGGTTGGTATGTTTGGTTATAATCAATCAAAAAAGAACCTGGTTGTTACAGTTCAACCCGGACATTAAAATAAATCGGATGATCTTTTCTTATTTGAATAAAACAGTTGTAATTACGGGCGGTGCCAGTGGTATTGGAAAAGCTGCCACCCTGGCCTTCGCTAAACAAGGCGCAACCGTACATGTTATTGAATTAAATGAAGCCAGCTGGCCTGCTGTAGAATCCGAACTGGCTGCTTTTGGCGCCAGTGCCACCCTACATACCTGCGATGTTTCAGATCAGGCAGCTGTACTAAAGGTATTTCAACAAATTCCCCGCCTGGATGTGCTGATCAATAATGCGGGTGTGGCCCATGTAGGAAAATTAACGACGACCCCCGAAGCAGACTTTGACCGGCTTTTCAGGGTTAATGTCAAAGGAGTGTATAATTGTATGCTGGCTGCCATACCCCTGTTACAGGCAAATGGTGGGGGCGCCATTTTAAACCTCAGTTCAATTGCTGCATTGGTTGGTTTGCCCGATAGGTTTGCTTATAGCATGACGAAGGGCGCGGTACTGGCAATGACCCTGTCTGCAGCAAAAGATTATCTC
>NZ_LUKG01000097.1:2348-14453 GCF_001601815.1 Flavihumibacter sp. CACIAM 22H1
TTCATACGCCTTTTGTGGATGGATTCATCGCAAAAAATTATCCCGGAAAAGAAACAGAAATTTTTGAAAAACTATCCGCCAGCCAGCCGATTGGCAGAATGGGAAAACCGGAAGAAATTGCGCACCTGATGATCTATCTCTGTTCAGACGAAGCCGCATTTATTACCGGTTCAGACTATCCCATTGATGGTGGTTTTGTAACCTTAAATACTTAATGGATGAAATTAATACGATTTGGTAACCCGGGCCAGGAAAAACCAGGAATTTTAGTGGATGGAAGACAATTGGATGTATCCGCGCATTTTCAGGATTACAATGAGCAGTTTTTTGCAGAAGATGGATTAAACCGCTTAAAAGATATACTTAGCGAAATTGGTAGTGAATTACCGGAAATACCGGCAGGTACCCGCCTGGGGGCGCCCGTTGCAAGGCCGTCGAAAATAGTTTGCATTGGTCTGAATTATATCGATCATGCCAATGAAACCAACGCAACACCCCCTACCGAGCCGGTTATTTTTATGAAATCAACCACGGCGCTGATTGGCCCGAACGACCAGGTAATGATACCCCGTGGTTCGGAAAAAACAGACTGGGAAGTGGAGTTGGCTGTAGTAATTGGAAAAAAAGCCAGTTATGTCGAGGAAAAAGACGCATTTGAATATGTAGCAGGTTATGCTCTACACAATGATATAAGTGAACGGGCGTATCAATTGGAACGCGGTGGCACCTGGGATAAGGGAAAAGGTTGTGATACGTTTGCACCCATTGGCCCCTGGCTGGTTACCAAAGATGAAGTATCGGATGTACATGCCCTTCGACTATGGCTTACCGTTAATGGTAAACAAATGCAGGATGGAAATACCAGCAACCTGATTTTTAATATTCCTCACCTGATTGCTTATACCTCGCAGTTTATGACCCTTCTTCCCGGAGATATCATTTCTACAGGTACACCTGCTGGCGTAGGATTGGGTATGAACCCCCAGGTTTATCTTCAGCCAGGCGATATTATGGAACTGGGTATTGACGGGTTGGGAACATCGCGCCAGGAACTGATTGCTTTTTCACATTAACAAGCTGCACTATGAATTTGGAATTACAGCATAAGATTATAATCGTAACCGGCGGGGCAAAAGGTATCGGAGAAGGTATTGTGCGGGTACTGGCAGCGGAAGGAGCATACCCTATTATAATAGGAAGAGACGCAAAAGATAACCAAAAGCTGGTGGATGAATTGCAGGCAGCCGGACAAAAAGCGGATCAGTATGCCGCTGAATTGGCCGACCCTGCGGCCTGCAAAGCAGCCGTTGACTACGTGCTGGTAAAATATGGCCGGATAGACGGGCTGGTAAACAATGCCGGTAAAAACGACGGCGTGGGGTTGGAAAAAGGAAATTATAAAGACTTTATGGAATCGCTCCATAAAAGCCTGGTACATTATTATCTGATGGCCCATCATGCCCTTCCTGCGTTGATCAAATCCAAGGGAGCTATTTTGAACATCAGTTCAAAGACAGCAGAAACCGGTCAGGGAAATACTTCTGGTTATGCAGCTTCCAATGGTGGCAGAAATGCGCTAACCCGTGAATGGGCAGTAGAACTGCTGAAATACGGAATCCGCGTAAATGCCATTGTGGTGGCTGAATGCTGGACACCCCAATATGCTACCTGGATTGAGACCCTTGCCGATCCGAAAGCAAAACTGGATAGCATTAATAAACGAATTCCATTCGAAAACCGAATGACCACACCAGAGGAAATAGCTTATACCACAGCTTTTCTTTTGTCGAATAAATCGAGTCATACCACCGGCCAGCTGATTCATGTTGACGGGGGGTATGTTCATCTTGATAAAACTATTACTGAATAACGCTGCAATCATGAACGCATCTATTCTGCAGGTAAATCCGAAGGACAATGTCCTGGTAGCTCTCCATAATTTAAAAAAAGGCCAGGTAATTGACTGGCAGGGAAAACCCATCGAATTGTTTTCTGACGTGCCGGCCAAGCACAAATTCACCATCGGGCCGCTTCAGCAAGGAGATCCGGTGATCATGTACGGTGTTACCGTTGGGAAAGTACAATTGTCCCTGCCTGCCGGTGAATTACTTACCACCGAAAACCTGAAACACGCAGCAGACCCCTATGGTTTTAGAAACGTAAAGCTGGAATGGGAAGCACCCAATGTAGATAAATTCCGCGAACTCAGTTTTCAGGGTTACCACCGGTCAGACGGCAGAGTGGGAACGGCAAACTACTGGCTGTTTATACCCACTGTTTTTTGTGAAAACAGGAACATGGATGTAATAAAAGAAGCCCTGTTAAATGAATTGGGATACAGTGTAACGCAGAAGTACAAACGATACACCCGCGACCTGGTTAGCGCTCTCGAAAAAGGAGAGGACCTGTTAACCGTTCAGCTACAACCCTCCGGCGCGCCTAATCACCGGGTATTCCCCAATGTAGACGGTATAAAATTTCTGAATCACGACGGCGGTTGTGGCGGTATCCGCCAGGACTCGGAGATCCTTGGAAAATTATTGGCCGCTTATGCCAATCATCCGAATGTGGGGGGTATTACTATCCTTAGCCTTGGTTGCCAGCATTTGCAAACCAATGATCTTTTAAAGGAAATAAAAGCTACAAATCCCCAGTTTGATAAACCCCTGTATGTATTTGAACAACAGCAATCCCGTTCAGAAGAGGAGTTGATTACCGAAGCTATCCGAACAACGTTTAAGGGTCTGCAGGAAATCAATCAACTTAAGCGGGCACCGGCTTCCCTGGATAAACTCTGTATTGGTGTAAAATGTGGCGGCAGCGATGGTTTCAGCGGTATTTCTGCAAACCCTGCGGTGGGCTATTGCGCAGACCTGGTAGTAGCATTGGGCGGAAAAATATTACTGGCCGAATTCCCGGAATTATGCGGTGCTGAACAAGACCTGATCGATCGGAGTGTGGATGAAGCTACCGCCCGCAAGTTTATCCACCTGATGGATTCCTATGATGCGCTGGCACACCAATCCGGATCAGGATTTTATATGAATCCTTCTCCGGGTAATATCCGCGATGGTCTTATTACGGATGCTATTAAAAGTGCAGGGGCTGCCAAAAAAGGCGGAAATTCCCCGGTAGTAGATGTGTTGGATTATACGGAACAGGCAACCAAACCCGGGCTCAGCCTTGTTTGTACGCCCGGAAACGACGTAGAAGCTACCACGGGTAAAGCGGCTTCCGGAGCCACCCTTATTCTTTTCACCACCGGTTTGGGCACCCCTACCGGAAACCCTGTTTGTCCCACTATTAAACTGTCTACCAACAGCGCCCTTGCTAAACGTATGGGCGATATTATAGACATTGATACCGGCCCCATTATTACCGGCGAAAAATCGATTCAACAAATGGGGGAAGAAATTTTAGCCTATTGTATCAAGGCGGCCAGTGGGGAAGTAATTCCCAAAGCGGTTCTGCTGAACCAGGAAGATTTTATTCCCTGGAAAAGAGGGGTGAGCCTCTGATACCAATCGTTCTGAAAAAGAGGAATCGTATCTTTATGGATAAGCCATAACGATGCGATTCCTTTTCCTGTTTATTACCTTTCTGCTAACAATTAGCTGTGCCAGCGCACAGGATCTCAGTTTGTTTGAGAAAAAAACCTTTGTAAGTTCCCGCGGTGATACCCTTCCTTACCGGATTCTTTACCCTCTCCATTATAAGCCTGGAAAAAAGTATCCATTGCTTCTTGTATTACATGGCGCCGGTGAAAGGGGGAAGGATAATGAAAGCCAGTTGGTACATGGCGCCAGGCTGTTCCTGGCAGATTCCAACAGAACCCGCTTTCCCGCGATAGTGGTTTTTCCCCAGTGCCCGCAAAACAGTTACTGGGCAAATGCTAAAGTGAACCGCAACAGTACCCCCTATGAAATTAGTTTCGATTATTCCGGTGCGGCCTCCGGTCCGCTGAATGCAGCGCTTGAATTAGTGCATCAACTGCTGGATGCGGGAAGCATAGAAAAAAAGCAGGTATATATTACTGGTTTATCCATGGGGGGAATGGGAACCTTTGAGGCCATATACCGGGAACCCGGCTTGTTTGCAGCAGCAGCACCCATCTGTGGTGGCGGAAACCCCGATGCCTATTCGAAACAAATGGCAAGGGTAGCTTTCCGGGTTTTTCACGGAGCAGAGGATGCTGTGGTTAATGTTGAATTATCAAGGGTTATGGTAAACAGGTTAAAAGCATTAAAGGCGTCGGTAGTTTATAAAGAATACCCGGGGGTAAATCATAATAGCTGGGACAATGCCTTTGCGGAACCGGATTTTTTGTCCTGGTTTTTCAGCAAAAAGAACTAGCAGCTAACCAGTCTGAATGCATTAGAATAAATTGTAAATCAACACTTAAACAGGTTTCTTTAGGAAATTTTAAGGATTTTTTCATCTTTCTTAGAGATTTTAATCAGAAGGGGGAAGTAACTTTGAAACGATTCAACAAACCCCCGGAAACCTATCATGAGAGTACCTTTTCAAAAAAGGTTAAAGGCATTCATTGGCGTATTCCTTTTACTTGTGCTGCCGTTAGCAGACACAGTAGCGGGCGCAGTGAACAATGGGGTGGGCGTTAATACCTGCATGCAGGCAGTAGTGCTGGAGCAGGGCGATGAAGCGCCGGATTTGTTATCGTTTTCTGCCCTGCGATTTGAATTTGCCAACTGGATACCGGAAGCGATCCGGTCGGTGAATATTCGCATGACCAACCTGGCCCCCTCCGTGGGAGGTTTGGCAATTTTCATTAGTTTTAAATTAGTTCGGGTAGTTTTTCCACTACATCAACCGGACGATTTCTCCATTAAACCTGATTTTGTTGGGTTCCTGTTCCGTTTAAAGCCATTTTGATGATCACTGCCATTATGTGAAGCAGTATTTAATTAGTGATCATTTTAAATTAACAACATGACTGGACATTTCCGTGCAGCTGCGTGGGGTATGGCTATTATTTTTATTGGTTGCCGAACAAAAGACGATAAATCTGCAACAAATGAACCGGAACAAATTCCGGTAGTAAAACTGGCACATTCGGATACTACCCTTTATACCGGGTATGTAGCCGATATTCAGGCTGTTCAAAATGTGGAAATCCGTGCAAAAGTGGATGGTTTCCTGGAACAGATTATGGTAGATGAAGGCCAGTTTGTAAAAAAGGGACAGCCTCTTTTTCTGATAAATGTTTCGGAGTATACCAATGCCGTGGCCAAAACGGAAGCCCAGCTTTCCAATGCACATGCCGAAGCGCATGTGGCTGAACTGGAAGTTGGCAGGGTAAGAACACTGGCTGAAAAAAATGTAGTGGCAGCTTCTGAACTGAAACTGGCAGAAGCTCGGCTGATGGCTGCGCAGGCAAAGGTAAAAGAAGCCTTATCTGCACATGACCTGGCCAACCTGCAACTCTCTTATACCGCTATCAAAGCCCCGTTTGATGGTATCGTTAATCGCATTCCCCTTAAAAAAGGAAGTTTGATTGAATCGGGCACCCTGCTGACCACTATTTCAGATAATCGGTCTATTTATGCCTATTTCAATGTTTCTGAAATTGAATACCTGCAATTAACCAGGGGGGCTAAAGGAAGTTTAACGGAAACCGAAACCGTGCAGCTAGTATTGGCAGACGGATCGCCCTATACCCACAAAGGTAAAATTGAAACCATTGAAGGAGAGTTTGATGAGAGTACCGGTTCCATTGCTTTCCGGGCCGTTTTTCCCAATCCGGACCGGTTGCTGAAACATGGTGCATCCGGACGGGTACGACTCAGCAATACCGCCAATAATATTGTAATGGTTCCACAGAAAGCCGTATTTGAAATCCAGGATAAACATTTTGTGTATGTAATGGATCAAAACAAAATCATCCGGCAAAAACCATTTATGCCGGCCAGGCGAGTGGCGCAATATTATATCGTAGCCTCCGGGTTAGATGCAGGCGATACTATTGTTTATGAAGGTATCCAGGACCTGAGAGACGGTATGGCCATCAATCCTCTTTTCACCACAGTGCTTTCAAATTAAGCTTAATCAATGGTAGAATTATTTATCCGGCGGCCGGTATTGTCGCTGGTAATTTCCTTGCTGATAACCCTATTGGGATTACTGGCCCTGTTTAGCTTGCCGGTAACACAGTTCCCTGATATTGTTCCTCCCTCTGTGGTAGTTAGTGCCAAATATACCGGCGCTAATGCAGAAGTATGTGCTAAAGCAGTAGCCACCCCCCTGGAACGGGCTATCAACGGTGTACCCGGTATGACCTATATGTCTTCCGTTTCCAGCAATAACGGTAATACACTTATCCAGGTTTATTTTGAAGTAGGCACCGATCCGGACCTTGCAGCGGTTAACGTGCAAAACCGGGTAACTACTATCCTGGACGAATTACCTGAAGAAGTAATTAAAGCGGGCGTTACTACGGAAAAAGAAGTGAACAGTATGCTGCTTTATCTCAACTTAATGAGTACGGATGAATCAGCGGATGAAGATTTTATTTACAATTTTGCCGATATCAATATTCTGCAGGAATTAAAAAGGATTGACGGGGTTGGCTTTGCAGAGATAATGGGACAAAAAGAGTACTCTATGCGGGTTTGGTTAAAACCAGACCGGATGCTGGCTTACAATGTGTCTGCCGAGGAAGTAGTACAGGCTCTGCGGAACCAGAACATTGAAGCGGCACCAGGAAAAGTGGGAGAGAGTTCCGGTAAACAAACCCAGCCTTTACAGTATGTGTTGAAATATACTGGAAAGTTTTTTGAACCCGGCCAGTATGCCGATGTGGTTATCCGTGCCAAGGAAGACGGAACCCTTCTTCGCCTGAAAGATGTGGCAGATGTTGAATTTGGCGCCATGACCTATAGCATGGTGTCTAAAACCGATGGCCGCCCGGCAGCCTCCATCATGCTGAAACAACGGCCTGGTTCCAATGCCCGTGATGTAATACAGTCGGTTAAAGACCGGATGGCAGAACTTAAGCAAACCAGTTTTCCTCCAGGCATGGAATACAATATTTCCTATGATGTTTCCCGTTTCCTGGATGCTTCTATAAACGAAGTATTAAAAACTTTGTTGGAGGCATTTATACTGGTATTTATCGTAGTATTTATTTTCCTGCAGGATTTTCGCTCTACGCTTATACCTGCACTGGCCGTACCGGTTGCCTTAATTGGTACCCTGGCATTTATGCAGATGCTGGGCTTTTCTATTAACCTGCTGACCTTGTTTGCACTTGTACTGGCCATTGGAATTGTGGTGGATAACGCCATTGTAGTGGTGGAAGCAGTGCATGTTAAGATGTCGCAGGATCACCTGCCCCCGCTGGAAGCCACTATTAAGGCGATGAAAGAAATTACGGGAGCCATTCTTGCAATTACCCTGGTAATGTCGGCCGTATTTATTCCGGTGGCTTTCCTGAGTGGGCCGGTTGGGGTATTTTATCGCCAGTTTTCCATAACACTGGCCATTGCCATTGTTATTTCAGGCATTAATGCGCTTACTCTAACACCCGCATTATGTGCCCTCATGATGCGGCATGATGAAGTAAAAAGCAGGAACCTGCTAGGTCGTTTCTTTTCCGGCTTTAATAAAAATTATGATAAGACAGAGCGTTGGTATGCGCGTCTTATACAAAAAATTGCCGCAAAGAGAGTGCTCACTTTTTCCTTGTTTTTACTCTTCTGTTTATTGACGTTTGGTATCATTAAAATTCTTCCTTCCGGCTTTATACCTACGGAAGACCAGGGAATGATTTATGTAAACGTTACCACTCCGCCGGGCGCAACTGTTGAACGTACAGAAAAGGTGCTGGATGAAATTCAGAAAGTAGCCAGCAGCCTGGAACCGGTCGAAAATATTGCCACGCTGGCGGGTTTTAGTTTAATGAACGATGTGGCAGGTGCTTCCTATGGTATGGGTATGATTAACCTTAAACCCTGGGAAGAAAGGAAAGAGTCTGTACAGGATATGATGGATGCGCTTATAGCAAAAACCAAACATATTAAAGATGCCCAGATAGAGTTTTTTCCACCACCTACTGTTCCGGGCTTTGGTAATGCCAGTGGATTTGAATTCAGGGTGCTGGATAAAACAGGAACGGGTAATCTTGAAAAAACTGCGGCTGTTACCAACGACCTGATTCAACGCCTGGAAGAATCGCCGGTAATCAGTGGCGCATTTACCAGTTTTGATCCCAGTTTTCCGCAGTATTTACTGCATATCGATTATGATATGGCTGCTAAAAAGGGTGTAACGGTGGATAATGCTATGAGCACCCTGCAAACCTTGCTGGGAAGTTTTTATGCAACCAATTTTATCCGCTTTGGGCAGATGTATAAAGTAATGGTACAGGCCTATCCTCAATACCGCAAAAACCCCGAAGATATTTTGCAACTCTATGTAAAAAACAATAAGGGAGAAATGGTGCCGTATTCCACGTTTGTACAACTGGAAAGGGTATATGGTCCGGAACAGCTTACGCGGTACAATATGTATACCTCTGCCATGGTTACCGGCGATTCCAGGCCGGGTTTCAGCAGTGGAGATGCCATCCGCGAAATTGAAGCTGCTGCAGCTGATTTACCGCGTGGATTCAGTTATGAATGGAGTGGTATGACCCGCGAACAGATTTTGTCCGGGAATCAGGCAGTTTATATCTTTTTGATATGCCTGGTATTCGTATACCTGCTGCTGGCTGCACAGTATGAAAGTTTTCTACTGCCTCTGCCGGTATTGTTATCATTACCTGCGGGTATATTCGGGGCCTTTTTTGCATTGTGGATGGTTGGCCTCGAAAATAATATATACGCGCAGGTGGCACTGGTAATGCTGATTGGGTTATTGGGAAAAAATGCTATCCTGATTGTGGAGTTTGCTATACTTCGCCGCGAAGAGGGCCATTCGGTGCTGGCAGCGGCCGTGGAAGGTGCTGCTTCAAGATTACGTCCTATCCTGATGACTTCCTTTGCATTTATAGCCGGCCTTTTGCCCCTTTGCCTGGCTTCCGGCGCCGGTGCAATGGGTAACCGTTCTATAGGCACCGCAGCAGCAGGAGGTATGTTAATCGGAACCCTGTTCGGGGTATTGATAATTCCGGGTTTATACGTGCTTTTTGCTTCCTTGTTAAAAGCGCCGGTTAAGAAAACAACGATCGATAACGAATCAATTGACGGTGATGCATAAACGTAGTTTTAAACTGATTGGATACACAGGTATTCTTTTGCTGGTATTGGCAGGCTGCCGTGTGGCAGCCCCACCTCCTTTGCCGGAAGAGAAAAAAATTCCGGATGAATTTCTTCCGAAAGCAGACAGCTCTGCTTCGCGGATAGACAGCACTTCTGCCGGTAATTTTCATTGGAATATTTTTTATACCGATTCTCTTTTGAAAAACCTGATCGATACGGTGTTAAAACATAACCAGGATCAGGTGATTGCTTTGCAACGGGTTGAGATCATGAACCAGCAGGTATTTCAGCGCAGGGCGGCTTTCCTGCCCGCAGTACAGGGCGTTATTTCAGGCGGATTGGATCGTTTCGGAGAATATACCATGAATGGTGTGGGAAATTATGACATGAACTTATCCCCGAACCTGAAAGAGGACCAAAAAGTGCCGAACCCGGTACCCGATCTCTTCGTCGGCATCCGCAGCCAATGGGAAATTGATCTATGGGGTAAACTGAAAGCACAGAAAAAAGCAGCCATGGCCCGTTTGCTGGCAGCTGAAAATGGCCGCAAATTCATTACCACCCAGTTGGTGTCACAGGTTGCTTCGCTTTACTATGAACTGGCAGCCGTAGACATTGAACTCGATATTGTACAAACCAATATAAAGCTTCAGCAACAGGCATTGGAAGTGGTAAAAATTCAGAAGGAGGGAGGCAGGGCTACCGAACTGGCGGTACAGCAGTTTGAAGCACAATTGTATCGGACACAAACCCTTGAATGGGTAATGAAGCAGGAGATGGTTGCCATTGAAAATGAACTGAATTTTCTGGCTAACCAGTTTGATGCACCGGTGAAACGCACAAAATTTGCTTTCCAGGATGTGCATCCGGCACCTTTACCGGTTGGTTTCCCAGCCGATGTTCTTTTTCAGCGCCCCGATGTACAGGAAGCGGGGTATGTACTGGAAGCCAGCAAAGCAGATATCAAAGCCATACGAGCTGCATTTTTACCGGCATTAACGCTGCAGCCAATGATCGGACTGCATACCTACAATGCCGCCAAATGGTTCAGTCCCGAGTCACTGGCCCTTGGGGTGGCGGGCGGATTAACGGCTCCTTTATTGAATCGGCGCCAGTTAAAAGCGGATTATCGCATAGCTACGGCCGAACAGCTGGCCGCTTTTGCCAGCTACCAGAAATCTTTAGTAGGAGCGTACAATGAAGTAAGTACGCTGATGAATGGCTGGAGTAACCTCAGCAAACAATTTTACCTGAAAGAGAAAGAATTTAATGTACTGTCAAAAGCAGTTCAAACTGCCCGTGATCTGTATGTGGGCGGTTATGCCAATTACCTCGAAGTTATTACAGCGCAGAAAGGCGTGTTGGATGCCGAATTAGAGCTGGTGGAAACCCGCCTTAAAATGATGCAGGCGAAAGTTAATTTATACCGGGCTTTAGGAGGAGGATGGCAATAACCATCCTCCCAGCTAATTTTAGGATACAAGCGCTCCTGCTTTTTCAAGCAGGGCTTTTGTTTTCCGGATACCTTCGTCTTCACTCAGGATTTCTCCTTCGTATTCAATGCCGATATACCCTTTAAAGCCTGCTGCTTTTACAATTTGCAGCATCTTGGTATAATCCGTTTCTTTTTCATTACCCTGCTCATCAAAATCATGTGATTTTGCACTTACCCCTTTTGCATAGGGCATTAATTCCTGGGTGCCCTGGTAACGGTCATATGCATCCAGGCAGTTCCGCCAGTTACCCTCTTCCCGCTGAATGCAGAAATTGCCGAAATCCGGAAGAGTGCCCACATTGGGTTTATTTACCGCTTTCATTACACCTGCCAGCCATGCTCCGTTGGAGGAATAGCCACCATGGTTTTCAACAATTACGTTGATACCAACTTTTTCGGCGTATTCACCGAGGCGGGTCAGTCCATCTGCCGCTGTTTTAGCTATTTCTTCCGCCGTTCCCTGCCCGGCTGCGTTTACGCGGATGGTTGCACAACCAAGGTGTTTGGCGGCATCTACCCACTTATAATGATTTTCAACCGCTTTAATCCGCTCGGCTTCTACTTTATGACCAATTTCGCCTTCCCCGTCGATCATGATCAGGTGATTTTTTACCTCATTATCACTACAGCGTTTAAGCATTTCATTCAGGTAAGCGGTGTCTTTGGCTTTATCCTTGAAGAACTGGTTTACATATTCAACAACGCCTATCCCGAAATCTTTTCTTGCTTTGGCAGCAAAATCCAGGTTATCCATTTTTTTCTCGAACAGTGCTTTATGGAGCGACCATTGTGCCAGAGAAATTTCAAAAAATAATTGTTTGTTCGTTGCTTCAGGGGCGTTTTTCTGCTCATCCGATTTATTTTCGGAAGAGTTATTCATACAGGCCACACCGGTTGCGCCGATAGCCAGGCCACCCATTAACTTGAGAAACTGTCTGCGTTGCGATTGCATGTTCGTTGAGTTGTTGGTGAATTAATTAGGGCAGAATTTACGACTAATTTTTTTAGATCAGTCAGGCATTCCTGCTTATTGCCGGAAAACGATGCGTAATCGTTTATTAAAAACCATTTTTCCTTTTACCCATACCTGCACATAATAGCGCTGGGCGGGTAAATAACTGAGATCGTATTGGAAGATGCCTTCCTTAAGGTTTTCATAGATATGCTCTTCTACCAATTGATTGCCCGGATCACTTACCAGGCGTACCGTTACTTTTTCGGCTGTATTACTGAAATAGTCGAGGGTAGTTGGTCCTGCACTCATCGTCGGGTAAAGGCCTACAGAAGGTTGTTCCTGCACGGGCTGGTGTAGCAGGGAGTCGGTACTAACTTCAAATGCATAAAACAGGCTGGTGCCAAAATCAGATTCAAAATGATGCAACATACGGCGGG
>NZ_LUKG01000098.1:0-3913 GCF_001601815.1 Flavihumibacter sp. CACIAM 22H1
ATTGTAACTGGCGCTCCTTTTCGATGAATTCCAGTTTTTCCTGTTCCAATCCAGCCTCTTCCTGCACTATAATGGCGTCTAACTGAATTTTTTTGTCGGTTTCTGCGTTGGTTTGTTCATTCAGATCGCGATAGGTAAGATTAAATCCTTCTAATGCGGCCTTGGCAAGTTCAATTGAGATCTCCCGATAATCTTTTTTGATTTCGTGGTATTTCTCAGCTTTTTTTGCCTGGTTCTCCAGCGTTTTTAACTGGTTATTGATCTCAAACAGTAAATCTTCAATACGCGCCAGATCCTGCTCTGTAGCATCCAGTTTTTGTTTGGCCTCTTTTTTACGGGTTTTGTATATAGAAATACCGGCTGCCTGCTCCAACATTCGTCTACGGCTGTTCTCTTTGTCTTTGATCAGGTCATCCACCATACCCAGTTCAATAATGCTGTAACTGTCGGTGCTTACCCCGGTATCCATGAACAGGTTCTGGATATCTTTCAGTCGGCAGCTCACATCATTTAACCGGTATTCGCTTTCCCCGCTTTTGTAAAACTTGCGGGTAATTGTTACCGTATTAAATTCTGTAGGAAGCAGGTTTTTGGTGTTTTCAAAAGTCAGGCTTACCTCGGCTAAACCGGAAGCCGACCGGGTTCGGGAGCCGTTGAAAACCAGGCTGTCCAGATTTTCTGAACGAAGCTGACTGATCTTTTGCTCGCCAATTACCCAGCGGATACTGTCAATGATATTACTTTTTCCACAGCCATTCGGCCCCACAATACCCGTTATATTCTGGTCGAAATGCACGGTGGTTTTATCCGCAAAACTTTTAAAACCCTTTATTTCTAAGCTCTTTAGACGCACAATTACCCAATTTTAGAGGGAAGCAAATATATAGGATTGATTTCAACTTGGACAGAAGATTCAGCCGGGACTTCTGATTATTAGCTATTACTTATTCACAAATGAATATAAATAGCGATATATGTTGTCTAATAAAACATGAATAAATTATTAATACGCATTGATATAAAATATATTAATAGCAATTATTTAGTTTATCAAAAATCTATAAATAGGAAGTTTTGGAATGGAACTACTTGATTTTCACGGGACTAATTTCTTCAAAACTGAGCGCAGCCGTATATTTGGAATATGAAAATTGACCTTCGTTCGGATACCTTTACCCTACCCACCCCTGGGATGCTGGAAGCAATTGCTCGGGCAGAAGTAGGCGACGATGTTTTTGGAGAAGACCCTTCGGTGAATGAACTGGAACAGCGCATGGCTGCAAAGTTTGGGATGGAAGCAGCTTTATTTTGTCCAACCGGTACCATGAGCAACCAGGTTGCCATCAACGTACATACCCGTCCGGGCGACGAAGTGATCTGTGAACAGCAGGCGCATGTTTATATTTACGAAGGAGGTGGCATTGCATTTCATTCCGGTTCACAGGTAAAAGCGCTACCCGGCAACAGGGGCAGAATTGTAGCAGAACAGGTGGTAGCGGCTATTAATCCGGACGATGTTCACAAAGCACGCACCTCGCTGGTTTGCCTGGAAAATACCAGTAACCGCGGCGGCGGATCCTGTTATAATTGGGAAGATGTACTTGCCATAAAGCAGGTTTGTCAGATTCATGGACTGGCCCTGCACCTGGATGGCGCCCGATTGTTTAATGCACTGGTAGCAACAGGGCAAACGCCGCAGCAATATGGAGCTGTTTTTGATAGTATTTCGGTTTGTTTTAATAAGGGGATGGGCTGCCCGATCGGATCAGTACTGATGGGAGGCGCTGCCTTTATCCGGCAGGCAAGACGGGTGCGGAAACTGTTCGGAGGTGGCATGCGCCAGGCTGGTTTTATGGCCGCCGCCGCTTTATATGCCCTCGATCATCATATTGATCGCTTACAGGAGGATCATATGCATGCCCGGCAATTAGCTGCCGCCCTCGAGAAAAAAGATTTTATCGGTTCCATATTACCGGTTGAAACCAATCTGCTGATCTTTGAAGTGAAAGGCCGTTTTACAGCAGCCACCCTGGCTGCTACACTAGAACATTATGGCGTCCGATGCCTGGCAATTTCGCCAACACAAATCAGGATGGTTACCCATTTAGGTATTCATTCTGCCATGATCAGTCAACTGGTTCAGTTGATTGATGAGCTGTAATTTTATTTCCAACGCAAGCAATAACCAATGTTACCAACCATTAACCCCACTACAACAAAAGCCTGGACTGCCCTTACCACGCATTACCAGGATATCTCAAGCATACATCTTCGGCAATTATTCGGGCAGGATCCTGCACGTTTTGAGAAGTTTTCAAAAAAGCACGAGGATATCCTGGTCGATTTCTCCAAAAACCGGATCACTGAAACCACCTGGAAGCTTCTGCTTGAGCTTGCCCGGGAATGCGGGTTGGGAACCGCCATCCAGGCTATGTTTGGAGGTGAACTGATCAATCAGACGGAAGGCAGGGCAGTATTGCATACAGCGCTTCGTAATTTTTCGGGTAAACCGGTACATACCGAAGGAAAAGATATTATGCCCGATGTGCTGGCGGTACAGGCACAGATGCGCCGTTTTTGCGAAAAAATTCATTCAGGCGAGTGGAAAGGATATACCGGGAAGCCAATTCGTACCATTGTAAATATCGGAATCGGAGGAAGTGACCTGGGGCCTTTAATGGTAACCGAGGCGCTTAAGCCCTATTGGAAAGAGGGAATTCAGCCTTATTTTGTTTCCAATGTGGACGGCACCCATATTGCCGAAACCCTAAAAAAAATCAATCCGGAAGAAACTCTTTTCCTGATTGCCTCCAAAACCTTTACTACACAGGAAACCATGACCAATGCCCATACCGCCAGGTCCTGGTTTTTAAAAGCGGCCGGAGATGAGGCGCATATTGCCCGCCATTTTGCTGCGCTTTCCACCAACGAAAAAGAAGTGGTGAAGTTTGGCATTGATGCGGCTAATATGTTTGGCTTTTGGGATTGGGTAGGTGGTCGGTATTCTTTATGGAGCGCTATCGGATTATCCATAGCACTTACGATCGGTTATCCGGCATTTGAAGATCTATTAAAAGGTGCTTTTTCTGCCGATGAACACTTTCAAAATTCTGATTTTGAGCATAATATACCTGTTTTAATGGCTTTAACAGGATTGTGGTATACCAATTTTTTTGGGGCACAAACGGAAGCAATTCTGCCGTATGACCAATACATGCACCGTTTTCCGGCCTATTTTCAGCAGGGAAATATGGAAAGCAACGGGAAGTCTGTAGATAGAACGGGGCAACCGGTTAATTATTCAACCGGGCCAATAATATGGGGAGAGCCGGGCACCAATGGTCAGCACGCATTTTACCAGCTAATTCACCAGGGAACACCGTTGATTCCCTGTGATTTTATAGCAGCAGCTATAAGTCATAATCCAATCGGCGACCATCATGAAAAATTGCTCTCTAATTTTTTTGCCCAAACCGAAGCCCTGATGAACGGAAAAACAACAGCAGAAGCGGCAAAAGAACTGGAAAAAACAGGAATGGCAGCGGAGAAAGTGGCAAAACTGATTCCTTTTAAGGTTTTCGCAGGCAATAAACCTACTAATTCTATACTGATTAAACAATTGACTCCGTATACATTAGGGCAATTAATTGCTTTTTATGAGCATAAGATTTTTGTTCAGGGGGTGATCTGGAACATTTTCAGTTTCGACCAATGGGGAGTTGAGTTAGGTAAACAATTAGCCAACCAGATTTTACCTGAACTGGTGCACAATGAGCCGATCAGCTCGCATGATTCCAGTACAAACGGACTGATTAATTTGTATAAAAAAATGAGGTAAATAAGAGGGTATTC
The DNA here is from genome assembly GCF_001601815.1 of Flavihumibacter sp. CACIAM 22H1. Classification (GTDB taxonomy): domain Bacteria; phylum Bacteroidota; class Bacteroidia; order Chitinophagales; family Chitinophagaceae; genus Flavihumibacter. Next base: position 3,853 of record NZ_LUKG01000098.1, read on the forward strand.
TTTGGTAAAGCAGCTTCTGAACAATATGGATAAAAACATACCGCATCCTTCTATGCCCGAT
>NZ_LUKG01000098.1:4685-14302 GCF_001601815.1 Flavihumibacter sp. CACIAM 22H1
AGCTTCTGAACAATATGGATAAAAACATACCGCATCCTTCTATGCCCGATAGCTTGCAACGTTTAAGGCAGATAGAAAATAATAAGTTCAGGTTTCTTATCTTAGCCGCCAAATCAAACGGAGCATGGCACAACACGAAGAAGATTTTGATGCAAATCTGGCCGGTGAAGAGGGTCAATCAGAAGAAACAAAATCGAGTTGGTTCAAGCGTATCAAAAAAGGCATTCTGACCAGTACAGCGGAGAAAAAAGAAACTCCGGAGGGATTATGGACAAAATGTCCGGAGTGTAACTTTATTTGTACCATGAACGAACTCAGGGAACAACTGTTCGTTTGTCCCAAGTGTAATTATCACCATCGTATCGGAAGCGACGAATATTTCGAGATCATATTTGACCAGGGTACGGCTGAGGTGTTGTTTGAGAATATCCGTTCCAAAGACTTTTTAGGCTTTACGGATCTCAAACCTTATGAAAAAAGATTACAGGAAATCTGGAGCAAAACGGATATTACCGATTCCATTCGGGTAGCAACAGGAAAGGTACATAACCAGCAAATGGTAATTGCCTGTATGGATTTTGAATTTATTGGCGGCTCGCTGGGAAGTGTAATGGGCGAACGTATTGCCAGGGCGGTTGATCATTGCCTGGAGCATAAGATTCCGCTTATGATCATCTGTAAATCGGGCGGCGCGCGAATGATGGAGAGTGCATTTTCCCTGATGCAGCTGGCAAAAGTTTCCGGAAAACTGTCTCAAATGACCGATGCCGGTATTCCCTATATATCCTTCCTGACGGACCCCTCCTTTGGGGGAATTTCGGCGTCCTTTGGAATGTTGGGAGACCTTAATATTGCGGAACCAGGGGCTCTGATCGGATTTGCCGGACCAAGAGTGATTAAGGAAACCATTAAAAAAGACCTGCCGGAAGGATTTCAGCGCAGTGAATTCCTTTTAGAACATGGTTTCCTGGATTTTATTATAGATCGTAAACACCTGAAAGAACGCCTGAGCACCCTGCTCATCCTGTTCAATCATTAATAAAGAAGGGAGTAGATGTGGAACTGAGGAACAGGTCGGCTTTTCATGAGTATTTTTTTGAAACCACCTATGTGGCTGGAATGGTACTGGTAGGAACAGAAGTTAAAGCTATCCGGAATGGAAAAGTTAGCTTTAATGATGCGTATTGCCAGTTTCATAAAGGTGAATTGTATGTCAAGAACATGCATATCTCAGAATATGCCTTTGGCACTACCCAACGCCATGAACCCACCCAGGAACGAAAATTATTATTGAAAAAGAAGGAGTTACGCAAACTGGAAGGAAAAATTAAAGAGAAAGGATATAGTATAGTGCCGCTTAAAATTTTCTTTAACGAGAAAAACCTGGCTAAAATTGAAATAGGGCTGGGAAAGGGAAAAAAATTGCACGATAAACGTCAGACGATCATGAAAAGGGAGGTTGAGCGCGACATAAAACGGTATTTGAAGTAATTTATTGTATGTAAAATATCCTATAGTAAAAGTCCATTATTAAGTTGTTTTTTCTTTAATTTGTCCCTATGCACCGAATTATTCTGATATCCTTCCTGTTTTTTACCTTGCAAACCAAGGCCCAGACACTGGCCGGGAGTTGGTATGGTAAAGCGGATGTTGTGCTTGATGGCACGTTTAATAATTATCTCACGCAGCTAATCATCAAACAAAAAGGCAATAAAGTTGAAGGCATTTTCGGGTATTATTTCCGGAATGGTTATCAAAGCTTTTATATTAAAGGAACCTACGATCCTAAAACCCGGCAGGTTAGCATACCGGACATACCGGTTGTTTTCTATAAGGAAAATTCTATTGACGGGGTAACCTGTAATATGAGTTTTGAAGGTACACTTCGGGTATCCAAAGTAGGAAGTTTTGTACGCGGCAATTTTTTATCGGATGGTAAGTATAAATATACCTGTCCAGAATTAAGGGTATTGTTTTCGCTGGATTCCCTGGTACAGGAGGATTCGGTAATTAATGAAGGACTGGCAAAAAAGGTATGGCAGCCTTCTGTGGAAGATGTAATTGTTATGGATGATGAAGATGGCCCGGAGATAAGAAGGGCTACCAACCTGCCCGGGTTGGAAAGGGAAACGGTAAAAGGCCCCAGCCTGGATGCCAACTCGCTAACTTCCCGTTTTAAACAAAGACAAACTATTGTAACCTCTGAATTGCAGGTACAATCAGACTCAATACGCGTCAGTTTCTATGACAATGGTGATATTGATGGGGATAGTATTTCCGTTTTCCTGAACGGTACGCCTGTACTGGAAAAACAAATGATATCCGCCAAAGCCACTACTATTTATATTAAGCTGGATCCTTCTAAGGAATTCCATGACCTGGCCATGTTTGCGGAGAACCTGGGTCGTATCCCACCCAATACAGCCCTGATGGTTGTTTATGATGGCGATACCCCGCAGGAAGTGTTCCTGTCGAGTAACCTGCAACAGAATGGGTCGGTCAGGATAAGGAAGAGGACGAAAAAATAAATTAAAAAACCCGCGTAGTACGCGGGTTTTTTAATTTATTCAGGCATTTGGCCGGTTAAGAAAAAAGATTTCCCTGCGGGCCTTCTTCCTCTTTAACCACGGGCTCCCACTCTATTTCAGTGCTTTTGGTGAAATCAGCCAGTTTATTTCCGACGGCTTTCCATCCCATTACATCAATAAAGTCGGCCACCTTAATTTTTTGTGTTCTTGCTTGTGTTCCTCGGCCGGTATGTAGCAGCAGTATAGGCTTGGCCTGGGTGGTTACTGCTTCCAGCCGGTTACCCTTGCCTTCTTTAATAAATAAAAACTTACTCTGCAAAGTGGAGGTTTCAATTTTAAACCGCTTGATATTAAATTGAAGCTTCTCATTATCGAGATAAACCGCTGTAATGATTTTTTCAGGGTTAAATTTTTCTACTAAAAGTATTTTTTCAGGATCAAAGCGTTGGGTCATTTCCAGGTCGGTCAATTCATAATTTCCATCCTGGTAAATTACGACCAGCTTTTCAGACCCATCAAAATTGCCCAGGTATTGCCCCTTAGCTTCTGTATTCAACCTGCCAAACTTATCATCGAACCAAAGCTTGATGGCGCTTAGGGTAGATTTTCCGGCTTCTTTCAATTTAACCGATTTAATCGGGTATTTGGATACCTGGTTTCCAATGGCTCCCCTCCCCTTGATCTCAAGCTCTTCGAAATAGAACTCAAAGGACTTATTTCTGGCCGGGCAATTCGGGCTTAATACAATAGTTACAACTTCCGCTTCGCCATTGGCATTAGCGGTAAAATAATGGACTTTGCTTTTGTCTGTTCCCTTGGTAAGATCGTACTCTTTATCACGCGTAATACCGGTTACATTGAAACGTTTGGCAAAACTGGTTCCGGTATTTCCATCTGCATAGATCATGTTATAGGTGGTACGTTCATCATTTTTCTGAAAAACAGCCACATGAATAATGTCTTTTCCGATATAGACTTTTTCGCCTACCCGTACAACTTTCATGATTCCCCGCCGCGTAAAAACAATGATATCATCCAGGTCTGAGCATTCAAAAACAAGCTCATCTTTTTTGAGTGAGGTACCTATAAATCCGTCTGCCCAGTTTACATATAGTTTAGTATTGGCAATAGCTACCTGTTTGGCCTGAATGGCTTCAAAAGGTTTGATTTCTGTTTTTCGTTCCCTGCCTTTTCCAAACTTCTTTAACAGGTTCTCAAAGTAAGCAATGGCAAATTCAGTGAGGTGTTCGAGGTCATATTGCACCTGTTTAATATCTGCTTCCAACCCTTTGATCTGGTTGTTCAGTTCATCAATATCAAGGCGGTAAATTCTGCGTACCGGTTTTTCGGTGAGTTTGATAATGTCTTCCCTGGAAATGGCCCTTTTAAGTTGTTTTTTGAAGGGTTGAAATCCTTTGTCTATTGCTTCCAGTACCTTATCCCAGGTTTCGTGCTTTTTTTCCAACTCCTTATAGATTTTCTCTTCAAAGAAGATTTTTTCCAAAGAAGTATAATGCCATTTTTCCTGTAATTCACTCAGTTTTATGGTAAGTTCCTTTCGAAGCAACTCCCGCGTATTATCTGTAGCGGTAGCCAATAATTCATGCACACTCAGGAATCTTGGTTTCTGGTCTACAATAACACAGGCATTTGGCGAAATACTGATTTCACAATCAGTAAATGCATACAGTGCATCAATGGTAATATCCGGCGATATGCCTGGCGCCAGGTCAACCTGCACCTCCACTTCCGCAGCGGTATTATCCGTTACCTTTTTGATCTTGATCTTTCCCTGGTCATTGGCCTTAATAATGGAATCAATTAACCCGGAGGTAGTTATTCCGTAAGGAACACTTTTAATGAGCAGCGTTTTTTTATCAAGCTCTTCTATAAGAGCCCGTACACGAATTTTTCCTCCTCTTTTGCCTTCGTTATAATTGGTAACATCGGCCATGCCACCAGTCTGAAAATCGGGAAAGATCTCGAATTTTTTACCTTTCAGGTATTTAATCGAGGCATCAATCAGTTCGCAGAAATTATGGGGTAAAATTTTAGTAGACAACCCTACTGCAATGCCTTCCGCACCCTGCGCCAGCAGCAGCGGAAACTTCATAGGAAGCACCACCGGCTCATTTTTCCTGCCATCATAACTTAACTGCCATTCCGTGGTTTTGGCATTGAAGGCAACTTCCAGGGCAAACTTACTTAAGCGGGCTTCTATATAACGGGCGGCAGCAGCATCGTCGCCGGTTCGTACATCGCCCCAGTTACCCTGGGTTTCAATCAACAGATCTTTCTGCCCCATGTTAACCAGCGCATCACCTATACTGGCATCACCATGGGGGTGGTATTGCATGCTTTGACCGATAATATTAGCCACTTTGTTGAAACGCCCATCGTCCATTTCTTTCATGGCGTGGAGGATTCTTCGCTGCACGGGTTTTAATCCGTCTTCAATAGCTGGCACGGCCCTTTCCAGGATCACATAGGAGGCATAATCCAGGAACCAGTTTTTATACTGTCCCTGTACGCCGGTATCCTGCAGGTAAGTTTCGTTTTGTTTCCCTTTCGACATCTTCCGTTCTTATTTTTTGTTCGTACAGTTCTGATGGAATTCCTTCCGGATCCTGAAAAAACCAGGGGGGCCGCATTGTTCGGGGGCGGCCGGTTTCAACTTGGGTTTACTGGTCCGGCAGCTTTATTTCAAAATCTTTCATATTCTTTAATTCGCCCTGCGCCAGTAATTGACCAGTTGTTACCAGGTATTTTAACCGCCAAAGCAGGTAGGCATCTCCGGTGGTTTGTTTATTTTTACTCAGGAACTGATGGATGACTTTACTGGCTTTCTGCCAGTCGGCGCTCGCAAATTTTACCAGGTCTTTGTCGTAGTAGTCATATGTAAACTGGGATAATTTTTTACCGCCTTCCAGTATCCGAACCCCTTTGTTTTCGCTTGCCAGTTTAAGCCATTCATCCGGATCCACCTCAAATTCACTGAGGGTAATTGGGCGGGCCAGCTTTTTAGCTTTCAGGAATTCTTTGGGAGGAATGGTACTTAACCAGGTGGGATAAAACAACTGTCCTTTTTCGTTCAGGAAAGGCAGGTTATTCAGGTAAAGAATAAAAATTCTGCCCTGAAATTCTTTCACAAAATGTAAGAGCCAATAATAGCCCGAAACGTCGTGTTTATTTTGTGCGGCCCAGATCCATACCAGTTCTTCCGTATTTCTTCGAAGGCTACCCACCAACTCGGCAACCGTTTTGTAATCATCCACTTCTCCAGTAGCAACCTTGCCTTCATAATCTCCGCCGGCCAGTACTTCTTTCCACCAGTTTTGCCTGATTTCACGTCCTTCTCCTTTGTAAATATCCTGTATGGGGCCTACTGCATAATCATCTCTGATAAGTACTACTTCGCCTTGCAGGCTTTCATCCAACGCAATGGCCTGCTTCAAAACTTCTATATCCGGTTCATTAAAAACAAGGTGAATCATAATCCATTTATTAGTTCAGGGTTTCTTCTGCCAGGTCAACTTCTATTTTCAGGTTATCAATAATAAAATCCTGGCGCTGTGGGGTATTTTTTCCCATATAATATTCCAGTACCTGCTGAATATGCGTTTCTGGCATTACCAGTACGGGTTGTTTGCGCATATCATCCCCGATAAACCGGGCAAATTCGTCGGGTGAAATCTCTCCTAACCCTTTGAATCGGGTAATTTCGGGCTTTGCGCCCAGTTTTTTCATAGCGGCCTGTTTTTCTGTTTCATCGTAACAATAAATGGTTTCCTGTTTATTACGCACCCGGAACAAAGGCGTTTCCAGAATATAAACATGCCCGTTTTTTACCAGGTCAGGAAAAAACTGCAGGAAAAAAGTCATCAGCAAAAGGCGGATATGCATGCCATCTACATCGGCATCAGTGGCGATTACAATATTATTATAGCGCAGGTGTTCTACCCCTTCTTCCACATTCAAGGCATGTTGCAGCAGGTTGAATTCCTCGTTTTCATACACCACTTTTTTGGTTAAGCCAAAACAGTTCAATGGTTTTCCTCGCAAACTGAAGACTGCCTGTGTTTCCACATTTCTGGCTTTGGTAATGGAGCCACTGGCCGAGTCTCCTTCGGTAATAAAGATGGTACTCTCCCGTTGTTTTTGTGCAACGGCTTCCTTGTCTTTACCGGTTGGTTCTTCATTGTAATGATACCGGCAATCGCGTAATTTTTTGTTGTGCAGATTGGCTTTTTTAGCCCGCTCATTGGCTAATTTTTTAATGCCGGCCAGTTCCTTCCGCTCGCGTTCACTTTGTTCAATCCTTTTCTTAAGGGCATCTGCAGTGGCACTGTGTTTATGGAGGTAATTGTCCAGCTCCTTGGAAAGGAATTCCAATACAAAGTTTTTCATGGATTGGCCTCCCTCCTCTACGTATTGCGACCCCAGTTTGGTTTTTGTTTGGGATTCAAATACAGGCTCAACCACTCTTACGGAGATGGCCGCGGCAATGCTGGCCCGGATATCGGCGGCTTCGTAATCTTTCTTAAAAAAATCACGGATAACTTTTACATAGGCTTCCCGAAATGCTTGCTGGTGGGTACCACCCTGGGTGGTAAATTGCCCGTTCACAAAACTGAAAAGTTCCTCGCCATAATCATTGTTATGGGAAATTGCTACTTCAATATCTTCTCCTTTTAGGTGAATGATCGGATAACGAAGTTCATCTTCGTTCGTTCGGCGCTGCAATAAATCGAGCAACCCGTTTTTACTGACAAATTTTTTACCGTTAAAATGAATGACCAGGCCTGCATTCAGGTAGCAATAATTCCATAACAGGTTTTCTATGTATTCTTCCTGAAAGTGGTAATTACGAAATACCGTATCATCGGGTAAAAAATATACCAGGGTACCATTGTTTTGCTGGGTAGCGGTTTCTTTGTGTTCTTTGGTGAGAATACCTCTGGCAAATTCTGCCGTTTTTTCTTTTCCTTCCCGAAAAGCCGTTACTTTAAAATAGGTGCTGAGGGCATTCACTGCTTTGGTACCCACCCCGTTTAAGCCCACGCTTTTCTGAAAGGCTTTGGAATCGTACTTGGCGCCGGTATTGATTTTGCTTACAACATCTACCACTTTTCCCAGTGGAATTCCGCGGCCATAATCGCGTATGGTTACGGCTTTGTCTTTGATGGTTATTTCAATCTGTTTTCCGTAACCCATGGTATGTTCATCGATACAGTTATCGATGACCTCTTTAATAAGGACGTAAACGCCATCGTCTGCACTACTTCCATCTCCCAGTTTGCCGATATACATGCCGGGTCTTAGCCGGATATGTTCTCGCCAGTCGAGACTTCTGATTGAATCTTCGGTATACTCAAATCCAGTTTTATTAGCTTCTGCCATAGTCTTTCCTTTTTTACCTGCAGCCGGTAAATTGCTGCTCAAGCGGGCAAATATAAAAAAGTAGCGCCATCTTGCCGCAGCGGCTTTCTGCACCCCTGTGGATAACCCCAAAAAATAGTCAAGTAATTGATTTTCAAGTTGAATCGATTAAGGCTTAATTAAATTTACGGCTGTTCATCTGCAGGGTTGTACAGCTCCGGGATTAATCTTATTTTTGATTTCCCGCACCGGTTAACAAGCTTTTGCACCGAATTACTAACCCTCTTGCAAAGCCTTAACCATCCGGCCCATACTAATCCATTAAGTGCTGATTTACAACCCGTTATTTTAGTTTAACTGTTGAAAAATTGAAGTGTATGTATAACTATTCCTTATTGGAGACGAGTTGTTATTACCTGATCCAGGAGCAAGAAGAGGGGCCCATTTCGCTGATCAAGGTGAATTTGGACACGGACTATTGTTTGTTTATTACCAGGTTTGGGGAAACAGAAACAACCGAATGGAGAAAAAAACAGGATGTTATTTATGAGATCCTGGAGTTATTAAGTGATGAAAAAGTAAAAGAATGGCAGACGGCCTATTATAGTAGTGAGGATGCATATTATGAGGATGGGGAGGAATAAGCCTGCTTTGTACGGTAAACAGACCCTTTAAAATTAGAATATGGCAACCTATGCTGATTTGCAACCAGGTAATTTTTACCTGTTAAAAGATGCACAAGACACGGATATTGAAATGGTCTCCGTTTTAGCCTTAACAGATAAATGCATACTGTTAAGAAGCTTTGGACAGGTAGAGGAAGATTTTTGGAAAAAGCGAACCGATTCCATCGAGGAGATCGTGGAGGAACTTGACTATGAAAGTGCCTCCGCTATTTTATCGTTGTATGATGAGGAGGAAGAAGAAGAAGATTGGGAGGAAGAGGATGAATAAGCTGACCTACCCGATTGACCTGGGTTTTATTGCGGAAGAATCGGAGCGCTTGGTTGCGGAAAACGAACAGTTCCGTAGCTATCTTCGTTCCCTGGACCAAGACCTGGATACTACTGTTCAGGCCCTTAACCAGCGGATTTCGAGTGCTGTAGATTGTACTGCCTGTGGCAATTGTTGCAGGAGTTTGTTGATTAATGTAAGCCAGGAGGAAGCTGTTGCGTTGGCTGATCGGACCGGGCTAAGCCTGGCAGAGCTAAAGCAGTCGCATCTGGAAGAAAGTTTGGGTGGGCAATTAATCATCAATACCATTCCCTGTCATTTCCTGGAACAGAATAAGTGTACGATTTATGAAAACCGCTTTGCTGAATGCCGGGAATTTCCGCATTTACACAAGGATGGTTTTAGAGATCGGTTATTTGGTATTTTGATGCATTATGGGCGGTGCCCGATTGTGTATTATGTAGTGGAGGAGTTGAAAGGAATTACTGATTTTAGAACGAATACTAATCTTGCTATATGAAAAAATGGTTGTTTTTTTTGGCCGTAGCGTTATTCGGTGGAAGTTGTACCCTGAGTGGTCAGTCCGAAAAATCTGTACGTCCTGCTGAATTTTTAAAATTGATTGAACCGGGCGGAAATATTCAAGTATTAGACGTTCGTACTGCGGAAGAATTTAGAGCCGGTTATTTAAAAGGAGCATTGCAGGCAGATTGGCTAAATAAAAAGGAGTTTACAGATCGAACCAAACACCTGGAT
>NZ_LUKG01000099.1:0-6732 GCF_001601815.1 Flavihumibacter sp. CACIAM 22H1
GCATGGGGCAGGCGGCTAAACAGAAGGCAACAGAAAATTATATGGCTTCTTCAGTGGCAGAACGAACACAGTCCTTTTATCAGCAACTTGTTAAGCACAAACGATCCGTACCTGCAGTATGAGTACAGTTAAAGAAATAATTGGTGCCGTATTGATGGCTATTCGCCTGGTCAAACGGCCGGAGGACGATAAAATTCTATCCGTATATTTTCACAACCCCAGCGTTCAGTTATTCAGGCAGATGATCAGCTGGCTGCATAAAAAGGGCTATCGGTTTATTTCTATCGGGCAACTCGAAGAAATGATTAGCCAACAAAAACAGCCTGCGCAGAAACTTGCATTTATCAGTTTTGATGATGGCAATAAAGAATTTCTTGATCTGCTTCCTGTAATAGAAGAATTTAAGGTGCCGGTTACTGTTTTTGTACCTATTAACCCGGTAACGGATGGTAATTACTGGTGGGATTATGCCGGCGCACCCGAACAGACGAAGTTTACCGGCCTGCCAACGATTGAAGCATTTAAAACCCTTCCTGTTCAGGAATTTGACCTCAAACTGGAGGTACTGAAGCAGCATATTCCCTTGGAGCGAACCTGTATGACGCTTGCTCAGCTCCGTGAGGTAGCAAAACATCCCTATATAACTATTGGCGCGCATACGGTTTCTCATCCGATTCTTAAAAATTGTGGAGAAGCACGTCAACTTCACGAACTGGTAGCAGCAAAAGCAACATTGGATGAATGGCTGCAGCAAAACACCACCAGCCTGGCTTATCCGAATGGTGATTATAATGAACAAACCCTGGCCCTCGCAGAAAAAAATAAATACCGGTTAGGTTTTACTACCAAACCGGGGCAAATTGACGTAGCTACTGTATCCAGGCTTGAAATACCCCGCTACTCTGTAAATGATGAAGGCGGCTATTACGAAAACCTGGCCAAGATAAATGGCTATTGGCAACGATTCTTTCCACCCCATTAACCTTATTCCGAACCGCTGTAAAACAAACGCTCAATGGTCCGCTTTAAAAAAAAGTTTTTATTTCTGAACGTTACTGAAAACTGGTATCACTGCCAACCCGGCTTTTGGGATAAGATTATGCCCACTGCCTGGTTGCATGTTAAAAACAGAGAAAAACCTGTATCCCCAGGCTATACAGATACTACCTATACAATCGAAAATGACCTGACGCTTGACCCGGAAACCATCTTAGCCGGTTTTGTAAAATCTAACCGGCAACAGATACGACAGGCGGAAGAAGCCGGAGTCACCTGTGTTTTTCACGATGATGTGGAAGGGTTTGTTGATTTTTTTAATGAGTTTGCCCGTTCGGTAAATATCGGTACCACCAGCGTTCGCAGAATAGAAGAGATGAAAGGATTTCTTAAACTCAGCTATGCAAAACACGAGGGGCGTATCCTGGTGGCGCACAGTATCCTTATTGACGATACCTATAAAATAGTACGGGCCTTTCACTCAGCATCCAAAAGAACGGATGATGCATTTGATAAAAGCCTGATTGCAAAAGCTAATAAAGCGCTTCATTACCATGATATGCTGCACTTTAAAGAACTGGGGTATAAAGTATATGATTTTGGGGGATATACACAGAACACTGAAGACAAAGCGCTGCTCGGTATTAATAATTTCAAGGCTTCGTTCGGAGGAGAGGTAGTAGCCTGTACCAATTACTATACGGTTACCTATCAGCTCCTTAAAAAAATTGGCTCCATGATGGGAGCGCTTGGAAAAGGGTAAGCAATTCATGAAACTATAACGAATGGTATAAGCTATGCTTTTTAATTCTATCGAATTTGTTATTTTCTTCTTCCTGGTTACTTCGCTGTATTTTATATTACCGCATAAGTACCGATGGTTTTTATTGCTGGCAGCAAGTTGCTACTTTTATATGGCCTTTGTGCCGGTTTATATCCTGATCTTATTCTTCACTATTGTAATAGATTATTTTGCAGGAATCTGGATAGAAGAGGCCCAGGGGAAGAAGAAACGACGCTTTCTGGTACTAAGCCTGATTGCCAATATTGGTGTATTGGCGGTATTCAAGTACTATAATTTTCTGAATGATAACCTGACTTTTCTCCTTCATGGAGCCGGTTGGGAAAATCCTATTCCATACCTGTCCATATTGCTGCCCATCGGTTTGTCTTTCCATACTTTTCAGGCAATGAGTTATACCATTGAGGTTTACCGCGGCCATCAGAAAGCAGAACGGCATTTCGGGATCTATTCTCTCTATGTAATGTTTTACCCCCAGTTGGTAGCCGGGCCCATTGAACGCCCGCAAAACCTTCTCTTTCAGTTCAGAACAGAACATAGATTCGATTATGACCGGGTGGTGAGCGGCCTGCGGTTGATGTTGTGGGGCTTTTTTAAGAAACTGGTAATCGCTGACCGACTGGCTATTTATGTAAATGCAGCTTATGGAAACCCAGAAGAGCATACCGGGTTAACGCTGGCAGTAGCTACCATGTTTTTTGCCTTTCAGATCTATTGCGATTTCTCCGGTTATTCCGATATCGCTATTGGTGCAGCCCGGGTTATGGGCTATGATTTGATGAAAAACTTTAATCGCCCTTATCTTTCAGCGAGCATTTCGGAATTCTGGAGCCGCTGGCATATATCCCTTTCTACCTGGTTCAAAGATTATCTGTATATATCGCTAGGCGGTAACAGGGTGCCAATACCCAGGTGGTACTTTAACCTGTTTATTACATTTCTTATCAGTGGTCTATGGCATGGTGCCAACTGGACCTATATCATCTGGGGTGCCTTGAATGGATTTTACCTGGTATTTGCGCTCATCCGTACCCGGTATATTGACCGGCACCTGGATAATAAAGTGCCGCTCCCTGCCTGGATAAAAAAAACAGGAAATATCCTGATGACGTTTGTCCTGATCTGCTTTTCCTGGATATTTTTCCGGGCAGCTTCTGTGCAGGATGCCTTCCTGATTGTAAAAAAAATATTTACCCTGAAAGGGCCGCTCTTCACTGATTTTACCCAAATGTTCTATGGTTTGATCGGGTTGGGCTTTTTGTTGGGAAGAGAAATAAAACATGAATATTTTAAAAATACCTCGCCTTTACTGGAACATCAAAACCCGGTAATCAGGTATGCAACCTATATGGTTTTAATTGCTCTGATTCTTTTGATCGGGGTGTTCGACGGAAGCCAGTTTATCTATTTTCAATTTTAATCTGCATGCTGACTCAATTACTTACCAATAAGGGGTTTAAAAAATTTCTGCTTCGGCTCGGAATATTTCTGTTGGTGTTGTTTGTGGTGGATTTTGTAACCGGCTCCCTGTTAAGAAAACTCTATTTTAAACAGGAATCCGGCCCTGATTATGAAACCATTTATGCAATGGAAAAAAGCCGGGAAGAATTAATGGTCTTTGGCTCCTCCCGCGCCCGAAATCATTATCACCCCCAGGCTTTTGAAGAAATCCTGGACCTTTCGTTTTACAATGCAGGCAGAAACGGGAATTTTATTTTATACAGCAATGCAGTGGCGCAGGCTGTATTGAAACGGCATCGCCCCAAAATCGTACTACTGGATATTGTGGCGCATGAATTCGAATATTATGCACCCAACTACGAGAAGCTTTCGGTATTGCTCCCGTTTTATAAAACCCACCCGGAAATACGTGCTACGGTTGACCTCAGAGGGCAATTTGAGCCGGTAAAGCTATGCTTTCAGATGTATCCGTTTAATTCCACCTTACTTTCTATAGGCCTGGGTAATACCCAGTTTTATAATAAAAAAGACCCCGTAATTAGAGGGTATTCGCCCATTAACCGGGAACTTACACAGCAAGCTGTGATCGATACTAACAACCTGCACTATGAAATTGATTCGGTACAGGTAAAAAGCTACCTGCAGTTTATTCAAAGCTGCAAAAAAGCCGGAGTAGACTTGTACGTGGTTTGCTCCCCCTATTTTAATACATTCCCGGTTCGAGACAAATCAGTACTGCTGGCGGAAGAAATTGCCAAAAAATACCATATTCCTTTTTGGGATCATTCGCAGGACCCGGCATTTTCCGGAGATCCTAAGAATTTTTATGATGTCAGGCATCTGAACGAACCCGCATCGCTTCGTTTTTCCAGGATGATTGCGGAAAAAATAAAATCTTCTGAGGGCAGCATTGCACATGACTAAAAAGAAAAAAATGCTTCTGGTGGGGCCGGTTCCTCCACCAGCCGGAGGGGTCAGCATTCATTTATGGCGCTTAAAACACCTGCTGGACGATCAGTTTGAGATTGACCTGGTAGATGAATCGAGGAATATAAAAGCTGCGTATTTTAATATTCGACAGAAGAAATTCCTTCGCTATTGGAAAAAAGTTGCCTGGTCTGATTTTCTGTTTATTCACTCTGGCCTAAACGCCCTTCGTTTTTTTCATATCCTTTCAGCGAAGTTGCTGGGGAAAAAAATCGTACTGACATTGCATGCCTACCCGGAAGAAAAATCGGGATTGAACCGCTGGATCGATGAACGTTTTTTTGGTTGGTGTGATATCATTATCAGTGTAAATGCAGAAATGCTGGAACGGGTAACCCTTCCTGCAAAAAAGACCTTTGTACAGTATGCATTTTTGCCCCCCGTAATGCAGGAGGAAAAAGAGTTGCCAGCTGCTGTTCAACAGCTTTTATCAACTCAGAAGGCACAGGGTAAAAAAATAATTGTTTCCAATGCATGGCGGCTTGACCGGTTTAACAACCAGGACGTATATGGAGTAGATATGTGCCTGGCTGCGGTGAAAAAAATCAAAGACAAAGGAGTGCCCATTCATTTCATTTTCAATATTGCTACCATTGATATGTTTGGTCCGGCTTATGAAGCCTACCAGCAACAAATAGTAGCCGATGGATTGCAGAATGAGTTTTCACTCATCAATGAGGAACTCTCGTTTGTAAAACTTATGGAACAGGCAGATGTTGTAGTACGGCCCACGAATACAGATGGCGATTCTCTTTCCATCCGCGAAGCGCTGTTTCTTAATAAGCCTGTTTTATCCTCTGATGTGGTAAAACGTCCGGAGGGAACGATTTTGTTTGCCAATCGAAACCAGGAAGCATTTGAAAAGGCATTGATAGAACTGTTAACGAATGAAACAGCACAGTTGAACCAGGCTTCTTCCAATTCTTACGATTATTACAAATCGTATTACACCCATTTATTGGGATCTATCTAACACCTAAAAAGCAGAAAATGTGTGGATTTGCCGGATTTACAGGATTTGCCGATAACCCCGGGCTGGCTGCCATGGCTAACCAATCTCAGGCACATAGGGGGCCAGACAATCAGTCTGTTTGGTCCGATAACTATATAGCACTGGCTCATCAGCGATTGTCGATCATTGACCTGAGCGAACGTTCCAATCAACCTTTTCACAAAGGTGATTATGCGATCCTTTTTAATGGCGAAATTTATAACTATCAGGCATTACAGGACCAGTTACGTAAAGAAAAGCAGGTAGAATTTATTACTACCGGTGATACCGAAGTGGCACTTGAAATGTTTGTACAATATGGGCTGAGCAGCCTGGATCAGTTGATTGGCATGTTTGCTTTCGCTATTTACAATAAGCAAACCAGAGAGTTGGTATTGGCCAGGGATCATTTTGGGATCAAACCGCTGTTCTATACGCAGATTGGGAAAGGGCTTGCATTCAGTTCGGAGCTTAAAACCCTGGTGAAAGTGCCGGGTTTTGACAAAAACATTGAACCCAAATCGCTGGTGAGCGCCCTTAACTATTCCTGGGTATCTGGTAACCAGTCCATGTTCAGGAACTGTTATAAGCTGCCCCCGGGCCATTATATGCTGTATCATCCCGATCAGCGCATGGAACTGGTACGGTATTACGACCTCCAACCCAGCAGCAATCCATCCTATCAATCGGAAGAAGCCATTGTGGCCGATATAAAGCAAACCGTAGAAGCCTCTATTGCCCGTCATATGGTGGCAGATGTACCGGTAAGCAGTTTTTTGAGCGGTGGACTGGATTCCTCCCTGATTTCAGTATTGGCTAAAAGAACCAATCCTGCCTTGTCTACCTACACCATTTCCACTACGAGCCGTGACAAAAAGGTGGAAAAAATGCCGGATGATGAAAAATATGCCCAGGAACTGGCGGACGAATTCGGGTTTAATCACCATGTAATAGAAATTACCCCGGATATTATTAAAATGTTACCTGAAATGGTTCGCACCCTCGATGAACCAATCGGGGATCCCGCTGCTATCAACACTTATATCATCTGTAAGGCCGCCCGCGATAAAGGAGTGAAAGTACTGTTATCAGGAATGGGGGCCGATGAGATATTTTTTGGCTATCGCCGGCAGAAAGCAACCCTCTTGTCTATGCAGTTTAATAAACTTCCGGGGTTTGTTCGGGCGGCGGGCAAGTTTACGGCCTCGCTTTTACCAGTTAAAGTAGGTGGAAAGGGCTTTCGTTTCGGACGTTGGGCCAAGCGCTTTTTCAGCCTGGTATCCTTACCCCCAAGTCAAACCTATATGCGGAGCTATTCTTATTATAGTCCGGATAGCCTGAAAAACCTGGTTACACCGGCGTATCAGGCCGCTATCCCGGCCCTGCTGCAGGAGCATGACGCGGTATTTAACGCAAAATTCAAGGGCGACCTGGTAAACCAGATGTGCAATACCGACCTAAGCATGTTTATGCTGGGCCTCAATCTTACCTATAC
>NZ_LUKG01000099.1:6896-13045 GCF_001601815.1 Flavihumibacter sp. CACIAM 22H1
ATCTTACCTATACCGACCGGGCTTCAATGGCCGCTTCGGTGGAAGTAAGGGTACCGTTTATTGATAAACTGGTGATTGAGAAGGCAATGCAAATTCCCGGTCCGTATAAAATATATAAAAAAGAACCGAAATATATATTAAAGAAGGTGGCCGAATCGTTCTTGCCTAAGCGTATTATTTATAGACCAAAAGCGGCTTTTGGGGCGCCCATCCGGTCCTGGATCTCCACCGATCTGAGGAATATGGTGGATGAATTGTTGTCAAAAGAAGCTATTGAGAAGCGTGGCATGCTTAATTTCGGGGCTGTAAAGAAACTTATTGAAGAAGATCGGAAAGGGGTGGAAGACAATGCTTACCAGATTTATCAGTTGATTACCCTGGAACTATGGTGCCGGGAGTTTTTAGATAATTGAACCAACTACAAAAATGAAACAGGTTATTCAGAATTTCAAGACAGGAGAGCTGTATGTGGATGAAGTACCGATGCCAAAACTCTCCAGCGGAATGGTATTAGTGGAGAATAACTTTTCTCTCATCAGTGCCGGAACAGAAAGAAGTACCGTAAAAGTTGCCCAGGCAAACTTATTAAACAAGGCCCGCCAGCGGCCCGACCTGGTTGCCCAGGTATTGCAAAACATCAAAAAAGAAGGCCTTAAAGCAACCCTCGAGAAAGTAAAAACAAAACTCGACTCTTTAAAAGCCCTTGGATATAGTACCAGTGGTACCGTACTTTCTTCCCTCGACAGGAATGGCAGCTTTCAAACCGGCGACCGGGTAGCTTGTGCCGGGCTTGATTATGCCTCCCATGCCGAAATCATTGCAGTACCCCAAAACCTGGTTGCGAAAGTTCCTGACAACGTAAGTTCAGAAGAAGCTTCTTTTACCACCCTTGGGGCTATTGCGCTACAGGGGGTTCGGCAGGCAGAACCACGGCTGGGTGAAAAAATTTGTGTCATCGGCCTTGGATTACTTGGTCAAATAACCGGCCAGCTCCTGAAAGCAAATGGCTGTACCGTTTTTGGGATTGATTTGTCTGAATCCTTTGTGAAAATGGCCAATGAATATTCGGCCGATAAAGCACTGAACCGAAATGATCCCAACCTGTTGGCTGCCTGTGAAAATTTTACAAACGGCCACGGTTTTGATGCCGTCATTATTACAGCTGCTACCCTTTCCAGTGACCCCATTGAACTTTCTACGGAATTATGCCGAAAAAAAGGGAAAATAATAGTAGTGGGCGCTGTTAAAATGGACATTCCCCGTGATCCGCATTTCTATCGCAAAGAACTGGAATTGCGGATTTCCTGTTCATATGGTCCTGGCCGATATGATACCAACTATGAAGAAAACGGACATGATTATCCGTATGCCTACGTACGGTGGACAGAACAGCGCAATATGGAAGCATTTCTTGATTTATTATCGAGGAAGCTGATCAATCTGCAGCCCCTGATCACCCATGTTTTTGATATTGATGACGCAGAAAAAGCCTATGATATAATCCTGGGGAAGGTAAAGGAACCGCATATCGGCATGCTGCTGAAATATTCTCCCAACAAAGCCAAACATGCTACCAAAGTAGAACTGAAACAGGCTCCCTTGGCCGCTGTTAATGCTGGCTTTATTGGTGCCGGAAGTTTTGCCCAGAGTTACCTTATCCCCAATGTAAAATCCGGAGGCGGCTCTTTGGAAGGCGTGGTTACCTCCCGGGGTATTACGGCTAAAAATGTAGCTAATAAATTTGGCTTCAATTTTTGCTCTTCCGATCTGCAGGATGTATTGAGTAAAGATTCAATCAATACCGTATTTATTGCCACCCCACACTCCTCACATGCCGGTTTAACCATTAAGGCCTTACAGGCTGGAAAACATGTATATGTTGAAAAACCCCTGGCCATGAATGATGACCAGTTGGCAGATGTGGCAGAAGCCATGAAAAAATCAGATAGATCACTGATGGTAGGATTTAACCGGCGTTTTGCGGACGTGAGTCGCCGTATTAAATCGGAGATGGCAAATTCAGGCGAGCCAATGGTAGTGAATATCCGGGTAAATGGGGGCTTAATTCCTAAAGATAGCTGGATTCAACAACCGGACATAGGAGGGGGGAGAATTGTTGGGGAAATCTGTCATTTTATTGACCTGATGCAATATTTTACTGATGCAGAACCGGTAAAAGTATATGCCGATTGTATCAGTACCACCAATGCCGCCATTACACCGGCGGATAATATTGCAATTGTTGTAAAATTCTCCGATGGATCAATCGGCAACCTGAGTTATTTGGCCAATGGTGATAAGGGAATGCCCAAGGAATTAATTGAAGTTTTCTGCGCTGGAAAAATTGGGGTTATCAACGATTTTCGCGATGGATTGATTTATAGCGCGGGCAAGGAAATTAAATTGAAATCACCAAGTAAAGGGCATAAGGAAGAAGTGCATAGTTTTATTGAAGCCTTGCAGAAAGGATCAGGCAGCCCGATTTCATTCCGTTCAATTTGTCTTACTACGCTAACCACCTTCCGTATTCTGGATAGTTTAGCAACAGGCTTACCACAAAATATAGTATTCCATGAGCAATAAGGCAGAGGTCTCTTTTCAGAAGTTAAAAAACTTTTGCGAGAAAGAAGAGTTTAAGGGATATGATCCGTATGATGGGTTGAACAGTACTTTTTTTCAACGCCTTCCCTGGGCGCCTAAAAGCCGGTTTGCCCGGTTGGTTTGGATTCAGGCATTCAAAAGAATGCCGCTGAACCTTCGGCCGATGGTAGGTATTAAAAAAGAATACAACCCTAAGGCGCTCGGTATATTTTTATCGGGTTACTGTCAGTTGTATCAAATGGAGCCCAAACAGGAATACCTGGATCGGATCAATTTTTTTGTAGAGAAAATTATTACATCGGAAACGCCGGGTTTCAGCGGAGCCTGCTGGGGCTATAATTTTGACTGGGAGTCACGCGCTTTTTTCCAGCCCAAGTTTACCCCAACAGTAGTAGCATCTTCCTTTATCGCCAATGCTTTGTTGGATGCCTATGATATTACCGGAGAGGCTTTCCTGTTAGAAAAAGCCAGAAGTACCTGTGATTTTTTCCTGAAAGACCTGAACCGCACCCATGACGACCAGGGTAATTTTGCATTTTCCTACTCAAAAAATGATAACAGTATTGTTTTCAACGCGTCACTGCTCGGTAGTCGGCTTCTGGCCCGGGTTTACCATCATACCGGCGAGGAAGAATTAAAGGATGTTGCCAGAAAATCGGTGGCCTTCTGTTCTGCTCACCAAAAGCAGGATGGTTCCTGGAGTTATGGCACTTATTCTTTTCATCAGTGGATAGATAATTTTCATACCGGGTATAACCTGGAGTGCTTGACCGATTATCGTGATTTTACCGGCGACAGAAGTTTTGACGGCGTCATTGAAAAAGGCCTGGCTTATTACCTGAATACATTTTTTACCAAAGAAGGTATTTCAAAGTATTATAGCCATGCTACTTATCCCATAGATATACATGCCCCTACCCAACTGGTTATTACCCTGGCAAAACTGAACCTGTTTCAGCAACACCGGGAGTTGATAGACCGGGTGGTGAACTGGACCATTGATCATATGCAGGACCCCCAGGGTTTCTATTATTATCAGATCAATAAATATTTTCATTCCAGGATTCCTTACATGCGCTGGTCGCAGTCCTGGATGTTTTACGCATTAGCCATTTACCTAAGACAGGATAAAAAAACTACGCAGCACGTACAACCCCGAATACCCCATGAAAATCTGGTTTGACCTTTCGAATTCGCCGCATATCAATATGTTCCATGATATGATCCGGGACCTGGAGTCGCGGGGGCACGAGGTATTAATAACCTGCCGCCCGCTGGCTAATACCATTGATTTGCTGAAGCAGAAAAATATGGACCATACAGTGGTGGGTGAGCATTATGGAAAAAACCTGTATAAAAAACTGTTTGGGTATCCGATAAGAGTGAACCAATTAAGGAAATTCCTCCGCGATAAAAAAATTGACCTGGCCGTTTCACAATCATCTTTTCATTCTCCGGTGGTTGCCCGTCTGTTAGGCATACCTTCCATATATACCAACGACAACGAACATGCTATGGGAAATATACCCTGTTTTATGTTCGCCAATAAAGTATTAATTCCTGAAAACCTGCCGGTTGAAAAAATTGTAAAGAAAGGAGGATCGGCCAAACGTACACTTCAGTACCCGGGTGTTAAGGAAGGCATTTACTTATGGCAGAAAGGAGAGCAGATCCATGCGGCCAGGCAGGCAAATCCTCCTGACAATAAAACAATTTATGTGCGTCCGGAGCCATTGACTGCACAATACTATAAAGGGGGGCTGAATTTCCTGGACAGCACACTGGAAGCCTTGCAACATACTTATTCCATTACTATTTTACCGAGAGATAAAACGCAACTGGAGCATTACCGGCAGCAAAAATTTTCTGGCATCCGGGTGCCTGAAAAACCCATGCAATTTGATCAGATTGCCAAAGAATGCACCTTATTTATCGGCGCCGGCGGTTCTATGACCAGGGAATTGGCCATACTGGGTATACCAACTATTTCTGTGTATCAGGATGAATTGCTGGAAGTGGACAAGTTTTTGCTGGAGGAAGGTATTATGGCACATGAGCCTAACCTGAAACCCGAAGCGGTGGAAAATCTACTGCGCGCTCTCCAGAACAAGGAGCCGGATCTGCAATTGATGCAGAAAGGTAAAAAGGCCTATGAATTATTTATAAGCGAAATATTAAACTACAACAGATAATGGTAAAAGTTGGATTGATTGGAGCGGGAAAAATGGGCATCTCACACCTCGCCATACTGGGTGCGCACCCGGAAGTGGAACTGGTGGGGGTATGCGATACCTCAAAAATGGTGATCGAAGCGATGGAAAAATACAGTCCTTTTCCCTGCTTTACGGATTATAAAAAAATGCTTACACAAGCCAAACCGGATGCTGTGGTAATAGCAGTTCCTACCAAATACCATGCATCCATGGTGAAGGAAATGCTGGAATTGGGCATTCATGTGTTCGTAGAAAAGCCATTTTGCCTGAACCCGGAAGAAGGACTGGCCCTGATCCAATTGGCAAAATCAAAAAAACTGGTTAACCAGGTAGGTTATCACAATAAGTTTGTGGGAACATTTGATGAAGTTAAAAGGTTGGTTGATTCTGGCGCTATCGGTGACGTATATCATTTTATGGGGCAGGCTTATGGTCCGGTAGTGGTGAAACCCAAACAGGATACCTGGCGTTCCAATCCCGAAGAGGGTGGCGGCTGCCTGATGGACTATGCTTCGCATGTAATTGATCTGATCAACTACCTGCTTTCACCGGTTAAATCAGTCCAAAGCAGTAGCCTAAAATCAATCTTTTCAAAACAGGTAGATGATGCGGTATATGCGATGATGTCCTTGCAAAATGGGGTGTCGGGGCTTTTGTCGGTAAACTGGAGTGATGAAACACACCGCAAAATGACCACTTCCATCAGCATTAATGGTACCAAAGGAAAAATTGTTTCAGATGCCAATGAATTAAAGGTCTATTTCAAAGACGCTGTTTGTCCTTCGGGTTATTCCAGGGGCTGGAACGTAAAATATGTAACGGATCTGACCCCTTCTGTTGATTATTACCTGAGGGGGGAAGAATATTCCGCGCAGATGGATCATTTCATAAAAGCGGTACAGGGCAAGGTTTACAATGAGATCAACTCTTTTGAATCTGCTGCCAAAACAGACAATGCCATTGCCTTAATCAGAAAAGCTCAACAGTGATGAAGATGGAAAGAATATTATTTGGAGACAATCAGTTTTTCGCGGTCAACCATATTTCCGATGAAAAATCAATGGCACAGTCCATCCGCTTTAAGGAAGATTCAGCCATTATACGGACCCTCGACCATGCAATGGAAGCAGGAATCCAGACCTTTATGTGTACTACACACGATCGGATTGCCAATATTTGTGAAGTAATCCGTCAGCACCCCGATAAATACCGTGATTTCAAAATTTATCCCTGTATGCCGTATGCGCATAAGTATGCAAATGCGGTTACCGAGCTCGGTATTATGGGAACCATCAAACAATATGTTCCTGGAAATTTTTGCGGATCCCTGTTCAA
>NZ_LUKG01000100.1 GCF_001601815.1 Flavihumibacter sp. CACIAM 22H1
AAGCGTAACAGTGGTTAAAGACTGGGTTTCACCCCGGGTAAACAAGGCTGCTCCATGTGGAGAAGGCAGTACATCCACTTCCATAGAAAGCGGACGAACATCTTCCAGGCCACGGCCATCCAGCCGAACCCTGTCGTTTAAAATCATATCCCGTACCACATAATACTGTAGATCGGCATAATATTTTTTTGCCAGCTTTTTGATAGAATCAGCCAGTTCTTCCCCTTCTGCTACGTTGTAGGCGGTTTTCAGGTGTTCCATTAATTCTGTGCCGATGGCTTCGAAACGATCGCTTCGATCGTGTTTGGCCAGCGCAGATTTGGCAACCTGGTAAATTTTATCTTTGGCGAAAGCCTGCACTTTAGCATTCAGTTCTTCATTTTCTTCCGGCTTCTTATAGTCTCTTTTTGCGGTTACCCCTTTTTTGGCGCGTAATTCAACCTGTGCCTTTACCTGGCTTTTGATAGCTTCATGGGCTGCTTCGATGGCTGCAATCAGGTCTTCCTCCGAGCATTCTTTGGATTCACCTTCCACCATCATAATATTCTTTTCAGTAGCAGCAATGATAAAGTCCATATCGGCTTTAGCCAGTTCTGAACGGTAAGGATTGATAACAAGTTTACCATCAATTCTTGCTACCCGTACCTCTGAAATGGGCTCCTGGATAGGAATATCAGAAACAGCCAATGCCGCTGATGCAGCCAGGCAGGCCAGCGCATCGGGCATCACTTCAGGATCACTTGAAATAAGGGTTACCAATATCTGAACATCGCAATAGTAATCTTCCGGAAAAAGCGGACGCAAAGCACGATCTATCAACCGGCTGGTAAGCACTTCATAATCATTCAATTTGCTTTCACGCTTGAAAAATGAACCTGGAATCCGTCCGGCAGAAGCAAATTTTTCCTGGTAGTCGACCGTCAGCGGGAAAAAACTTTGTCCCTCCTTGGGTTCTTTGTTGGCCACGGCGGTAGCCAGAATAATACAGTTACCCTGCCGTACCGTTACGGCACCATCGGCCTGGCGAGCAAGTTTGCCTGTTTCAATGGAAACCACACGGCCCCCACCCAGGTCAACGCTCACTGAAATTGGTTGTGTTAACATAATTTGTGCAGTTGGTTAAATGCTGTTAGACAATAGTCAAAAAAGGGATGGCATGCAAAAAACTATTCCCAACATGAATACATCAGTTGGGAATAGTTTGGCAATATCATCAGCTCACTTATTTACGGAGACCCAGTTTCTCAATCAACTGACGGTAACCAGTCAGATTGTGCTTGCTCATATAGGTCAGCAAACGCTTACGTTTACCTACCATTTGCATTAGGCCGCGGTGAGTAGAAAAATCTTTTTTGTTAGCTTGCAGGTGCTTGGAGATGGAACTGATCCGCTCTGTCAGCAATGCAATCTGTCCTTCAATAGAACCTGTGTTAGCAGCATTACCCCCAAATTCAGCGAAAATATTCGCTTTTTTTTCTTTAGTTAAATAAGACATCTTTGTTTTTTTTACGAAACATCCAATAGTATAATCTTCTTAAATTGGCGGCAAAGTTAATGAAATTCCTTACAAATCTCTTGAGTTCTCCTAAATTTTTTGGATTTTGCCCCTTTATTTGAATTCCCCATGCACTACCGGTTTGCCCTCCTTGGCTGTGGACATATTGGAAAAAAACATGCTGCGCTGGCTGCCCGCTATGGCAGTTTGGTTGCCGTGGGCGATCTTCTGCCGGAAAAAGCCCGTGTTTTAGCCGATAGCTGGAACGTACCTGCCTATACCAATCTGACCGACATGCTCCTGGAAACCAACCCAGATATTGTGCTTATCTGCAGCCCCAATGGCCTGCATGCCAGGCATGCTATCGAAGCCCTGCAGGCCGGTTGCCATGTTTTATGTGAAAAACCTATGGCACTTCGGGTACAGGATGCGGAGGCCATGATCCAAACAGCTAAATCGTTTAATAAACGATTGTTTATCGTTAAACAAAATAGGTTCAATCCCCCGGTTGAATGGGTTAAGCAGCAGTTGGAGGCAAAACGTTTCGGTAAGCTCCTTGGTTTCCAGCTGAATGCATTTTGGAACCGGACCACCGCATATTTTACGGAATCTGCTTGGAAAGGCAGTTTGGAACTCGACGGAGGCCCCCTTTTTACCCAGTTCAGCCATTTTGTGGATCTCCTGTATTGGTACCTGGGTGAACTGAAAACGGTCCATTTTGCGCAATCGGAAAACCTACTGCATGAGAATTCGATTGAATTTGAAGACCAGGGTATCGCCATTTTAGAATTTATGTCCGGTATCCGCGGCAGTATTCATTACAGCATCAATGCCTTTGATCATAATATGGAGGGGTCGTTGAGTTTGTTTGGCGAAAAAGGCACCGTTAAAATTGGCGGCACCTACCTGAATAAGCTGGAATACCTGGCGCTACCCGGTGCTGAAAGGCCGGATCTTCCCGAATCTCCGGTAAATGAATACCAGGGATATACAGGCAGCAGCAGTCATCATCACCTGGTATACGAGGCGATGCTTCGTTCCTTATCAGACCCGGCTTACCCCTTTATTAAACCAGAAGAAGCCCGGCATTCAGTACAGATTATTGAGGCCATCTATGCTCAAATGGGCAACCGGAACAGATACTATGAGTAAGCGGATCATTTTTACCGTTACCAATGAGCTGAACTATGATCAGCGTATGCAGCGAATTGCCGGTTCGTTGGCTGCTGCCGGCTTTTCGGTTTGCCTGGTTGGCGTAGCTAAAAAAAACAGCCCTGAATTATTGAAGTTTTCCTTCCAGCAAAAAAGAATAAGGGTATGGTTTACGAAAGGAAAATTATTTTACCTGGAATATATGTTCCGGCTTTTTTGGTGGCTTCTTTTTCAACGGGTTCAGATTCTCTGTGCAATTGACCTGGATACCATTTTACCAGTTTACCTGGTTGCAACCATACGGTCCAAAAAAAAGGTATACGATGCACATGAACTTTTTTGCGAAATGAAAGAGGTGGTGAGCCGTCCGCCCATTTATGCGGCCTGGAAAAAGCTGGAATCCTGGATGCTGCCAAAATTTCGCAGGGGCTACACCGTTAATGAGCCAATTGCCCGGATTTTTGAAGAGAACTACGGGGTACACTACCAGGTGATCAGGAATGTTCCCAAACTGGCGGAAAGCTCCTATTCGTTGGAGAAAAATAGTTTTTTACTTTACCAAGGGGCCGTTAATGAAGGAAGATTATTTGAAGTTCTGATTCCCGCCATGCAATGGGTCGACTACCCTTTACACATTTATGGAGATGGTAATTTTCTGGAACAAACCAGGGCATTGATTAAACAGTATAAACTGCAAGAGAAGGTTTTTCTCAAAGGAAAACTGGCACCGCCGGCGTTGAAAAAAATAACCGCCCAGGCCCTGCTTGGCTTTACGCTCTTCGAAAACCGTGGACTCAGCAATTATTATTCGCTGGCGAACCGGTTTTTCGATTATGTGCATGCCGCTACCCCGCAGATTGCCGTCGATTTTCCTGTTTACCGCAGTTTGAACAAAGAAGCGCCTGTTGCTGTTTTAACAGGTACAACCGATGCCCGGGAACTGGCCATGGAAATAAACAATTTACTGGCAGACCCGTTAAGGTATAAAATGCTCCAGCAAAATTGTTTAAAAAGACGGCAGGAATGGAACTGGGAACAAGAAGAAAAACTATTAATCAACCTTTATAAAGCATTGTAGGTGCTGGTGTCAAGTAGCAAAACGATTCATATAGTGAGTCATGATGTGCCCTACCCCATCGATTATGGCGGGGTGGTGGACATTTTTTGCACCTTACAGGCGCTTAAAGCAAAAGGAATTTCCATCATATTACACTGTTTTGAATATGGACGGGGAGAACAGCCCATTCTGAATGAATATTGCCAGGAAGTACATTATTACAAACGGATGGAAGGGCATAAAGGATTTTGTTTCCACCTGCCCTATATAGTAGCCTCGCGCTCCTGCTCCGATTTGTTGGAGCGGTTAAAGCAGGATGACTACCCGATTTTACTGCAGGGTATACACAGTTCATTTTTATTGAATCATCCGGCGTTCGAAAATAGAAAGATCTTGTTGCGTTTGTTCAACGTGGAAACCACTTATTACCGCGAATTGGCCAAGTATGAAAGATCGGTTCTGAAGCGTGCCTATCTTCTGAATGAAAGCAGGCTTTTAGCCGGACAGGAAAAAAAAGTGGCTAAGGCCTGGCCAGTACTGACCCTTTCAGAAAGAGACAGCCAGTATTACCGGGAAAAATTACAGGCTAGGCAGGTGCATTACCTACCAGTGTTTCATCCATATAAAGAAGTTCGTTCACTCGAAGGGGTTGGTTCTTTTTGTTTATACCACGGCAACCTGGGAGTGGCTGAAAATGAAAAAGCAGCTATCTGGTTATTGCAGGAAGTATTCAGTAAGCTTAAAATACCGTTTGTTGTAGCCGGAAAAAATCCCTCCCAGCGTTTACAACGGATTGCGCATCAGCATACACATACCTGCCTGGTGGCCAACCCCGAAGAAAGAGAAATGAAGGACCTTATTACCCTGGCCCAGATAAATATACTTCCCTCTTTCAATAAAACGGGTATTAAGCTGAAAGTGCTGAATGCATTGTACAATGGACGGCATTGCATTACCAATTCCACCGCATTGGAAGGTAGTCCGCTTGCGCCTCTTTGCCATATCGGAGAATCGGAACAGGACCTACGGCAGCTGCTGCAGGAATTATACCATCGTCCTTTTACGGAAGAGGAAATTTCGTTACGAAAGAAGATTTTGGAAACACATTTCAACGCCGCGGTTAATGCAGACCAATTGCTCACTTATTTATCGTAGCATTATCTTCCACCCTGCCTTTATCGGTACGTAGTGTTCTTGCCGGGTATTTGTGAATGACCGGGTAATCATGCGTGGCCATTACAACAGCTGCTCCATAATCTCTGCTGATATGAAAAAGCAGTTGCATAATTTCATCGGAGGTTTCCGGATCCAGGTTACCGGTAGGTTCATCGGCCAGGATTAGTTTGGGGGAATTGAGCAGGGCCCTTGCTATATCCACCCGTTGCTGCTCTCCTCCACTCATTTCGTAGGGAAACTTAAATCCTTTGGATTTTAATCCTACTTTATCCAGTACATCGGCAATTTTTTCATCCATCAATTGCTCGTCTTTCCAGCCAGTGGCGCGCAAAACAAACTTGAGGTTATTATTGACATTCCGGTCGGTTAACAGCTGAAAATCCTGAAATACAACCCCCAGGTTACGGCGGAGGAACGGAACTTTTTTCCAGTCCATCTCCTTGAGATTGAACCCAACTACGGTACCCTCTCCTTCTTTAAGTGGAAGATCGCCATACAGTGTTTTGAGTAAACTTGATTTACCGGTTCCTGTTTTACCAACCAGGTATACAAATTCCCCCCTGTTAATGGTTATGTTCACATCCTGGAGCACCAGATTAGTTCCCTGGTAAATAGTCGCATTCCTGAGTTCTATAATCTTTTCAGCCATGACGATAGCGCAATTGATTCGGGCAAATGTAAAGGGAAAATGGTTGTTAACCAATAAAGCCCACTCCTACTGTACTATTGGTACCCTCATCAATCAGTATAAAACTGCCGTTTCGCTTATTAGCTGCATAACTGTCGGCATTTACGGGTTTGGCCGTTTTAAGAGAAATATAACCAATTTCGTTTAAGCCGATTTCCTCCACGCCTTCGATGGTTTGGTAATCAAGTACATTAATGCTGCTGAAAAGATTGGTTACTTTGGCTTTTACACGGTTACTGCCATGCTGCAACAAATAGGTTTTGCCGGCTTTCAGCGGCGTATGATCCAGCCAGCATACCATGGAACTGATTTCTTTAAGCGGTGCAGGCGTTTCCGCTTTTTTTACCAGCATATCGCCCCTGCTGATATCAATTTCATCTTTCAGGGTAATTACGACCGAATCGCCGGATTCTGCCACCGGCAGGCTTTGTTCAAACTGATAAATATCTTCGATCACCGATTCCTGTTGGGAGGGTAATGCTACCACCACATCTCCTTTTGCAAGGGTACCGCTACTTAGTTTACCGGCAAACCCCCTGAAATCGTGCCACTGTTCAGATTTTGGACGAACCACATACTGTACCGGGAAGCGCGCAGGCAGGTTGTTTTCAATGGTATGCCATTCGATTCCTTCCAGGAACTCCAGCAAAGCCGGGCCGTTGAACCAGCTCATTTGTGCAGAGCGGGTGGATATATTATCGCCATACAAAGAGGAGGCTGGAATAAACTCCAATTTTTGCTCCTTGAAATTTGCTTTTTCAAAAAGTTCTTTAAACTGTGCACGTATTTGGTTGAATTGTTCCTCGGAATAATTAACCAGGTCCATTTTATTGATACATACCACTACATAGGGGATCCGAAGTAACTGTGTGATATAGAAGTGGCGGTGGGTCTGTTCCACAATACCGTTCCGGGCATCGATCAGAATGATGGCTACCTGTGCATTGCTTGCACCCGTAATCATGTTCCTGGTATATTCGAAATGGCCCGGGGTATCGGCAATGATGTATTTCCTGGTTGGAGTGGAAAAATAAATATGGGCTACATCAATAGTAATGCCCTGCTCTCTTTCGGCAATCAACCCATCCGTTAATAGTGACAGGTCTGTATAATCCACCCCTCTTCTTTTACTTGCTTTTTCGATAGCTTCCAGTTTATCGGCTGTAATGCTGTTTGTTTCGTATAATAAACGGCCTATCAGGGTACTTTTTCCATCATCTACACTTCCTGCCGTTGCAATTCTAACAATATCCATATCAGAAACATTAAATATTAAACAAATGATTTTATAATTAATCGAATACTCCAGATCATTACGATAATGCCTACCCCAATCATCATGGTTTTGGCGGGAAGTTTTCCGGCCAGGCGCGCTGAAATAGGAGCTGCAATAACGCCCCCAAAGATCAACCCCACTACCACGGGCCAGTGGCCTAAGCCAGCTGTAAAGAAAAAGGTAGCAGCACTTGCCATGGTAATAAAAAACTCGGTTAAACTCACCGTACCGATCGTATACCGCGGACTTCTTCCTTTTGAGATGAGGGTACTGGTAACAATCGGCCCCCATCCGCCACCGCCAAAGGAATCCAGGAAGCCCCCACACCAGGCCAGCCAGCCCACTCGTTTTATTTTTTTGTTAGGGGTGGAATTTTGAAAAGCCCGGCTAAATATTTTAAAACCCAGGAACATGGCATACAGTGCAATGATCGGCATCAGCCAATCGCCGGCTGTTTCACCCAGGAATACCAACATAACTGCTCCTAATATAGCCCCCAGTACACCCGGAATTACCAGGTGCTTGAAGAGTTTCTTGTTCACATTTCCAAACCGGTAATGGCTATAACCGCTGACACCGGCCGAAAATATTTCCGAAGTATGAATAGCGGCGCTAACCGATACCGGGTTAACCCCCGCCGTAATAAGGCAGGTAGCCGAGGTAACTCCGTATCCCATCCCCAACAGACCGTCTACCAACTGCGCCAGGAAACCGGCCAGCATGAAAAACAGGAATTGTTGATTAATATACTCCCGGGTGCTGGCCCATAACTCGGGTAAAGGCGGCAAGGGAATAGAAGACAATACCAGGTGCCCCACAATCATTGCTGCAAACAGGATGATCAGTTTGGTAGCAATCGATTTCCATTTTTTTTCTTCGTTTATTTTTCTGGGTTGGGTATCATCTACCAATACCTTCGTTATATCGTTGAGCTGTTTTACTTTCTCCGAAAAATTACCATTCATACGAGATCGCAGCACCTGCATATTGTCCAGTACCTGGTCCATTTCGGCAGGGATGGCATCGGTGAGTAACTCTTTTAAGCGTTTGGCCACCGTAGGTGATTTTCCATTGGTACTTATGGCAATTTTCAGGTCTCCTTTGTGCACGATACTTCCCAGATAAAAATCGCACAAATCCGGTGTATCGGCAATATTGGCTAAAATGCCTTTGGCGGCCGCAGCCTCTTTAACGGCCGCATTTAATAGTTTATCGTTGGTTGCTGCAATAACCAGGTCCTGTTCATTGAGGTCCTCCGGATCAAAAACCTTCTCCACCAATGTCAAACCCGGGTAGGAAGGCTGGAGTTCGCGGATAGCCTGACTTATTTCTCTTCCTACCAGTTTTATGCTGGCATTGGGAGATGATTTTAGTAAGGAATTGAGTTTTTCTTCTCCTACATAACCACCTCCAACTACCAGAACCTGTAGCTGGTCTAACTTCAGAAAGACCGGGTATAAATTATTGGTTGTTGCAGGTGTCATTTTGCGGTTGCTTTTTTGGTGGGATTCAGTTGTGCGTACAGGTTTATTTGAAGGCCCGTATTATGCAATAAAACAGACTGGTCATTTATTTTTCGCTGTAATAATTGCCGAATATGAATAATGCCGGCTTCCAGTTGCAGTTGTTTGGAAAAATGATAACCTGCCAACAGGCTCACCCTGTTTTGATCAAAATGGTTATCCGGAACATTTTTTCCATAAGCTACCATCAGCTCATTCTGCAGTTGCACAAAAGGATAACGTTGCTGATCCGCTTTCCGTTTAATGGGAAGCTGTGTTTTTAGTTGGTAGCGTACCCGGTTGGCATACAGGTAACTGCTGTTTTTTGATCCGGCAGTTGGGGTTCTTTCCAACCATCTTTGTTCGGTCATTACCCGGTGCCGAAATTCGATATTACCTGCAAGGTGTTTATAAGCGATCATCTGATACAACCGGTGTTCATTGCTTTTCAACCCTTCCGAATTGGAGGGGAAATTTCCATAGGGAATATTTTCAACCCACGTATAGCCAGTTCGAAAATGCCAGGCAGAGAAGGGTTTAAAATTTACCCCGGTTCTGATAAGACGCTGAAACAGTTCTTTCTGCAGGGGTTCATACCGCTGGTTATAATCTACATGCAACCCCCATTTTGGTCCCAGGTTGGTGGTAAGATTCAACTGATACCAGCCAATAGAATTGTAATCATGCAATTTGCCTGATTGAGCGGTGCCAGTCAATGGGGTTAGTATAGAGCAATAAGTTGCCAGCGTAGCCATTTTTTTAGTGATCTGTAACATTTGTATCAACTTCCGGCAATTAGAAGTACCCTTCTTTCTTTCGTTGTTCCATAGCTGCTTCACTTCTTTTATCATCCATTCTGGCGCCGCGTTCGGATATCTTCGCAGCCAGAATTTCACGGATGATATCATCAATTTCATTGGCGGTGGAAGCAACAGCGGCGGTACAGGTCATATCTCCTACGGTCCGAAACCGTACAATCTCTTCAAAAGGAATTTCGTCTTCGCTGGTATTCAGAAAATCGGAATACGGCCAGATCATACCATCGCGTTCAATCACCTGTCTTTTATGGGTATAATAAATGGATGGAATAGCCATTTGTTCTTCCTTGATATAGGTCCATACATCCAGTTCTGTCCAGTTAGAAATCGGGAATACTCGAACATTTTCTCCGATATTAATCCTCCCGTTCAGCATTTCGAAAAGTTCGGGGCGTTGTTTTTTGGGATCCCACTGGCCAAAATCATCGCGTACGGAAAAGATCCGTTCTTTGGCACGGGCCTTTTCTTCATCGCGCCGGGCACCACCAATACAGGCGTCAAATTTAAATTCCTCGATGGCATCCAGCAGGGTTACTGTTTGAAGCACATTACGGCTGGCATATTTTCCGGTTTCTTCTTTTACTTTCCCTGCATCGATGCTGTCCTGAACGTAGCGTACAATTAATTCGGCACCGGTTTCTTTCACCAGCCAGTCGCGGAATTCAATGGTTTCAGGAAAATTATGCCCCGTGTCTACGTGTAACAGGGGAAACGGGATTTTACCTGGCCAGAATGCTTTCTGCGCAAGACGCACCAGGGTAATGGAATCCTTTCCACCGCTGAATAACAATGCCGGGCGTTCAAACTGGGCAGCTACTTCCCGCATGATATAAATACTCTCGTCCTCTAACATTCTGGGAAATGCGGGAATGATACTGTTTGCTGACATAGTTGATCTTCTTTTCTATCTTATTAATTCAATTTGATACTTGTTTCCTGGTGCAGGCCACATTCTTTTTTAGAGGCTTCCCACCACCACCTTCCGGCCCGGATATCTTCGCCGGGTTCAATGGCTCTGGTACAGGGTGCACAACCAATGCTTGGAAAGCCTTTATCGTGCAGGCTGTTGTAGGGCACATTTTCCTGTTGAATAAAGGCCAGCAGTTGCTCGTAACTCCAATCAAGCAGTGGATGAATTTTGATGAGTTGGTGCGCTTCATCCCATTCTGCAATGGGTAGGTTTGCCCTGTTCTCACTTTGATCTGCCCGTAAGCCGGTAACCCAAACCTTTGCACCTGCCAGTGCCCTGTTAAGCGGTTCTACTTTTCTTATATAACAGCATTCTTTCCTGTTTTCCACAGATTCATAGAAACTGTTAGGACCTTTTTCCGTAATCAGCTGCTGTACTTTTTCAGTAGCCGGAAAATAGGAATGAATGGTTACTTTATACCTTGCAATGGTTTTATCGAGCAAGTCATAGGTTTCCTGGAAAAGGCGCCCGGTATCGAGCGTGAAAATTTTTACCGGTAGTGCCTGGCGTGCCAGCAGATGGGTAATGACCTGGTCTTCCTGCCCCAGGGAGGTGGAAAAGACCATACCTTCCGGGTATTGCTGACTCATCCACTTTAACCGTTCTGGTGCGGTCAGCGCATTCAATTGTTTATTTAATTCCAGTAGATCCATGCTATAAATTGCTTAATATAAACCTTCAATCGATAAATAACGCTCACCGGTATCATAGTTGAAGGTGAGTACGGTACTGCCGGCAGGAATTTCTGCCAGTTTTTTAGCTACCGCTGCAAGTGATGCACCGCTTGAAATGCCCATAAAAATTCCCTCTTCTTTAGCTGCACGCTGTGCATAAGAGAAGGCATCATCTTTTGAAACGGCAATTACACCGTCAATTACGTCTTTGTTATAGATACCTGGTACAAATCCGGCACCAATTCCTTGGATGGGGTGAGGTGCGGGAGATCCGCCGGAAAGTACGGGAGAAAGTTCGGGTTCCACAGCAAATACTTTCAGGTTAGGGAATTTTGCTTTTAGGATTTCGGCACAACCGGTAATATGCCCCCCTGTACCAACACCGGTAATCAGGTAATCCAGTCCATTTGGAAAATCGCGGATTATTTCCTGGGCAGTTGTTTGCCGGTGAACCTCTGTATTAGCGGGGTTGTCAAATTGCTGGGGCATCCAACCGTGGGGGGTAGCGGCTACCAGCTCTTTAGCTTTTTCAATGGCGCCTTTCATCCCTTTTTCACGGGGGGTAAGTTCAAAACTGGCACCATACAAACTCATTAACCGGCGTCTTTCAATGCTCATGCTTTCCGGCATAACCAGGATGAGTTTATAGCCTTTTACCGCAGCAACCATTGCCAAACCGATTCCTGTATTACCAGAAGTAGGTTCAATGATTACACTATCTTTTGAAAGCAACCCTTTTTTCTCTGCATCCTCCACCATGGCCAGTGCAATCCGGTCTTTGATACTGGCGCCAGGGTTGGCTCTTTCCAGTTTAACATAAACGGAATGATCAGAACCGAACAGACGATTCAGTTTAACATGTGGAGTATTTCCAATTGTTTCTAAAATGTTTTGCGCAATCATACTTGTAGGTTAATGGTGAAGGATTATTAAATGACCCAGTTTAGGGGTTCGGTGAAATCTTTCTTGTTTTTAACGGTAATGATCGGTTGGTGGTAGGCAATGCTCATAGCGGGTACGGAATCAACAATAAAACAGTTTCCGCCGATAATACTGTCCCTTCCTATGATGGTTTTTCCACCTAAAATTGTACTATTCGCATATACAATAACGTTATCTTCAATAGTGGGGTGGCGCTTGGTTTCCGCTTCCTCTTTTTTAACAGCCAGGGCTCCGAAAGTTACTCCCTGGTATACTTTAACGTTTTTACCAATTACGGTAGTTTCTCCAATAACCACACCTGTACCATGGTCAATCATAAAAGGCACCCCAATACTTGCACCCGGGTGAATATCAATTCCTGTAGAAGTGTGGGCAAATTCACTGATTATTCTTGGAATCAGCGGTACATCCAGGCGGTATAATATATTGGCAACCCGATATGCAGCAATTGCCTGAAAGCCCGGGTAGGTAAGAACTACTTCCTCTATAGATTTGGCCGCCGGGTCGAATTGCAGCATAGCCTGGGCATCTTCCAGCAGCGAAGCTTTACAATTTTCCAGTTCTTCAAAAAAAGAAGTGGCAATTTTTTCTTCATTCAACTGGTAGGTTTTGCCGAAGGCAAATAAAATTTCAAGCAAACTGTTACGCAGGCTTTCCTGTTTGCGTTTATGTTTTATACCATAATTTTTTTCATTTTCCACTACGGGAAACAGGAATTCAAATAATTCCTGGGAAAAATCTATGACCCTCTTTTTCTGAGGAACGGAAGTACTTAATATATAGCCTTGTTGTAAACTCATGTCTTAACGATTTAGGCAATTTGTTGCTGAAGTTGTTCCTGGATACCGGAAAACCAGTTGATTTCCTGGTGGTATTTTACTACTTCCCCAACAATGATCAATGCAGGTGTTCCGATAGCCGCCGCTTCTACCTGGGAAGAGATGGAACTGAGCGTACCCGTTACCACCCGTTGGTTAGACAAACTGCCATTTTCAATTACTGCTGCCAGCACATCGGCCGATTTACCTGCTTCAACCAGGTGGCGGGCAATTTCGCCAAT
>NZ_LUKG01000101.1 GCF_001601815.1 Flavihumibacter sp. CACIAM 22H1
ATTCATGATGTGTATATCCAGTTCGAAAGACCTTCCAAGCCCGCTGAAAAAGATGATTTCACCATCACCTTTAACTGGTTATCCTTTGTGCCGGCATTTCCGGGTAAAGGACAGCCGGGTTACGAACAGGCTTACCAGCGTTATTGGAAACTGCTTACAGCGAATGTTCCGGGAATTCCGATACTTTACCCAAACCCTGCTAATCTCTATCGTAAAACCCATGTTTTTGAAAGAGGAAACCGTCTAACACTGGGCGCGGAAGTACAACCTGCAGTGCCCGCCTCTCTGGTAAAAAATATGCAACTGAAGGAAAATGAATTGCCCTCCGATCGGCTTGAACTGGCCAATTGGATGACCAATCCGCGCAACCCACTGGTATCCAGAACCCTT
The DNA here is from genome assembly GCF_001601815.1 of Flavihumibacter sp. CACIAM 22H1. GTDB lineage: Bacteria > Bacteroidota > Bacteroidia > Chitinophagales > Chitinophagaceae > Flavihumibacter. The sequence continues at coordinate 391 of NZ_LUKG01000101.1, forward strand.
GTTAACAGGCTCTGGGAACAACTTTTTGGTACCGGTTTGGTGGAGACACTGGAGGATATGGGTACGCAGGGAGCAAATCCCACCCACCGGGAACTGCTGGACGAGTTATCCTGGAAACTGGTGCACGACTACAAATGGAGCATAAAAAAAATGCTGAAAGAAATGGTGCTCAGCGCCACCTACCAGCAGGATAGCCGCGTACAGCCCGAACAGCTTGAAAAAGATGCTGCCAATAAATACTATGCCCGCGGACCAAGGGTTCGGTTAACGGCAGAACAAATCAGGGATCAGCACCTCCAGGTTAGCGGTAAACTCAGTAGTAAAATGTATGGCCCCGGCGTAATGCCCTGGCAACCAGATGGCATCTGGTTATCGCCTTACAACGGTGCCTGTTGGGTGAATAGTGAGGGTGAAGATCAATACCGCAGAGCAGTGTATACGTATTGGAAACGCTCTTCTCCCTACCCCAGTATGATGAATTTTGACGGGGCTCAACGGGTGGTTTGCAATGCCCGGAGAATACGTACCAATACTCCGCTGCAGGCACTGGTAACCCTTAATGATTCGGTTTATATTGACTTGGCCAGGCATTTTGCGGAGAGGATGATGGGGGGCAAGGGTGAAGAGATGGAAAGAGGTGGAAAGGGAGACGAGGTGGAAAGAGCTGAAGGGGGAGTTGAGGAGATGGTGAAATGGGGTTGGCGGCAATTGCTCTTTAAAGAAATAAACAAAGAACAGTTGGGAGCAATGACCTCACTGTATTCAAAAGCGCGAAAGGAATTTGAGGCAAACCCCGAACAATTGGCTGAATTTTTAGGCAAACAGGAAATGAATGCTGGAAAAAACAGGGAAAAAATCCCCGCCAATAAAAAATCTCCGGCAACTCTCGCACACAAAGGCGCCATGATTATTGTAGCGAATGCTTTGCTGAATATGGATGAAGTCATCGTAAAAAATTAAGTGCAGGTAAAATTGAACCTATGACAAGAGATGAATTGCATGCAAAACGATTGGCAAAAGAAGCTGAAACAGCTTATTTGCAGGTGCATACCCGGCGACATTTTCTTAAAGAAAGCGCAATGGGCCTGGGTGCCTTGGCCATGGGCACACTTCTAGGCAGTTGCGGTCAGTCCGCAATTGATAAAATGGCCCGGGAGGCGGCAAATAGCGCGAAGGATCCCTTACAGGAATTTGATCCGGCCCGGCCCTTATTGGCAAAAGCACCTCCATTTGCAGCCCGTGCAAAAAGTGTTATCTACCTACACATGGCCGGCGCACCCTCGCAGCTTGAACTGTTCGATTTTAAGCCGGAATTAATGAAAATGGACGGACAGGATTGTCCGCCTAGTTTGCTTGCCGGTAAACAATTTGCTTTTATAACCGGGGTTCCTAAAATGCTGGGGCCACAGGCTAGTTTTCAGCAACGTGGCCAATCTGGCGCCTGGATCAGTGATCACCTACCGCATTTTGCAGGCATGGCCGACGAAGTAAGCTTTCTGAAAGCAGTAACCACCGATCAGTTTAACCATGCACCCGCCCAGTTGCTGCTGCATACAGGATCGGCCCGTCTCGGACGCCCCTCCATGGGATCCTGGGTAACCTATGGACTGGGAACGGAAAATCAGAATCTTCCCGGGTTTGTAGTGCTTACCAGTGGCGGAAGTTTTCCGGATGCAGGTAAAAGTGTTTGGGGAAGTGGCTTTTTGCCATCGGTTTACCAGGGCGTACAATGCAGAAGCGAGGGCGATCCGGTGCTGTTTATAAAAGATCCGCATGGCATGAGCCGGGATCTGAGAAAAGCCAGCATTGATGCCATCAACCAGGCTAACGCAGCTTCTTATGAAGAATATAAAGATCCCGAAACATTAAGCCGGATTTCACAATATGAAATGGCCTACCGGATGCAAATTACCGCGCCGGACGTAATGAATATCAATGACGAGCCCGCATATATTCATGAAATGTATGGTACCAAGCCAGGTAAATCCTGTTTTGCCAATAATGCTTTGCTGGCTAGAAAACTGGTGGAGAAAGGGGTTCGTTATGTGCAGTTGTTCGACTGGGGCTGGGATGCCCATGGCGATCATGCAGGAAACTCGTTAAACCTTGGTATCATTAATAAATACCGCAGCGTAGATAAGGCCATGACGGCTCTTTTACTAGACCTTAAACAACGCGGTTTACTGGATGAAACCCTGGTGGTTTGGGGAGGGGAATTTGGTCGTACACCAATGATGGAAAACAGGAACGGTGTTCAAAATCCATTTAAAGGAAGAGACCATCATACAGATGCATTTACGATCTGGATGGCAGGTGGAGGTATAAAAAAAGGCTTCAGCTACGGAGAAACGGATGAAATTGGTTATAGCCCCATCAGCGGTAAAGTGGAGGCTTTTGATATTCAGGCAACTATTTTACACCAATTAGGATTTAACCACGAAGCGTTTACCTATCCTTTCCAGGGTCGTCCATTCCGGCTTACAGATGTGGGAGGAAGGGTTATCGAGGAAATAATAGCGTAATATTCAACCCTATAATAAGTTCCCTTTTTTCACTATTCACTTTCGCCCTCATGCTTGATTTTTTTGGTCGCTTTCATCCGGTACTGGTACATCTTCCTATAGGTTTTTTGATCCTTGCAATCTTATTCCAATGGCTGGGTAAACGAACCACCTGGTCCTATCTTCGGTTGTCTGTTCCGGTTATATTAATCCTGGGTATGCTCAGCGCCTTATTTGCCTGCATTACCGGATTGGCTTTATCCGGAACAGCAGATTATCCTGAATCGCTCCTGGGATGGCACCAGTGGATGGGCATTGGTACTACCCTGCTTTCACTTGGCATGTTCTGGGCGGTACAGCGTAAGAAGGAAACAGCCACCAACCTGATAACGGCCCTGCTATTGGCTGCTATAACCGTTACAGGGCATATGGGGGGTTCATTGACGCATGGAGAAGATTACCTGTCATTCGGAAGCGGTCAGGTAAAGCCTACCCTGTCTCCGATTGCCGATATTCAGTCTGCACACGTTTACACCGATTTGGTACAGCCAATATTTGAAGCAAGATGTGTTAGTTGCCATGGTGCTTCCAAGCAAAAGGGGAAATTACGGCTCGATGAACCATCTTTTATATTGAAAGGTGGTGAAGACGGACTTGCAGTAAAAGCAAAGGACCTGGAAAACAGTGAATTGATCAAGCGTTTACTGCTTCCTTCCGATGCTAAAAAACATATGCCACCCATTTCGCAGGCCCAGTTAACCGGTACGGAGATTCAGTTTCTGCAGTGGTGGGTACAGGCAGGCGCCGATTTTTCGCAGAAAATAAACGCCCTGCCTCAAACAGAACAGGATAAACAGATGCTTCAGGAACTTCAACTTGCCTCGCAGGGAGCCGGCACTGATTCGGCCAAGGGTACCAGTGTAAAAAAAAGCGGGGGAGCTGGCATCGCGCCGGTGTTTACCCTGGCAGCTTCTATTCCTGAAAAGCCTGTGCAGCCCGCTGATGCTGCCATTGTACATCGTTTGAAAGAGCAGGGTGTGGTGGTATTGCCGGTAAACCGTTCTTCGGCTTATCTATCGGTAAATTTTGTTACCGCCGGAAAAGAAATTCCGGATACTACCATTGCTTTGCTGGAACAGTTGAAACCGCAGTTGATCTGGCTAAAAATGGATGAGGTGCAATTAAGTGCGGCTTCCTATGCCGTCATCGGAAAACTCAGCAATCTTACCCGCTTGCAGTTGAGCAATTCAAATCTTTCCGACGAATGGATTGTAAACCTGCAAAACCTGAAAGCCTTGCATTGGCTTAACCTGGTTGGTTCACAGGTAACAATAGATGGATTGCAAAAGCTGGGTAAGCTCCCCGAACTTCGTCAACTGTTTTTGTATAAAGCCGGTTTTTCCGCTGCCGATTGGACAAGATTGCAACAGGCATTTCCCGCAGTACAAATCGATACCGGTAATTACCGGCTTCCACTATTACCCGGCGATACCTCATTGGTGAAGTGATCTACGCTTATCGGTGGGGCGCAACCCCACCCGAAGCAACCAACCGATGAATTTGCGTTAGTTTTGGAGCATGCAAAGCATGATGGTTAGTTCCTCTATTTTAGCTGCCGGGCCGTTGGGGGAATTTTTAAAAGCTGCTTATGGCTGGGAAGGCACTGTTACATGCCGGCTTTTAAGAGCCGGTATTAATCATACCTATTCCGTAGAAATCAAGGATAACGCAACACAACCGGCATCGCTGAAATTTGTATTCCGGGTATATAGTCTGAACTGGCGGAGCCAATCGGAAATTCTTGCAGAAATCGGTCTTATCCAGGAACTGAAAGAAGGAGGGCTTCCTGTTTCCTATCCCCTTCCCGCCAAAAACGGTTCGTTTATAGTGCCTGTTTGGGCACCGGAGGGGCAGCGATTTGGCTTGCTGTTTTCCTTTGCAGAAGGAAGTAAAGTGCACCGGTATCCCATGGAAGTGCATCGCGAAGCCGGCAGGGTAATGGCGCGTTTTCATGAACTGACCAAGGGTAAAAAAATTGAGCGGGAACACTATGACCTGGCGCGTTTACTGCACCAGCCTTTCCAAACCATTGCGCTTTATTTATCGGCAGAAGCTGAAGAAATGAACTATCTGAAGGAACTGGCCAGTCGCCTGGAGCATGAATTGAGCGAAGCAGCCCCTTTTCTTAGGAATGGGGTGGTGCACCTGGACATCTGGTTTGAGAACTTTGTTATTACCGCTGATCAGCAATTGATTCTTTTCGATTTTGATTTTTGTGGCAATGGCTGGCCAGGGCTTGATCTGGCTTTTTATAGTATGCAGGTCCATAACAGTGAGCGGTACGAGGCAGCGCTTTATGAACCCAATCTGCAAGCCTTCCTCGAGGGCTACCAGTCGGTTTTGGAAATTCCCGCAATAGAACGAAAGCTCCTGCCACAACTTGGGCTGGCCCTGTTTATTTTCTACCTTGGAATACAGTGCCAGCGATTTGAAAACTGGTCCAATACTTTTCTCAGTGAAGATTACCTAAAGCGCTTTATCAACGGACTTATTAGGCGATATGACCTTCTTTACAGCAAGGGGGCGCCTGCGCCCGATCGGGCTCTACCCGGTTGATACAGTAATCAAACCCTGACATACCAGCGGCGTTTATTCATATACCAGGCAATAAGCCATAGCAGAAAGACGAGCGATAAGGAGTAGAGCAGCGCCGCATTTTCGGGCCGGTTGCTGATTGGTTTGCAGACAGCCTCAAAAAACCAGGTAAGCGGATTGGTGAACTGAGGCTCGCCGGTAACAGCAACGCCATTGGGGATGCGGATCAGCCACATCAGTTTGGGAATTACTCCACTCAGTACATAAATGAACAGGGGGTTTTTCCCAAAGGCGTCAAAAAAGTTCGGTACTAAGCCCTTCCAGCCCCTGAACTCGATCAGCTGTATTAGGGTAGCCAAAACCAGGGTAGCTAATCCAACCGTATATAAAACATAGGAGCTGGTCCAGATTTTTTTGTTAATTGGAAAACTAAGTCCCCATGCCATGCCTGCCAGCCAAAGCACTACACCGGCTACAAAAAGGTTGGCCACCATATCGGCATTTTTCCCTTTCTGACGGATATAATCACCTACCAGAAAACCGAGGATAACCTGTGCAATGGAGGGAATAGTGCTGGCAATTCCTTCGGGATCAAAAGCAACCCCTTCGCCTTTATACATGTGCTGCTCGCCCAGAATTGCGCGGTCAAGCCCGGTTCCCCAGAAGCCTTCGAGGCTATACGGATCGGCAGCATCCCCTGCCATAACTGTAAGCACCCAATAGCCCAGGAGCAATAACGCTGCAATCAAAAAAGAAACCCTGGCCTTAAACAGATAAATGATCAGTGCGCCGAACAGGTACGCAAGTGCAATCCGCTGCAATACCCCAAAAATGCGCAAAGTTTCAAAAGACTTACCGACTAGTTCATTGTTTTCCCATTTCACAAAGGGAAACCAGTTCAGCAGGAGCCCAATCAAAAAGATCAGAAGTCCGCGTTTTACGATTTTCCAGATGGCTGCTGACCGATCCATTGCTTCCAGCTTTGGCTGCACAAAGGCGAGGGCATTTCCTACAGCAAAAAGGAAAAAGGGGAATACCAGGTCAGTAGGGGTACACCCATGCCATTTTGCATGATGCAGGGGGGCATAGGAGGCGCCTGGCTGATTATTAACCAGGATCATAAAAGCGACTGTTGCTCCCCGAAAAACATCCAAAGAAAAAAAGCGCTGACCGGAATTGCCAGCTGGTTGGGCGATAGTTGTCAATGCAGTCAATTTAAATCGGAAATTAGCATATTTGTTAAAATCCACCACATGGAAAAAACATCTGCAGACATTTCCAATAAGGCCGGCAGCGGAACTGGTTCTGCCGGCAATCTGCCTGCGTCAATGATTCACCCCACTGCAATCATTGATGCCGGTGCTGAAATTGGTGCTGGTACCCGGATCTGGCATTTTTGCCATTTGATGGCGGGAGCCCGGGTGGCTGAAAACTGTATTTTAGGCCAAAATGTATTCGTCGACAACAACGTATCGGTTGGAAGGGGGTGCAAAATTCAGAACAACGTCTCGCTTTATAATGGAGTTCAGTTGCAGGAAGAGGTTTTTATCGGCCCATCGGTAGTTTTTACCAATGTTATTAACCCGCGTGCATTTATTGAACGTAAACATGAATTTCGGCCAACCCTGGTAGAGCGGGGCGCAAGTATTGGCGCGAATGCTACCATTTTGTGTGGCATTAGAATTGGTGCTTTTTCCATAATTGGTGCTGGAGCGGTGGTAACCAAGGATGTGCTGCCCTTTGCCAAGGTGCTCGGGAACCCGGCAAAACAAACCGGATGGGTTGATAAAGAAGGGAATAGCGCTCCTCAGCCCCCCGACCAATAGTAGTTTTCCCCTATATTTGTTAATAATTGGTGAAGTACCCATCACCAGTACTAGACCCTTTAAAATACAACCTGTGAATAAATTGCTGACCTTTCTTAGGGTCATTTTGGTAGGAGGCAATCGTATTGAAGCAAAGGAGGGCGCTATGCGTATTTCCCTTGCTTTTTTTGTTTTTTACAGGTGAAGGGACCCTGGTAATTGCAGGCAGCCGGTAAGCGGCAGGTGTTAACCGGGCCCGGGCTGATGGCAGGGTATAAAAATTCGGTCAGATGGGACTGAGGAGGCGAAGCTATGCCTATATTGCACCAAATGAAATCAGGGATGGTATGAGCAAAAAGATTAGCTGGTATGCAGTGTATACCAAGCCAAGATGGGAAAAAAAAGTACATGATCTGCTGGCTCAAAAGGGCTTTCAGTCTTATTGCCCTTTAAATAAAGTGCGAAAAAAATGGAGCGATCGCTATAAAACTGTAGAAGAACCTCTTTTTAAAAGTTATGTTTTTGTAAGGATTGCAGACGAAGAGAAGGCAAATGTGCGTTTTGTCGACGGCGTTGTGAATTTTGTCTACTGGCTGGGTAAACCAGCCGAGGTTCGGGAGGATGAAATAGATAAAATCAAACGGTTCCTGAATGAGTACCAGGATGTTCAGGTGGAACAAATGCCCGACCCGCGCCCGGGCGATAAAGTAGTGATCACCTCCGGTGTATTCATGGAACAACAGGGTGTGGTAGTATCTACTGATAAGAAAAGAGTGGAAGTGCTTATTGAAAGCCTGGGATGCAGGCTGGTAGCTTTTATGGATAAGGAAAAAGTGGCGGTGAAATAATTCTGGAACTCCCGGTTAGAAGAGTTGTTAATTTTTGATATATAATGAATTCTACATGCTGAAAAAGCTTTATTGGAGTGCAGCTACGGTTGCTGTGCTTTTTTTATTGGTTGCCTGCGGCGCATCGAAAAAAAATCATGAAAATCGTTTGTTGGTGCAGGGAATTGATTCGGCTGGTGAATTCGCTATTAAGCTTCCCGAACCGCTTATTAAAAAAGGCGACCTGCTGACAATTATGATTTATAGCGATAATAAGGAAGCTACTGAAGTATTCAATCAGCCACAAACAGGGGGCAGTGCGGGTGTTGCCAACGCAACCGGTACCCAGTTAAACACGCTGGGTAGAGGTTACCTGGTTGATCAGCAAGGTTTGATACAGCTTCATACCCTCGGTTCAATTAAGGCAGAAGGAGAAACCCGATTGGCACTGGCGGAACAATTGAAAACGAAACTTCTCCCTTACCTTAAGAACCCTTTTGTTATTATACGTTTTGCGAATCAACGGGTTACCGTATTAGGAGAAGTTACAAGGCCAGGCGTTATTGAACTGCCAGATAATAGAGTGTCTATTTTTGATGCTATAGGGTTTGCGGGTGATTTTACAGCATTTGGGCGTAGGGACAATGTATTGCTGGTCCGGGAAAAAGATGGAAAAAGAACTGCCCACCGGATCGATTTACGGAATTCGAGTGTTTATACTTCTGATTTTTATTACCTGCAGTCTAATGACATGGTTTATATTGAGCCTTCTCGCCGAAAACCTACCGGAAACGAACAGGTATTACTTCGCAATGTAACCATCGGCAGCAGCATTGTTTCCGTATTGGTATTAATAATATCTCTTATCAGGCGTTAATACAGTATATGGAATTGAATACGGATCAGTTTTATAATAATAAGTCCGAGGCCTCCCCGTTGGAGCTGGTTCAACGGAATTTAAAATACCTGCCATGGCTGATTCTATCTGTGTGTATCAGCCTGTTGGGTGCATTCCTTTACCTGCGCTATACACCAGATGTGTTTTCTGCCAATGGGCAAATGATCATAAAAAGTGAAAACCCGATAAACTCCGGTGATGATAAATTTAACCGGCTTTTCCTGGTAGACGCTGGCCCGAATCTGACCAATGAAATGGCTATTCTGAAATCAACGTCTTTTGTACAGCGGGTGGTGGAAAAACTGCATCTTAATGTTGTATATGAAGGAATTGGAAAAGTAAGGTCAGCTCTTTTGTACAAAGACAACCCGTTGCAGCTAGACCTTATTGGAAAAAAAGATTCGATTCCTTATATTCTTAATATTACAATTCTTGACAGCGCCAGTTTTAAACTCAATAATGGAGAAGTAATAAAGTTTGGAGAAACCTTTACCTACGGCCCGCAGGGTGTATTCAGGCTTTCTCTTGTAAATAAAGTACTTTCTAGTTTTGAAACGATGGAGTACAAGGTGAGTGTATATCCGCTTGATCTGGCAACCGAAATGATTGTGCCTGACCTGAACGTAAAACTTGTTACGGATATGGGCAATATCATTGGTGTTTCGTTTAAGTCAATGGATAAACAACTTGCCGCGGATGTTGTAAATGCGGTGATGAATGAATATCGCCGTCTTACTGTCGAAGATAAAAGTAGCATTGCCAAAGGAACAATAGATTTTATTGAAGAGCGCCTCGATTCTTTAAAGTCAGAACTTTCCGGAGTGGAAGGAGCCATACAGCGCTATCAGGAAAGAAACGAATCTTTGTCTCCTTCCGAACAATCAACTTTATACGCCAATAGTATGAAGGAGTTGGATAGCAGAATATCGGAAGTGCAGGGGAAAAAGCAAATTCTTTTATGGTTGTACCAGTATATTTCCAAGGAAGAAAATTCGGCAAATACTGTACCAGTTAACCTTGGTGTAGATGAGCCAACGCTGGGGCCTTTGATAACTGCTTACAATGATCTTCAATTAAAACGAACCACTTTACTTAAATCAACTACGGAGTTAAATCACCTGGTAGTTGATCTGACAGCAAGTATTGAAAAACTTCGGAAAGACATTCTTGAAGCATTAAAAAGTGTAGAGAGTTCTTATAATATTACTGCAAACCAATTAAGCCGGGAATATAATCAGTCTCGCAATAAAGCATTGGGTATTCCTGGCCAGGCAAGAGAGTTGTTAAATATAGAAAGGCAGCAAAAAATTAAGGAAGAGCTCTACTTGTTCCTTTTATCCAAAAAAGAAGAAGTTGCAATCGGATCGGCGGCAGTTTTACCGAATGCAAGTATTCTGGAAAGAGCCACCATCCGAGCTGAACTGATTTCACCACTTCCTAACTCAGTAATAATTAAATTTCTTCTTGCTGGTTTGGCATTGCCAATTTTTATTATAGCAATTATTAATCTGCTGAACGATAAAATTAAATTCCGCAGCGATATTGAACGTGCTGTTGATGTTCCGATCAGTGGAGAGGTATCCAGGTCGGAAGATCCCAATCCGCTGCTTGTTACGCTTCAGAACAGAACCTTTATTACTGAGCAGTTCAGGACGATCAGGACCAATATGACCTATCTGCTTGCGAATGTAGAAACACCTGTTATATTGATTACTTCTTCTATGAGTGGTGAAGGCAAGTCGTTTATCAGTACGAATGTGGCTGCCGCATTTGCGTTGGCGGGTAAGAGAACGCTTATTCTTGAATTTGATATTCGGAAGCCGAAAATTGCTTCCAATCTTGGCCTTTCTACGAGGATGGGATTAACTTCTTTCCTGATCACAAATGAAAAAGCAGAGGAGCTGATTCATCGGGTTAAGGAAATGGAGAATCTTTATGTATTCCCCTGTGGTGCAATTCCGCCTAATCCGGCGGAGTTAATGTTGCTTCCCAGAATGAACGAGTTGTTTCAGTGGGCACGTCAGAATTTCGACGTTATAATTATTGATTCAGCACCCGTTGGTGTTGTTAGTGATAGTATTACTCTTGGTAAATTTGCGGATGCAACCGTATTTATCCTTCGCCAGGGATATACGGTTAAAAAATCTTTGGAATTCATTAGTAAGCTCAAAGAAGAGAAAAAACTGCCTAATCTGTCCGTTATACTGAATGATGTTAAAGAATCAGCCGGTTATGGATATGGGTATGGATATGGTTACGGGCATAAGAGAAACCTGGAAGTTTATTTTAATCAGGATGGAAACAATAAACCGGGATTCTGGAAAAAAAATACCAAACGTACCTGATATGGCATTGATAAACCTGGCAATTGTATCTCCCAATCAGCAACAATACTCCGAAACCTTTATAGAATTTCATAAGTCTAAATTGCCAGCAAAAATCCTGTTTTTATATGGCGGTTATTTGCCGGTTGCTTCGGAAGACAAAAAGCTTCATTATTCTTTAAACCGGTTAAACCGTTTGAAAAAAAGGCTATGGCGATTTATTTTGCCTAATTCACTGGACCCACAGGAAAAAGCCGTTTATACTTATCTGGTATCTAATAATGTGCAGGCAGTACTGGCTGAATATGGTATGACCGGAGCTGCCCTGCAAAAGGTATGCAAAGCCGCCAAGCTACCTTTACTGGTTCATTTTCATGGGTACGATGCCACTAACCGGTTAGTGGTGAATCCTCTACGCAGTTCCTATTTATCCATGTTTTCTTACGCAAGTGCAGTTTTTGTAGTTTCAAAGCACATGAAAAAAGTAGTAGCTGACTTGGGTTGTCCGGATGAAAAAATGGTTTTGAATACCTATGGCCCTTCCGATATATATTTTAAGGTGGAACCGGATTATTCGCGTCGGGCATTCCTGGCCATTGGCAGGTTTGTTGAAAAAAAAGCGCCGGATAATACCATTAAAGCTTTTTACCAGGTGGTGCAAAAATATCCTGGCACAAAATTGCATATGGTGGGAGCAGGTCCATTACTCGATACCTGTGTGGAACTTGCTGCCAGCCTGGGCATTTCGGAGGCAATTCAATTTCATGGGGTGCAGTCCCCTGATAAAATTGCTGCCTTAATGCAGGAGGTAACTGCTTTTGTACAACATTCCGTTACGGCATCTGATGGCGACTCAGAAGGAACACCTGTAGCGGTACTGGAGTCTGCAGCTGCGGCATTACCGGTTGTAGCAACTCTTCATGCAGGAATTCCGGATGTGATCCTGGATGGAAAAACCGGTTATCTATGTGCTGAACACGATATTGATGCAATGGCTGGCAATATGATGAAAATTCTGGAAAATCCGACAGTTGCCAAAAATATGGGCGAATTGTCCAGGCAAAGAATACGTGAACATTTTACCCTCGAAAAACATATTTCACGTATTTATTCTTCTATTGAAGAAGCTGTTAAGAATTCAAAACCTATCTATTAGTGGGCATCAGAAATACGGTATTTACCAGTGCAAAATGGACGGGCCTAGCC
>NZ_LUKG01000102.1 GCF_001601815.1 Flavihumibacter sp. CACIAM 22H1
CCACCTGGCTGATACCATTTATTTAAATACCAATGAAAACGACCGGAAAGCTAATCTGGTACCAGTACGTGATTATCGGTATGCAGCTGAGTTGCGGGCGCGTTATCCTCTTCATCAATACAAGCGGTCCGCAAAAATCATGAAAGAGCTGCGGGTGGTCAAATCTGCCCTTGAAGTGGAAGTAATTCAACAGGCCATTGATATTACGGAAAAAACATTCCGCCGCATCCTGTCATTTGTACGGCCCGGTGTTATGGAATATGAAATTGAAGCAGAGATCTACCACGAATTTCTACGGAATCGTTCCGCGGGGCCGGCTTATGGAAGTATAATAGCCAGTGGTGACCGGGCCCGTACCCTGCATTATGTTTCCAATAACCAGGAGTGTAAAGACGGTGAGTTGTTATTGATGGATTTCGGGGCAGAATATGGTGGATACAATGCGGATCTGACACGTACGATCCCCGTTAATGGAAAATTTACCAAAAGGCAGAAAGAAGTTTACAATGCCTGCCTGCACCTGCACAATTATGCGAAATCTATCCTGAAACCGGGTATTTCCATTCTGCAGTATACCGATAAAGTAGGGGAGGAAGCCAGCAAACAGTTTGTAAAAATCGGCTTACTGAAAAAAGAAGACCTGAAAAATGAGGACGCTGAAAACAGGGCGTATAGAAAATATCTTTATCATGGAATATCACACCACCTGGGCCTGGATGTACACGACCTGGGTACAAGAACCGAACCCATCAAAGCAGGCATGGTATTTACCATTGAGCCGGGTATTTATATAGAAGAGGAAAAAATGGGGGTACGGATAGAAAATAATTTCTGGATTACTCGTACGGGTAACAAAGACCTGATGGCTGCTATTCCGATTACAGCGGAAGAGATTGAACGTTTAATGAAAAAATAAGCAACTAACCCTCACCACTAACCGAAACATGAAACAAATTCCCAATCTTTTTACCCTGCTTAATCTGGTACTGGGTTTTCTTGCGATAATTGTGATTTTGCAGAATGGTATAACCATTGCCAATGGCCCGGCCGGCGAATACCTGGTGGATATGCCGGAAAAAATATGGATGGCGTCTCTTTTTATTGGACTTGCCGCGGTGGTTGATTTCCTCGATGGGTTTGTGGCCCGCTTACTCAAAGCCAGCTCGGAGATGGGAAAACAACTCGATTCGCTGGCTGATGTGGTAAGCTTTGGCGTGGCGCCCGGATTAATTCTTTACCAGTTTCTCCGGCTCAGCCTGGCTAAGGAAGTTAACGGCCTGGATGCGTCCCTGGTCTGGACTATTCCCGCCGTTTTGGTACCCTGTGCAGCTGCCTACCGCCTTGCGCGTTTTAATATTGATACCCGGCAGTCGTATGGCTTTATCGGTGTACCGGTTCCCGCAGTGGGCTTAGTGGTAGCGTCTTTCCCTTTATTGTACTGGAGCGGCGACTATACCTCCATAGCTGCCCTGCTCACCAACAAATGGGTACTCTATGGAATAATACTGGTACTTAGCTACCTGATGGTTAGTACGCTTCCCATCATGGCCTTCAAGTTCAAAAATTTTGCTCTTCAGCCAAATATGGCCCGGTACCTGGTGCTTGTTGTTGCCGTTATTGCGGCGCTGCTCCTAAAATGGGCAGCCATGCCGGTCGTATTCCTCGTCTATATTATTGTATCTTTGGCTTTTAAAAATAGAACAGAATGACTTTTGCAGTACAGGTTAAAGTAATGCCACTGAAAGAACTTCTTGATCCACAGGGAAAAGCAGTAATGGGTGGATTGGGTAATCTCGGCCTTCAGGCGATCCAGGATGTACGGATCGGAAAAAATATCAGCCTTCAGGTAGATGCTAATTCTGCAGAAGAAGCCCGCGCAATAGCTGAACAGGCAGCCAAAAAATTATTGGCCAATCCCGTTATGGAGCAATTTGAGATAAGCGTGCAGTAATGCTGTATCTGGTTCCATCTCCGATTGGTAATTTACAGGATATTACCCTGCGGGCGCTGGAGGTACTGAAAACTGTGGATCTTATCCTCGCGGAGGATACCCGAACCTCCTCCCGGCTCTTGAATCATTTCCAGATTCAAAAACCACTGACGCCCTATCACCAGCACAATGAACATAAAGTGTTGCAACACCTGGTAGACCAATTGGTTGCCGGAAAAAGCATGGCCGTACTAACAGACGCCGGTACCCCCGGTATTTCTGACCCGGCATTTTTACTGGTGCGGGAGTGTATACGCAATCAGGTGAAAGTGGAATCATTGCCAGGAGCAACCGCTTTCGTGCCGGCACTGGTAAACAGCGGTCTGCCCATTCATCGCTTTTGTTTTGAAGGATTTTTGCCGCTTAAAAAAGGCCGGCAAACCCTCTTTAAAAAACTGGCCGCCGAGGAACGCACCATGGTCTTTTACGAATCGCCCATGCGGTTGGTAAAAACACTGGAAGAACTGGCTGTTTGGCTGGGAGCCGACCGGCAAGCTTCCGTATCCAGGGAATTGACCAAAGTTTTTGAAGAAAATAAAAGAGGAAGTCTTGCTGAATTAGCTACTTATTTTAGTAGTAAACCCGTTAAAGGAGAAATTGTAGTAGTCGTAGAAGGCGCCCCCGCCTGATTTTTAGGTTTTTCTTATCAAGAGGGTTTGGATATTTGTGTACTATCAAAGACCGTCATATGAGATCTGTAATACTTGGATTAGTAGTTCTGACAGGAATTGTCTTCAGCTCACCCGCCATCGCACAGATCCGGAAAATACCGGCCGTAGTTACGGATGCATTCAAATACAAATACAGGAATGCCGAAAGTGTGGAATGGAAGGATAAATTATCCCATTTTATCGTGTATTTCCAGTTGGAAGGGGATAAATACGAAGCCAGTTTTAAAAACGATGGAACCTGGAACGGCTCGCAGAAAGAAATTACCCGCGACGATCTTCCGGAAGATGTATTAGCTGGCCTGGACAAAAGTAAATATGCAGAATGGGAAATTATTGGGTACTACGAACTGATTCAGCCCAATGATAAAACCGAATACCGCCTGCTGGTTAGTAAGTCTGACCTTAATAAAAGAGATTTGACCTTTACTGATAAAGGCAGGTTGGTTCGTGATAAACTTACCCTCTAAGTCGTACATTTAGCGTTTCAGCTAACCTAAACACCTTTATGCAAAAAACGTATACCTGGTTACTTACCTGTTTATTGAGTTGCAGTGGAAGTCTATTTGCCCAATCGGGTCGCTGGCAACAGGAAGCCGATTACAAAATGACCATTGATATGGATGTTTCCACCAATCGGTTTACCGGTACACAGGAATTAATTTACACCAACAACTCCCCCGATACGCTCAAAAAAATTTACTATCATCTCTATTGGAACGCGTTTCAGCCAAATAGCATGATGGATAGCAGGAGCCAGGAATTGGGTAAAACAAAAATAGGCAACCGGCCCGACTGGGATGGACGGGTAAGAGACCGGATCGCACAGCTTAAACCGGAAGAAATCGGCTATCAGAAAGTGCATTCAATTAAACTAAACGGCGTTGCGCAGGAGTATAAGGTATTGGAAACCATACTGGAAGTTAAACTTAGTAAACCCATCCTGCCGAAATCCAAAGCCGTATTAACGATGGACTTTGAAGCGCAGGTGCCCTTGCAGGTACGCCGTTCCGGACGCGATAATCCGTCTACCGGGGTACGTTATTCTATGTCGCAATGGTATCCCAAATTATGTGAATACGATGCGGACGGCTGGCATCCCAACCCCTATGTAGCCCGTGAATTTTACGGTGTATGGGGAAATTTTGACGTAAAGATCAGCATTGATCGTTCCTATATACTGGGAGGAACCGGGTATCTTCAGAATGCCAATGCTATCGGGTATGGTTATGAAACACCCGGCTCCAAACCGGTTGTTCCCGGTACAAAAAAACTTACCTGGCATTTCAAAGCGCCACTGGTACACGATTTTGTGTGGGCGGCAGATCCGGATTACAAACATATTGTTCGCCAGGTTCCGAATGGCCCCACCATTCATGTACTTTATAAGGGCAAGCAGAAGGATGAAAAAAATGATGCTGCCTGGACAAAAGTTGCCGATGCTGCTGTTGACGTATTACCCTTTATAGAAAAGAAATTCGGAAAATATCCCTATAAGCAATATTCGTTTATCCATGGTGGCGACGGTGGAATGGAATACCCCATGGCTACGCTGGTAGCCGGCCCCGGACTGGGCACTGCCTTCCATGAATGGATGCATAGCTGGTACCAAATGATTTTAGGAACCAACGAATCGAAATATGCCTGGATGGATGAAGGGTTCACTTCTTTTGCGGAAAGCCTGGTAAGTGCTTATTATGCCGAGCGCGATAAAGATAAAGCGGCCATCACTTCTTCCGGTATCAGCACCGGACCCAAAAGAAGCATCGTCGATCCTTCCATGAAAGAAAGCCCGCATGCGGGTGCTTACCAGAATTATTTTGCCCTGGTAAAAAGTGGGTTGGAAGAGCCCCTGACCACACATGCCGACCATTTCGAAACAAATTTTGCCTATAGCATTGCTTCTTATTCAAAGGGCGAAGTGTTCCTGGAACAATTGGGCTATATCGTAGGGGCTGATCAGCGCGATCAGATCCTGCTCGATTATTACAACCAGTGGAAATTCAAACATCCCACGGTGAATGATTTTATTCGGGTTGCAGAAAAAAGCTCAGGCATTGAGTTAGACTGGTACCAGGAATATTGGGTAAATACCACCAAAACCATCGATTACGGAATCGACAGCCTGTTTGAACAAAACGGAGCTACCACTATCCGGCTCAAAAGAACCGGTAAAATGCCCATGCCGGTAGATGTGCTGATTACCTATCGGGATGGCAGCAAGGAATTGCATTATATTCCATTGTACCAGATGTTTGGTAGTAAACCAGTGGAAGATCCTGCCCTGCCCCGTAAAGTTTACGAGGCCTGGAAATGGACACATCCTACATATTTGATCAGTACGAGTAAAAAATTACAGGATATAAAATCGGTAGAGATTGATCCTTCAACCCGTATGGCCGACGTAAATCCACGAGATAATAAGTTGGAACTGAATTGGTAAAAGATCTTGTAAAGTCCTTCTATTAAAGCCGTTGTTTCGCAACGGCTTTAATAATTTTATTGGACAGCATAAAGTGGATGGCGGTGGAATGAGAGGTAAGGTAAGGTAAAATGATTAATAATATTTGAGGCATCCCCATTCGAACTCCAAAATTAGCTTTCAGAATTTCCTATCCAATACCTCAAAGTGGGTATTTTATCCTATCGCCCGAAGAATTTGTTGACGGCTTCCACCCGATTATTTACATGTAATTTTTCATAAATATGATACACATGTTTCCGGACGGTTTCCTGGCTGATGAATAACTGGCCCGAAATTTCTTTATACAGCAGGCCCTTGGCCAAAAGTTCAAGAATTTCTTTTTCCCGGTTAGAAAGGACGCCCAGGTTTTTTTCATTTCCGGTAAGGGGATTGGTATCGGTCTGGTTGGGCCTGTTTTGAAAGGCTGTCACTACTTTCCGGGCAATCTGGCTACTCATGGGCGCCCCGCCTTCACTTAGTTCCCGGATAGATTCCAATAATTTAGCAGGTGAGGTTTTTTTGAGGATATACCCATTGGCGCCTGCGCTTAATGCTTCAAAAATTTTCTCGTCTTCCTCATAGACGGTACACATCATAAAAAGTACATCCGGATTGGCTGGTTTTAATTGACGAACACATTCAATTCCGCTGATTCCGCCAAGGTTAATATCCATCAATACCACATTGGGTTGTAAGGCAGGTATTTTTTCCAGGGCCATTTCTCCACTGGCAAAGCTCCCCAGCAACTCATAGTCGTCCGATAATCGCACAATTTCCTCTAATGCATGCCTAATATCATTGGTATCATCTACTATACAAACAGTAATCGCCATGTCGTAAAGATCAAGGAAATTTGCCAGCCGTTCAATACTACTTTGTGGTAGTTTAAGGTTTATTTGTGAACGTACAAAAGGTATTTTTCCCGGTAATAATCCAGGGGGAAAAGATCATAGATTTCCAGCATACGGGGTTTGAGTCCGGATTCGGATATCTCTTTACCCAGTTCCCCTCCTTTTAAACAGATGAGTCCGGCTGCCGGAAAATTTCCTTCCGATGGGCGTTTGTTCAAAACCGGCCTTGCCCAGTACCATAAATCTTTGAGCGGAGCCACAGCCCTTGACACCGCATAATCAAATTTTCGGTCTTTGATATCCTCTACCCGGGTATGGCGGGTACTGAGGTTGGTTAATCCGATAGCAGCCGCTACTTCCTTCACCACGGTTAGTTTTTTATTGATGCTATCGGCCAGTAAAAAATTCACTTCGGGGAAAAAAATAGCCAGGGGCAGGCCAGGGAAACCGCCTCCCGTGCCGATATCCAGCACGGTTGAACCCGGCGGAAATTCAAATGCGGCAGCTATAGCCAGTGAATGCAGTACATGATTTTCGTAGAGCTGATCAATATCTTTCCTGGAAATTACATTGATCTTACTGTTCCACTCTTTGTACAGTTCATCCAGCGCAGCAAACTGTGCTAGTTGATGGGCGCTGAAATCATCGAAATACTCAGTGATCAGGCCCAGTTTTGACGGGGTTTTTTCCATATTGCTGGTGCAAAGATGCAATAATACAGGAACATCCAGATATCGAATAACCACCACCAGGCCCATAAATCTTTTTCCTGTAGTTGCTGCATGGACTTATATTGAATAATTCCCTGCGAAATAAAGCGGATGCCGAAAATAGCCAGCACCAGGCGCCAGTCGGAAAAAATAAGGGCCGTTATGAATGCGGGGTAGTATAAAAAAAGGCTAAGTGAATAAGTGCCCAGCAACCATTTGAACTTGCTGCTGTAGTATTTGCCGGTGGAGTAATGGCGTTGTTTCTGCCGAAACCAATCGCCAAAAGTTTTTTTGGCCTCCGAAAGGGTGAATGCTTCCGGATCCAGTACTACAGCGGTATTGGTTTTATTGGCCACTTTATTGATAAAAAGATCGTCATCGCCGCCGGGTAGGTGGTTAATGGCGGAAAACCCTTTATTATTAATGAACAACTGCCGTTTATAGGAAAGATTTCTACCCACTCCCATATAGGGCATGCCAGCCAGTGCATAGGACAAGTACTGGAGGGCTGTATGGTAGGTTTCGAAGCGGATAAGTTTATTTAACAGGCCGGGCTTTTTAACATAGGGGCCGTATCCGAGCACCACTTCAATACCGGGTTGATACGCATTCTGCATTTTAAACAGCCAGTGTTCAGAGGCGGGTACACAATCTGCGTCGGTCAGCAATAGGATTTCATGATCAGCTTCTTTTATACCAATGGAAAGGGGGTATTTTTTCCCGGGTATGCCTTTAGCCTCATGTTCGAGGTTAACGATCTGTAGCCCCTTAAATGTTTTCTTGAATTCTTCCAGTAAATAACGGGTATCGTCCTGGCTATTATGGTTTACCACAATCAGTTCATGGCTCGATGGGTATTGCTGGAATAATACACCCGGAAGATTACGCGCCAGGTTCCCGGCTTCGTCACGGGCGCAGATAATAACAGAAACGGGGTGTGTCTGCGATTGCTCCCGCTCCTGGCGGTTATAAAAAGCAAGGCGACTAAAAATTCCCCAATAATAGAGGAGTTGTAGTAAACTGATGGCACTGAACAACACGAGGCTGATCAATCCCCAATTAAGGTTGAGCTGCAATAGATCCATAAGCATCCACGGTTGGTCTGGGTTAAGACGCAGGCGGCGAAATTAAGATTAATTACCTTTGCTCCCCTTATGGCAGCACTATCATTTCAACTCTGTGGAAAAGATGCCGGTTCAAATGCCCGCGCAGGCTTGGTTTCAACCGATCATGGAACTATTGAAACACCCATTTTTATGCCGGTTGGTACCGTAGGCAGCGTTAAAGCAGTGAGCCAGCAACAACTGCAGACTGAGGTGAATGCACAGATTATCCTGGGAAATACCTACCATCTTTATTTGAGGCCCGGGCAGCAAGTGCTGGAAGCGGCGGGTGGCTTACACCGTTTTATGGGCTGGGATCGCCCTATTTTAACCGATAGCGGCGGTTACCAGGTTTTTTCGCTGGCCGGTAACCGAAAGCTGACAGAGGAGGGAGCCCTTTTTCAAAGTCATATCGATGGTTCCAAACACCTTTTTACCCCGGAGTCGGTGATGGATATACAGCGATCGATTGGCGCTGATATAATTATGGCATTTGACGAATGCCCGCCTTATCCCAGCGATTACAGCTATGCCCAAAAATCGATGGAGCTTACGCATCGCTGGCTCAACCGTTGTTTTAAAAGGCTTGAAGAAACACCCGATAAATACGGCTACACCCAAAACCTGTTTCCGATTGTGCAGGGCAGTACTTATAAAGATCTTCGTCGGGCTTCGGCTGAATTTGTTGCTTCAAAAGGAGCTGCCGGCAATGCCATTGGTGGCTTGTCTGTAGGCGAACCGGAAGAAATGATGTACGAACATGCGGCACATTGCTGTGAATTCCTGCCCGCCGACAAACCCCGTTACCTGATGGGAGTGGGCACCCCCTGGAATATCCTGGAGAATATTTCGCTGGGCATTGATATGTTCGACTGCGTTATGCCCACCCGGAACGGACGAAATGCCATGTTGTTTACCAGCAAAGGAGTGATCAATATCGACAATAAAAAATGGGAAAAGGACTTTAGCCCTATTGACGATGGTATTGACAATGCGTTTAGTCAGTATTACAGCAAAGCCTACCTCCGGCACCTGGTAAAATCCAAGGAAATTCTGGCCTTAACAATTGCCAGTGTACATAACCTGGCATTTTATCTCTGGCTGGTAAAAGAGGCACGCCGGCATATCCTTGCAGGCGATTTTACAAGTTGGAAGAACGAACAGATCCTGCTTCTAAAAACCAGGTTGTGAAAGCATTAACCATTTTTCAACTAGATTTGACCGCTGCAATTCGCTAGGCATGAAAATCCTCGACTGGTATATATTCAAAAAATTCATGGTCACTTTTCTGTTTGCCATCCTTACCATTACGGTAATAGCGGTGGTGATCGATACCAGTGAAAAAACAGATGATTTTGTAAAATCGGGCTTGCCCTTTTCCGGTATTGTTACGCAGTATTATTTTGGTTTTGTTCCGTTTATTATATCCATGATTTTTCCGCTGATCGTTTTTATTGCGGTTATTTTTTTTACCTCAAAAATGGCGGGCCGGTCGGAAACGGTGGCAATACTGGCAACAGGAATTCCCTACCATCGTTTTCTGCGGCCTTATTTGATTGGCGCCGTATTACTAGCCGGTATTATGCTCTGGGCCAATGCCATCGTTATTCCGCGTGCCAATGAAATTTACAGCAAGTTCAAGATCACCTATATCGATAAAAACAGTACCTACTCCTCCGGGGCGGGCGGCAGCAGAGATTTTTATTTCCGTTCAGACAGCGTCACGTTTGTTGGAATGAAGTATTATGATACCCTGAATAAATCTGCCAGTAATTTTTTTCTCGAACGGATCAAGGGCAACCAGGTAGTCTATAATCTTCGCTCCGATTATATCCGCTGGGATACGGCTACCCGCAAATGGCGGATAGAAAATGCGGTGGAACGAAAAATAGATGGGCTGAAAGAAACCGTGGTCAAACACCCTCACCTCGAAGTGAACCTGAATATGAAACCGGAAGAGCTACGACGTGATGATTACCTGAAAGATAAACTCAGCTCGGTTGAATTGTATGATTTTATAAAACGGGAAGAAACCAGGGGTACGGAAGGCTTAAATACCTATAAAGTAGAATTTCACCGCCGGCTGGCAACCCCCGTATCTGTTATCATCCTCACCCTGATGGGGGTTTTTGTGGCGGCCCGCAAAACCCGGGGAGGGTCCGGCATCCAACTTGCTTTCGGCATTGTTGCGGCCGCATCGTTTGTGATTATGGATAAGTTCTCCACCGTATTCTCTACCAAGGGAAATTTTCCTCCAATACTGGCTGCCTGGTTACCCAATCTTATATTTCTATTTGTCGCCTGGTACCTCTACAAAAAAGCCCCTAAGTAAGCATCGCTGCTTTTTTAATCCTTTTCTAACGCAACAGAAGCCAATTTTTATTTGTTGTAACACAGACAATAGCTAATTTTATAGGTTATAGCCTGGCGAACTAGTTGGCGTATACATATATAAAAACTTCTTAATGGGAAGCTACAAAGAAAAATTCAAAGAAAAGGCAGACTTGGCCTCAGCAGAAATAAAAAGCCTGTTGAAAGAGCATGGAAATAAAGTGATTGGAGAAGTATCCTTATCCCAGGTTTATCAGGGTATGCGGGGCATTACGGGGCTTGTTACAGAGACCTCATTGCTCGACTCGCAGGAGGGGATCCGCTTCCGGGGGTATTCTATTCCTGAGCTGCAACAAAAGCTTCCTAAAGCCAAAGGGGGTAGTGAACCTTTACCGGAAGGCCTGTTTTACCTGATGTTATTCAATGAGCTGCCCACGGAAGATGACGTAAACGAGATGACGGCAAAATGGCAGCGTCGTTCCCATGTACCTACCCATGTTTTCAATACAATCGATGCGCTTCCTTTAAATACGCACCCGATGACCATGTTTGTAGTGGGCATCATGGCCCTGCAAACCGAAAGTAATTTTGCCAAGGAATATGCCAGGGGCATGAATAAAAAGGATTACTGGGAGCATACTTTTGACGATGCCATGGACCTGATTGCCCGCTTACCGCGTATTGCAGCGTATGTATATCGCCGTAAGTATAAGCAGAACGAACATATTCAACCGAACGGACTGCTCGACTGGTCGGGAAATTTTGCGCATATGATGGGGTATAAAGACGAAGGTTTCCAGGAACTTATGCGTTTATACATGACCATTCATGCCGATCATGAAGGAGGCAATGTATCTGCACATACTACCCACCTGGTAGGTTCTGCCCTGAGCGATCCTTACCTGAGCTTTGCCGCGGGCATGAATGGCCTGGCAGGTCCGCTGCACGGGCTGGCCAACCAGGAAGTGATCAAATGGATCTTTGAAATGCAGGAATCACTGGGTACCGACAATCCATCCAAAGATCAGATTGCCCAATACGTGCAGGATACACTGGCCGCCGGTAAAGTAGTGCCGGGCTATGGCCATGCGGTATTGCGTAAAACCGATCCGCGTTTTGAAGCACAGATGGAATTCGGCAAAAAACATATGCCAGACGATCCGCTCTGTCAAACGGTTTGGAACGTGTATGAAACCGTTCCGCCCATACTGCAAGCGCTTGGAAAAGTGAAAAATCCCTGGCCAAATGTGGATGCGCATTCCGGCGCTCTCCTGGTGCATTACGGGTTAAAAGAATACGAGTTTTATACCGTCATGTTTGCAGTGAGCAGAGCACTGGGCGTAATGGCCAGCCTAATTTGGGACCGGGCCCTGGGCTTTCCGCTGGAGCGTCCGAAATCCATAACTACCGAGCTGGTAAAACGCTGGCTGAAAGGCGAAGACCAGGTTTGGGGAGATTAATTGAGTTTCGAATAGCCACTGGCACGATAATTTGTTAAATCCGGAGAAATCCGGATTTTTATTTTGTCTTTTAATGTTTAAACATTAATATTGTATTCTAATTTTATCGCATTTATAAAAACTATAAAAACTCAAAACAATGGCAACCTGGAAAATAGACCCCAGTCACTCAGAAATCACGTTTAAAGTAAAGCACCTGGTTATTTCAACAGTATCCGGAAAGTTTACTGAATTTGAAGGCAGCCTGGAAGCAGAGCAACAGGATTTTTCGGACGCAAAAATTCAGTTCTCTGCAAAAATCGATAGCATTACAACTGGTAATGAACAGCGGGACGGGCACCTGAAATCGCCTGATTTCTTCGATGCAGCAGGGCACCCTGCCATGACTTTCCGTTCCACGTCTCTATCACCCATCAGCGGATCGGATTATACCTTAACAGGTGATCTTACCATCCGCGGCACCACCAAACCGGTAACACTGAAAGCTGAGTTCGGCGGTACACAGGTTGATTTTTATGGAAACACCGTGGCGGGTTTTGAACTAACAGGTAAAATCAATCGCCAGGATTTTGGCCTTACCTGGGCAGCAGTAACCGAAGCGGGTGGGGTAGTGGTATCTGACGAGGTGAAACTTGCTATCAACGTAGAATTGATCAAACAGGCTTAATTCAGGCAGCACAGCAGTTAAGGCACGCTATATATAACCGATCCGGCTTATTTCCGGGTCGGTTTTTTTTCACCGGCAGATTTTTTTGCTGGATGTTGACCGGCACTCTATATTTGCACTCCTGCAACGGGGAAGTTCTTATTACAAGGGGAATTAGCTCAGCTGGCTAGAGCGCTTGCATGGCATGCAAGAGGTCACCGG
>NZ_LUKG01000103.1:0-7830 GCF_001601815.1 Flavihumibacter sp. CACIAM 22H1
GGTGCTACCACTTATCATGTTACCCTGCATGGATTAAAATCCAGCATGATTGTATCTGCATCTCCTTCAGGAAGCCTCAGCATTTTCAAAAAAATTAAAAATAAACTGTAACCTTTAAAGACCAACAGCGTCTTATTAGTATCACTCACATAGATAAACCTTAAGCAATGAAAAAGTTCATGACTACACTGGTTGTAGTAACACTCAGCCTTACCAGCCTCTTCGCTAACAACAGCAAAAATCCTAACAACATTGATGAGCGTGTAGAAAAAAGTTTTAAAAAAACATTTGCTGCAGCAGAACAGGAAAGCTGGAGCCGCGTAAACAACCTGAACAAAGTTCAGTTCAATTTAAATGGTCAGGTATTATTTGCCTACCTCGATGATGAAGGTACTTTAGTAGGCGTTTACCGGAACATCCTTTCTACCCAACTCCCCATATCCCTACTGACAGAAGTGAAAGAGCAATATGGAGACTACTGGATCACCACCTTATTTGAGGTTGCCAATGAAGGTACCACCGCTTATTATATTACGTTGGAAAATGCCGGCCAGCAACTTGTATTGAAAAGTGAAAACAGCGCAACCTGGTCTGTTTTTTCCAAAGCAAAAAAATAATACCGACGATTTTTCTCTGAGGTTTTGTTGGAAAGTCAGCCCCATCCCGTAAGGTGGGGTTTTTTAGTTTACCTTTGGCGTCCAAAAACCACGTTAACATGAGTAAAGGTCCGATTTCTCAATTCATTCAACACCATTACCGCCATTTCAACGCGGCTGCTTTGGTGGATGCTGCCAAAGGATATGAGCAACATTTGCTGGAAGGAGGAAAAATGATGATTACCCTGGCCGGTGCCATGAGTACGGCCGAACTGGGCGTATCACTGGCAGAAATGATCCGCCAGGATAAAGTGCAGATTATCTCCTGTACCGGGGCCAACCTGGAAGAAGATATAATGAACCTGGTTGCCCACAGTCACTATAAAAGAATTCCCAATTACCGTGATCTTACTCCCCAGGAAGAATGGGATTTACTGGAACAGGGTTTAAACCGCGTAACCGATACCTGTATTCCGGAAGAAGAAGCGTTCCGGAAGATCCAGCACCATATTGCCAAAATCTGGAAAGATGCGGATGCGGCGGGTGAACGATATTTCCCGCATGAATACATGTACAAATTACTGAACAGTGGTCTGATGAAAGACGATTATGAAATTGATCCGAAAGACAGCTGGATGATTGCCGCCGCTGAAAAAAACCTGCCCATTATTGTACCTGGCTGGGAGGACTCTACCATGGGAAATATTTTCGCTTCCTATGTTATCAAAAATGAATTAAAAGCAAGCACCATGAAAAGCGGTATCGAATACATGGTGTGGCTGTCTGACTGGTACCGGCAGAATTCTGCCGGAAAAGGCGTAGGCTTTTTCCAGCTGGGCGGTGGTATTGCAGGAGATTTCCCGATTTGCGTGGTACCCATGATGTACCAGGATCTGGAATGGCATGATGTTCCTTTCTGGGCTTATTTCTGCCAGGTAAGTGATTCTACCACTTCCTATGGTTCTTATTCCGGAGCGGTTCCGAATGAAAAAATAACCTGGGGTAAACTGGGCATTGATACGCCTAAATTCATTGTGGAGAGCGATGCTACGATCGTAGCCCCCCTGATTTTCGCCTATATTTTGGGAATGTAATAATCCCTTTTTACCAAAAAAGCCGTTCGCATGCGAACGGCTTTTTTTATTAATTTTTTTTATCTCTCCGGTCTTCCCGGCGATCCCGGCGGTTTTCTTTACGATCCCGTTTGTCTTCCTTTCGGTCGGCAATATCTTCCCGTTTATCGCGGATATCTTCTGCTTTATCCAGAACACCGCCATCGTGGCGGGCATCCCGAACATCTTCCCGGCGATCCCGACGGTTTTCTTTACGGTCGGCGATATCCTCCCTCCGGTCAGCCAGGTCTTCGGCCCGATCCAGTTTTTTACGGGTAGATTGCGCGGCCGCGTCGGTATTAATTCCGCTGAGGGCCAGTACCGATAAGGCCAGTAGAATAGTTTTAAGGGTGTTTTTGGTGTTCATGACGAATGTTTTCTAAGGTGGTTATATAGTATTTACGTATATATTGACCAGCTATTGTTCGCCAGGTTTAAAACACCCTAAAAAAATTATCGGGTCATGGTCGGAATCTCAAGGTCACGCTTCATCATCTGTTCCCGGTTAGCCATTTCCCAGGCGGTATAAAACACCAGCTGCGCTCTTTTTTTCAGCAGGGAATAATTTATTTTATCAGGGGTATCGGTAGGCATATGATAGTCGGCTTTCAGCATACCATCGTAGTAAAAGATTACCGGTACTCCTTTGCGGGCAAAATTGTAATGATCACTGCGGAAATAAATCCGATTCTGATCATTCGGATCATTAAACTTATAATCGAGGGTTAGTTTGGTATATTTTTTATTGGCTGCTTCGCTCAGCGGTTTTAGTTCCGTGCTAAGTTTATCATCGCCCACAACATATACATAACTAAGCGTATCGGCAGATTTACGTTCCGTATCTACCCTGCCGATCATATCAATATTTAGATTAGCCGTTGTTTTTTCAAGCGGTACAGCCGGGTTATCGCCATACCAGGCAGACCCCCACAGCCCTTTTTCTTCCCCGCTCACAGCCATAAACAGTACATTTCTGCGTGGCCCGTTACCGGCTGCCTTGGCTTTTGCAAACGCTTCCGCCATTTCAATTACACCAACCGTACCGGAACCATCATCATCGGCACCGTAATAAATAACATTTCCTCTTTTACCCAAATGATCATAATGGGCAGTTACCACCAGCCACTCGTCCTTTTTGTCGCTGCCTTCTACATAACCCAATACATTGGTGCTTTCCAGTGCCTGAACCTGTTTGTTCAACTGCAGCAGCAGGTTGGCTTTATACAGTTTAGCCGGGGAAGCGGTGCTGGTAGCTTTGGAAGCAATGGCTGCCCAATCGCTCCCTATCAGTTTTTCTGCTACCGCCGCCGAAATAGAATACAAGGCGGCATTCTGCTCGGCCGAATACAGGTTCACGTACATATTTCCTAAAGCCGGCACATTGGTACGGGGAAAACCGCCCGAAACAACCAGCAGGGCTGCAGCTCCTTTTTCCACCGCTTTCTGGTATTTTCCATACAAGCCGGAGGGCGCCATAGCTCCTTTTTGCTGGGTGGTATAATCGGCGGGTTTATCATCCAGGATTACAACCGCTTTGCCTTTTACATTCAGGCCGTTGTAGTCATCGCGGTTGCCATCCACGATACCATGGCCGGCAAATACGAATTCAGAAAAATAATAGTCGCCATTCCTGGTCATCCTGGCATTCGGAAGGAAATCCTTATTAATGCTGAAGCTTGTCTCATTTACTTTAATTGTTCCACCCAGAATAGAGTCTCGGTAAACGGGAAAACTCATCTGATATGCCCCCTGGTTCCCTGGCAGCAGCCCCAGCTTCTTAAACTGATCTTCAATATAGGCGGCCGCTTTCCGCTGGCCTTCCGTAGCAGTTTCCCTTCCTTCCATTTCGGGCCCGGCAAGGATAAACAAATGGGTACGAAGATCTTCTTCCGTAATAGTGGCTGCAAATTTTTGTGGATTGGCTTTTTTCTGCGCAAAGCCCGTAGCAGCCGGGAATAATCCCAGCAGTAATAAGATTTTTCTCATTGTACTTAAACTGTTAAGGCAGCAATTTAAGGAAAAGAGGGGCAGTTTTGGGAGAGTAAAAAATCATTTCGGTCTGGCGACGGAAAGCATAAAAAAAGTCCCGTTGGACAAACGGGACAAATTTTTTCAGACATAGACGGTACATCAACTAATCATTGTTCTCAGTAGATAGGACGGACGGTTTGCTAATACTTTCTACCGGGCTCTTTTCATAGGATCAGGAAAATTGGCTTTCAACGGATTCGGGTCGGGTCGGCTTTCAACAGGTTTGGATTCGGTTTCTCTACGGATTCGGGTCGGCTTTCAACAGGTTTGGATTTGCTACGGTTTAGGATTCAGGGGTCTCAATAGGGGGTCGATTCGAATTCGCTCCGGGCTAATTCCCTTTTGCTGATACAAAGATGCTACAGCAATTTTGCTCCTTAAAATCATTTCGACCCTCAAACAAAAACCGTCGATAAACGGGAGTTATCGACGGTTTTTTGGAAAATCAGGTCGTGCGCACGGGCCTACATACAGGCGATTTTATTAACCCGGTTGCCATGCCGCCCACCTTCGAATTCGGTCGTATAAAAGGTTTCAATCAGTTGGATGGCATAAGGCAGCGCAATAAAGCGGGCAGGAAGGCAGATAATATTGCTGTCGTTATGCCGGCGAACCAGTTTGGCTACTTCATTATCCCAGCACAAACCCGCCCTTACCTGCTGGTGTTTATTTGCTGTAATAGCCACGCCATTTGCAGATCCACAAAGCAGAATCCCAAAAGCTGCCTTTCCTTCCGCCACAAAAGAAGCAGTGGGGTGTGCAAAATCAGGATAATCGACTGAATTAGGGCTGGTAGTGCCAAAATCCTTTACGGTAAAACCAGCATTTTCAAGGTATGTTTTGATAGCTTCTTTGTACTCGTATCCGGCATGATCACATCCAATAGCAACCGGCAAAGATTTATTAAAAACTGTCATAATAAGCTGCTTTAATATCATTTATAAAATTACATCTTCACCCTTACCCCTCCACCTTGCTCCTTGCTCCCTTCCCTCAACTCCACTCAACTCCACTCCACTCATCTCATCTCATCTCATCTCAACTCCACTCATCCTTCGGCTTCACCAGAAACTCATCATTCTTATTCACACGGGCTGCTATACCAATACTTATCTCGTAAAGGAACCAGAGCGGTACGGTCACAATTAACTGGCTCAATACATCCGGGGGTGTAATTACCGCTGCCAGTACCAGGATAATAACCACGGCAAATTTACGGTAGGTACGCAGGAACTGGGCGGTTACCAGCCCTATCTTGGCCAGGAAATACACTGCCAGGGGAAGCTGGAATACAACCCCCGTGCCCACCACCAGGGAAACGATGTTATCGATATAATCCGATACGGTAAAGGTATTGGCGATCATTGGGCTGAGGGTATAGGCCGCAAAAAAGTTAACGGTATACGGGGCAATCAGGAAATACCCGAAAGCAACCCCCAAAAAGAATAACAGGGATACCCAAAAAATCATTCCCCCGGTACGTTTTACCTCTTTTTCAGTTAATGCCGGCCGGATAAATTTCCAGAATTCCCAAAAAACATAAGGAAAGGCAATGATAAACCCGCCTACAAATGCGATTGTAAAGCTCATCATAAACTGGCTGCTCATTTGGGTACTGATGAGTTTGAGGTTGATTTCCTCCATACACATAGCATCACCTAATCCTACCCAGTTACTGAACTTACACAAAGCCCGGTAGGTAATGAAATCCTTGTTAGCCGGACCCATCACCACTTCACCAAAGAAAAAATCCATTTTTATAAAAACAAGGACGGCGCCGAATAAAATGGCCAGCAATGCCCGCATAATATGCCAGCGAAGCGCTTCCAGATGGTCAATAAAAGACATTTCAGCCGCCGAACCAGATCCCCGTTTAAAGATACTTTTTGCCATAATTATAATAGGAGCCCGCTAAATTAAGAAATCCAACCCTGCGGAAGTGTTTATTCCCGGAATCCCCGCAATAAATCCGGAACATATTCGTTTTTTTCAGATAACCACCCAAAACCAATTGACCTATGGATAGAAAAGCCATGTATTACAACACGCATTCCATTAAAATTAACAGGGATAGCTACCGCCACAGCCTGCAGATCAGCCATTTCTTCCGATACCTGGTTTGTGTGTTGCTGAAAGGAGAATCACCCATCCAGCACCGCCCGGGTTATGCCCGTAATATCCGCCGTTACTAGTTTTTACTAACCCAACTCCATATTCGAGATGCCCTGGTAAAACCGGGGACGAAGCTCCGTCAACAGGCGGAGTTTTTTGTAAGAGCCTTACCTAGGAAAACAGGTATTCCACATCCTCTCTTGTAAGGTTTTTCACAAAACCCTCGTCGTCTGCGATCAGGTCACGGGCTAAAACCCGCTTCCGATCCTGTAACTGAAGGATTTTATCCTCGATCGTATCCTTACAAATCATCCGGTAGGCAAAAATATTTTTCGTTTGCCCGATCCGGTGAGTCCGGTCAATTGCCTGCTGTTCCACGGCCGGGTTCCACCAGGGATCCACAATATATACGTAATCGGCGGCTGTCAGGTTCAAACCCACGCCTCCCGCTTTCAAAGAAATCAGGAAAATCCGGCATTTATCATCATTCTGAAAGCGCTGTATGGCCTTTTCGCGGTCTATTGCCGAGGTACTGCCATCAAAATACTCAAACTCAACCTCCAGCTCTGTCAGTTTTTTACGGATCAGTGCCAGCATACCCAGGAACTGCGAAAATACCAGGGCTTTGTGATTGCTGATATTCTCCGTAATCTCCCGGCCCAATTCCTCCAGTTTAATGGAATGGTTTTCAAATTTTTCCTGCTCATTCAAAATTGCCGGGGAATCACAGATCTGCCGTAGTTTCATCAGGCCCTGCAGAATCGTTAACTGTGATTTCTGCATGCCCTGGCTTTCAATGGTGCCTAAAATCTTATCCCGGAAATCATTCCTGTAGGCATCGTATATCTTTCGCTGCTCCTCTTCCATTTCGCACCAGAGAATGGTTTCTGTTTTTTCCGGCAGATCCTTCGCCACCTGCTCTTTAGTTCTGCGAAGAATAAAGGGAAACAAAATTTTTCGGAGGTGGTCTTTCCGGTCCTGTTCTCCAAATTTATCGATCGGGATAGCAAACTCCTGGCGGAAAAACTCCATACTACCCAACATACCCGGGTTCAGAAAATTCATTTGGGCATAAATATCAAACGTATTGTTCTGCAAAGGGGTACCGCTCATGCAAAGGCGGTGTTTGGCCCTTAACAGGGAAGCCGCCTTCGTTACCTTACTGGAAGGGTTTTTAATGGCCTGCGATTCATCCAGTACCACGCAGTCAAATTCCATTTCCACCAATAATTTGATATCACTTCGCAGGGTACCATAAGTGGTAATGATCACATTTTTATTCTCCAACAGCGCCTTATTCCTGGTTCGCTCCCCCCCATGATGGATATGGTAACTTAGTGTAGGAGCAAATTTGCGGATCTCATTTTCCCAGTTGAACATGAGGGTAGTAGGACAAACCACCAATGCTTTCAGCCGATCATGTGTATCGCGGTAATGTTGCAGGAAACTCAGCGACTGGATGGTTTTACCCAAACCCATATCATCTGCCAGGATACCTCCCCAATTAACCTCGCTCAGGTAATTCAGCCATTGAAAGCCAAACGCCTGGTAGGGCCGGAGAATTGGTTGCAAATGTGCCGGCGGATCCACTTCCCGGATACTTTTAAACCCTCTTAGCCGATCGTATTTTTCTTCCAACTGCACAAAAAGCTCTTCCTCGTTCCGTTCGTTGTACAGTTCATCGATCACACTCATGTGGTATTTCGACAAGCGCAGGTTCTGGGCTTTCCCCTCACCGATCCGGAATAACAGGGAATAACGTTTGATCCATTCCTCCGGTAAAATACCCAGGGATCCATCATCCAGCTGCACAAACTGCTGCTTATTGGCCAGGGCTCGTTTAACTTCTGCTACCGTTACTTTCTGGTCGCCGAAAACAATGTCCACTTTCGCATCAAACCAGTCGGTATTGCTGCTGATCTGGATCCTGGTTTGCGGTTTGGCGGTATTTGAACCGGTAAGTTTTTTTGAGGGGCTTC
>NZ_LUKG01000103.1:8089-12560 GCF_001601815.1 Flavihumibacter sp. CACIAM 22H1
CATCCACAAAGAGGAAAAACCAGTTATTCCGTAACACATCGGCCCCTTTCAATACCAGGTTTTGCGAACCATCGGGCCGAATAAAGTTGGAATGTAGTGCTTCCAGTTTTGATAAAAACTGTTGTTCCACTTCCTTATTACGGTGTACGATCATTACTTTATCGCCATCCGGAACCACGATTTCATCCTTATCGCCGGGTCTTGTTTCATAGCCCTTATAGGAAAAAATAGGCTGAAAAACCAGGTATTCGCCTTTTTCCTGCAACATCAGGCGGCGTTCCGGTTCGCCATCTTTATAAGAAGAAATCAGGCTCGGATCAAATTCTACCTGGTACTGTTTGGCCAGCGGAAGCACCAGCTGCTTCAGTTGCATGGGCCAAACCGATTTCGCAATCGTTATAACTCCTTTTGGCATAAAGGTTTCCACGCGGTTCACATCTTCTTCATTTCGCCAGGTATAAAGATGGTCGTTATAAAAAAACAGGAGGTTGCTGCTGAATTTATTATCAGTGAGTTTAAGCTCTGCGCCATTTATTTTCACCCAGCAGCTTAATTCATATTGCCGGCCTTTTAATTGAACCTTAAAATAAGGAACCAGGGGTTCTGTTACTATACCAATGGATACCAGTTGGTCAGTTTTAAAGGGTTTTCCCTGCGGTAGCAAGTAAACGAAGGGGCTGTCTGCCACATCATTCATTAATTTTTTCAGCTTGGGCTGCATGTATTCAACCACCAGGTGCTTGGTTTCGGCAGGCAACTCTTCGCTTTCATGATGAATGATATTTTCCCAGATGCCGCTGAAAGGAGAATTCCTGTTCAGGTATTTTGTAAGTTCTGATTCCTGCATCCGTCGAAGTGCCGGAACAAGGAGGCGGTCTGCTTCGGGGTAGAGTTCAAGGTTCACATATTTTGAAAGGTCTACTTTCTCAACCTTGCCAAGAAAACGCTGTTGCGATTCTTCTGTTTCGCCCTGTATGGCATCCACTGAAAACCCGGGATAGGTTTTTTGTTGCAGGTTAATAACCAGTCCAACTCGTAAAGCTGCGCCTGGTTCAGCCTCTGCCGTTTCCACTTCCTCTGTTTCTACAGGAGCAGCAACCACCTGCTCCTGCGGCCTGGGTCGATTATTTGCCTGGAGTGGGTTGATCCGTTTTATGGATGTATCCAATACCCGCAAAAACGGCTTGCCTTCTTTGTAGGCAAATTCAAATTTTCCTTTAAGATCGTCGTTGAGGCTGTAGCCATAGGCCTCGAGCAGTTTGTTTTTTTCCTTATCCCAATTGCGGATTGAATCGAAATAATTGGGCCCGAAGGAATTCAGTAATTGCAGAAATACAATCACTTTGGGCAAACAAAGCGGGTGTTTGGTATCCAAATAATCACAGCTCGTATCAAAATTCCGTTCTTCATTTTTACGGATAACCACCCGGTAACTGGTGCCTTCCAGCTCTACTGTAGCTTTTACCACTTCATCCGCGGCAGATTCAATATTGGCCTTATTGGTACGCAGGTATTGTTCTGCGGCAGTATAGGTTTCAGGGCCACTTAGCAGTTTGATCGTTTTAAGATCAATGCTTTTCATTTTGATAACCGTATGTCGCTGATCGTATTCCACCTCTTCTGCCTGTAATAGATTTTTATCCAGCAGTTCCTGTAGTTGAATAAGGGCGGCTGCTTCATGCCTGCAGATATCTCCCAGGTTATAAGGGCAGCTACAACGTACCGATAACGATTTGGGATCTGTAAACTTCTGAACATACACTTTGTAATAAGTGCTGTAACTGTCGTCTTTTACCCGAAACGTTACGGAACCCAGCAATTCATCGTATTCCACCATCTCTACATAACCAATTGCATGAATTTTTTTTCCTCTGCGGATCACTTCATCGGTGCCATTGGTATATACATATTTGATAAGGTGCGGTAATGCCATTCAAGCTTTTTTAAGTTATCCTGCTTGTGAACAGGCCAATCTGCAAAAGTAACGGAAACTGTAGCAGATAACCATAATAAATATTCCTTTTTGCGGCACGGTATTAGCAATGGCAATGATAACTTTGTCTTTAAAGCCTGAATTGTTATGAATTGGTTTCCCCGAGTAGTCCTGGCCGCTGGCCTCGTCAGCACCCTTCCCGCTTTCAGTCAACGTTTGAAAAAAGCCGAAAAACAAGTGGTTGCACAACTGAAAGAGCATGTGTATTTCCTGGCGGATGATCGTTTAGAAGGCAGAAGAGCAGGTACAAAGGGCGAACAATTGGCAGCTGATTATATACAAAAACAATTGAGTACCATCGGGCTCACCCCAAAAGGCAACCAGGATAGCTGGTACCAGGAATTCCCCATTTATGACGGAAAAGACTATTCCAAAAATTCTTACCTGTTTATAAACGGGCATGAAATCAATAAGAAAAACTATTTCCCGCATCCCCTTTCACCGGAGCGGATGCTGGAAGCCATGCCCTCCATTGCATTAAAGGAAGAAGGCGTTCCCTGGTTCCTCGATTTTGGTGCAGAAAAAGAAGCCAATAAGTCCAACCCTCATTTCGACGAAGAAGCTGCTTTACTGGAAAAAATTAAGGCGGCAGCGGAAAAAGGAGCCACCGCACTGCTGGTATACAATGACGCTTCCCAGCAATACAAGCCCAAACAAAAAGGCGAAGAACTCCCCATCCCGGTTTTTTTCCTGAGCAAAACAGCTTCCGACAGTTACCTGCACGACGAAACCGATATGCTGGAAATAAAGCTGAAAACCGGCTTTACAAAGCTGGAAAGAACGGGTCGTAATATCCTTGGATTTATGGATAACGGCGCTGCCAGTACGGTTGTAATTGGCGCGCATTACGATCACCTGGGTTATGGCGAAGACGAAAATTCAATGATTCGTACGGCCAACCCAGGGCTTCATAACGGGGCCGATGATAATGCCAGCGGAACAGCGGCCCTGATTGAACTGGCCCGACTACTGAAAACTGAAAAAAAACAGGCTTTTAACTACCTCTTTATTGCTTTTTCCGCGGAAGAACTGGGTTTATTCGGTTCTAAATATTTTACAGAAAACCCTACCATTCCACTTAACACGATCAATTACATGGTTAACCTGGATATGGTTGGTCGGCTTAACGACAGCAGTAAAACAGTTACCATTGGCGGGTATGGAACCTCCCCGTCCTGGTCGTCCACCTTCTCCTCTCTCCGGGATAACCGTTCCTTAACTCTTAAGTTTGACAGCAGTGGTACGGGCCCGAGTGATCATGCTTCCTTTTACAGGAAAGATATTCCGGTATTGTTTTTCTTTACCGGCTTACACACCGATTATCACAAACCTTCCGATGATGCCGATCGGATCAATTATACAGGCGAATTAAAAATCATTCAGTTGATTCAGTCAGTAATAAAATCAACGTCCACCCAGCCCAGGTTGGCCTTCAGCAAAACAAGAGAGCAGCAAACGAATACGGCCGCCCGTTTCAAAGTTACCCTTGGCATTATGCCCGATTATGCATTCAGCGGAAACGGTGTTCGGGTAGAAGGTGTATCAGAAGGAAGGCCCGCGCAAAAAGCCGGGCTTAAAGCAGGTGATATAATTGTAAAACTGGGCGACTATTCCATCGTTTCTGTGGAAAACTATATGCAGGCCCTGGGAAAATTTAAAAAAGGCGATAAAACAACCGTACTATTCAAAAGAGCTGAAACCGAAAACAAAGCAACTGTAGAGTTCTAACAAACTACCCATGAAATTAAAACTGGACGTTTCCGAAATGACCGAAGATTTTTTCGGAGACGCGCATCTACTGGGAATTGTTGCACCTGTCAGAGACTACCAGTTCTGCTGGAACCTGAACAAACAGTTTCGGTTTAGTTTCCGGGTAAATATCGGATTGGAAATTCAACTAAATAAAAAGAACCGGAACTACTTCTTCCCGGTTTATGAACATAAAGAACCGCAGTTCTTTCGCAATCATTACCTCTATAAAAACCACCACGATGGGGAATTTCTCTTACCGGAATTCAGGCACCTCGATTTTTTATGGTTGATCAAAGGCGATGATGTGCCCACTGAACTGCTTGCCGCCCTGAAAGAAGGCATCCGCACCCTACCAGGCGTTCAATTGGTAGTAGAACTCACCAATGAAAAAATTAAAAACAAGGAACACCTGATCTTTTAATATGGGACTTATCAAACAATTATCAGATACCAGCAAACAATATGGATTCCTGAATGCAGCCTACCTGGTTTTTACTAAAATCGGTGAAAAATTCGGGTACTACCAGGAGGTATATACCGTTTTTGAGCAAAACCTCGACGCTGTAAAAACTACCCGGCCATTAGCCAATGGATTTTATTGCAGCGAATTATCCCTGGCCGACCTCAATACTATGCAAAGCTCCTGGCTTTCGCAGGAGCAGGTACAGGCTTTCAGAAACCGCCTTTCAGAACCGGGATGCATCGGGCTCGGTATTTATACGCAAA
>NZ_LUKG01000104.1:0-10901 GCF_001601815.1 Flavihumibacter sp. CACIAM 22H1
GCAGAGAGCTGTGCATTTTCCGTATTTAATCGAACCAGTTTGTTATTGATCTTATAAATAGGACTGCCTTTTTTTACCAGGTCGCCTTCTTTTACCAACACGTCTTCAATAATGCCGTTGACGGTTGCATACAACTGGTACTGATCACGTGTTTTGATGGTGCCCGATGCATAAACAGATTCTGTAATACCCTGTTCGGTTGGTTGTAAGGTTTTCTTCTTTTGTGTACAACTGTAAAAAAACAGCAAACTATAGAATAGGAATGCCGGAAAAGGAAGTAGTTTCATACAATCCGGGAAATTTGACTACACTAAAATTACTCTTCCTTTTTGTATGAACAGCAAATATTTACGAAATCTCTGCCTGCTTGCATTCCTCTTCGGTGAGCCTGTTCTTACACAACAGGAACTTGATACAACTATTAATACCATTGGCTATGAACGAGACCTGGCTATTTCTCCGGATGGACAGGAAGTTTTTTTTACCCGGCAGGGGCAGCATTGGAAAGACCAAACGATTTATCGAATATTCAAAATAGCCGGTGCTGGTTGGAGCAGGCCGGAGATTGCTCCTTTCAGTGGACAATACCGCGACCTGGAACCGTTTTTTTCGCCCGATGGCAAGCGTTTATTCTTTGCTTCGGCCCGGCCCAAACCTAACCGGGAAGGCGAAGATGTGGATATATGGATGATGGAAAAAAAACCAGGGGGCTGGGGGCCGCCGGTAAATGCCGGACCAGCCATAAATTCTGAAAAGGACGAATACTATCCCTCGGTAACCCGCAGCGGACATTTGTATTTTACCGCCGAACGCGATGGCGGTATTGGTAAAGAAGATATTTACCGGGCAGCCTTTAAAAACGGTGAATGGTTGCCGGCAGAACCGCTGGATACCGGCGTAAATGGAACAGGGTATGAGTTCAATGCCTTTATTGCACCCGATGAGTCTTACCTGGTTTTTACCGCTTATGGAAGGCCGGACGATACCGGCAGGGGCGACCTGTACTGGAGTAAACGCAAGCCGGATGGATCATGGGAAAAAGCGATTAACCTGAAAGCGGCTAATTCTGACCAGCTCGATTATTGCCCTTTTGTTTCACCAGACGGAAAAATCCTTTACTACAGTTCGGAAAAGCTGGGCAAAAAAAATGGCAACATTTTTATGTTGCCACTTGAGACCCTGAAATTTCAACTATAAACTTTCTGACTGAATTAAATACTGGGTAGAATATTGTTTTCCGCAGGTAAAACGTACTACGTACACACCGGAAGCAAGAGTTTTGGTGGCCAGGTCAAACTGAACTCCTTTCGGCGTATCAGACATTTTCTTTACCAGGTCGCCTTTTTCATTAAAGATCTCTACAAACACCTGTTTTTGCTGCCAGGCAAGCGGTGTTAATAAAATGGTAGAACCGGTTTGCGGATCAATGCTGAGTTCGGTTGTAATGAAATCATCTTTTTTGCCCAGCACTACCATCTTTACAGAAGAGTATTCGAAATTACCCTGCATATCGCGGGTACGAAGGCGGTAGAAAACCGCACCCATGGTAGAAGCTGATTTAGAATCGTCGGTGAACTGGTACAACCCTGTTTTAGGCATATTTGCTCTATTGTAACGGGCTGCCTCGCGAAAGATCTCACCATCTACACTTTTTTCGATGCTGATATCCTGTAATTTTTCCTGTGAAGGACAAGACCAGGCCAATTCAATAATATCAGTTTGCATGCGAGCCTGGAAACCAACGATATGCGGCATATATACAGTTGCCATATCGGGGGTGGAGTTCTTCAGTTCAATCTTGTATTGTGCACGTCCGGCCCAGTCGTTATTATTGCGGTTAACACCAATTTTAATGCGGATGGTAGTGATGTTTTTATTTACGATGCTGATCTTTTCGCTGCTGGTATTTGCTTTGCCCCATTTGTTTTCTGCACGGTAACCGCTGTTAGCAGCAGAGATCATCAGTGAAGTGATTTCATTATCATATACTACTTTACTTCCGTAACCCAGGTAACATTCAGCAAATTCATGTGCGGCACCATAGTTATTAAGACCAGAAACAGAGGTAGTGATTTCAGGCATGGTATAACCATTGGGCTGATCGAGCGGCTGGTTATTGTTTACAAAGGTAAAACTGAATTCTACCCAGGAAGGACCGTTGATTCCGGCATATTCAACTTCGGGCTGAAATACCGATAAGTTATTGGTCGTATTATGGTGCAGTTGTTTCAAAACAACACCCGGTGTAATATTTTCGATTTTTACAATGCAATCTGCTTCTGCTTTTCCAAATGCATTTGTGGTAACAGAAGAAAAACGGTACATAGCGCCTCTTTGTCCGGCTGCTCCGCTTTCCAATTTGTAATTGGTAAAGTGAATTTCCTGGGCAGCTGCTCCGAGGAAGAAGAAGTTTGTGATAACCACCAGCAGTAAAAGGTACGACGTTTTCATATAGCTACTTTGGGTAAGGGACGAGATGCTGGTTTTCTTAGGATGCTGTGTTTTGTTTTCTAGGTGGTTTTTTGTAGGCATTTGGACTTGCGATCAACAATACAAAGATCATCAGGGTCTTCGGAAAATACAAGTAGGCATGGGGTTTTTTCGATGAATGGGCCAAAAACGCAAGTGTTTGTCCTCGAAACACGCGTTTTCAGTGGATTTATTCGTAAAAACACGATGCTTGTTCCGGGGATTTTCTGAAATTACAGGCTTTACGGTTATCTGTGGAAACCCTTAAACGGGTTTTTACGCGGTTTAATCGGAAACACTTAGGTGTGATTTTTTTCTAACTTCCGGCTATGTTTAAAGAGAACCCACTTCCCATTATATTATTTAGTATAGCGGTAATCGGCGCCACGGCTTTTATGCAGTACCAGCAACCCGACTATAGTTTTTTTGACGGCGGGTATATCATTGCCATACTGCTTACCATTTTTTTGAAAGACGATTTATATACCCGCATTTTTGGGTTTACCGGGCTGCTGTTCACTTTTATTTCTATTTATTACCCCAACGCATCGGAAACTACCGCACAGATATGGCTCCAGCATATTTTTTCGGCAGTGGTTATTATAATGACCATGACCCTGGTTATTTACCTCAAACGCCTGTACCGCAGCCTGGAAAGAGAAGAGCGGCAGGTAAATGCCCTCTTTGAACATGCTACCGAAGGTATTGTGCTCACCAATGGAAAGGGACAGGTCATACTGGTGAACCCCGAAGCAGAACGGCTTTTTGGCTATGAGAAACACGAACTGCTGGGACAAAAGATTGAACTGCTGATTCCGCAGCGTTTTCACCAGGGACATGAAAAATCGAGAGAAAATTTTTATAAGAACCCGGGTAACCGGCGGATGGGGCAGGGGCGCGATCTGTTTGCCAAACGAAAAAACGGATCAGAATTCCCCGTTGAAATCAGCCTCAGCCAATTTTTAGTGACAAAAGAGGTAAATACGTAATTGCCTTTATTATTGATATTACCCAACGAAAAGAAGCAGAACAAAAACTACTGCAGCAAAAAGAACAGTTGGAAAGTATTACCAACGATGTACGTAAACTCAACTCCGACCTGGAGAACAAAGTAGAGGAGCGAACCCTGATCCTGAAAGAAGCCCTGCATGAACTGGAACGGTCACAACTGGAACTGGAAGATGCGCTTAGCAAGGAAAAAGAATTGAATGAAATTAAATCTCGCTTCGTTTCCATGGCCTCGCATGAATTCAGGACCCCACTGAGTACTATCCTTTCCTCTGCCACGCTTATAAGCCGCTATCAACAGGCCGAAGAACAACCCCAGCGCGATAAACATGTGAAGCGTGTAAAAGATGCCGTAAAGCACCTGAATGACCTGCTGGAAGATTTTCTTTCCTTTGGTAAACTGGAAGAAGGTAAGGTGGAAACAAAACTGGAGCAGGTTAATTTCAGAACCCTGCTGGAAGAAGTGGAGGAAGAATTGAAACCCTCTTTGAAAGAAGGGCAATATTTTATACAGGATCTGCCTGCTTTTATTGAATGTGTTACCGATAAACGTATTATGAAGCATACGCTGATTAATATTTTCAGCAATGCCAGTAAATTCTCTGACCCAGGTAAACCAATCCATATTAGCGTAGAAGAAAAAGAAGACAGCCTGGTGATTGCTGTAAAGGATGAGGGCATTGGTATTGCCAAAGAAGACCAGGAGTATTTGTTTGATAGTTTTTTCCGGGCAAAAAATGCTTTTAATATACAGGGTACCGGCCTGGGATTACATATTGTTAAACGATACCTGTCTCTGCTGGATGGTGCTATCTGGTTTGAAAGTGAACTGGATAAGGGAACCACTGTATCGGTTAAAATTCCCCGTAGATAAAAAGGCTAGTGGCAGGAAACAGCAGTACCCCGGGCGGTTTCCAGCACCGGGCTTATAAAGGGTATACCCAGGTTTAATCCCCGCAGGATTAAAAGAATGCCCATTAGGGCAATTACATAGGGAGTAAGCTGGCGCATTCTGTTACGTAAACCAATGCTGGCCAGGTGCCCGAACCAGTTAAGCGCCAGTAAGGCGGGTAAAGTACCCAGGCCAAATGCAGCCATAAAAATAATTCCATCGCCTACCTGGCTGGTGCTGAGCGCACCGGCAATGGCCAGGTAAACCATTCCGCAGGGCAGCAGGCCATTGGCCATGCCCAGTAAAAAGAAATTGCCCGCTTTGGGTGCGCGTAGCAGCCGGCTCATTTGGTTGAGTAAGCGAATTTGCAAACGATGAATCCACCCGGGCTGTATGCGGGTTTTCTGGTACATATACTGTACCAGCAGCACCAGTACCACTGTGCCTAATACAATCGAAAACCAACGCTGAAAACCGGCTATATAAACCTGCCGGCCTAATAAACCAAATAAAGCGCCCAGGCTTGCATACGTAAAAATGCGACCTATATGATAACTAAGGGTGGCCAGCATTTTTAAGGGCGCGCCGAATTGCTGCACCGGTAATGCAAATGCAATAGGGCCGCACATACCTACGCAGTGGAAACTGCTGATGAGCCCAAGGCTTAACGCGGGTATGAGTAGGTCCCAGTTCATTAGTGTAGGTTCATATAGTTTTCCTGGTAATAGGATTTTCCGCCTGCCTTCCAGTTAATGCGCAGTTTATAAGCGGCCGGTGAAACAGTTTGGCCAATTGCAATAACCTGTTTTCCACTGCTATCGGGTACTAAGCGGAGCAGGGTGTCTTTTTTGGCATCTGCCGGGCAATAAAAATAAATTTCGCCGGAGTCTACCCGGTTTTTCATTTCAGCAGGCATCAGCAGGTGTAATTCTTTATCCTGGTAAAGCAGGTTGATGGAAGTGGAAAGGGTTTCTGCATTTTTCCGGGCATCGATCACTTGCTGATAAGCCAGCTCTTCCTTATAATAATCTTTTGAAACCAGTTCAAATTCTGTTTTAACACTCATGTAGATAAGGGTTCCCATGAGCAGCCCGAATGCAATAAAAACGAGTAGTAGTTTATGTCCGAAATTGAGCGCCATCGTTTATTGTTTTACAGGTCCTAAAAAAGTTGTTTTGATAAGATCGATCCGTTCTGTTCCATGGTACAGACCTAACTGCAGTATATTTTTCCGTTCCTGTATAGCTTCACGCGGTACTACAATGAAGAACGAACCCGAGCCCTGGCCTTCCTGTTTCACGATAATAGG
Organism: Flavihumibacter sp. CACIAM 22H1; assembly: GCF_001601815.1. Classification (GTDB taxonomy): domain Bacteria; phylum Bacteroidota; class Bacteroidia; order Chitinophagales; family Chitinophagaceae; genus Flavihumibacter. The sequence goes on from NZ_LUKG01000104.1 coordinate 5,679, forward strand.
TTTACCGCCGATCAGCTCCACTTTACCGGCCTTGTTTTCGAGCTTAACCGTAAGTGGTATTTCCTGCATGGTTTTGTTAGCCACTTTGATATTATACAGGTTAGATATACTGTCGGTACCTCTTTCCTGGTATAACATGCCGGGCGTGCGCATAACAGTTGCATCTACATCTTTCCTGGTAATGAGCAGGCTCGATAAAATTACCACTAATACCAGCAGCAGGGCGGTATATAATTTCATGCGGGTGGTATAGCGCAGGGGTTCTCTGCTGGCAATACCGTTTTCAGACGCATACCTGATAAGCCCCCTGGGCCGCCCCACTTTATCCATAATGGCATCACAGGCATCAATACAGGCGGTACAGTTTACACATTCCAATTGAGTACCATTGCGGATATCGATACCAGTGGGACAAACCTTTACGCACTGCAAACAATCAATACAGTCGCCGAGCGACAGTGCTTCTTTGTCTTTCAGCTTTCCCCTGGGTTCGCCTCTTTTGTAATCATAGGCAACGATCATGGAATTACGATCCAGTAATACCCCCTGTAGTCTTCCATAAGGACAAACAACGGTACAAACCTGTTCGCGAAAAAAAGCATATACCCCATAAAATATTCCGGAGAAAAGAAGCAGGGATAAAAAACCGATAAAATGCTCGCTTACCGGCTCGGTTATTATTTTCCAGAGGTCCTTAACGCCGATAATATAGGCCAGGAAAAAATTGGCAATAATAAAAGACATCAGGTAAAAGATAAGATGCTTGCTGGTTTTCTTCAGTATCTTATCAGTATTCCAGGGCCCTTTGGCCAGTAAGCGCTGCTCAGAAGCATCGCCCTCTATAAGGTATTCAATTTTTCGGAAAACCATTTCCATGAAAATGGTTTGCGGACAAATCCAGCCGCAGAATAAACGGCCGAAGGCTGCGGTAAACAACACCACAAATATTACAAAACTTACCATGGTAAGTCCGAATATGAAAAAATCCTGCGGCCAGAATACTTTACCGAAAAGAATAAATTTTGCTTCCGGTATATTGAATAATAATAAGGGTCTTCCGTTTACCTGGATAAATGGAATGCTAAGGAAAACTGCAAAGAAGAGCCAGCTTACATAATTTCGCCAGTTGGTAAAACGGCCCCTTGGTTTTTGGGCAAACACCCATTTTCGTTTACCGGATTTATCAACCGTGGCAATCCTGTCGCGAAAACTTTCTTCCTGTTCTATATTTTCCTTAGCAGTACTCATGAGCCTGGATTAATTGGAAAGTTGGGTAATACTGGCAGAGTCTTTCACATCTATTGCTTTGGTGGAATCTGTCGCAGCTGGTGAATCGGTATATAATTCACCTTGTTTTTCTTTTGCATTGGGCGGATTGGTACCATGCAGCGATTTGATAAAACTGCTGATCTGCGCAATTTTCCCGGGACTGAAATCTTCCTGCCAGGAGCGCATTCCTTTTTCCGGTACACCGTATTTAATGGTTTTGAAAATAGCATTGATGCTACCGCCATGTAACCAGTAATCGTCTGTTAAATTAGGACCTACAGAACCTTCGCCAGCTTTACCGTGGCAGGCGGAACAGTTGGTGATAAACAAAGCCTGTCCGGCTGCAATAGCTGCTGCATCCATCATTACCACCGAGTTTTCATCAATATTATTGGCCGCTTTTTTAAGGTAGTCTTCTTTTTGTTTCTCCGCAATTGCCATTTGATGGTTGTATTCTTCTATGGAAGACGGACCACTGTGTGAAACATGGAAACGCCAGAGATAAATGGCTGCAAAAATGATACAAAGATAAAAGCCGTACAACCACCAGGGCGGCAGGCGGTTATCGAGTTCGCGAATACCGTCATAATCATGCCCCAGGTCAATATCTGCTTCCTGTTCAACGGGTTTGAACTTATTGAATTTTGACCACCAGCTTTCTTTAGGGCGGGCAGATGCGGCCCCTTGTTTTTTTGTACCGGCCTGTGCAAGCTCTGCCCTGATGAGCAAGCGCAGGTTGTAGAGCAGGTAGAGGATGGCTATCAGTTCAATAGCAATAACCCCCGTCAGAAAATAAAAAGCCAGGGAATCCATTCCGCCGATCTGGCCCGATGAGGCGGCTGCCGCTGCCTCCTGCGCTGAAGCGCCGTTGGACAGCAGCACCAGGGCCAGGATAAGCACTGCAGCTATTCCTTCCTTTGATTTCCTGTAACGGGTAATGAATACATCTGCGGCGCCGTTTACCACCCAGGCCAGCAGAATTATGATTAGTGCAAGTACAGCTATTATAATAAGCAGGGTAACAGCCAGCGGATTTTCCAGGCTGCTTACCGGCGGCGGGCCGGCAGCTCCTTTGGCCCAAACCGGCAGGTTGGCTGCAAGTAATACCAATAGGGGAACCATTGTTCTACCTGCCTTGTGTAGGAACTGGCGTATTTGTTGGAGAGAAAACATAGTGGTTGTTTTATCGTTAAGTCTAGTTGCTTTTGTCTAATGGAATACGACTTATTTCTTCTATCATGGTTTTATCTGCCTTAATGGTCCAGATCAGTACCAATAGAAAAAACACCGTGAAAATCAGCAGGGATGCCAGTCCGTATATACTGATGCCCGAAATCGATTCCAGATAATTTATAAACTTCATGGTGGTATGGTTTGTCTACTTACTTTTTAATATCAGTACCCATCCGTTGCAGGTATGCAATCAGGGCTACTATTTCATCGTGTTTGCCCACTTCAATTTTTTCCATTTTCAGGTTTATGCGGATTGCATTGGCCTGGGTATTCAGGTCTTTATTGGCAATAGTAGCATAATCTTTCTCATACGGTACACCCAGTGTTTGCATGGCTTTGATCATTTTAGGTGTAAGCGTAGTGTCAATTTTATCATCGAATAACCAGGGGTAGGAAGGCATAATAGAACCCGGGCTCATACTGGTAGGGTCAAGCATGTGGTTATAGTGCCAGCTGTCGGGGTATTTTCCACCTTCCCGGGCCAGGTCGGGCCCGGTTCTTTTGGAACCCCACTGGAAGGGATGGTCGTAGACAAATTCACCGGCTTTACTGTATTCGCCATAACGCGCCACCTCATCACGGAAAGGGCGGATCATTTGGCTATGACAGGTATAACAACCCTCCCGAACATAGATATCACGACCATGTAATTCAAGGGGGGTGTAGGGTTTAACGCTGCTGATGGTTGGTACATTTGATTTTACCAGGAAGGCCGGTACAAATTCCAGTACACCACCGATGGCCACCGCAACAAAACTGAAAACCAGCATTTGAATGGGACGTTTTTCGATCCAGCGGTGCCAGTGTTCCTTACCGTGTGCTTTGATTTCTTTTGGCAGGGGAGCTGCTTCTGCTTCTTCATTGGCCACAAAGCTGCCGGCTTTCATGGTTTTGTACAGGTTATATACCATTATCAACGCACCTGCCAGGTAAAGTGTACCACCAATACTACGGGTGATATACATTGGAATGATATGGGTAACGGTTTCGAGGAACTGGAACTTAAGCTGTCCTTCTTCAGTAAACTGTTTCCACATCATACTTTGTGCAAAACCTGCCCAGTAAAGGGGGATGGCATAGAGGATGATACCGATGGTGCCAATCCAGAAATGGGTGCCTGCCAGTTTTTTGGAATAGAGAGGCGTATTGTACATCCGGGGAATAAGCCAGTAAAGAACACCGAATGTGAGGAAGCCATTCCAGCCCAGTGCACCTACGTGTACGTGAGCCACAATCCAGTCGCTGAAGTGTGCAATGGCATTTACACTTTTGAGGCTGAGCATGGGGCCTTCGAAGGTGGCCATTCCATAACAGGTAATGGCAACTACGAGGAATTTTAATACTGGCTCTTCCCGCACTTTATCCCAGGCACCGCGTAAGGTAAAGAGCCCGTTGAGCATACCACCCCAGGAGGGGGCAATCAGCATAACGGAAAAGACTACCCCAAGCGATTGTGCCCAGTCGGGCAGGGCGGTATACAGGAGGTGGTGAGGACCGGCCCAGATATAAAGAAAGATAAGTGCCCAGAAGTGAATGATCGACAGCCGGTAAGAATATACCGGGCGATTGGCCGCTTTGGGCAGGAAATAATACATTAGTCCGAGGTAGGGAGTGGTAAGGAAAAAGGCCACCGCATTATGGCCATACCACCATTGTACCAGGGCATCCTGTACGCCGGCATACCAGCTGTAACTTTTAAACAGGCTGATGGGTAATTCGAAGCTATTGACGATGTGCAGCATGGCAACGGTAACCCAGGTAGCTATATAAAACCAGATGGCTACATAGAGATGGCTTTCTCTTCTTTTGAGGATGGTTCCGAAAATATTGATACCAAATACCACCCATACTAGGGTAATTGCGATATCGATGGGCCATTCCAGTTCCGCGTATTCTTTACCGGTAGTATAACCTGCCCATAGGGTAAGGGCTGCGGCAACAATGATACTCTGCCAGCCCCAGAAATGGATTTTGCTCAGCAGATCACTGAACATACGGGCTTTACAAAGACGTTGCAGGGAATAATAGACCCCCATGAAAATACCATTGCCTACAAAGGCGAAAATAACGGCATTGGTATGTACGGGCCGCATTCTGCCAAACGTAGTGGGCGCAAAATTGAGGTTGATAGCGGGGTAATAAAGGGCAATGGCTGCCCATAACCCGGCCAGCATTCCTACAATTGCCCATAAAATGGTAGCAAATGCAAACCACTTTACGATTTTGTTGTCATAACTGAATTGTTCAATCTGCATACAGCTTGCTGTTTATCGGTTTATTGTTGGGAACTTTTTTTAGCAGGTTTGTCGTCGAATAAAATGCGCATGGGAGGCGAAAACTCGTCTTCATACTGGCCTTTTTTTACGCTCCAGATAAAGCCGAAAAGAAATACCGCGGCAACGGAGATACTGGCTATAAGGAGCAGGATTATTACACCCATTTGTCAATTTTTTGTAAAAGTAGCAGGGCGAAATCCGGGCAAGCATGATCGCTCTCACCGGATTTTATGATTTTGATCACTAAAGCTGCAGTTTACGCGCATAGAGGCCGGAGGCGCCAAAGGTGAGCAGGATAATACTCAATGAGCTGGAAGGCATAAGGATAGCTGCCACCAAGGGAGACAGTGCCCCCTGAACCGCGAAATACAGGCCTATGATATTGTAGACGATGCTCATTACAAAGCTGGCTATCACAATTTGTTTATTCCCTCTTGCCAGTTGC
>NZ_LUKG01000104.1:11303-12655 GCF_001601815.1 Flavihumibacter sp. CACIAM 22H1
CCTCTTGCCAGTTGCAGGAAACGATCTAATTTTCCGAGCGCCGCAGCATCCAGTATTCCGTCACTGGCCGGCGTAAATGTATTGGAGTGCTCAGCAATGGCAATGCCCATATTGCTCTCCTGCAGCGCAATGGCATCGTTAAGGCCATCACCGATCATCATTATTTTTTTGCCCTTTTGTTTTTCTAATTCGATATAACGGCGTTTGTCCTGCGGTTGCTGGTGAAAAAGCAGGGGCGTGGTTTTGCCTACCATGGTTTCGAGCTGGCGTCGTTCATTTTCATTATCACCGGAAATAATGGCCAGCTCATAGTCTCGCTGCATCCTGTTTAAGAGGGTGGCTACTTCATTGCGATAGAAATTATGGAACTGGAAAAACCCTTTCAGGCGGCCGTCGATGGATACATATACACGGGTGCCCCCGGAAGGGTTTTTCATACCCGTAATAAAATGTTGCGAGCCGATCGCATACTGGTGACCGTTAATATTGCCTTCAATGCCTTTCCCGATGCGTTCACGAAACTGTTGTACCTGCAGCGGATGCCGGCCCAGGTGCTGTACCAGTGCTTTGCTGAGCGGATGGCGGCTGTTGCCGGCCAGCGCGGCTATTGCTTCCAGCTCCAGCAGGGTTAAATAATCGCCGGTATATTCCACGGCATGTTGGGTGGTGGTGGTGAGTGTGCCGGTTTTATCAAATACAATGGTATCGATCATAGCCATTTCTTCTATGGTCTGCGCATTTCGCAGGTAGAGGCCGTTGCGCGAAAAAATCCGCAACATATTTCCATTGGTGAAGGTGTTGGAAAGCAGGAGGGCACAGGGGCAGGCAATGATTAAAATTGCGGTTACGGCCGGCCAGATCCTCAACGGATCAACCATACCCCAATACGCGGCTGTTAACAGGGCAATACTGAAAACGATATAAGTAAAATACCGGCTCAGTAAATGCACGAAGGATAAGCCCTTTTCCTGCTCGGCAGGTTTTTCTGCCTGGTTCCAGAGCCTTGTTAAATAGCTTTGTGCTACTTCTTTGATAGTAAGCAATTCAATATTACCGGCGGTTTGTTTGCCGCCCGCATATACGATTTCTCCAACTTCCCGCAGTACCGGTAAGGATTCGCCGGTTACAAAACTGTAATCAATATAGGCTCTTCCCTTGGTGAGTATACCGTCTGCGGGAATAAGTTCGTCCTGGTGAATCAGCAGGGTATCGCCAGGTTTTATCGAAGGCAGTGCGGTGGGGATGGCTGTTTCTTCTTTTAAGACGGTTACGGCAATGGGGAAATAGGAGGTATAATCGCGCTCGAAAGACAATTGCTGGTAGGTTTTATCCTGCAGTACCCGGCCTATGAG
>NZ_LUKG01000105.1 GCF_001601815.1 Flavihumibacter sp. CACIAM 22H1
CAAGGCATTGGTACCCGCAATGAACTGGAACAGCGCCAGCTTGCCATGGAAAATTCTGCCGCCAATTTAGAAATAGCCCGCAGGCAATACAACGAGCTGGAACGGCAGATCCGCTTTACCGCGCAACAGGCAAGAAAAAACCTGGCAATAAGCAGAGAGCAACAAAATGATTTTATTATCAAAAGCGAATCCGATGGCCGGGTCTATAAACTCTTAAAAGAAAAAGGAGAAACCGTTAATCTTCAACAACCCATTGCCACCATTGGTAACCCCGATGCTTTTATTCTGGAACTACTGGTAGATGAATACGATATTGCCCGTATCAGCGAAGGACAAAAAGTTATTGTGCAAATGGATAGCTACAAGGGGCAGGTTTTTGAAGCCCGGTTAACTAAAATTGATCCTATTATGGACGAGCGTACCCGTAGTTTCCTGGTTGAAGCCAGTTTTATACAGGCCCCTGAAAAACTATATCCCAACCTTTCTGCAGAAGCCAATATAGTGGTGCAATCCAAACCCAAAACACTTACCATACCAAGAACTTACCTGGTGCAGGATTCCTTTGTATTACTTGAAAACAAGGAAAAACGAAAAGTAAAAACAGGCCTGAAAGATTACCAACTGGTAGAAATCCTGGAAGGCATAACCGTACATGATCACCTACTCGATCCGCTGAAATGAGTACCCGGTTAATTATACAAATAGCTTATTCGCTGTTAATAGCGCGCTGGAAACAAACCCTGGTAGCCGCCATTGGTGTAACCTTCAGTATTACCATGTTCATTACCCTGCTTAGTTTTATGACGGGACTGAATAAATTACTCGATGGCTTAATCCTGAACAGAACGGCTCATGTGAGGTTGTACAACGAAATTCGCCCCGATAGCATACAGCCGGTGCAACAGGTTCCTGAATACAACGCTACTTATCATATTATCCGATCGGTAAAATCGGGCAATAGCAGGCAGGAAATCTACAACAGCAAAGCCATTATGGACCGGGTTAAGCAGGATACCCGGGTATTGGGTATTGCCCCAAAAATTACATCGCAGGTATTCTTTAATGAAGGCAGCCTGGATATAACCGGGGTTATCTACGGCATAGATGTGGAAGCGGAATCAAGGTTATTTTTTTTCACCGACTACATGGTCAAAGGGCAGGCTTCCGATTTAAAGAATGTAGCCAACAGCATTGTACTAGGCAAAGGACTGGCCGATAAATTACTGGCTGATATCGGCGATGTGGTGCAGATAACCACGGCCCAGGGCGAACAGTTTCGACTGAAAGTAGTAGGTCATTTTCAATCCGGTTTGCAGGAGCTGGATAAAACACAAAGTTTTGCCTCTATCAATACCGTGCAGAAATTACTGGGTAAACCGGCCAGTTATGTTACGGATATACAGCTTAAGCTAACCGATGTAAACATAGCGCCACAGGTGGCCAAAGAGTTTGGTACAGTTTTCTCCATTGATGCAGAAGATATTCAAACAGCCAATTCGCAGTTTGAAACCGGCACCACCATCCGTACCATCATCTCCTATGCCGTTGGAATTACCCTGCTGGTAGTAGCCGGGTTTGGTATTTACAATATACTGAATATGATGATCTATGAAAAAATGGACTCTATTGCCATCCTGAAAGCAACCGGTTTTTCCGGCAGAGATGTAAACCGCATTTTCATACTTATTGCGTTGGGTATTGGCTTTTTTGGAGGCATAACCGGTTTACTGATAGGGTACCTGCTTTCCTCGCTGATCGACCAGATCCCCTTCAATACCGCGGCCCTGCCCACCGTAACCACCTACCCCATCAATTATAACCCGATTTATTATATGATTGCCGGCAGCTTTTCATTGGTTACTACCTATTTTGCCGGATTTTTTCCGGCAAGAAAAGCAAGTAAGGTTGATCCGGTCGTTATTATCCGAGGTAAATAATATGAACAGCCCCCTGCTTGAAGCAAAACATATTTACAAACAGTTTTACGATCCGGTAAAAATTGATGTGCTGAAGGATATCAATTTCCAGGTCAATAGCGGAGAATTTGTATCGGTAATCGGGAAATCGGGTTGCGGAAAATCAACCCTCCTGTATATACTGTCTACCATGGATACCGATTACCAGGGCGAATTATTTATCCATGGCACCAAAATGACGGGTTTAAGAGAGAAAGAGCTGGCCGCCGTGCGAAATGAAAAAATCGGGTTTGTATTCCAGTTTCATTACCTGCTGAACGAATTCAGTGTAATGGAAAACATTTTATTGCCGGCGCGGAAGCTGGCTAAATACCCCGTAGAAGCCCTGAAAGAAAGAGCCCTGCTGTTATTGAATACCCTGGATATAACCAAGCTGGCCGATAAAAATCCCCGTCAATTATCAGGCGGCGAAAAACAACGGGTGGCCATTGCCCGGGCTATGATCAATGAGCCTCTTATTATAATGGGCGATGAACCTACCGGCAACCTCGACAAAAAGAACAGTGAAATTGTGTTTCATACATTTCAGCAATTGGCTACCGAATTTGGACAGAGCCTGCTGATTGTTACACATGATCCGGAATTTGCCGAAAAAACCAACCGCATCATAGAAATGGAGGACGGCCGCATTATCCGGCAATAAATTTTAACAAACCGGTTACAGATCAGGGAGCATCGGCAACTATTAATTACTACTATGTTTAATCGCCATTCATTGGATCTTACCGATAAAAGGCCCTTACCAGATGCGGAACTGGTACTAGCCTTACAACAGGCCGATATTAACCGGCCGGTAAAAGAGCTGTACAATACCTATTTTGACCTGCTAACCACTTTTATCAGAACCAAGGGAGCCAGCACAGAAGCCGCCGCAGACATTTTCCAGGAGACGGTGCTGGTGTTCATAGATGCTATCCGTCAAAACCGTTTCAACGGCAGCAGTACTGTAAAATCCTATTTGTTTGGCATCGCAAAAAACCTGTGGCTGGAGGAAATCAGGAGTACAGAACGAAGAACAAAACGACAACAGATCTTTCATCAATCAGCGCCCACCACCGAATTAGCCGATGCCCGTTTATTTCATAAAGAAATGCGTACCAACTGGTTGCAGGCTTTTGATGCCATAGGGGCGGTATGCAAGGCCATTCTGCTGGGTTTCTACTACGAAAAGCTGCCCATGCGAGAATTATTGGAAAAAGTATCCTTTGCTAGCGAACAGGCGCTTCGGAATAAAAAATCCAAGTGTATGAAAAGCCTGAAAGATTATTTGAAGAATAACCCTTCCTTACTTAATCACCTTAAAAGCACAGACATCCATGCATCCTAATTTACCCATTGATCATTTACTGGATGAATATTTACAAGGCAGTCTTTCAAAAGATGTGCTCAAAAACCAGGCAGCTTCATTAAGTGAAGAAGCGCTGGAGCAGGAAATTGAATTGCACCGGGCCGCCCAATTGTTCCTGCAAAAAGCGCCGGTCATGTTCCAGGTGAACCAATTGCATGAGCAGTTTCTGAAAGAAAACAGGCAGGAGGAAAAACCACCCGTTACCAAAATCCGGAGCCTGGTGAAATGGATCACTGTGGCAGCCTCTATTATAGTACTGGCGGGGATTTTTTACTGGCAGTTTCCACCCACCGATTCCAATGCCTTGTACAGCGCCATTTACCAGCCCTATCAAACACCTGTTTACCGCTCCGGCAATACAATATCTCCCCTGGCAAGCTTGTATGGGGCTAAAAAATACAGGGAGCTGTTGTCCTTATACGAAAAAAACAGTACCCCTGATAACCAGGAAAAACTGCTGGCCGGTTTAAGTTATGCCTCGCTGGAGGAATGGAACCAGGCTGCCCATGCCTTCCAGTCTATACTGGATGCCAATAAAAATAATGAAGCCCCTGTTTTCCAGGACGAGGCCGAGTTTTATGGCGGGCTCGCTTATCTTAAAACCGGGGCATTGGATAAAAGCCTTGCCCTATTCAGCAGCATCCGGGCCGATGCGCAGCACCTTTATCATCAGCAGGTAACAGCGGCTCAGTTAAGCCGGCTCGAAGAACTTTTGCGAAAATAAACCAGGCTCATAACAAGCAAAAAGCCCAGTACCAGCGCGCCGGCTACCTTCCAGTTAAACCCGCTTGACTCCTGGCTGCAATTACCTATATACACCAGGTGGGCCCAATAATTGGGTTGCTTAAACTGTACGGGAATAGCCGCATCCTTTAATAATTTTAATTTAGCCGCTTGCAAAGCTGCTTCCACCGATTTGCCTGCCTTCAGCTGTTTTCGGAAATCCTGGATAATATAGGCGGTCACCTGGTCTTCCGATTTCCATAAAGAGGCAATTACACCTTTGGAGCCTGCGTACAAAAATGCCCTGGATAAACTCAGCAATCCCTCTCCCGATGCCAGGGTACCGTTGGCCGATTCGCAGGCGCTAATAATCACCAATTCATTTTGGGTAAGATTAAGGGGGTAAATCTCCGGTAGAAACAAGGTGTAACCAAGCATAGAATCAGGCCTTAGCGGATAAAATTTTATCCAGGAGTACCCATTTTCTTCTTTGTTAGCAGCCGCATGGGTAGCCAGGTGTAACACTTTTTCAGTACCTGCCAGCTGAAGAAATTTTTCCTTGGTGGCAAGTGTGCCTACCAATGCGGCAGCAGGTTTGCCCGAACCGGCTTCCTCTGCCGAAAAAGGCAGTACCGCTAAACCGGTTTGCGTTACCTGCGCATCCCCTTCCTGGAAAGGAGCAAAGCTGAGCCAGTCGGCCTCCGCTACCAGCTCTGCCTCGGGGGCCCGTTGCTGTTCTACCTGCCTGAAAGACGTTTGGTAGCTGATGCTTTTTTCCTGTAGAAAATATCGGCCGGCAGTTCCATCCACCGGCAGGGCTTCGAACGGAAGCAGGTGCAGGTAACCATCGGCCAGTATGGTGCATTTACTTACCGATTGCAATAAGCCGGCAACCGGGGCTACTAGTGCCTGGTAAATAGCTGCCCCCGCCCGGGCCCCTTTAAAGCGGGTACCCTCCTGTTGGGTATGAAGGGCCTGCACATAGTTTTGCAACTGTTCTTTCAACAAAGTATCGAGCAGAATTTTATCCAGCTTAGCAGCTTTACCGGTAATCACTAACCGAAATAAAGCAGCATCGGATTGTAAGAAACTGATAATGCCCAGATCCTTTGGCAAGCTCCATTGAAAATGCTGCAGGGTACCCAGGGCTGCCGTTGAATCCTTGTTGCCGCTAAGGGCAACTATCCTGTTTTGCAGGCGCGATAAAGCTACCCGTGTTGAAATCATTTCCTTTTCCACCCGCTCTATTTCCTCCGCATTGCTAAGTGTGTTCAGCAGGGTAGAATAATAGGCCATGCTTTGTTTCAATTCGTATTCCTCCTGCAATAAAGGCGATTTGTTATTGTCAATACCGGCTCTTTGCTGTAAGGTGCGGAGCTGATCATTTAACACACTGCCCTTCACCTGTTCTTCCACCTGGAAAAAAGCCTCCAGGGCAGCATTCTTATTACCTGTTAAGTACCAGTTATAGATCCGTTCCGCAGCTTTCTGGTAAACCCGGTGCCGGTTATTGGTAAAAAACAATTTGGCTTCATCATTATCGTAGGTAGAGCGTATGAAGGCGGCAGTTTCAATAGCCTCTAAAACGGCGCTAACTGCTGCTTCCAGGTAAGCGGGCAAACTGGTTTTTTCATACATGGCATAACGGATATCCGACTTTAGCTCCTGCAATTCAAACAATACCAGCGGCGCATTATTTTCATTGATACCCTTTTCCCCGGCTTCAATAAAACCGAGCGCTGTTTTAGGGTCGGCTATGGCAAATGCCATCCGGCTTCTCAGCAAAAAATCTGCCGCCCGTTCTTTAGGGCTTTCCCCGCCCAATTGGTTAATACGGCGCGCTTCATCCAGGTAATGGCCTGCTTTGGAATACTCTTTTTTATCGAGGTAAATCCGGGCCATTTCATGGTACATACGAACTGTAGCAATGCCAGGCGCCGGCTCCACTTTACCAAACCAGGTAAGTGCACTATCCGGTTTACCTTTTGCAAAATATAGATGGCCGATATTTTGCCGCACCCTGTTTTTCAGGTAAGGATCTTTTAATAAGGGCTGGTAGATCTGCAGGGCTTCTTCGTACTGTTCTCTTGCAGCCAGGCAAATAGCAATATTATTAGAAAAGCCATTATAGGTTTCGGTATAATCGTCGGCGGTGGTAGAAAGCAGCATTCTTGCTTTTTCGAAATAGTTACCTGCCTGCAGGTAGTTTGAGCTTTGAAAATACAGGGCGCCCAGCGAATTGTAGAGAACATCCAGGTCGGGGTAAGCGGGTTGATGAATAGCAATAGCAGCCGCTTTTTCGAGGTAGTAGCGGGCGCTGTCAATTTTAAAGCCATTGTAAAAGTTGGAACCCAGGTGCAGGCAGGCCTGGAAATACAGGACAGAATCCTTACCAAATGCATCAAACCAGGCCAATGCCCGCCGGTATTCGAGAGCGGCTTTATCCAGTTGGCGTTGGCCTTGTAAAATATTTCCTCGTTTTACCAGGGCTTCGCCATGCAGGCCGGTTGCGGGCGCTTGCTTTTCTAACAGTTCAATTACGGATTGGTACCTGGCTAAAGCAAGGCTGTCGGATAAGGCAGAAGGAGTTTCGCTATTATACAGTGTTTCGGCCTGCTGAAACAGTGAACGGGCTTGTTCCACAACAGGTAGAGCTTGCGAAAAACCTTTCCAAACCAGGAACAATGCCGCCAATAAACCATATAGAAGGGCAGATTTGCGCATACCAAACAGCGCCTCTAATCTACACTCTATTTGTTTACCGGCCGGTAAGTATTATAATGGGTGGCCGCTTGGGGCGGCTGCTGATATCGCTGGCCACCCGCATAATGCCGGCAGCACCGGTAGCAAGGGAGGAGTTAACAACCGGTGCCTGGATAAAACGATCCCTGTTTCGCAGCAATACATCTCTTGCCTGTGCATCGCGGTTGCCCAGTTCTGCCAATAAACTGGCAGGAATAGCGGCCCGGCTTTCAAAATAATAGAACCGAACCGTAATTGCCTGCAAACTTCGATTACTGACATCCGTTATCCGGTAGAAGAATTCAAAATCGCGCGTGGTACCATTTACGGGGTTATTACCCAGGAAACCATCGGCAAAACTGGCAGCCAGGTCTATAACACCATTGTCTACATCCACTTTACATCCGTCGTTATTAACGCCGGGCAGTTCATCATCGCCGTCATCGTCGGTATCTTTTTCATCAAACTCGCAATCGTTGTCGTCATTTCCTTCATCGTCGTTATCGTCGGCACAGGGTAATGGCTGGGTAGGGTCGGCATTGTAAATAGGGTTGGCTATTAACGCGGTGGCTGCATTCAGGGTATAAATGCTATCGCGGTAATCAATACCCGAAACCACCAGCTTTACGCTGTCCAGCACGGTTTGCTGATCGGTGCTGATATAATAGATCTTGTACCTGATTCCGCCCTCACTTTCATTGATATTGATACGGCCGCTGAGGCTGTCCATTACCAGGCCAAGCGGAATGGCCTTAAAATAACCCGCTTCTGCCGGTTTGCTTACGGGATTAATGGAAAACGTTGTACCGGTCTGTTTAAAAAACAGGGTATCTGCATAGCGGAGCGCCACTTTAGGCAAGGCAGGTTCGGCCTGTTTACAGGCCATGGCATAAGCCAATAGCAGTACAACTACAGAGATAATACGCATAAACTTGGGTTCCCGAATATTTTGTTGCCGCAAACTTGATAAATGTAACCAATATCTTTGCCAAATGCGAATTGATATAATATCCATTGTTCCCGAATTGCTGGAAAGCCCGTTGGGGCATTCTATCATGAAACGTGCGCAAACAAAAGGGATCCTGGAGGTAGTAGTGCATCACCTGCGGCAATGGGCGGTGAATGAATACGGGCAAGTTGATGATTATCAATATGGTGGAGGTGCAGGCATGGTAATGATGTGTGAGCCCCTGGCAAAAGCCATTGAACAGTTAAAAGCCGAGCGCCCTTATGAACAGGTCATTTATATGACGCCCGACGGGCAGCGGTTTGATCAAAAAACTGCTAACCGCCTGTCTTTGATGGGCAACCTGATTATCATTTGCGGGCATTATAAAGGCATTGATCAGCGCATCCGCGATCATTTTGTTACCCTGGAAATTTCCATCGGCGATTTTGTACTCAGCGGCGGCGAACTGGCCGCGGCTGTGGTGGTAGACGCCGTAGGCCGGCTGCTGCCCGGTGTACTGAACGACGAAACCTCGGCCCTTACCGACTCATTCCAGGACAACCTGCTGGCTCCCCCGGTTTATACCCGCCCTGCCGAGTTCCGGGGCTGGAAGGTGCCGGACATCCTGCTCAGTGGCGACCTTAAGAAAGTGGAAGAATGGCGTTATGAGCAGGCCCTTCAGCGCACCGAAGAAAGAAGACCCGATTTATTAGACGAACAATAATCAACCTCCTCTATAAACCAGGTGCAACAGCGGATAAGGCTTCCCCATTCCATCTACCGGTGAACGGCCGATTACCTCAAATCCCATTTTCCGGTAAAACCCCACCGCCTGCTCATTTTGTTCGTTTACATCCAGTTCGGTTGCCTTCCATTCTTCCAGGGCAAGCAGCAATAATTGTTTGCCGCATCCCTGTCCCCTGCTTTCCGGATCAATAAATAACATCTCTATTTTGCCATTCAATACACCAAGAAAACCGTGGAATTTTCCAGTCGGTTCCTGTAAGGCCACCAATTCAACCATACCCAGGTATTGGTTCTGGATCAGCGGTTTGAAAAACTGTAGATCTGATTCCAGTAAAAAATGATGTGTTGCCCTGACAGATGCCTCCCATAATTCAGTGAGCGCAGGAAAATCATGCGCAGTTGGACGAACCACAGCAAGCTTTGTCATCGTGCTTATACTTTTGCAGTCAGCAGTTGCGGATATTTTTTACTGGTATGTAAAATCAACTCTCCAAATAAGGTATTTGCCCAGGCAAACCACTTGCGCGAAAATTTAGTGGGATCATCTTTATGAAAGGCCTCGTGCATAAAACCGGTACCTGCATGGGTAGCTTTCAGCATCTGCAAACATTTTTTAACCTCAGCCGGATCATGCGCCGTTAAACCGCGCATTATAATACTCATGGGCCAGATCGTATGATTGCCCCCATGCGGGCCACCAATGCCTTCTGCCGCTTTTCCCTTAAAGAAAAAAGGATTTTCGGTAGAAAGAATATAACGCCGGGTGTTCGCGTATACGGGGTCGTTCGCCTTTATGGCTCCCAGGTAAGGAAGGGATAAGAGGCTGGGTACATTGGCATCATCCATCAGGTGGTAACTGCCGAAACCATTTACCTCAAACGCATATACTTTACCAAAAGCGGGGTGATTAACCACGGCATATTGTTGCAGGGCTTTCTCTACTTCCGTTGCCAGGGTTGTACACTCCGTTGCCAGGGCAGCGTCCAGCTTTAACGTGGTAAGTAGTTCCGCTGCCTGCCGCAAACTTACTACCGCAAAAAAATTAGAGGGAACCAGGAATTGAAAAAGCGTGGCATCATCACTGGGGCGGAAGGTAGAACAGATCAGTCCAACCGGTTTAACCGGGTAGCCGTAACCGCTGAGCGGAACACCGTCTGTAGCCCAGGAGGTAGACCGTTGAAAAGTATAAGGCCCGTCTCCTTTTTTTCGTTGTTGTTCCCTAAACGTTTGTACCGTTAAGCGGATGGTAGCAACCCAGTCGGCATCCAGCACCGAGGTATCGCCGGTAATTTTCCAGTAATGATAGGCCAGCCGTATCGGGTAACAGAGACTGTCGATTTCCCATTTCCGTTCATGAATACCAGGTTTCATGGCAGTGATATCTGATTTCCACTCACTTTCTTTGGTAACATCCTTATAAAAGGCATTGGCATACGGATCCAATGCCACACAATGTTTCTGCCGGTTAATAACCCCCGCAATAAGGGTTTGCAGTTTTTTATCGGATTTGATCAAAGGCAGGTAGGGCCAAACCTGTGCAGTACTATCGCGCAGCCACATGGCATCAATATCGCCGGTAATAACATAGGTATCGGGTTTACCATTGATGGTTTCGAGCTCTACCGTTGTATCCAGTGTATTGGGAAAACAGTTTTCAAAAAGCCAGGCCAGTTCCGGATCGGCAATTTGCTGCTTTACACGGGTTATGGTGGCTTCCACTGCCTCACTGGTAAAGTTGCGTTCGGCTAAGGGTGGACGTTTACTTTCAAAACCAGCCGCCGTACCGGCCCATCCTTCCGATGGCAACAGGAACCAGCCAGCTGCTGCCAATGTACTTTGTTGTATAAATTTTCTTCTGGTTGCCATGGTTATTTATTTAGCAGAATAAGAATAAGGGAATGCTTTTTTGTCAGTACCTCTTTTTTTGTCGGGCTGTGCCTGCATGCTGAACTGCAGCAGGCCACCTTTCAAGAGCTCACTGTGTTTTACATAATTAAACGGGTGTACTGCGCCATTCCATTTTAATTCCTTCACATATAAATTGCTGGCAGAGTTAGCCGGTGCCTGAACGGCTACTTGCTTACCATTTTCCAATTTCAGGGTCATTTTTTTAAACAGGGGGGTACCCAGCACATATTCATCGGTACCCGGACAAACCGGGTAAAAGCCCATAGCGGAAAACACGTACCAGGCCGAGGTTTGGCCATTGTCCTCATCGCCACAATAGCCATCGGGTGTGGGTTTATACATACGGTTCATAACTTCCCGTACCCAGTATTGGGTTTTCCAGGGTTGCCCCGCAAAATTATAGAGGTAAGGCATGTGCTGAATAGGCTGGTTGCCGTGGGCATATTGGCCCATGTTCATGATCTGCATTTCCCTGATTTCATGAATCGGGAAACCATAATAACTATCGTCGAACAAAGGCGGCATCACAAAAACCGAATCCAGCATATTCACAAAACGGGTAGTTCCTCCCATCAGGTTGATCAGTCCCTGTATATCATGAAATACACTCCAGCTATAGTGCCAGCTATTTCCTTCCGTAAATGCATCGCCCCATTTCAAGGGATTAAAAGGTGCCTGGAAAGAACCATCTTTGTTTTTACCACGCATCAAATTGGTTTCGGGGTCAAACAGGTTGCGGTAATTGAGCATGCGTTTTTCATACAGTGCAATTTCTTCTTTGGGCCTGTTTAATTTTTTGGCCAGCTGCCAAATAGTAAAATCGTCGTACGCATATTCCAGGGTGCGGGCTGCATTTTCGTTGATCTTTACGTCGTAGGGAACATAACCCAGTTCGTTGTAATAGTTCACCCCTTTTCTGCCCACAGCATCGAGCGGCCCCTCGTTATTGGCGCCATTCAGCAAGGCCTGGTACAGGGTATTGATATCATACCCCCGCAGGCCTTTCAGGTAAGCGTCTGCTACTACCGAAGCCGAATTATTGCCTACCATTACACTGCGGAAACCCGGGCTCGACCATTCCGGTAAAAAACCGCCTTCTTTATAATCGTTGATAAGGCCTTCCTGCATTTCTTTGTTAATAGAGGGGTAGAGGAGGTTCAGCAGGGGGTAGAGGGCGCGGAAGGTATCCCAGAAACCCGTGCCGGCATACATGTACCCCGGCAGCACCTGGCCGTTATAGGGGCTGTAATGAACGATTTTATTAGTTGCATCGTACTCATAATGTTTTTGCGGAAAACATACGGTACGGTATAAGCAGGAATAAAACGTGCGCAACTGTTCGTCGGTACCACCTGACACCTGTACCCGGCCCAGGATATCTTTCCAGCTGGCCTGCGATGCTTTCCTGGTTTGCTCAAAACTTTCTTTACCCACTTCGCGCTGAAGGTTGAGCAGGGCCTGTTCTTCACTAATAAAAGAGGAAGCTACTTTTACGCCTATTTTTTGTCCTTTTATGGTTTTAAAACCAACCACCGCGCCTGCATGATCGGCTTTCATTTCCAGTTGTCCTTTCACCAAAACCGAATCGTGCCAGGTAGCGGAAAAAGAAAAAGGCTGATCAAACTGCAGTACAAAATAGTTGCGGAAATTGGCGGGTACGCCGCCGCTGTTGCGGGTAGTATAACCAATTATTTTCCGTTCAGCAGGCAGCAGTTTTACATAAGATCCTTTGTCAAATGCATCTATAACAATAAAGGAGCTGTCTGATTGGGGAAAGGTAA
>NZ_LUKG01000106.1:0-4396 GCF_001601815.1 Flavihumibacter sp. CACIAM 22H1
ATTGCATACTGCCCTGCTCGGCCTTGCGTTTCATTTCTTCAGCCAGCTTTTTCTGGTCTTCCAACTGTTTCTCCAGTTCCTTCAAGCGCAACTGAAATTCCGATTCCCGTGCCGCAGTTTTTTGCTCCTCCATCTTGCGGAGTTCGTCCGATAAGCGGCTGCGTTCTTCCTGTAATTTTCGCTGCAAACTCAGCTCCAGTTCTTCTTCCTTTGTTTTCAGTTCCTGCTCTTTCCGTAAAAAATCAAGTTCCTTAAGGCGGGCTGCTTTCAGCTTCTCTTCAATGGCTCGGTTATTGTCCTGCAGCAGTGTCAACCGGTTCTCAAAATCTGTCTGCAGGCTTTGCCGGATCGATGCTTCCAACTGCTCATTCTGTTTTTTTAGTTCTACGTCAAGCTGCTGCCGGAAACCTGCCTCCTGCTGTCGTTTGAATAACTCAAAGGCTTCGTCTTTTTTCTTCAGTTCTTCCTCCTTTTGCCGACGGTATTCCAGCATCTTTTCCCGTAGTTCCTGCTTTTCCTTTTCGATTGCTTCCTTCAGTTCATCGTTCAGCGCTTCTTCCAGCGGAAATTCATGGCCGCAGTTCGGGCACTTAATATTCGTAGGCATAACAGCACAATTTGAAGCAATTTAGGGCATCCCCGGATTAATTTAATTTGTATGATTTAAACTTTCAGAAATATTTGAAAGTTAGAGAGATTTCAGTATGTTTGGGCTATAAATCACTTGTATGAAAACACTGCACGGATTTATCATTCTATACGATGCCGTTTGCCCCCTTTGCCGGGTTTATACCAACGCATTTGTGCATTCGGGTATGTTGGAAAAACAGGGCAGGGCCGCTTACCAGGAAATGCCCGCTCAATGTGAACCGTATGTGGATCGACAAAGAGCGGTGAACGAAATAGCATTGGTCAATTCCGCTACCGGAGAAGTATATTATGGAATAGAGAGCTTGCTTAAGATTCTCGGAAATGCATGGCCGGTTTTTCGACCGCTTTTTTCGAGTCGATGGTTTGTGGGTGTTATGAAGATCCTGTATGGATTTATTTCGTACAATCGACGTATTTTTTTACCGGTGGCTATTGGAGCAGAAAAAGCAACGTTGATGCCGGCCTTTCACAAAGGATACAGAGCTTCCTGGCTCGTTTTTTCCTGGTTGTTGATTTCGGTAATTCTGCACTGGTATGGTGCTGAACTGTCCCCTTTAGTGCCCAGGGGAACCTGGTTTAGAGAACTGCTGGTTTGCGGCGGACAGCTTCTTTTTCAGGGGGCCATCGTTGCCATTGTTGCTCCGAGAAAAGCCTGGGACTATTTGGGTAATATGATGGTGGTTTCTTTCCTGGGAGCCATAGCACTGCTGTTTATCGGGCTTATTTTGAAGGCCGCTCAAGCAAACGCATTTTGGTACACTGGCGCCTTCCTGCTTACCGCAGCAGCAATGTTGATGGAACATGCCCGGCGCTGCAGCCTGCTGGAAATGGGTGTTGGGTATTCCATCAGTTGGATAATGTACCGGTTATTACTGGCCGTTTTTATAATAAACTGACCTATATGAAAACAGAAAAAATTATTCTGGCAGGCGGAGACGGTTATCTCGGCCGGGTACTTGCCCGGTTTTACGCAAGTGCCGGGGCTGAAGTGGTGGTGTTAACCAGGAAGGCTAAGGCCGCAAAAGGACAAATTCGCAAGGTTTGGTGGGATGGCCGATCTGCAGGCGATTGGGTAAACGAATTAGAAAACGCAACGCTGCTGGTAAATCTGTGTGGTAAAAATGTAAACTGCCGCTATACCAATAAAAACAAAACGGAAATTCTGCAATCTCGTTTAGTGCCTACAGCGTTGTTGAATGCGGTATTAAGCAGCTTGAAAAACCCACCCCCCTGCTGGATCAATATAAGTTCAGCCACTATCTACAGGTACGCGGAAGACCGGGCCCAGGATGATACTACCGGCGAAATAGGCTATGGTTTTTCCATTGATGTTTGTAAAGCCTGGGAATCCACGTTTTTTCAGCAGCCAATTCCAGGGGTGCGGAAAATAGCCCTTCGACTGGGAATTGTATTGGGACGTGCAGACGGGGCCTTCCCCCGGTTACTGAACTTAACGCGTTTGGGCCTGGGTGGTAAAATCGGAACAGGCAGACAAATGATTAGCTGGATCCATGAGCAGGATACTGCCCGGGCTATTGACTGGATAAGCAGGCATCCCGAAATGGAGGGCACCATCAACTGCACCGCTCCTAAACCGGTACAACAGTCGGAGTTTATGCGTGTAGTACGAAATACGGTCGGACTTCCTTTCGGACTGCCATGCCCGGCCTGGTTATTAGAAATAGGCGCCTGGTTAATAGGAACCGAAACCGAGCTATTGTTGAAAAGTCGGTGGGTGCTGCCCGAAAAGCTGCTGCAATCCGGTTTTAACTTTCAGTATCCTACCGTCGAATCAGCCCAGGCAGACCTGCTGGCCCTACGGCAATAAAAGGCGTTGAATGTTTTTTCGTGGCTGCCGGTACAAAGCGGAATCAGATCGGGTTGTATATTTATGCATGGCTATTACCTACGATGCAATTGTTATTGGTTCCGGTATCAGCGGAGGCTGGGCCGCTAAGGAATTATGCGAAAAGGGATTAAAAACCCTTTTACTCGAACGAGGGCCCGATGTAAAACACCTGAAAGATTATCCTACTGCAACGATGCACCCCTGGGAGTTCCCGCACCGGAACCAGTTAACCAAAAAATTTATTGAAGATAATCCGGTTGCCAGCAAATGTTATGCACTAAAAGAAAGCTCAGCACATTTTTTTGTAAAAGATAACGAGCATCCTTATACGCAGGAAAAACCCTTCGACTGGATAAGGGGGTACCAGGTAGGCGGAAAATCGCTTTTGTGGGCCCGGCAAACTCAACGATGGAGCCGGTTTGATTTTGAAGGGCCGGCCAGAGATGGGTTTGCCGTAGACTGGCCGATCCGGTACGATGATATTGCCCCCTGGTACAGCCATGTTGAAAAATTTACCGGCATCAGTGGAAATAAAGATGGATTGGAAACCCTGCCAGACGGAGAATTTCTGCCGCCCTGGGAAATGAATTGCGCCGAGAAATCTATTGCTGCAGCGATACAAAAAAATTACCAGGATCGCTTTCCGGTAATAGGTCGTTGTGCTCACCTGACTCAGCCCCAACCTATTCACTTCGAACAGGGGCGTGGAAAATGCCAGGCAAGAACCTTATGTGAACGGGGCTGTCCTTTTGGTGGTTATTTCAGTTCCAATGCAGCCACCCTTCCCTGGGCCGCAAAAACTGGTAAGCTCGAATTGCTTCCGAATTCCGTAGTGCAGGCTGTACTGTACGATGAAACCAAACAGAAAGCTAGTGGCGTGCTGGTAGTGGATACCATTACAAAAGAACAACGGGAATATAAAGCGGCGATCATTTTTGTAACGGCCGCTACGCTCAATACCAACCTGATTCTGTTGAATTCGACCTCTAAACGCTTCCCAAACGGCTTGGGAAATGACAATGGTTTATTGGGCACTCATATTGCTTTTCATAATTACAGGGGACAACTAACCGGCACAATCCCAGGAATGGAGGCGGACTATTATCAGGGTAGAAGACCCTGCGCGGTAATGATGCCAAATTTTCGGAATGTCCGAAAACAGGAAATGGATTTTCAGCGGGGGTATATGAGTTTTTTCAGCGCGTATCGACCTGGTTTTGCTAGAGGAGCAGATGGCATCGGGGCTGAGATGGCAGCGAACGTTGCTGAGCCAGGCAATTGGCAGGTATTTATGATGATGCAGGGAGAAACCATTCCCAAACAATCGAACCGGGTTCAATTGGATCCAATAGAAAAAGATGCCTGGGGAATTCCCCGCTTGTCCATTTCAGTTGACTATGATGAAAACGATGAAAAAATACTGGCTGATTTTCTGCAACAAGGACAGGAAATGTTGGAGAAAGCGGGGGTACAATCCATAACTACCATTGATACCAAGCAGGCTCCGGGCCTTGATATTCACGAAATGGGCGGGGTGCGGATGGGGCATGATCCGGCTGATTCTTTACTAAATAAATGGAACCAAATGCATGCCTGCAAAAATGTATTTGTGACGGATGGTGCCTGTATGACATCGACCGGAACCCAAAATCCTTCCCTTACCTTTATGGCATTAACGGCAAGGGCCGCTAATTATGCCGTGGAAGAACTCAAAAAAATGAATCTGTAAAATCGGAAAAAAATATGCATAAAATAAGGGTATTAGTGGTAGGATGCGGAAATATGGGGGCATCGCATGCATTGGCTTACCACTTGCTGGAGGAATTTGAAATCTGCGGTATTGTATCGCGCGGCGACAGTAAAAAACTATTGAACCATATACTGGGAGGTGGCTAT
>NZ_LUKG01000106.1:5021-11036 GCF_001601815.1 Flavihumibacter sp. CACIAM 22H1
ATCTGCGGTATTGTATCGCGCGGCGACAGTAAAAAAATATTGAACAATCAACTGGGAGGTGGCTATCCCCTCTACGACTCCTATGAAACTGCACTTGCCCAAGCAAGACCCGATGCGGTTTGTATTTCAACCTACCCCGATACGCACGAGGCATACGCTATGATGGCTTTTGAAGCAGGAGCGCATGTGTTTCTGGAAAAACCGGTAGCCGACACTGTGGAAGGTGCTGAACGGGTAGTGGCAAGAGCCATAGAAACCAAGCGGAAATTAGTGGTAGGTTATATACTACGGCATCATCCCAGCTGGATTTACTTTATAGAACAAGCGCAGCTGTTGGGTAAGCCACTGGTAATGCGGATGAACCTGAATCAGCAGAGTCATGGACTTATGTGGCAGGTGCACCGTAACCTGATGAAAAGCCTTAGTCCAATTGTGGATTGCGGGGTCCACTACATTGATGTAATGTGTCAGATGACCCGGTCTAAACCGGTGCAGGTGTCGGCTATTGGTGCCCGTTTAACGGAAGATATTCCTGCAAACAATTATAACTATGGCCAGTTGCAGATTCGTTTTGAAGACGGATCTGTTGGCTGGTACGAAGCCGGCTGGGGGCCTATGATCAGTGAAACAGCCTTCTTTGTAAAGGATGTAATTGGCCCGAAGGGATCGGTATCCATAGTGGCAAAACAAGCCAGTGCTGCCGGACAATCGGATGATGTGTCCTCGCATACCAAAACCGAGTCAATACGGATTCATGCAGGAGAGCTGACACCAGATGGTCGGTTTGCCCGGCCCGATAAATGGGTGGATTTGGAAGACGAGCCCGATCACCAGGAACTTTGTAACCGGGAGCAACGCTATTTTCTGAAAGCCATTACGGAAAACCTGGATTTAACCGACCATATGGAAGACGCCGTGAATAGTTTACGGATTGCGTTTGCCTGTGATGAATCGGTGAGGTCTGGCAACATTGTTCAATTGTAATTTAACAGGTATGTATAAAGGTGTTTTGGTATTGCTTTTGTTATCCTGTACCAATAGCCGCCTGCTGGCCCAGGTGGCTGAACCAGGTGCAGTATTACCCGACTGGCAAGCAGGTTATCTCGATTTGCATCATATCAATACAGGGCGGGGTAGTGCCGCTTTTTATATTTTGCCGGATGGCACTACAATGCTGGTAGACGCTGGTGAAATGGATATACATGATGGCCGTACGTTTACACCGCGTAATAGTCAATTGCTGCCTGATGATAGTAAAAAACCTTATGAGTGGATTGCTGCCTATATAAAGCGATTTCATCCGGCTCCCAAACCAGTTCTGGATTATGCACTCATCACGCATTTTCATGATGATCATTTCGGTGCCTGGTACCCCGAAATGCCGGTCAGCAAAAAGGATGCTATAGGGCTAACCGGCATAACAGGTGTAGCTTCCCTGGTTCCGATCCGCATGTTACTGGACAGAGGTTACCCGTCCTACTCCTATCCCGTTGATAAAAATCGCTGGCTCCAGCAGGTTGGTAAAAATGATACCCCCTATCGCAGAACCATGGAAAATTATTTTCGTTTTGTAGAACAGGGGGTGAAAAATGGTATGCAGGCAGCTACCTTAAAAGCCGGCTCCTTGCGTCAGATTCGGCTACAGTACAACGCAGCTGCCTACCCGCAGTTCAGCGTGCGAAACCTGAAAGCAAACGGATTGATCTGGAGCGGACAGGATAGCAGCGCCGTTGCTTATTTTCCGCCTGCCAATCCGGAGCTTCCTTTCAGCTGGCCCGATGAAAACAGTATGAGCCTTGCATTATTACTACAGTATGGTCCGTTTAAATATTATACCGGAGGTGATAACCCGGGGGTGTTGTTTTACGGGAACCCTGTTTGGCGAGATGTGGAAACGCCCATGGCAAAAGTCACCGGTCGGGTGGATGTAGCCACCCTGGATCATCACGGCAACCGGGATGCGGTAAATGAATTCCAGGTAAAGACTCTTCAACCCCGGGTCTGGATTGGCCAGAGTTGGTCGGCTGATCATCCGGGCCATGAAGTGTTGGTGAGAATGGTAAGCCCTTATTTATACGATGGACCGCGTGACCTTTTTGCTACCAATATGCTGGAAGCAAATCGCCTTGTAATTGGTCCGTTGATTGATCGATCCTACAAAAGCCAACAAGGACATATCCTGGTGCGTGTATTACCGGGTGGAGATCGCTACTATGTGATAATCCTGGAAGACAAAGACGAAACCGCCCGGATTAAAGCTGTTTTCGGTCCTTATACAGCCTTGTCGAAATAATTCGAATTGCCTTTTCGGGAGAAAAATAAGTGTTTCTACTATTGCAGGACAGGATCCGGGCAATTATTTTAGCCTGTTAATTAAAGTTCCACTATGCAGAAACCGCCCCGAACACCCGTATGGATATATATACTGTTTCTCTTCAGCAGTATACAGGTATTGGCACAGGCTCCCGACGATTGGAAAAGTTTTACCGGTTCCCAACACAAAAACTCTGTAGTACTGGCCTGGGAAACCTTTGCGGAATACGATTCAAAAGAATTTATAGTACAGCATAGTGAAGGCGGACTTGGCTGGACATCCCTTGGTACCGTTGCGGCAGCTGGCACAAGCGGCGTTGTTCAATCGTATAAATTTACCCACAGCACACCAGTTGATGGTACTAATTATTACCGGGTAATATTGGTAAATCAAAATGGAAGAAACCATTTTACCAAAGTAATCCAGGTGGCATTTGTGGAAAAACATCCGCTCCGTATTTACCCCAATCCTGTGCTTAATGGAATTTTAAATGTTCAGTTGCAGCAGGATGTGGATATTACTATCTATACCCGAAATGGAAAAGCTCTTTTGCATAAGCACTGTGCAGCAGGAAAGTCCAAGGTATATGTCAATGACCTTCCAGCAGGACTGTATCAGTTCAAAGCGGGAGATGAGGTCCAACAATTTTTTATCCGGTGATTTTGACCGGTTTTTTTGTGCCGGTACCATTATGTGAAAACTCTTAGAGTTTTTGTAGCTATAATTCAAAATTACGCTGGTTCGGAGAACTACTATTGCAAGAGGTATTTATCTGCTCTATATTTATTCAGCCATGTTTAAAGCAGTAGTGGTTCACTTACCAGAAGGTGAAACCTCGCCTCCTTGCCTTTTGGGAAGGAGGCTTTTATTTTAGCTGCAGGGAAAGGTATTTTATATTCTTTCTGTTATACGTATACGTTATATGAACGATTCCTTCACGATCCTGGATAACCGCCGGATAACTGAATTCTCCCTCCGGTTCATTTTCTAATTGAATTAAATCCTGCCAGTTCTGCCCGTCTTTGGATAGGGCTACATTCAGCTTATTTCTTCCATTCCACCAGTCTTTTCCCGAGGGTAGTGGATTGTAAACCAGTAATTGCCAGCCATTGGACAAAGAAACAGCATCTGACCCGGAGTTAGGGTTGGGTAAATTTGTTTTGCTTAAGGCCGACCAGGTGTTGCCCTGATCACCCGACCAGCATTGAATGATATAGTTCTGACGGCTTCTGGATAATAATTGTAGCTGATCGTTCGGGTAGTGAAGAATGCTTGGTTGAATAACTCCGAAACTATCGTTATTGATAAGTATTTTTTTCCAGTTTTGAAAATTGGCATCTGATTTTTCCAGGTGAATATGCCAGGTTTTTTCGTCCAGGCTTTCGGTACTGGAAGGGTGTAGGATGGTGCCGTCTTTTAGTTGGATGGGCTTATTTTTAATAGGGCCCAAAAAACCATCCGGTAACTTATGGGCAGCCGACCAGGTTATTCCGTTATCGTTGGAGGTTTTATATTCTCCCCACCATTCACGTGGGTTGGGTCCTACTTTATAAAAAAGAGCAACCTGGTTGTTGGTTGATCGAAAAAGAACCGGGTTCCAGGTAGGGTATCGGACCGTGTCATTGATTATTCCATCTGCCACAATACGGGGAGCTGACCATTTGCCTTCCTGCAGGGTAGCCGTGTAGATTACAACTTCTTTATGCGATTCATGTGGTCCGCCAAACCAGGCAACCATTCGTTTGTTTTCAGGAAGTTCAAGGATGGTAGATGCATGGCAACTGGAAAAGGGTGGATTTTCTATTACCAATTCTTTGGAGAGAATGGTGGCAGCAGGTGGTCGGTTGGTGGTACAGGAGCTAATGATTACTCCAGGCAGCAGTATTGCCGCTGCTTTCCATAAAACAGTCATTCGCATAATCTTTCCCTATTTGGGTGGTAAGTTACTGGTTTTATTATTTACCGGCCGGGTATTACCCGTTTAATGAATAAGGTGAAATAGTTTTTATCAAGCCGTTTTTGTCGTGGTGTAATTCGGTGAGCTTTATTGTTCGTAAATGGGTAATTCCATTACTTAAACTGCTATCGTGGTAAAACAAATACCAACGGTCCTGGAATGAACAAATGGAATGATGAGTGGTCCAGCCAATAACTGGTTCAAGAATACGACCTGCGTAGGTAAACGGCCCATAGGGCGAATCTCCGATCGCATAACAGATATAATGCGTTTCACCCGTGGAATAGGAAAAATAATAGCGGCCACCGTAATAGTGCATCCAACCGGCTTCAAAGAAACGCCGATCCTTGTCTGCCTCCAACAACGGCTGACCGTTTTCATTTGTAATAAGCAGGTCGCGGGGCGATTCGGCAAAGGAGAGGAGGTCGTTGCTGAGTTTTGCAACTTTCGGGCAAAGGGCTGGTTCATTATCTGCGGGAAGCTGTGCAAAAGCACCTTCTTTATCGGCTACAAACTGACCGGTTCGCCAGTGCTGCAGCTGTCCGCCCCAGATTCCACCAAAATACAGGTAGTAAACCCCATCCCGATCTTTGAAAACTGCCGGATCAACCGAAAAACTTCCGGTAATCGGCTGTGCATGCGCTTTAAACGGGCCTGCTGGAGAACAGCTTACAGCAACGCCTATGCGAAAAATATCCAGTGCGTCTTTGGCTGGGAAAAACAAATAATACAACCCTTCTTTTTCTGTTGCATCGGGCGCCCATAATTGCTTTTTTGCCCAGGGAATGTCTTGTAAAGACAAGGCTATGCCATGATCGATTACCGTTGCACCGGGTGTTTCCATCGATAATACATGATAGTCCTGCATGGCAAACTGGCTGCCCAAATTGTCCTCCGGAATGGTCGAGTCTATATCATGCGAAGAATAGATATAGATCTGCTCCTGAAACACGTGTGCCGAAGGGTCGGCTGTATAGATATGAGTTACCAGGGGGGATGAAATTGCTTTTTGTTTCAGCTTTTTAACTGGCATAAAAATATAGTTCAGGCAATGTTTTCTGCTGCTTAATTGAACGGTTCATAGGTAGGGAGTTGCTTTAATCCCATTACCGCATGGTAGGCTGGCTTGGGCAATAATTGCCGATCAAAAAGAAGGGGGAAATTAGTTCTGCCCCTCATCGGCCATCCGTTCAACCAGGACGACCCGTCCTCAACTCCCCAGAAAGTTACTCTTGCTATTTTATCCTTATGTTTTAACAATAATTGAAACAACTTTTCATAATCTTTTGCCTGTTTAACCAGGATGCTATCTGGAATTTCTTTTGCATAAGGATTTAAGCTGGAATCTGCTGCCGCTTGTTGCAGGGTTAAGTCTGCTCCCTGGTAGTTTCCGGGTAATACATCAATGTCTAATTCTGTAATCAGTACTTTTAATCCAAGGGAATGATAGGCTATTATGCTTTCTTCGATAGCGGCGAAAGGGATTTTTCCGAGTTGCCAATGCCCCTGGATGCCAACACCATCGATCCGCACGCCGGCCTCTTGTATTTTTTTTACCAGTTCCAGGCAGCCGTTTCTTTTCAGTGGCTGTTCAATATTGTAGTCATTATAGTACAATTCTGTATTGGGCGATGCTTTTTCAGCCAGTCGAAAAGCAGCTACTATATAACCGGGGCCTAACTTATCAAGAAATACTGAATTACGCAGGCTGCCATCTTCATTCAATGCTTCGTTTACAACGTCC
>NZ_LUKG01000106.1:11446-12766 GCF_001601815.1 Flavihumibacter sp. CACIAM 22H1
TCTCGTTGCAACTGCAGTGATATGCGATTCAAAGAATAATTTAAAGGAATCCTGGTTCTGAATCTGATGAGCAAAGCGGGGTAATTGGCTGTGCCAGACAAGGGTATGCCCGTTTAGCAATAACTTGTTTTTTTTACAATAAGCTACCAGCTTGTCGGCAAGTGTAAAATCATACCGACCCCATTCAGGATGAATTAGTGCTGCTTTCATACAATTTTCCGGTGTAATTGTATTGAACTGTTTCCGGATCAAGTCGTTGCCTGGCCGATTAGTTTTTTCGATATATTTATTAGTTAGTGCGGTGCCAATTAAAAAATCAGATCTATAGGCGTCTTTTAGTCCCGGAATTGCATTCGTAGGATTTTTCTGCAGGGCACAAAACTGGCAGTTGACCAGCACCAGTGCTGCCCATAATAGCTGTTGTGGAAGTTGTTTCATGCGTTGAATTTTGCCGGCTGCTTTTTGTTCCTGTGAACGGTGCCTTACTTTTTACTACAAATGGGCGAATTATTTCCTGCGTTGAAGAGAAGACTGACGGATAATCAGCTCAGATTTTACAATTATGGTATTGGTTTGATGTATATTCTGATCGCCTTTTAAATGGGCAATAAGGTTGCGCGCCGCAATTTCTCCAATATCGATACCCGGATAATTGACTGTTGTTAGTTGTGGTTCAATGATTTTTCCAATAGCATCGTTGTTGAACCCAACAATAGCAATGTCTTCCGGAACACGAATTCCTTTTTCTTTCAGGGTTTGCATGCATACAGCAGCGGAGAAGTCATTGGTGATAAACGCTGCGTCGGGTTGAGGTTTCATTTTCAGAATCTGAAGGGCGGCTTCACGCCCGCATTTTTCACTGAGGTCTTTGATGAGCACGAGGTTTTCATCAAATTTGATCTGATGATCGTGCAGCGCTTCTTTATAACCTTTTAGCCGTTGGGCATACACATTTCGGCTAAGGTTGGCAGTTACCAGCACAATGCGTTTGCAGCCCTGTTCAAGAAGGTGCTCGGTGGCCTGGTATCCGGCTTTAAAATTGTCGATGATTACCTTGGGCGATTCAGATTTCTCCTCAACCCGGTCGAAAAAAATAACAGGTATATGTTTATCAAAAAAAGGTTGAAAATGATCCAGCCCCTTTGTGTCAAATGCCAGGGAAGCAATTAGCCCGTCTACCCGTTTATGAAAAAGGCTGAGGGCATTGGCGGCTTCTTTTTTGAAAGATTCCGACGAATGAGCTATCAACAGATCATAACCCGCTTCTGCCGTAACCTTCTCAATACTGCCAGTACGGAGGTAATGAAATTGGAATTGAGT
>NZ_LUKG01000107.1:0-710 GCF_001601815.1 Flavihumibacter sp. CACIAM 22H1
ATCGCCTGACTGGTGCTGGAAGCGGGGTTTAATTTCAGGATCAGGGCATTCATATCGTCGTAGGATTCGATATGATAAAGGGTTGGTCGAACCGGGAAAAACGGAGATTCCTGTAAAATATCGCTTACCACTCCGATAATAGTATAGGGCCTTCTGTTCCATACCAGGGTTTTTCCAACCGGATCTTTCATGCCTAAGAACTTAGCTGCCGTTTCGTTTACGACAAATGCAGCAGAGTCAGACGCAAAATCTTTCGAAAAATCTCTCCCCTCTTTAATTTTCCACTGAATGGCTTTGCCATAATCAAAGGTTACGGAATTATTAGGAAAGTCAATAGCCATATTAGGATCTTTCCCCTCCCAATCAAAACCGCCATTGGTATTCCAGACTTCGGTTAAAGGCCCCTGCGAACCTGCCATTACACTTACTGCACCGGAACTGACCAGTTCATTCTTAATGGCATCAAAATGCTTTTTTATTTCAGGTTCCATATCCAGGCTGATCAGCCTGCTTTTGTCATATCCGATGGGTCGGTTTTTAGCATACTGAATTTGCTGGTACACTATAATGGTTCCGATGATCAGCATTACAGATACGGTAAATTGTACTACTACCAGTACCTTCCTGGGCATGGAGGCAAAACGGCCCATCCTGAAACTGCCTTTCAATACTTTCAAAGGTTGAAAGGAAGAAAGGAATAAGGCAGGATA
>NZ_LUKG01000107.1:1459-11783 GCF_001601815.1 Flavihumibacter sp. CACIAM 22H1
GCACTCCTGTAACCAAAATAAATAAGATATTGAATAACCAGAACAGACCGCTCTCCCAGGGAATGCTCATTTTCTTACCCGCCACTTCGTTAAAGATGGGCAAGCAGAGCTGAACGATTACAAAAGAAATGATAAAAGCAAGTAATACAATCAAATAGGATTCAGAAAAAAACTGTACGATCAGTTGCCAGCGAAGCGACCCTACCGTTTTACGTATGCCCACTTCTTTGGATCTTTTTTCACTTCTAGCCGTGCTCAGGTTCATAAAGTTGATACAGGCAAGTAACAACACAAAAATCCCGATAATACTGAACATCCATACGTATTGAATATTTCCGCCGGTATTGAGGCCGTTTTTGAATTCATTGTAGAGATTCCATTTCGACATGGGGTGAAGAAAAACAGCCCATTCGTATTTTCTGGCATATTCCTGTACCTGGTCGAGTTTTATATTTTTGATTTTGCGAGATACTGCCTCCATATCGGCATTATCGGCTAGTTGCACAAAGGTTTGACTGAAATTACTATCCCAGGGATCGTCCATATTTTTTACCCAGGGATTATCAATAAGCCATAATTCCCAGGGCATAATAATTTTCAAGGCCCGGAAACTGGTGTTTTCTGGAAGGTCCTCATATACCCCAATTACTTTTAAATCATGTTTACGATTCAGCTTAATGAGTTTGTTAACGGGGTCCTGTGTGCCGAAAATACTGGTGGCTACAGAAGAGGATAGTAAAATGCTGTACGGATCCTTCATGCCCGCTGCTGAGCCTTTCAGGAGTTTCAGGGATAACATGGCCGGGCCATCCGGCTCCATAAATATTCCGCCAGATTTTATATGTTTTGTTCCTACGCTTAACAAGTGTGTTCCTTCCCAGGAGGTTTGCACTACATATTTGAAATCACTGCCGAATTTTGCCTTTAGTTCCGGGCTCATTACGGCCGGGTTCGAAACCTGTGAGGCAATTTTACCATTGTAATTGGCATGCTGCATTACTTGCGCAATGCGTGCATAATTCCTATGATACTTGTTAAAACTCAGTTCATCATGTACCCATAGGCCAATCATTAGCGCAATGGCCATGCCCACTGCTAGTCCGCCAATATTAATGGCACTGTATCCTTTACTTTTCATCAGGTTGCGCCAGGCAATCTTGAAATAATTTTTGATCATGGCCGTTGTTTCTAATAGTTTCTGGGAAAGAAAACCTACATATACCCAACGGAACTTATGCCAAAATCGTAATTATCTGATTTTCAGAATTTTGAATATTCTTATCAAGGTATTGCTGTTGCGAAAATGATACAGAAATTGTCCGGTTTTGATACAGTGCTTCCCTTTAAACCGCTATCATCTTTGAACAGGCGGTTGCGCATGCCCGGCAAACAGCGGCACATTCTGCGCAGTGTTCCATGCCATGTTTACCGTGTTTTTCACATTCTTCTGCACATTTATTACAAATTTCCACGCAGATAGCACAAAGCTTATCTACCTGCGTTCCCTCGAGTTCCATCAATTCAGCGGCGGCGGAACAGATTACGGCACATTCGAGGTCGAGCCGAATGCAGGTAACCAGCATTGCCGGATCCTGTTCCTGTAAACAGGCCGCAGCACATTGATTACAAATGCTGGCACATTGTCTGCAGGCGTCTATACATGCCTGGTAAGAGGAATGGTTCATATGTTTGATTTTATGGTTAGGTAAAAAGTTTAGTAGCTTGTTGCAGGAAATATTCCTGGTGTCGGCTGATATTATGCAGGTGAATACAGGTTGCCCGAAGCGTTTTCAACTCATTGATCCGATCTTTCAGTTCTTCTATTTCAGTTATAATCGGAATATTTGCGGCAACCTGGTTTGCTGTGATATCTTCTGTCAACTGGTCATATTCTTCGGGCTGGCTTAGCTCTGCAAGTTTTTTGCTGCCAACCATCGTGGATCTCCATTGGTCATGTGCCTGCCGGATGGCTTCTGTTTTAGTTCTGTCATAACAGAAACAGAATTGCAGGTGTACGGGGGCATTGCTACCTTTTTGTTGACGGAATGCCGCTATTTTGGAAGCGATCTGTTCGGCGGTTTTATCAACGGTGGTAAGCAACCCATCTGCCCATGTACCTGCCCATGCTGCGGTTGGCTTTGATAAGGCGGCGCAGAATAAAGGAGGTATAATTTCTGGCAGGGTAAATAACCGGGCATTTTTAACAGTGATTAATCCGGAAAAATTTACTTTTTCTCCCTGCAGCAAACGACT
Organism: Flavihumibacter sp. CACIAM 22H1; assembly: GCF_001601815.1. Lineage (GTDB taxonomy): Bacteria > Bacteroidota > Bacteroidia > Chitinophagales > Chitinophagaceae > Flavihumibacter. The sequence goes on from NZ_LUKG01000107.1 coordinate 3,713, forward strand.
GATGACATGTTTGCACTGAAGCAGGCGTTCATTCCTTAAGTTTTTTGACGGCCAGGGATCGCCGGTTATGCATTCATTCAATGCTTCACCACTTCCCAGTTCAACGGTTAGCCTTCCGGGAAACATAGTTCCCAGGGTGGCAATGGCTTGTGCAACTATGGCCGGGTGAAGGCGTTGGCCCGGTGCGCAGACCATGCTAAAGGGCAGTGAACACTGCATCATGGCAGCACTTATCCAGCTAAATGTAAAGGCACTTTGCCCCTGCCGAATACTCCAGGGATGAAAATGATCAGAGGAGTGAATTCCGCTAAAGCCGGCCTCGGCAGCCAGTTGTACATATTGCAACAATTCAGCCGGACTAAATTGTTCCTGGGAAGCATGGTACGATAGTAAACTCATAATCTACTGCTTTTTTAATGGCATAATTATTTTGTTTTCGATTAAAAATTAATGGTTCCACGATGCAAACAACGATCGAACATTTAGGAAGGATTTTGTTAGCAAAAAAAGAGAGCATCAGCGTTGCCGAAAGTGTAACAGGCGGTTATATCCAGTTTTTATTAAGCTCTTTTCCCAAGGCCCAGCAGTTTTTTCAGGGCGGGATTACAGCTTATAATGCAGGGCAGAAATCTCTTCACCTTAAGGTAGACCCCCTGGAAGCTGCAAGAACGAATTCAGTTTCCATTGCAATTGCCAGTAAAATGGCCGCCACCGTAGCTACTCTTTTTTTAAGTGAATGGTCGATTGGTGTAACAGGTTTTGCTACGCCACCCGATCATGCGCCACCTGAAAATCCGTACTGTTATTATTCTATCTGGTATAAAAAACAGGAATTGATAACTGTTGAATTAATGGCCGAAGAACATACCGGTGTTGCTGCTCAGCAATATTTTGCTTCTTCCATCCTAACCAAATTGCTGGAAACCACCGAACTGGTATACCATGATTCCCGTTAAGTGTTTTATTCCTTTCATGCGATTGATTTTAAGCAATCAATAAAAACATTATACCGCCCTCAGGTGTGGAAGAATTCCACTCTGCTAGTCGTTTACTGCAATCCATATTTGAAGCAGTTCCCCTTTGTGAGGAAACCATGCCCTGCCCGAACTATCCAGTTTAATATAATCTTCCTGTTCTGACAAAATGGATTTGATCGTTTTGTCTTTATTGGTGGTGCCAAAATCAAGCTCCAGCCCAGCCTCTTTTTCATAGGAAATAATAACAGCCAAACAACCGGCTATACCACCTTCTCTCGTCCAGGCAATGGTTTGCGGACTGTTAAAAAAATCTCTTTGGCACCCATACGCGTAATTTTTCTCAGTGATAAGAGTTGAGGCAGCAGTTCCAATGGACGCAGCTGAATACGTGCAGCATCTTTTCCATATTCAGCGCCATAAATATCGCAGTAAAATACTACTGGAATACCTCCTTCCCGGAGCAGAATAAGGGTATATGCAAGGCGCCTGAACCAGTCTGGTATATAGTTGTTCTTTTCCTGGAGCGGTTGGGTATCGTGGTTGTCTACATAGGTTATGGCATTTAGCGGATACTCCTGCACCAGGCTGCCATTGAACATCGTACGCAGGTCGTAGTGTTCTCCCAGTTTGGCAGCATCCATAAAATTTTTATGCAGCGGAAAATCGAAGAGGTTGCAGGCAAAATTCACCTGTTCAAGAAAGGCGGCCAGCTCTTGTTTATTATGCGACAGGTATTCCCCTATAACAATGCTATTTTCAGTGGTTTGTTCCTGTAAGTTTTGTAACACGGATGCTGTAAAGCCGGGATTCATGTGTTTTAATCCATCCAGTCGAAAACCCTGGTGGCCAGTGCTTGCAATAAACCAGTTGAGCCATCGCAGCAGCTCTTCTCTTACAGCTGGATTCCTGAATTCTATATCAAGCCCTAGTAAATAATTAAAATTGCCTTTCTCAGTACTAAGCAACCAATCCCAACTATCCCTGGAATAGTCCGACTGAATTTTCCATACTTGTCCGTCTTTTTCAAACCCCGAAAAACAATCCCAGTTCCATTCAAAGGCAGAATAGGTTTTATTGCGGCCGGGAAACCGGAATCCGCAATCCATTTCAACCTGTTGTTCGTCTGATAGATAATGAGTTCGGTTGTTCCTGTCTACGGCGCGAACAGGTACCTGTTGCATCTCATCTCCGCCTAGTTTGTGATTGAGTACTAAATCTGCAATGGGTAAAATGCCTGCCTGTTGCAATAAGTGAAGAAGTTCAAGATACTCTTCTTTTGTACCGTATTTTGTTGGAATAGTACCTTTTTGATCAAATTCTCCCAGATCATAAAGATCATATACGGCATACCCTGGTTCCTCTCTACCCTTGGCCGATTTATAGGGTGGAGGCAGCAGTACCATGGTAAAACCAAGCCTGCTTAACTTATCTACTTCTCCAGCCAGAAATTTCCAGTGCTGGCAATCTGCCGGTAAATACCAGTGAAATAACTGAATGATAACCTGATTTTGCATATGGCTGTTCCTGCTAATCTCATTCCAGCGCTATTTCAGCTTATTTTGTAGATACCTGCCTACAAACTGTACCAATTTGAATTTTGGAACATTGTTTGTTTAGTTATAAAGGGGTATTCATCTGGTTTTTGTTCTACAGATTTAAGTGGCCCCCGCTTCTTCAAATAAACCTGGAAATATGAAAAAAATTATTCTATTAACGGATGATTCCTACCAGCGCACTTTAATAGGTGATTATCTCAGAAGAAAATCATATGATGTTGTAACGCTAAGTTCATTAGAGGATTGGCAATCATTCGGGGAAAAAGAAACAGACAATTGTATAGTAATCAGCCAATCGAATTGGGGGAAATATGCCGGCGCTTCTTTAGTGAACGTACTCCAACAGAAATCAACTGCGCCGGTCATTATTTTTACGCACCGGAAAGATGATTTAAGGCTGGCTATTGAAACCATTAAAGCCGGGGCTGCAGACTATCTTCTTATACCTTTTCTGCCGGATGACCTGCTGCATTCGGTGCAAAAAGCCGGAGAAACAGCAACGCCTGAAAAATTATATAACCCGGCTGCTTTTAAGGTTTCCAATGGCCAGGAAATTATTGGCACCGATCCTGCATTTCTACTGGCAATTAAACAGGCAAAAATGGTGGCCAATACTAATTATTCAGTGATCATTTATGGAGAAAGTGGTACCGGAAAAGAGCGGATTGCTAAACTGATTCATGAAAAGAGTGATCGATCGGCCATGCCATTTATAGCAATTGACTGTGGCGCATTAACGGAGGAATTGGCGAATAGTGAATTATTCGGTCATCAGAAAGGTGCATTTACCGGCGCCGTGCAGGATAAAACGGGTTGCCTGGAAGCAGCCAACGGGGGTACCATTTTTTTGGATGAAATTGCCAACCTCTCTTATTCTATACAGGTGGCCTTGTTACGTGTACTCCAGGAACGAAAAATAAAAAGAATTGGTAGTTCAGAAGACCGGCCGATTGACGTACGGATTATTGTAGCCAGCAATGAAAAACTGGAGGAAAAATGCCAGGCCGGCATATTCAGGGAAGATTTGTACTACCGGTTAAATGAGTTTTATATAGAATTGCCGCCGTTAAGAGCGCGGAAGCAGGATATGGCATTGCTGGTTGATTATTTTATAAAGCAGGCGAATGCAGAACTTAATAAACAGATAAATGGCTATACAGAAACCGTTTTAGCACTTTTGCGTACGTATGACTGGCCAGGTAATTTGAGAGAACTTAATAATGTATTAAAACGTTCCTGCCTGGTAGCCAATTCCATTATTGAGGCCCAGGACTTACCTGCTACCATTTTTGGTACAGACGCTTTGAGCAGCATGGATACTGTACTGGAAGGTTGGCCGCAAGAAAGAGCAGAAAAGGAACTGGTTGTTAACCGAAACAAACCTGCTACCTTGAAAGAGATTCTCCAGTTGCAGGAGTTTGAATTAATTACAAATACCCTTCAGGAGCATAACAATAATAAAGCTAAAGTAGCCCGGCTTCTTAAAATTGATCGTAAAACCCTGTACAATAAACTGGCTTTTTTCAAGCAGAAAAATTTCAAATTCAGTTCATAAAAATAGCGTGAAAAAAACAGTTTAGTTTCTTTTCACGCTATTCGGGTAGTGCAGGCTGTTATTGCCGGGTGGCAGCTAACTGACCCCGAATTTCGCCGTTTGCATTGGTTCCGGTATTGTATATATAATACCAGTTCCCATTTAATAAGGCCTGTACCTGATCGGAAGATACATTAATGGTATCGGTATAAGTGCCCGATGCAGCGGCGGAGGGATCAAATGTCCAGGCAGAGCCGATAGGTGTACCGCTTGCACCAGTTTGGCCATTGTAAAAAGAGGCCGAAGTGGGAGCGCCTGATAAATTCGTCCAGGCTGAAGTAAATATGAGCTGGCGGTTTAAAGAATCGTAGGTTCCGTTAAAACTGGCCGACCCGCTTCCTTCGACCGGTGGGGTAAGCTGCTGGCCATTAGCGGTTCCTGTTATGGTATACCGGGCATTTGCCGGGTCTGGTTTATCATCGTCATCCTTATCACAAGATACCATGAACACTGCTGCAAGCATCAAAGTCCCGGCAAAGAGGTATCGCTTTGCATCAAAAAAATGTGGTTTTTTCATAATAAATACTTTTCCGTATTGCAGAAAAAACTATGCCTTTTGATTTTTTGGATGAAAGCCCGTGTTAGTGTAGATAAACTACGCGTTAGTTGCCGCTTTCTTTCTCCTTATGCCGACTACTTGCCTCATCCGGTCCGTGGGTTTCCGTGATAGCTGCCTTGTTCTTTGATAATTCGGCTAATTTATTATAGTGTGCTTTAATTTTTTCGAGGTCTTCTTCTGTCAGGTCTTCAATATTGATCAAGGTATTGCTGGCATTTTTTTGGGTAGCCAGTAATTCGTTTAATTTCATCTGTATAGCAAGGGTGTCTTTATTTTGGCTGTGTTGAATAATAAAAACCATTAGAAAGGTGATAATGGTTGTACTGCTGTTTATTATCAGTTGCCAGTTTTCCGAGAAATTAAAAAAAGGACCTGTTGCCCCCCAAATTATTATAAGTAAAAACGCTGCGAGTACTACAGCAGGGCTTCCTGTCCATTTAGTTATTTTGGAGGAAATCTTTTCGAAGAATTCCAGGTATTTCTTTTTCATTCTTTTAAAATGATGTGGATTAATTCCATCATTTAGAAGAATTGCAATTTTTATGCCTCACCGGGCCTCATCGTCTGTTAGCAAAACATCGAGGTATACCGAGTGTCGTCCATAGGTATTATAAAAAGGTTTGAACAGGATGCCATCCAGGTAAAATTCAAGGCTGGAAGGGGTTGCTTTTATATTTTTACCGGGTTCCTTTACCGGTAATCGGATCTTTCTCCATTCTTTTCCCGGAGCTGTTTCCTGTGCGGCCAGCAGGATGGGGCCATAGAATAAACTGGCAATATTCTGCTGGTCAATGACCGGGTCTAACCAAAAGTTAAAAGGCATGCGCAGGTTGATGCAATCGCCATTTTTCCAGGACCTGTTTATTTCCAGGTAGGTTCCCGGACGGGCAGTTAGATTTTGTGTTTTCCCATTGATTGAAACAAGGAATCCATTGGTAGCCCAACCGGGTACTCGTATGAATACACTAAATTTCCCATTTCCTTTTATAGTTAAGCTGGTTTGCTCTTCTTCGGGAAAATTTGTTGCTTGTTCTACCCGGATACCCCGCTCCTTCCAATCAAGTACGGAAGGAATAAAGAGATTTACGTAGAGCGATCGGTTATCGGCAGATCTCAGGTAGATGGCCTGCTGCAGCTTGGTATTAGTTTCTATGGAGGTACCATTACAACAGGTAAACCCGGTCATAGCGGGGTTGCCGAAATGTTTTACTGCACCCGGATTTAGCGGTACATGGTAGGTGTTGGCGGGGCTGTTCTCCGCCACGGAAGCAAGAATATGATTGTAGAGCCCGCGTTCATAATAATCCATATACCTGGCCTGCTGGTTGTACAAAAACAGCTGGTTCGTTAGCTTGAGCATATTGTAGGTAGCGCAGGTTTCATTCTGCCCATCGAGCGATAAACCATTTTCATACAAGGTACCAGGCTGACTCACAAAACATTCGGCATTGGCCGGGTTGCGAGCCCCCGCTACCCCACCGATGCTATACATATAATCATTCACCACCTTGTACCAAAAATTGTCGGCTATTTGATAATAGTCAGGTTGGTTGGATACCCTGTACATTTCCATGCTTCCAACAACCTGGGGAATGTGCTGGTTGGCATGCAATCCGCGGAATAGATCTACATTTTTTGCCAGGCCGTGCGAATGCCCCGAATCGCCGTAGAATAATTTTATATTATCAAACAGTTGCGCGGTTCTAAGGTAATGGGGGCGCTGCGTGATTTTGTACAACCGGGCCATTACTTCATTCATACCTCCGTACTCACCGGCTATATAGGTATTCCAGATTTTGGTGAGTGTGTCTGCCGGTATCTTACTTAACCGGGCATACACCCAGTCTGCCATTCCGGTGGCAATTTCCAGGGCCTTTTTATTTCCGCTCACCTCGTATATGTCCAGCAAGCCGGCCAGAAGTTTGTGCAGGGTATAATAGGGTGCCCATACCTGGTTTACCTGGCCGCCATATTTGGCCCCTTTTTCAAGCATAATAAACTGATCGGGCGGATAAGCGCTTATAAAACCTCTTCCCCAGTTTTGGTAATCTTTTCTTATGCCACTATCGCTCAGGTCAGAATCAAAGCCGCTTTTGCCCGGCCCCGGAGGTACAGCGGCTGGATCATTGCCCGATAACCTGGATAAGCTATACAGGGTATTGATCATTGTATCCATTTTACCCGCAAAATTGGCCTGTAGCTTTTTGTCATACCCGGTGCTGGCATAGGCTTGGGCAATGGCCGTCATATAATGACCGGTGGCATGTCCTCTTAGTTTGGTATCCTTACTGTCCCAAACTCCCAATGGTTGAGCTGCTGGCGGTTGAGGCTGTGCAAATGCATGGCGAAACATATAGAGGAAAGAATTCGGATCCGTTTTAGCGAGGGTATTGATAAATTTATCCCGGTTCTCGATAAATTTTGTCGGTTGCCCTTTTCTGTTAGGTAATAAGTCTACCCTATCCAATGCAAATAATTCCAGGGTTGCCTGGGGCGTTTCGGCAGGTTTACCTTCGACTATTGTAACGATAGCTTTGGGTTGAAACCTGGTGCCCGCAATACGCCCGGTAAGCACGTATTGCCCGGGTTTTAAAACGGCTGCATTATCGATAGCCGCCGGCCAGATAACTTTAACCTTTGGACCATTTATACCAGGGCGATAGGTTGCCTTAAGATAGGCTGGTAATCTTGGTAAATGACCTACCCTGGTGGTTATTTTACAGTCTTCCACGCCCAGCAGGTAAGCTGTATATAATTGGGGATAATCGGGCGCAAATACTGGTAGTTCCTGTTGTTGCTGGCGAACATTAACGGATCCATCGTTCAATCCACGCTGCGCGCTATTAAAAATGCCTGTAACCTGTGCATTACTGAGCGGCACTCGGTAAATCCGGAAATCATGCAGCAACGCATTGAGATTGCCTTCTTGTGATAGCATCGTTTTCCCGATATATACCGGGGTGTTTTCGGGTGCCAGCTGACCGGTAAGTTTTTCCAGTTCGGCAGGAATAGGACGGCCCGCTCCTGCTTGCTTACTGTTCACATAAAGTACCATGGTTTTGGCAGCAGGATCAATGACCAGGGCAATATGTGTCCATTTGTTAAGTTCAATACCAGGCAGGTTGAGTTGGTTAAAAGAAAAATGAGGGCTGTTTTTCCTGCCGATGGAAAACAGTGCTGCTATGGAATTTCCTGACCTGGGCAGGATCCAGGTCGAAATGCTGAAGGATTCCATCTCTTTAACTACATCCGATGGAAGCGTAATATAAGAATTGCCTATTCCTGTAAGGGAAGCTACTTTCCCAAACCGTGGATCGTTGAAATATCGGACGGCAGTATCCTGCTGCAGCTTTCCGTGTAAATTATTTCTGGACCAATCATTGGT
>NZ_LUKG01000108.1:0-7439 GCF_001601815.1 Flavihumibacter sp. CACIAM 22H1
GGCATGACCTGTTTCATTTATATGGAAAAGATAACATCGTTTTATTCTACACAGAACGCTATCCGGAACAGCCAATGGTTATTAAAGGAGCAGGTGCCGGGGCCGATGTAACAGCATCAGGCGTATTTGCCGACATTTTAAGAGCCACTTTAACCTAGAATTAAATCAAAATGCAAGCAATACAACGCATTGAACCAATATTTGACCGGGAAATTGAAGTTATATGTCCGGCTACCGTGGCTAATCTGGTCTGCGGATTTGATATACTGGGCATGGCGCTGAAAGACCCCTCCGATAGCATTACCATGAAATTAAGCAGAGAGCCGGGCATACGGATTCAGCATACAGATGCTTACCAGCTTCCCTCTGATCCGGCACAGAATGTAGCGGGCGCAGCACTGCTTGATCTGCTGCAGGCGGTGAATGAACCGGTAGGCATAGAAATCAGCATCACCAAAAAAATCAAACCAGGAAGTGGCCTCGGTTCCAGTGCAGCCAGTTCAGCAGGCGCTGTAGTGGGCGCCAATTATTTATTGGGAAACCCCTTTGAAGGAAAAGACCTGGTTCGCTTTGCTATGGCAGGTGAAAAAGTTGCCAGCGGTGTTAAACACGCGGATAATATTACGCCCTGCATCCTCGGAGGAGTTACCCTAATCCGTTCAATTTTTCCCCTGGATATTGTTCAACTAGCCGCTCCTCCTCTGCATGTAACCGTTGTGCATCCCCAGATTGAAGTAAGAACTTCGGATGCAAGGCAGATTTTACGCAAAGAAGTATTGTTGAAAGATGCTATCCGTCAATGGGGTAATATAGCCGGGTTAGTTGCCGGCTTTCTCCAGTCTGATTACGCCCTGATCGGACGTTCCCTGGAAGATGTGATCATAGAACCCGTTCGAAGTATATTGATACCTGGTTTTGATGAAGTTAAAAAAGCCAGTCGTGAAGCAGGTGCATTGGGTGGGGGAATCAGCGGATCCGGTCCGTCTATATTTATGCTCAGTAAAGAAGCAGCCACTGCTTCAACCATTGCAGGAATTATGCAGGATGTATTTGATTCTATAGGAATTGATTCAAAAATTTATATCACCGAAATTAATAACAAAGGATGTGAAGTAATAGAGCGATAGTCTAATATGCATTGCACCGCTCCTGCTTCACTTTCCCGGTTTTACACTTATGTACTACTCCAGCCTTCAAAACCAGTCGCCCAGTGTAGATTTCAGAACTGCCACTATACAGGGACAAGCACCCGATGGTGGCCTCTATTTTCCGGAACAGATCCCGCAGCTTCCCAAAGCAACCATAGAGCAACTGCCATCTTTATCAAGGGAAGAAATTGCTTACCAGGTTATTCAACCCTTTGTGGGTGATTCAATACCAGAGAGCAAGCTTCGTGAAATAGTAACAGAAACCATCAACTTTCCCATTCCTTTAAAACAAGTACATGACCAGTATTATTCGTTAGAATTGTTTCATGGTCCAACCCTTGCCTTTAAAGATATCGGTGCCCGGTTTATGAGCCGTTGCCTTGGTTATTTTGCACAGGAAAAAAAGGAGCCAGTTACTGTTCTGGTTGCTACTTCAGGAGATACCGGCGGAGCAGTAGCAAGTGGTTTCCATAATGTTGAAGGAGTACGGGTGGTGATCCTATATCCTTCCGGAAAAGTTAGCTCGGTCCAGGAAAAACAACTAACCACTTTTGGCGACAATATCCAAGCACTGGAAGTACAGGGAAATTTTGATGATTGCCAGCAAATGGTAAAACAGGCATTTAAAGACCCCGAACTTACCCGTGCCATTTTCCTGACCTCCGCCAATTCTATTAATGTAGCCAGGTGGTTACCACAACAATTCTATTATTTCTTTGCCCTGCAACAATGGAAAGAATTAAAGCCTCCTGTAATCTGCGTTCCAAGTGGAAACTTCGGAAATATCTGTGCCGGCCTGATGGCCTGGAAAGCAGGGCTTCCTGTAGCCCATTTTATTGCCGCCTGTAATGCGAATGACGTAGTACCAAGGTTTTTGGAAACCGGTGCATACCACCCCCAACCAGCCATACCAACAATTTCTAACGCTATGGACGTTGGTAACCCTAGTAATTTTACCAGGATACTGGAAATCTTCCAACAGAACACCGATGCCCTTAAACGCCTACTATCGAGTTCCAGAACAACGGATGAAAAAACAAGAGACTTAATCAGGTCGGTATACCGGCAGCACTCCTACCTGCTGGATCCGCATGGAGCAGTTGCCTATGATGCGTTGCAGCAATACCTGAACAAGCACCCCGAACAAAAAGGTATACTGCTGGAAACCGCCCATCCCATTAAATTCCTGGATGTTGTGGAACCTATCATAGAAACCCCCATACCCGTACCCGATTCCATCGCCGAAACGTTAACAAAAACAAAAAAAGCGTACCTTATCGGTAAAAACTACGAAGAACTTAAGGCTTACTTATTGAATTCTAATCCGTTCTAATCAGTTTTTAAACTTTTGCAGAAAAGAAGCTGTTAGTTTCGTAGCTGGTAACTCTATTGGGCCGAATCAGAAAAATAGCAGCTATGTTGAACGTGTTATTGGTGGAAGATGAAATTTCAGTTGGCAATCTGATTAATAAAGGATTGTCGGAAAGAGGCTATAAAATCAGCCTGGCTCCGGACGGAGATATCGGGTATGAAATGGCTACCAAAAACGACTTTGATATCATGATCCTGGATATCATGTTACCCGGGTTAAATGGATTAGAACTGTGTAAACGACTCCGCAATAATAAGATCGATACGCCTATTCTGATGTTAACGGCTCTCAGCAGCACGGAAAATATTGTAACCGGACTGGATAGCGGAGCAGACGATTACCTCGCAAAGCCTTTTAAATTCGCTGAACTGGAAGCAAGAATCCGTTCTCTTGCCCGGCGTAAAAGCCAATTACAGCCGGAAGACAACCATGCATTACGTGTAGCAGACCTTGAATTAAACCCCGACAGTAAAATGGTATTGCGCAATGGAAAACGCATTAGCCTTACATCCACTGAATTTCGCCTGCTGGAATTCCTGATGAGAAATAAAGGAAAGGTTTTATCAAGGATGACCATTCTTGAAAATGTATGGGGCATTGACTTCAATATAAGTACAAATGTTGTAGATGTTTACATCAATTATGTACGTAAGAAAATCGAAAACTCTTTTGATAAAAAACTCTTGCATACAGTTGTGGGAATGGGCTACGTAATCAAGGAGTCCTGATATGAGAATTCAAACAAAAACAGGTATCCTGTTTACCATTATTACAGCTACGATTATTCTTATTATTAGCTGGACTTCCTATTTTATTACCAAGAGTTTTGTGAGCCGTGATTTTTTTAAGCGACTCGAGATACGGGTAATTGTAGCAACCAAAGTATTGTTTGAACAGGACCATATCACCACCAACACCTACCAGGAACTTCGAAAAAAATACCTCGAGACCCTGACGCAGGAAAAAGAATACGTGTTTCGTGTAGATACTATATATAAGCTGAAAGAAAGTAAATCTCTGATACCCTATTCCTATCTTAAAAGTATTGTACAACAAAAGGGCACTCCGGTTTATTTCAATAAAGGAGATGTAGATTTTGCCGGCATTTTTTACCCGGATGAAACAGGCGATTTTATAGTTATCAAATCGGCGGTGAATGAATACGGCATCAGCACGCTGGAAAATTTACGGAATATTAAGATTGCCACCTTTATACTGGCCGTTATTATTGTTTATACTACCAGTATTTTTTTCTCGAAAAAAACCTTTGAACCGGTTCGGGATATTATTGAACGTACAAAAAACATCAGCGCTTATAACCTCGGATTAAGATTAGAAGACAAAGGTGGTGGAGATGAAATAGCAGAACTGGCTAAAACCTTTAATAACATGCTGGACAGGCTGCAAACCGCTTTTGAAACCCAAAATAATTTCATCAGCAATGCTTCGCATGAATTGCGGACGCCTCTTACAAATATCGTAGGAGAAGCCGATTGGGCACTTACCAGAACCCGTAGCGTGGAAGAATACCAGCAGGCCATCAGCTCCATTCAACAACATGCTGACCAACTGAATAAAATAACGTCGGAGTTATTATCTCTTTCACAAATAAGCTTTAACGGACAACAACAGGAATGGGAAGAAATTGGCGTGGTAGAACTGATAGAAGAAGCTGCCTATTCAGTAAAAAACCTGATCAAAGGAACAGAGCTGAATTTGGACATAGAGGAAGAAATCCTGACCAATACACAACTCTCTATTAATGGCATTAGAACATTATTAAAATTGGCATTAGGAAATATAATTGCCAATGGCGCTAAGTATTCCAACCAGGAAAAAGTTGATATACGGGTAAAACACAAAGGGCAACATATAGAATTTACTATAGTAGACAGAGGTATTGGTATACCTGCTCAAGAAATTTCGCGGGTCTTTGAACCCTTTTTTCGCGCCAGCAATACCAAATCATTTGAAGGATATGGAGTAGGTTTACCTTTAGCATTAAATATTATCCGCATTCACGATGGCAATATCGAAGTAAGCTCAGTACAGTCAGCAGGAACAAGTGTTACTATAACCCTGCCGGTCAGTCAAAATCGTTAAACAAATTTTAGCTGATTCTAATTTTCTTATAATTTCCTTATGATCATCTAACACAAGATTTAAGCAGGGCTTATGTATCTCTAAAGCCCGAGACGGAGTTTTGTGTAAAATGCTGATCATGAAAAATATTTTATTTCCGACCGATTTCACCCCACAATCGCTGGGTGTTTTAGAACAGTATATAAAGGGAGCTTCCGGCTCGCGCATTACTATTATATTGTTTGCAAGCTTTGAAATGCCGGCTTCAGAACAGGAAGTAGTTGGCGCAGGTAATAAGCCGCATTTACAGGTCATGAACGAAGAATTCAGGAAAGGCTGTAAAAAACTGAAAGAAAAATATGCGGGTCTGATCGGTAATATTTTCTTCAAATACATGTATGGAAATACCCGCCAGGTATTCCGGAATTATCTTGATTTCAACGAAATAGACCAGATCTTTTTCCCGGAAGGTTTTCAGTTAATGCAACCGCATCCCAGGTTTCTCGACCCATCCTCACTCATCAATAATGCAGGCATTCCGGTGATCAGGGAATTACCAACTGTTGCAAACAGCCGGCCAAAACAGGCAGCGGGTCTGAAGACTGAGCTAAGCGCCTCTTACTAATCATCAAAACCGGATCACATGTTATTAAGAAAGAATATTCCCTTTTCCTATGTGTTAGGGAAGATAAAAACGGAGTTGTTGCTGATTACGATGTATGCAATTGTGATTGCGGTTTTATATGAAAACTATCATATTACCCGGATCTCCATTCCTATTGCCGTACCCACGATATTAGGCACCATTATTTCCTTATTGCTCGGATTCAGAAGTAACCAGGCCTATGATCGCTGGTGGGAAGCGCGTCATATATGGGGCGCAATCGTTAATGATTCAAGAACAATTTCCAGGCAGGTCATCAGTTTTACCAGCAATTTATACGAGGATGAAAATATTCAACGATTCAGGCAGCGCCTTATCAACCGGCAAATTGCCTGGTGTTATGCATTGGGACAGTCACTCAGAAAAAAATCGGCCTTAAAAGGCCTGGAGAAATGGATTTCTAAAAAGGATTTTGAATACGTGGAAGGATTTGACAATGTTCCTGCTGCGTTATTAGACCTGCATTCACGCGATATAAAAATTGCGTTAGACAAAGGTTGGATCAACACGTATCAGCAGGTGGAACTTGACAGAACCATCAGCCGGTTATGTGATTGTATGGGTAAGTGTGAACGCATAAAAAACACGGTATTCCCGGTCACTTACAGCCTTTACATTCATTTCTCCCTGCTGTTATTCATTGCCCTGCTTCCTTTTGGTGTAATCCAATATTTTGGCATGTTTGAAGTGCCATTGGTTGTAGCTATTTCGGCGTCCTTTCTTTTAATTGAAAAGATGGCTATTCATTTACAGGACCCGTTCGAAAACAAACCAACAGATACACCAATGACCAGCATTGCTGCAGGTATTGAAAAAAACCTGAAACAAATGCTGGCCGAAGAAATACCCGAACAGGAATTTGTTGCCGGGCAAAAATATTACATGATGTAAGCTGCTATTTCAGATAGGTATTGTACCAGGCAATATGTCTGTTGAGCCGATCGATCTGATAACTCGGAACAGAAATACCATGGTATTGTTTCGGGTAAATTACCAGACCGGTGGGTATACCAACAGATTTAAATGCCTGGTACATTTGTTCTGCACCAATTACAGGAACATTGAAATCACTTTCGCTGGCCATAAATAAAGTAGGCGTTTTTATTTTATCTACTTTGAAGAAAGGGTAAGAAACCGCTATCCATTTATCCCGGTTTTTCCAGGGAACTCCCAGTTCATTTTCATATTGGGCTATGTACTGATCACTGCCATATAAGCTGAACTGCAAAGCACTTCCCGCACCACTCACTGCAGCTTTAAAACGAGTATCGGTGGCAATGGTGTAATTGGTAGTTATGCCGCCATAACTCCAACCACCTAAACCCATGCGATTAGGATCGGCTATCCCGGCCGCTACCAGGTAATTGGCTGCGCCGATTACATCCATTACTTCCTTGTTTCCCCAATCACCATAAATTGACCGGATAAAGCTTATTCCCCTGCCGCTGCTACCCCTGTAATTAACGGCAGCTACTGCATATCCTGCCGCTGCATAAACCATACGGGTCATATCAAATTCAAACTCATCCTGCGCTACCGGCCCTCCATGAATAAACAGGATCAATGGAAGTTTTTGTCCGGGCTGGTAGGTAGCCGGTTTATACAGAATACCTGAAATTTTAGTACCGTCTTTACTGGTTGATTGAAATCCTTCTACCAGGGGCAGTTGCAAAGGCGCCAGGAAACTATCCTGATGATGGGTCAGCTGGCGCAATGTTCCCCCCTCTGCGGTAAATAACTCAGCTGGCAGGGTGGGCGTACTGCGCAAGGCCAGGTAAGATTTTTTAGGCGTATTAAGTTCAATTCCATAAATGCTATGATCGCCTTGTGTCAGGGTTTCGGTTGTACCAGTGGTACTTACACGGATTACCTGAACCCTCCGGTCATCTTCCATCAGGGCAAGCAGGGAATTGCCCGTGGACTCCCACCGGAAATGCTGAACCGGGCGATCGAGCCGGCTCGTTAGCAGGGTCGATTTTTTATCCGCCAGGGAAATGATTCCAAGTATCGAATGTCCATACATTGTAAACGCATCTTCACTTGAACTTTGCAGGTAGGCAATGTTTTTACCGTCGGAACTGAATGCAGGCCGGCTATCGGATCCTTTCCAGGTAGTAATCGGGTATGCGGTTGCTCCTGGTTTTAATTCCATCAGGAAGATATCCGAATTATC
>NZ_LUKG01000108.1:7540-10915 GCF_001601815.1 Flavihumibacter sp. CACIAM 22H1
GGGTATGCGGTTGCTCCTGGTTTTAATTCCATCAGGAAGATATCCGAATTATCATTTTTATCCGGAACCTCGGTTCGGTTACTTACAAATGCCAGCCATTTGCCATCGGGCGAAACAGCGGGTTGGGTTTCTGAATAAACGCCTTTGGTCAGCGTATCCAGTTTTTCGGTACCCAGATCCATGAGATAAAGGTGGGCAGCGGAACTATCCAGGTAACCTTCCCGGTCTTGTTTAAACTGATAGCGACTAATTACATAGGGTTTTCGGATTTTGGAGGACGCAGTATCTGAATAGTCAGGATCTTGCATACTTATTACCAGCTTTTTGCTATCAGGGGTCCATTCATAGTCACCTATGGAACCGTTCACCTTTGTCAGTTTTTTTGCTTCACCGCCTTTTGTAGGAAGCAGGTAAACCTGTGCATTTTCATCACCTGCCCTTTTTGCAAGGAAAGAAATGTATTGGCCATCCGGGCTCCATTTGGGAGATGATTCGTTAGCGGCATCATAGGTCAGTTGCCAGGAATCCTTGCCGTCCCAACTGCTCATCCAAAGATCTGAACTGGATTTATCCTTTGCACTATCGATCGATCGAAGCTGATAGAGTACCCAATTGCCGTCGGGGGACACCTGGGGGCTGGAGATGGTTTTGGTACGATAAATATCAGAAGACCTCAGTGGCCTTTTGGATTGCGCCAATAACGAACCTGTGCCCGCAAGGCAAAATAGCAGTAGTGTTATTCTTTTCATATAGTAAAATGGAATACCTGGAATTTACAACTTGATCAGGGAAAAATGGTAACGAAAAGGTATACAAAAAATAAAAGAACCAGCACAATTCCCTGTAAAACATTGGTTCGCCCCGTTCTGAGAGACATCATTACAACCAGCAGGGACAAAAGCAGCAATACCGTTGATTTTGCATCGATTCCCAGTACCAGGTCAAAATCCATCAGTATAGATACACCAGCCACTACGGGTATGGTAAGGCCTATACTGGCGAGGGCAGAGCCGAGTGCAAGATTCAGGCTTGTCTGAAGCCGGTTATTGATAGCCGCGCGGTATGCAGCCAGCCCCTCGGGCATAAGTACTACCATTGCTATGATAATTCCGACCAAACTTTTAGGAGCGCCCAGGTCAGAAACCGTTGATTCAATTACGGGTGATAAAGATTTGCCCAGCAGTACCACGGCTACCAGCGATAACAGCAATAATACCAGGGAAATAACAGAGGCTTTGGTGCTTGGCGGAGCTGCATGTACTTCACTGTCCTCTTCTCCTATTGCCGGCAGAAAATAATCCCTGTGACGAACCGTTTGAACAAATACAAAACTGAGGTAAATGATCAGTGTAACAATGCCAACGAATATCAATTGGGTAGTAGAATAGGTAGGCCCGGTTTGCGTGGTGGTGAAATTCGGCAGTACCATGGTTAGAAAGCTAATGGTAAGTAATGCTACCAGGCTCGCGCTCATACCATCCAGGCCAAAACTTTGTTCTTTATGCCGTAGCCCGCCTACCAGCAAACAAAGGCCGGTGATAGCATTTAATATCACCATAACGGCGGCAAAAATTGTATCCCGTGCAAGCGTTTCCGTGCCTGGCCCACCTGCCATTATTAATGAAACGATCAGGGCTACTTCAATAGTGGTAACGGCAATAGCCAATACAAGCGTACCAAAGGGTTCTCCAACTTTATGTGCTACAACTTCAGCATGGTGAACGGCCACCAATACGGCACTGATAAGGCCCCCGATAAGTACGAGATTATACCATCCTGGATAGGATTCAGGTATCAGCAGGTACAATAAAAGAGCTAAAAAAGGCACAATTTCCGTCCATCTTCGAATCAATAGTTTAATGGCCATATTCATTTTTTTATCCTTTCTAAAATAAAAAAAAAGAGGGTACCATAAGGTACCCTCTGATTAATTTATGCAACGATTATTTTAATCGAATTTCAGGTCTAATCCAAGTCCTCTCAATTCATGAATCAATACATTGAAAGATTCAGGAACACCGGCTCTTGGAATATTGTCACCTTTAACGATTGCCTCATAGGTCTTAGCCCGACCAATGATATCATCAGACTTAATGGTTAACAATTCCTGCAGGATATTTGATGCACCGTATGCTTCAAGTGCCCAAACTTCCATTTCACCGAAACGCTGACCACCGAACTGTGCTTTACCACCCAATGGCTGTTGCGTAATAAGAGAGTATGGTCCGATTGAACGGGCGTGCATTTTATCATCCACCATGTGGTGCAGCTTGATCATGTAAATGATACCCACCGTAGCTTTCTGGTGGAAACGATCGCCGGTTTCACCGTCATAAAGGTAAGTGTGCCCCATCATTGGGATACCTGCATCTTTACAATGTGCTTCAATTTCTTCGGTGGTAGCACCATCAAAAATCGGCGTTGCGAAACGTACGTTCAATTGTTCACCAGCCCATCCCAGTACGGTTTCATAGATCTGTCCCAGGTTCATACGGGAAGGTACACCCAGCGGATTCAGTACAATATCAACCGGCTCACCATTCTCCAGGAACGGCATGTCTTCTGCACGTACAATCTTAGCTACGATACCTTTGTTACCGTGGCGACCCGCCATTTTATCACCCACTTTAAGCTTCCGCTTAACAGCCAGGTATACTTTAGCAAGTTTCAATACACCTGCAGGTAATTCGTCACCAATACTGATATTGAACTTTTCGCGCTTATACCGACCAAGTTCTTCGTTGTACTTGATACTGTAATTGTGTAAAAGGATATTGATCTGGCTGTCGATTTTTTCATCGCCCGACCATCCCAGCGGATTGATATTCAGGAAATCAAGTCCTGCCAGGTTCTTGGCAGTAAACTTAGCCCCTTTACCAATTTGCATTTCACCGAAGTTATTGCTAACACCGGCAGATGGTTTATCCTTCAACAAAGTCTGCAACTTACTCAGCAATACTTCCTGAAGATCGGCGGTATTCTTTTCGTGTACTTTTTCAACTTTTTCAAGCGCCGCTTTTTCACGAACTTTTGCATTCTTGTCTTTCTTGGCGCGTTGGAACAGTTTTTTGTCGATTACCACCCCTTCTACGCCATTCGGTGCTTTCAGAGATGCATCTTTTGCATCACCGGCCTTATCACCGAAGATGGCGCGAAGCAGCTTCTCTTCCGGTGTAGGATCGCTTTCTCCTTTTGGTGTGATCTTACCGATCAGGATATCACCTTCCTTAACCTGTGCTCCGATACGAATAATACCATGCTCATCCAGGTCTTTGGTAGCTTCTTCTGACACGTTTGGAATATCGGGCGTAAGTTCTTCCTCGCCCAGCTTGGTATCCCGCACTTCCAGTTCGTATTCGGAAATATGAATAGAAG
>NZ_LUKG01000109.1 GCF_001601815.1 Flavihumibacter sp. CACIAM 22H1
GGTATAAACCAATTAAATCAAGACTCACTCGTCTCAGCAAAACAGGCGCTTCAGCTCTGGCAGAAGCAGTAAGGCCCGTTTTTTCAAGAGCGGCTTTAATATGTGAATCGATGGATTGCTTAGTGGCGGGCTCTTTAACCGGCAAATAAGCCCAGTGATCGCCCCAGGGAGCGCCCTGTTTTATCCATCTTCTGAGCGTAGCAATATCTTCTTCAGACAATGGATCGTGTTCGAACGGCATCCTTTCTTCAGGATCTTCCAAGGTTAATCGCCTGATCATTTCGCTGGCATCCGGGTTGCCTTTAATAATGGCAGGTTTCCCGGATTCTGTTTCGCGGAATGCTTCTTCTTCAAATAATACACTAAATCCACCTTTGGCTTTTACCCCTCCATGGCAGGAAATACAATGTTTATTAAGAATAGGCTTTACTTCAGTACTGAAATCTACAGGTGCTCCACGGTCTTTGGCGGCTCTGCTGATCACCCAGGAAAGCCCCCCTATAACTACGAGGCCGAGGGCCAGGATCAGCCACTTTTTATTTAGTCGGTTCATTCTTTGCATGGCGAAGGAATAGCTACAAATCGTTGCTTAAAGTTAACTTATTCCTGCACCCGGGAAAGAACCCGGAGTCTCTTGTGAAAATATTACCAGAAATTGTTCAATTTCGGCCCCCTGTTTTAGGGAAACAGCAACTCTGCCTGTGCAACACTTTCGGGTTTTCCTACATCAATAAATCGGTCACCGCTGTGATCAAAGCCCATAATTTTATGGCTTCCTGCCAAATTGAGGTAAACATCTACCAGTGAAAATTTGCCTTTTTGACCGATCAATGAAAAAATTTCCGGGGAAAAGATAACCACCGTGCTGTAAGCTTTCGGCTTCAACTGGGTTTTCGCCGTTTCCGGTGTATAAATGGTGCCTGGAGGAAAGCGGTATTGTGCTGTACTAAGATTTACCCAGCCCTGTAGTCGGTTATCCTCATCAAACAAAAAGTTACGGGTGCTGCTCCTATCGGTAATTCCAAAGCTTACCAATGCCCCCTCCCGCTCATGAAAACCTTTCAATGCGTGCAGGTCTAGTTCCGTTAAAACATCCGCATTTATAGTAAAAAAACTCTCTCCCCGCAGTAGCTCAGCGGCTTTTAGCAGCCCACCGCCTGTTTCCAGCACCTCCTGGGTTTCATCACTGATAAGCACTTTAGACCCCCATCCGCCATTGTCCTGGATGGCAGCAATAAGCTGGTCTGCAAAATGATGCACATTCACCACTACCTCATATACTCCATAGGATTGTAAATACTCAATATTTCGTTGCAGTAAGGATTTTCCATTTACCATGGCCAAGGCCTTTGGATGTTGGTCTGTCCATGGCTTAAATCTTGTTCCCAGGCCTGCCGCAAAAATCATTGCCTTCATTATTCTTGTATTTTATTATTCAAAACCCGGGTTATCCATTTATCCAGTTCTTAGCCTCCTGTTCAATATGTTTTAGTTCAACTTTCACTTTAAACTTATTACGCAGGTGCCTGGCCAGGGCATCGGCAGCGTATACGGAGCGGTGCTGCCCACCTGTACAACCAAAATTTACCTGCAAATTTGAGAATCCCCTGCGGATATAGTCAGATACGCTGATGTCTACCAGGTCAAATACACTATTCAGAAAATCAGGCATGGCAGTTCTTTGTTCCAGGAAATCCTTCACAGGTTTATCTCGCCCGGTTTGTTTTTTATATTCTTCTACCCTGCCCGGGTTCAGAATTCCCCTGCAATCAAATACAAAACCACCCCCATTTTCTGTGGGATCTGGAGGCAATCCTTTTTTGTAGGAAAAACTGTGGATGGTTACCACCAAGGGAGTGGACTCATCCGCATGCAGGGGCTCAAAACGAGCCAGTACTTCCTCACTGGTACAAAATTGCAGGCATTTATCAAACTCCGGAACAGCGATTCCCATTTTACGATTCCCGGTAAAAGCCTGCAGGTTTTTTAATGCCTGTGGTATACTGGTCAGAAATTGAGCTTTTCTTTGAAAAAATCCCCTGAAACCATAGGCGCCCAGCACCTGTAGCAAACGAATCAGGACATATCCGTTGTATTGGATGGTAAAAAGAACAGGATCCACCGGGTGCGCCAGGTATTGATTAGCCTCCGAAATATAATAACGGAGTAATCCATCTTTCCAGTCTTCTGGCAGGTTTGCCCTTGCCTGCCATAACATCGATGCCACGTCGTATTGTAAGGCGCCGAGCATGCCACCCTGGTAATCTATGAAATGTACCGCCCCATCCTGCACCATAATATTCCTGCTTTGAAAGTCCCGAAACATGAAATGTTTGGTTTCAGTGTGGGTAAGGTAAGAGCTAAGCGCATCAAAATCATCCAACAAAGCCTGCTTATCGTACGGAAATTTAAGGGTATCAAGAAAATAATACTTAAAATAAAGCAAATCACTGAGAATGGCTTGCTTTCCAAACTCACGTGCTGTAAGACAATGCTCGTAATTGATTAATTCCCCCCCCTTTATTTGAAGATGGGCCAGTTTCGACAGGCTTTGTTGAAAGAGTCCGTAAACTTCCTGGCAAAATCCCTTTTCCTCCAGTTCATTCAACAAGGACCGATCTCCAAAATCTTCCTGCAGATAGATATCTTTTTCTTCATTAACTGCATAAATATTTGCTACAGGTGCCCCCGCTTTTTTGAGCGACTGTGTAAAGGACAAAAAAGTTTCATTTTCCTGGATATGGGGGTTATAAGTGGCAATAGCGGATTGTATAGTTCCCTCACCGGCTGCTTTAATCCTGAAATACATCCGATCGCTCCCTGACTGAGGCAACTTGTTGATTTCGCCAGCAGCCAGACCGGTAAGCTGTTTCCACAGCTGATCAATACGTTCAATAAATTTTTCCATAATAGAGCGTCAAATATAGGATAGTTCAAAATAGCTTGAGCTGCTTTCCGGGCAAGGAAAACAAGCTGGTATCCAAACTCCAACGCTCCGAATTGAGTCCGTATAACTGGCTGAATTTTTTAAACTGCTGCCTGATAATTGCAGCCTGCGGCCCTTCTCCCCGCATTCTTGTACCAAACCTGCTGTCGTTTACTTTTCCCCCATGCCCGTGTTCAATGGCATGCCAAACCTTATCTGCCCGATCTGGAAACTCTCTGTATAACCATTCGTGGAAGATTAATTTCACGGCCCCATTCAATCTCACAAAGGTATACGCGGCAAACCTTGCACCCGCTGCAGCAGCGCGCTCCAGGATTTGGGGAATTTCGTGGTCGTTTAAGCCGGGTATAACGGGCCCAAGCATTACCCCGGTATGTACATTTTTAGCACTTAACTCCCTGATTACTTTCAACCGCTGTTCATTGGTTGTTGTACGGGGTTCCATTTTTCTTCGAATTGATTCGTCCAAACTGTTGATGGAAACCAATACCGATGCCAGTCTTCTTTCTGCCATTTTTACTAACAGGTCCGCATCACGTAGTATGCCTGCATTTTTTGTAATTATGCCGATCGGCTGATTAAATTCCTGGCATACTTCTATTAGTCTTCGGGTAATCCTGAATCGTTGTTCTGCCGGTTGATAACAGTCTGTATTGCCACTGATCGAAAGCGGCTGGCATTCCCAATCAGGCCGAACTAAAAACTTTCTTAGTAATTCAGGAGCATTTCGCTTAACAATGATTTTTCGTTCAAAATCGAGCCCCGCACTAAAGCCCCAGTATTCATGTGAATTACGTGCATAACAATAGATACAGCCATGTTCACACCCCTGGTATGGATTCATACTGTAGAACATATTGACATCCGGGCTTTCTACTTTATTAACCAGGCTTTTTGCATCCTGCTCCAGGTACTGCGTGTGGCTGTCTGTTTCCGTCCAGTCATCTATGGCAACCGCTTCCATGCGGGCCGTTTGAACCGATTCAAATCGATTGGCCGGATTAATCTGTGCCCCTCTTCCCCTCATTTTTACTTTTTCTTCTTCAGGCATAAACTGCTGTTTTTGAGTAGAACCAATCATGCTGAGCCGGCGGCATCAGGCATCGAACAAAGACTGCTGCCGCACACCTACCGGCAAATTGCGCAATTCAATCCGCTGGATAATCTGCCAGTTTGAACTTCCCTGTGTACGCTTTAATAAGAGGCAGGCATCTGCCAGGAACTGTGCAGTGAAGGATTTATTAGCATATTCTCTCCAGGCCTGTTCAAAAAGGGCAGAAGGAAGCTTTCCTGCAAGCAGTATTTTGTGTTCCGTAGGAAAAAATGCAGGGTGCTCTTTATCAGGCCGCAATAGGTGCTGAATAGACTTCAATTCCCTGGAAATACCCCATAACCCCGTTTCGGCGTTGGCGCCCGCCCTGGAAGCAACCGGAATAAACAAACTATGAGTTGGCTGAGCTGCATAATCCTGTAGCCTGATTTGAAAAGGCCGCCAACCTGTAGCCAATTGGTAAATGGACTGTTTAACCCGTTCCTCCAGTAACTGGCGTTGCCGGAATTTTACCAGTGGCAAAACAACCTGTGCGGGTACTGCAAACGGCAATGGATATTTTTCCTGGAATAGTTGACGTTGCCTTCGGATCTTGTCCTTAACAACCTCCGGTAATGCCCAAACCAATTGGTACTCCTGCTCCTGGTAGCCGGGAAGAGATGCATACTTAAAAAACCCCTCACTTTTCCGTTCTGCTCCTGCTTGATAAATCTGCATAACTATTTATTTAAAGATTAAATGATTCGGCCTGTTGTTTAAACCCCGGGGGCAACAAGGGGAAACGGCTAAGCAACCGAAAATCTTGATTCCCCTTATCTGCCACTACCAATTCCAATTCTGTTAAAACCATTTCCTGGCGGTGGCAGTTGGAAGAAAACTCCAATTGCACTGCTCGCTCAATGGATTCATCTATTTCTTCTACTAATAAAAGCCGGGGTGAGTGGATCAATTGGAGCGCACCACAACCATTACCCTGCATCCACCCTTCCAGCACGCGTAACCGTTCAGCCAGCATCCTGAAGCTTCCCGGTTCCTGTACTCTCCAGTACAAGGGTTGCCCGGGCATACCGCCGTAATTATTGAAGGCAAAACCAAATCCTTCCTGGGTTCCAATGATCCTGTTCAACCATCGAAACAGCGTACCTTCCATCTCTTCCCTAGCCTGAAACCTGGCTATCAACAGGCAGGGATCAGCTAGCTTTAGCAACCGTTGTTTACTAAAATCTTTCAGGGGAAGCAGCAGATCCGAAACAGCTTCCTTTACCTGTGCAGATAAGCTCACTCTTAATTCATACCGCCGGAAAGCAATGCCATCCGATACTTGCTGCCTACCGCTAAATAAGGCAGCAGGCTCTGTTTTACCTGGATATTGTACTTGCATAACCACGGACTTGGCTTCTAATTTATTTAGCATAAAAATACTAATAATTTTAGTAAAAACAAATAAATTTGCCTCATCCATTAATTTTTAACCCCTGAATATTGATTATATGGAAATCGAAAATGCCTTTACACCTGCGTATAGCGGAACCAAAGAATTTGATCAACATACTGTTAGAAATGCCAATGCAACCGGGTTTGGTGCGGCCGCTGACGATTATGCATCCCGGGCGCTTGATCTCAACGATTACCTGATCAGCAATAAACCCTCTACTTTTTTTCTGCGCATTCAAAGCGAGTCAATGACTGATGCCGGAATTCATGCGGGTGACCTGGTTATTGTAGACAGATCTGTAACACCCAGAAACGGTCATATAGTGATCGCTAATTTGAATGGTGAAATGCTGATTCGCCGTTATGAAAAACAGTTCAATAAGGTTCGGCTGATTCCGGCAACCAGCAGGCTTGCCCCCATCGATATTGACCCGGCCTCCGATGGATTTTCGATATGGGGGGTTGTTAGGTATACGGTGCATGCCTGTTGAACCGGGGGAAGGGGGAATGGAGAAGGGGAAATGGGGAGAAAAAAAAGAAATCATCTCATCCTTCACCTCCTTCACCCTTCACCCCTCCTTTCTCCCTTCAACCTTCTCTATTCCCATTCACCCTTTCCCCCTTCCCCACATGTTCGCCCTTATCGACTGCAACTCCTTTTATTGTTCCTGCGAACGGTTATTCAGGCCCGACCTGGAAAACAAGCCCGTGGTTGTATTAAGCAATAATGACGGATGTGTCATTGCGCGCAGCGACGAAGCAAAAATCGCCGGCATTAAAATGGGTGCCCCGTATTACCAATGCAAAACGCTGATTGAACAAAAAGGAGTGGCTGTATTCTCTTCCAATTACCAACTGTATGGAGAACTCAGTATGCGGGTAATGGATACCCTCCGGCAACTACTTAGTGAGGATAAAGTAGAAGTCTATTCCGTAGATGAAGCATTTCTGGATTTAACAGAAATCCCCCCCGAACAGATAGAAAGCCTGGCGATGCGGTTAAAAGAAACGGTTGAAAAATGGACCGGCATTAAGGTATCTGTAGGTGTCGGTTCAACTAAAGTATTGAGTAAAATAGCCAACCGGCTGGCGAAAAAAGATAAAACGGCCACAAACTGTGTATTGGTTCTTCAAAACCAATCCCAGCTTACACAAGCCTTGAAACAAACAGAAATCGGGGAGGTTTGGGGGATAGGTTATCGATATGCCGAAAAACTTCGTCAACTGGGTATTACAGATGCGTTCAGGTTCAGCCAGCTTCCCGTAAACTGGATACGAAAAAATATGGGCGGGGTAGTGGGCGTACGCTTATTCAATGAGTTAAATGGAAAACCCTGTATTGATCTGAAAGACCCCCTGGAACAGAAAAAAATGATCGGCAGTTCAAGAATGTTTGGCCGACCGGTATACGAGGTACAGGATATCAGGGAAGCCGTATCTACCTACCTGGCTAGATCGGCTGAAAAGTTGAGACGGCAACAAAGTGCGGCTTCTGAAATTGAAGTATATATCGTGGCTGCGGATGAAAACAGGTTTATCTATCGTCCTAAAAAATTCCGCAGTTCGATCCGTTTGCCCCGACCCAGTTCTGCCACCAATGAACTAATCCAGTTTGCGCTGCCACTGGTAGATGCCCTTTACCAGGGAAAACGGAAATACCTGAAAGCGGGGGTGCTGTTATCCGGGCTGGTGCCGCAAAGCAGCTTACAGGAGGATCTCTGTTTTTCCGGACAAACAATGAATCCGGAACAGCACCAGTTCAACCGTAAGCTGATGCTTGCCCTTGACAATATTAATTTCAGCCAGGGAGCGGAAACGATCCGTTTTGCTGCTACCGGGGTTCAGCCTACCTGGAAAATGAAACAGGAAAAAATGAGCCCCCGCTATACTACCTGCTGGAAAGAATTACGGGAAATACGTTGAAAACTATCACGGTTGAATTGACGTCTTCCTTTTGCTTAAAACAACTTTCCCTGAACGGCATCCTCTTCCAATACGGGAACAGCAGTTTTTAGACCTGTTTGCAAAGCAATTTTTTTTCCGGCATAGGCACCCACTGCAGGCACCATCGAATCCTGCCCGAGGTGTAACCAGAAAAACGCGGTTTTTAATCCCGACTCAAACCATTGCTGCAACCGGATTGCCCAGGCATCAATCCGGCTAAAATCAGAGGAGTGCCCCTGGTTGCCTACAAACCGGATAAACACCTGCGGTATAGTTACCAGCATGGAACAAACATCCCGCCGGCCGGCCACATCCGTAATAACCAGCCCGATCTTTAAATCAGATAAAGTGCGGTAAAAATCATCCATCCGCTGCGTTTGTTCAAACCAGGCTGCATGTCTTAATTCGACCATCCATTGTATACCAGATGGAAGCGATGCCAGAAATTCGAGCAACTCTACCTGACGGGTGGGCGAGAACTGATCGGATAACTGAATAAATACCGGGCCTAAGCGGGTCCGCCTTCCTTTATCAAAAACTTTTACACTGTCAACAAATGCTTTCACCTGGTCTTCTTTCCCTTTGAGTGCACCCCGGTGACTGATTCCCTGAAATAATTTCGGGCAAAAAACAAACTCACCCGGATGATTAACCGATTCGGCTATACTGTCTACCTGGTTTACCCATTTGAGCAATTCTTCCTCCGTATATATTTTATAATGCGTAGCATTTAATTCCACTGCATTAAACTGTCTTGCGTAGGCAGCCAAAAAATTGACCGCTTTTGCCGTACGGGGATAGAGTGTTCCTACCCATTCAGGTACCGTCCACCGGGCAGCGCCCAGAAAAAAAGCAGCATCCCGATCCCTTGATCCAGCCAGCACTTTGCTGGTCAGCGGGGGATCCGGTACCAGGGAAAAATCCACCTGGTTCAGATTTCCCAAAGCTACTTTTCCAAATTCCATACAATATTTTACTGCAATTTAAGTACCGAATTCAACTATGCGTACCAGTTTGTACCTTTCCATATGCGAAAAATCGGGCTGGCGATTCTTGAGTTTATTCGGCTGGTTTTACAATTCCTGCTGAAAAAGCCGGTTTTATGGGCAGTATCGAAGTTTAGTTCAGCCCCCCAACAGGAAAAAGTGAGGGAGGCATTGTCGGCGCTCTACCGAAGCATTACAACAGATCCTGGTAAAAGCGGGCCACTTATTGCCTTTCGGCCGGATGAACATGCTATTATTATTTTCAGCGATCTGCACAAAGGCACCCGCGATGGGGCGGATGATTTCACGATCTGCGAACCCAATTACCTGGCCGCTCTAGATTACTACCAGCAGCGAAAATATTATTATATCAACCTGGGCGATAGTGAAGAACTCTGGGAAAACATCTTACCTAACGTCATAAAATACAATAAAACAAATTTTGAAAAAGAAGCAGCTTTTGCAGCCAGAAATGCTTTTGTAAAGCTATATGGTAATCATGATTTGTATTGGGGAAATGATCCGCTTGCGTCCAGCTTTCTAAAATCAATTTATGGAAAACCGGTGAAGGCCCAGGCGGGTGTAGTGCTGCGGGCTGAATTACCCTACGGACATCTTGATTTTTTCTGTACCCATGGTCACCAGGGCGATGCTCAAAGTGACGGAAATGCATTTTCAAAATGGTTTGTAAGTTATATATGGGGTCCACTGCAGGCATTATTGGAGATCAATACCAATTCTCCTTCCTCCAACGATTCGCTCAAAACCCTACATAATGAATATATGTATGAATGGAGCGCCGCTCAAAAAGACCTGGTACTGGTTACCGGGCATACCCACCAACCGGTTTTTAACTCACTTACCCACCTGGAGCGATTATACCTTCAACTCGACCAGGCCAAACAGGAAAATGACCTGGAGAAAATAACGAAAATAAGTGCAGAAATTCCGCGTAGAAAAAGAGAATACGACTTTGTAAATCATCAGTACCATACCATGCGGCCGAGTTATTTCAATGCGGGCTGCTGTTGTTTTGATGATGGCACGATAACCGGGCTGGAAATTTCGGAGGGGTACATCCGGCTGGTTAAATGGAGTACAGTACAGGGCCTACCTACCAGGATTGTAGCCGAAGAGGAGCACCTGGTAACGCTCAGCAAGCGCCTGAGTTCTTAGAAAGTGGGAGCTTACCGACTCAGTTGGTATAATATTTTGATGGCCTCGGAGCTCCATCCTGCCGTTGTATCCTGCAACCAGTGACGTTTGAACGACTGGCGGGCGGCGATAGAATCGGACGTATTATATCCGATCAACCGAAGCGCAGTTAGTTTGTCGAAATAATCCGGTACGGCCAACCCGGTGGTATCGGCATACCATTTCCCAAATCCGCGATCTGCCAGTTCTTTCCACGGAAAACGCCAGTTGGGATCATTTTTTCTGGTTGGAGCAATATCTCCATGTCCGATAAAATTTCCGGTAGGAATATTATGCCTTTTTTTTAGCGTGTCCAGCAAATTAAGCAGGCTGTTAACCTGCCTGTCATCAAAATATTCAAACCCGTTATTATCCAGTTCAATACCAATACTGGAAGAATTCAGGTCGGTATCATATCCCCAACTGCCTACGCCGGCATGATGCGCGCGCAGGTAATCATTTAGCATATGATATACGGTACCGTCTTTACAGATAACATAATGCGCACTAACCTGTGTGCGCGGAATGGTAAATGTTCGAAGGGTTTGTTCACAGCTGTTTTGCGCGGTATGATGAATGATCACAAAATTCGGCTTTCGCATACTGAAATTGGTGGTACCCACCCAGTAGGGAGCGGAAGACATGGACTGATCCGGTGGAAATTCCAGCAGTTGCTTGGCAAGTAACCGGGCTTTCTTTTTATGGGCCTTGTTGGTGCTTTTATAAGGATTTGGGCTACAGGCTGCCACTACCAGCAATAACAGCAGCCAGCCCCTGCCAGCCTTGCTTAGCGTCCATTTCATGATTGCAGTTTTATCAGGCAATTCCGGCATTCAATTAACCGGCAGCTTGTTCTGCCGCCCCCGGCCTATCCGA
>NZ_LUKG01000110.1 GCF_001601815.1 Flavihumibacter sp. CACIAM 22H1
CAGATAAACTGCCCGACCCCATCTGGTATTGATGATTGTGTACGTCTATAAAGGGGTATTTTGCCTTCGTTACCAGATGTTCAGGTACCACCAGGGTAGACGGGGGATTATAGGTTTCAAAGTCGATTTTAGGTTGTTGGGAGCAGGCGGCCAAACCATTCGACAACAAAACAATGGACAGAACTGTAATTCGTAGGAGCATATTGAGTCAATTAAGCGGGTTGCTGACGTATCTTGCGGTCAATTAACCAGAAACGTAAAAATATGGCAAGAGGACGGTATAGGAACAAAGAGGAAGAGTCGAATGAACGGCCAAAAGTTAAAATTTCGAAAGAATCGCTGAAACAGGCCCTGGTCCTGTTTACTTATCTCCGCCCTTACCGCGGGCAATTTATCCTGAGCCTGGTATTTATTGCCCTGTCCGCCTTAACCACCAGCCTGTTTCCCCTTTTCCTGGGAAAAATGATTGACGCAGCCGTTCCCGGAGCAGGTGGGTCTGCTGGCATCAGCAGCGGGGCAGCCATGCCTTTTGCCGATCAGCTCCGATCGGTGAAATGGAGTTTGAACACCTCCTTACTGCTGATTTTTATTACCCTCAGTTTCCAGATGTTTTTTTCCTATATGCGGGTGTACCTGCTAACAGCAGTGGGAGAACGCTCCCTGGCAGGCATGCGGAAAGACGTATACAGCAAACTGCTAAGTATGCCAATGGCTTATTTTTCAGAAAAAAGAGTAGGCGAATTAAGCAACCGGATCTCTTCGGATTTATCACAGATTCAGGACGCCATCTCCTTTACGCTCGCAGAATTTCTGCGAGGCATTTTCACCCTTGTAATAGGCTTGCTTTTTATTTTCTGGATCAGTAAAGAACTGGCCCTGGTAATGCTGGGTGTGGTTCCGGTAATTGCCATACTGGCGGTGTTTTTTGGAAAAAAAATACGCCGGATGGCCAAAAAAGCACAGGATCAGCTTGCAGAAAGTGGTACCATTGTTCAGGAAACCTTTCAGGGTATTACCGTAGTGAAAGCATTTACCAGTGAGTTTCATGAAATCACCCGGTATGTAAAAAGCATTTTTGCCGTGGTAGATACCTCCATTACCAATGCGCGTTACCGGGGTGCATTTGTTTCTTTTATGATTTTCAGTGTTTTTGGCGCCATCGCTTTTGTAATGTGGTACGGAGCAAACATGATTCAATCGGGCCAGTTATCGCTGGGCGCCCTTACCATGTTTGTTATTTTTTCCATGTTTGTAGGCGGTACTTTTGCAGGTTTTGCAGATATGTTTTCTCAATTGCAGAAAACACTGGGAGCAACTGAAAGTATCCGGGAAATTTTACGGAGCCAAAGTGAACCTGTATCGCTGGAACCGATCCGGATAGACCCTCAAAACAGGATCCTGGGCGATGTTCGTTTTGATGCCATTCATTTCAGCTACCCCTCCCGCAAAGACACACCGGTATTGAAAGGCCTCAGTCTTATAGCCGGTAACGGACAGCAGGTAGCCATCGTGGGTCCAAGTGGTGCCGGCAAATCTACCCTCGTATCCATGTTACTCCGTTTTTACGAGCCCGATAAAGGAACCCTCTATTTTGATGGCCGACCTGCAAGTTCTTTCCCGCTTTCTGAATTACGTGCGCAGATGGCCTTTGTTCCGCAGGATGTGCTGTTATTTGGTGGAAGCATCAAAGAAAACATTGCCTACGGAAAACCGGATGCCACGGATGAAGAAATTATGCTGGCTGCCAAAAAAGCCAATGCGCATAACTTCATCGATGCGTTCCCCGATAAATATGCAACAATCGTAGGTGAAAGAGGTATCCAACTAAGCGGAGGCCAACGCCAGCGGGTGGCTATTGCCCGGGCCATCTTAAAAGATCCTGCTATTCTTATCCTGGATGAAGCCACCTCCTCACTCGATAGTGAAAGTGAACAACTGGTGCAGGAAGCATTGGAAAATCTTATGAAAGGCCGCACTTCCTTTGTAATTGCACACCGGCTGTCAACTATTCGTAATGCCGACCTGATAGTGGTAGTAGATAAAGGAGTGGTACATGAGTCGGGAACCCATGCAGCGTTAATGGCAAAAGATGGATTGTACCGTAAATTAAATGAAATGCAGTTCGAATTTGGTGTAGTTACCCAATCCCTTACAGATGAGTAAACAGTGTATGCCCATTCGTTTTATTGTAACTATTATTTTATCTGCGGTTAGTCTACCCTACCTGCAGGCACAAACAGCTTCCGGCAACCGTTATAAAGACATCCAATTCGAAAAAATACAGCGAACCAGGAATCTTTCCTATTACAACCAGGAGACAGAGGGACTGAAAAAAAGAGTCCACCAGTTCGACTGGTATTATTCAGCAGCTGATACGCAAAGCCGGCGCCCACTTATTATAGCTATGCATGGGGGCGGCTTTAAGCTCGGCAACAAATCTTCCGACAGTACGCCCTTCTGGGCAAAAGAACTGGCTAAAAGAGGCTATGCTGTTGCCTCCATTAACTATCGCAAAAGCCGGAAAAAACCGCTGTCTAAATTTGAGGATCTTTCAGAAGCCTGCTTTGATGCATTAAAAGACCTTCAACTGGCTATCGCCTACTTCAGGGAAAATGCGCACCACTATAAAATTGACCCGGACCGCATTATTCTGGCTGGCAATTCTGCCGGGGGAATGATGGCCTTGCACGCTGTTTGCAGCAGTGAAGCTGAATTCCGCGCTTACCTGAAAAAAAACAGTGCCGGTGCCGACACGGTTCATAATCCCAATAGAGTAGTAGCTGCCATTAACATGTGGGGATCAATTTATGACAGCAGTTGGATCGCTAATTGCAGGGTACCTTTAGTATCTATACACGGCAGCAAAGACCGGGTAGTGCCCAATAATTCAAGTACAGGCCCGTTTTTCGGAACAGCTATAATTGAACGGCAGGCCCTTGCTGCCGGCATTCCCCATTATGTACGGGTCTACCAGGGGGTTGGACATGAATTGCACCGCCATTTCAATCCCGTTTTTGGTGGAGGTTGGGGTGCCAGAAAAAGATGGAAGGATATGAGCCAACACATCAGCAATTATCTCTACCAGCAACTTTCTTTAGGAGAGCTTCCTTAACAAGGGGTGCAGTGCTGCCGTGTGCAGGTTTCTCCATACGCGGTTTATTTCCTGCTCTTCCCGGGCAGCCCTCAAGCCCATTCCTGCATATAAATCCTGAACAAAACGAAGTACAAGGGCTGTTAGCTGTCTTGCCTGCCGGGAACTTTCCTGCACTTCCGTTGGTGACACCTGGTTGCCGGCTTGCAGTGTCTGCCAATGACGACGGGCATTTTCCAACAACCTGTTTCTTTCCTGGTAAAATTCGGTTTCGGGTAATGACAGCTGTACCCCGGCCAGTTCTGCAAACCGGCTTGCCATTCCGCTGGTATTCACAGCCAGCGTATAGGCTGCCAGGAGTTCAAAAGGACATCTGAACACAGGGTCGGGATGCGTATAAGCCGATGGGTTGATCCGGAAAAACCGGTTAGCTGGTATCCATTGAGGCCTGACCCGGAAACCATGGCTGGCAGTAGCCTTCATTCCCATCGTGGTCCAGTTGGAGAATAATTCAACTTCATCGGCATAAAAAAGAAATGCGGCCATATCGCCCTTCAGGCAGAGATTGGCACTGAAATGGGTGGCGTTACCAGCGCCGGTAGCATGCGGCCAACTTCCTTCCACCCAGTAACCACCGTCCAGCGGTACAGCAGTACCCCCTGCGTCTCCACTACCGGCTATGCACAATCGATCTTTTATAAAAAGGGCGGATCGTAGATCTTTCTCTAAAAAACCAAGGAACCAGTGCGCCCCACTGCAAAGGGTTACTGTCCAGCCGAGTGATGCGTCTACCGCTGCAAGCTGCTCCAGTTTCAGCAAGGCATCCGGCAAGGCCAAGCCCATTCCCTTCATATCTGCAGGCAGATAAAGATTCAACCAATTTTGCTGGTGAACCAGCTCCCATTCAGCGGCTGAAAGTGTTCCGCGGAGTTCAGCTTCCTGCGCATGCCCTCGAATATCTGCTACCAGGTCTGCATTAAGAACGTGCTCCTTTTTCATCGATTGGTAATAGTGATTTTTCCGGCACCATTATAGGAATGGTATTCGCTGTTATACATAGCATCCGCACTGGCAGGGCCCTGTTGATATACCCCGGGCGAAACAGCACGTACCGCGTAATAATAGACCTGCCTGGTTCTGTCGGCATCTACAAACAGGTGAATTCTATCATCGCGCACATCCAGTGAAACCGGGGTGGAAGCGTCTTTTATCCAATCCATTCCGGGAATATCTTTGGTACGTGGGTTCTCAATTTCGAAGCCAGCCGGCAGCAGATCAGTAAGCACTACATTTTCGATCGTGCCTGTGTATGCTTTATCCAGCGTTAACTGCACTATAATCAAATCGTTCTGACGGAAAGTTTTTCCTGTGAGGGCACGACCATTCCTATCAAAAAATGCCCGACGGATCTTCAGGTATTGATCTTCTTCTTTATAGGATCCGGTGGCACTGATTCCTTCTGCCTCCCACCAGTAATAAACCGGGCCGGCCGTTGCTTTTACCTGTACAGTTCCAGTACCCAAACCGGCTGCATCCACCGTGGTGCTGTTGCCGGTCATAGTACCCACTGTTTTTCCATTTACGAGAATGGCGGCGCTTGATTTGCCTGCCTGTTGTTTAGCAGCCAGCTTACCCAATGCCAGGAAACCAAAACTAGCTTCCTGGGTACTGTACCAGCTTCTTTGTTTAAACCGTTGAACCAGGCTTTTTGCCATTACAGGAACCTGCGGATGCAGCGGATTCACTTCCAACAAAACATTTAGCGCAATGGCTTCGTCTCGTATAACCGAATAAAAGCTACCGCCGGTTTCCGCAACGGCTTCTTCACCAGAAAAGCTTGCCGGTAACAACTCGGCAAAACGGTTTTTATCACCAGCCAGTGCATAGGCAGCTGCCAGCAGGTATTTACTATCCAGGCTCAGCAGTTCGGGCTTTGATTTGTAATAATTCATCGAGGAAATATTAGGTTTGCCGGCAAGTGCTAATACATACAGACTGTAAGCCATTTCTTTGGGGGCAATTTTTTTATACTGGTTGGTATTGAAATAATAATTTACCGTAACCTTGGCACCCAACCGCTGGTTGATATAACTCAACAGGGTTTCCAGCAGGGAGCGGTCCACTTCAAAGCCGGCTTTTTTTGCTTCCAGGAGAAAATGAGCGCCATATATTGAAGTCCACCAATGTTCAGTTTTATCGTTATCCCATAAAGACAATGCACCGTTGTACAATTGTCTCATTTTAATTTTGCGGATTGTTTCCAGCACATTGGCAGCAGCGGCCTTTTTAGAGGCATCGCCTTTCTGCAATAACTCGCTCAGATCGGCAAAATACAATTGTGGAAATGCGGCAGAGATGGACTGTTCTGTACAACCATAGGGATAGTTGACTAATTTTTCCAATACACCACCCAGTTCCAGTACAGGCGATCTGCTGACCACCAATTTTCGACGAACCGATGCCGGTATAAAATCAGGATCGCCAATTGTAAGGCTGGCAATGGAATTAGCCGCCACCAAGCCGCTGCCACTGCGTTTTTGAAGAGTAGATGCCGGGCGAACGGTTAGTTCGATTTCTTCGGTATAAGTGGTGCCCCCTGCTGCTACGGCCAGTTTCACCTTTGCCTCACCAATGGTTTGTTTGGCAAATGCTTTAAATACCAGTCGCTGTTCACCATTGGCCGCAACGGTCAGTGGCTGCCCCGCCTGCTCAGCAGCGGCAACTGCACCACTTACCTGTACTTGCGCGCTTCCGGTAATTGCCTGGCTGGTTGTGTTGTTTATTGTAACAGGAATATCAATACTATCGCCCGGGCTCATAAAACGGGGCAATGCAGTACTAAGCACCAGTGGATCGGCCACCTTCATAGTTTTTTCTGCAGCCCCGAAACGATCGCCTTTATGCGCCACTGCCATTAAACGTACTTCACCCGAAAAGGTCGGAATTTCTACAGAAAAGCTTGCCTCTCCCGAACTATTGGCACTAACCAGCCCACTCCAATAAGAAAGAATTTTTACCCGTTTATTGGGCATTGGATTAACCCGCTGATCCATTCGAAGGTCTCCATCGCCCCCTGTACTGCTTCGGGTAGCTTTTAATTCGGGGAATAACAGGGGATATAAATCAAATGCATTCACTGCCAGCGCACGGTCTGCATAAAAATAACTGTACGGATCCGGTGTTTTGAAATCGGTCACCTGCAATACCCCGTTATCGACAGCTGCCAAACTAACCAGGGCACCGGGGGCTGCTTTTACCCGCACTGTTTGTGTTTTTTTAGACCTGCTGGAAGCTTCGGCCAGTATTTCAACCGGTATCACTCTTCGCTTATCCGACACTGTTACACCTTTAAAGCCATGCGCAACGGTTAATGGTATATCCGATTGTGCATGAGGTTTGATAAGTGTTGCCGTAATATAAACATTGGGTAAATGTGCTTCCGTTATTGGCAAAGAAACGGTAGCAGTACGTTTGTCCACATTAAGGTACCTATAACTAAGTACTTTATCCTGCTCCATAGTTACCAGCATGCGTCCACTAAACGGAGTTTTAAACAACAGCTTCACTTCTTCACCGGGACTATAAGAAGCCTTATCAGTTTCGATATCAATATTACCATCGGTATCTACTTCAAAGGAACTATAATCTCCTCCCCAATAACCATAGCTGTAAAATGAGCGGCTTACATAAGTAGAACTGCCCGGCAGGCTCAGGCGGATCTCATAGTTTCCAGGCGAGCGGGGAACAAAGGAATAAGAAGAGTTTTCGCCAGAAATAGTAACCATACTGCTGGCAATAATTTTTTCTTCCCGCTGCGATTCATAGCGAAAATAATCGCCACTTTTACTTAATACAGTACGGTATTCCTGTTTGATCACCTCCAGTTTTGCCTGCTGGCCATTGATCACCTGCTCTGCTTTGTTTAACGCAATCAACGGAAACTTAACTGCCTGGTTAAGTGGAAAATAATCATACCCGTTGTAACCGATTCCCAAAAATGCAGATTGCGTACTTATATCAGCTTCCACTACCCTGCTTACCGGGCGGCCGGTTTCATCAAAAACGGTGGTAAAAAAACGGGCTTGCAATAAGCCTATAAGTTTATAGAACCCAGGCACTGTATAACTGATACTGGCTTTACCCTGGTCGTCTGTAGTACCTTCTTCAAATTTCTTATCAAAGAAACTCTGCAAATTAGTAAGCGCAAACTGGTAAGCCTTGAATTTTTTAGGAGAAAACATGCGTTGTTTTACCTGCACTTCAGTTTCGTAGCGACGGTTTGCAGCAGGCGGACCAAAAAAATTCTGCGCCTCAACCAACAGGTTAGCGGATTCACCGGGTTTTAATTCTTTGGCAGTAAGGCTGGTTTGAACTTTGATCCGATCCGGTACAAACTCTTCTACCTGTATTGGCAAACTAGCCAATAACACCTCATTGCCACTGTATAGTTCCAGCAAATAAGTGCCGGTAATGGCTGCCACCGGTAGCTCAATACTACCTTCTGTACTTCCCTCTTTATTCAGGGTTTTCCGGAAATTCTTCATCTCCTTTCCGGTCGGGAAAAGAATTTTACATTTCACCGGCAGATCTGCTACCGCTTTCCAGGTATAATCCCGTACGATGGCCGCAAAATGGATCTGTTCACCCGGCCGGTAAATACCTCTTTCTGTATACACATAGGCATCTAACCCGGTTGCATTTAGTTGTTTCCCGCCTACATCAAAACGAGACGTATTGACCCTGGTATTTCCAAAGAGGAGATAATTGAAATCGGATGCTGTTTTCGCAATCACCATTGCAGGTTTGAAACCAGCTGTTTCTTTTCGGGTTAAAGCAATTTCTGCAACCCCTTCCGCATTGCTTGTACCCATTCCCAATACCTGGTTATTAGCACCATAAGCTACCAGGTTTACCCCGGTTAAGGCGGCCGCATTTTTAATGGAGTTGGTAAAAACCACCAGCTTTTCGGTGCCTTCTTTAACGATCATACCTATATCGGAAAGTGATACCAGGCGGCTGTCATTTACCCAGTAGTCGTCGGTAGACCGTACTTTGATATGATAAGCCCCTTTTAATTCGGGCAGGCGATCTTCGAGGTTAAATTCCAGTAACTGTGAATTACCCATCCTGGGCAGGCTTCGTGTATCAATTTCTTTTTCATAAATAACATCTCCCAGGGTAAAATCTCCCTCTCCACCATAATAATAGGAATCATAATCATTACCGCCGCTGATTTCTTTGGGATAATAGCCATATTTATTAGCTGCCAGCAAATTGGATTCATAAATTTTTGATACCACCAATTTGATCCTTGGCACATTTATAATTTTCAATTCAATATGCCGGGCACCTTCCGAAGAAATATAACTGGCTTTTCCATTTACAAATCGAACCGAAGGTTCCAACTCCCCAAAAGCCACCGTTTCTATTATCTCTTCTTTCAACTGTCCGCCTAATACGCCTTTTAATCCTTTTTTCAGTTTCAACTGGTAGCTTTTTTCCGCATTGATGGATTCACTGGTTATGATAAAACCATCTTCCATCAATTGTACCTGGAAGGCAGTTGCAGGGTCCAGGCTGATAAAATTCTTCAGGCCGGCTTCAGTTACCTGTTGGCTGGTTCTAACCAGTATTCTGCCGGCTGTTCCGTCGTGCTCTGCCTGTACACCGTTAATTGTTAATACAAAGGGTGAAGGGAGCAATATTTTTTGCTCCAGCACATCTTTAGACCCCTGCTTCCCTCCCTCTGGCACAATACCTTTCGCCAGGCTGAGAGAAAGGGCAATATCTCTATCCTCTGCTTTGATTCCCTGCAAACGAAGCGAAATCTTTGAATCTTTCCCTACCGTTACAATTGAAAAAGCAACGGGCCGGTTACCTTCTGTAAGAACGATCTGGTCTTTTAAACCGGCAGCATCTACTTTATAATTAAAATAAAGATCAACCTGCGGATAGGGAGTGGTACTACCATCCTGCGGTAAAAGCCAGGCCGAATTGATTTCCTCCACCTGCAAAAGCGGGGTGGAAAATTCCAGGGCATCGCCTTTTTCTATCTTGTTAAAGGCAGAGCCTTTCAAAAGGGGCCCTGTAAGTTTTGCTTTATAGGTAGTGGCCGGCAAAAGCGGACTGGCCGGTGAAAAAACCAGCGTATTCGATTGCTCCCACCGAAACCGACCGGGTATGGCCGGTTCAAACTGGATGTATTCGGTGGAATCCCACTGATTGAGCAAGGAATCGGCTACAATGGGATGGTTAAAACGGAAAACCAGGTTTTGAAGGGGTTGAACTTCTTTTTCCGCATTCGTATATTCCAGCACTACCGCTTTTCGATTACAGGCCAGTGCAGCAATAAAAAGAACAACTACCAGCAGGGTTCGTTGGAGAGAAGGCATAATTGGTTGGAATTGTCATCAAATGTATCTACTAGTTTAACGAAATCAAAATATAGGAAACCTGTAAGTTTGTTAAACCAATTCAGGCACTTGAAGTTTCAGAAACGAATCAAAAAAACACTTACTGTTTTACTGTCACTGCTGGCACTGGCAGTACTGCTGCACCTGTTATTTCCGTTACCAGCGGAGCCCGAGTGGTCAACTATTATAAAAGATAATAAGGGTTCGGTTGTACATGCCTTTTTAACCGCAGATCAGCAGTGGCGCATGAAAACAGAATTGGAAGAAATTTCTCCCCTGCTTCAGAAAGCTATTATAGAAAAAGAAGACCAGTATTTTTATTATCACCCGGGTATAAATCCACTGGCAATTCTACGTGCGGGCTGGAACAATATGCTGCACCTAAAAAGGACCTCCGGTGCTTCTACCATTACCATGCAGGTAGCCCGCGCGCTGGAACCGGGCAACAGAACCTGGTTTAAAAAAATCAGTGAAGCATTCCGGGCAGTTCAACTGGAATGGACCTACAGTAAAAAAGAAATTCTTCAGCTCTACCTTAACCTGGTACCTTATGGTGGAAATATTGAAGGCGTGAAATCCGCCTCTGTATTGTATTTTCAAAAAAATCCGGATCATTTATCACTGGCAGAAATAACGGCATTGTCGGTTATTCCGAACCGGCCGAATTCATTGGTAATGGG
>NZ_LUKG01000111.1:0-2152 GCF_001601815.1 Flavihumibacter sp. CACIAM 22H1
GGAAAACCGGCATTTTTTAACAAGGCAGTACGGTCGGGTCGGGCAATCATAGCCTGGTAAAAGGCGATCAAAGTGGCCGGTTCCATATAACTGTGCTGCTGCACCAAGGCTTCTATCTTTCCGCTCATCTTAACCCGGTTTTTTTCGGAAAAGAGGTTAGGGGTGGATGCTTCCAGGAAAGCCGCAGTTCCGTGCTTTTGAATAAAATCAATGCTTTTACGCCTTGCTTCTTTTTTAGCTGCATTGTCGGCAAAAGCGGTTGAATGGAGAAGGCCAAGGCCTTGCACCAGACCGGGAAAACGTTCGGCAAATGCCAGGCTGATATAAGCTCCCATGGAGTGCCCCAGTAAAGTACATTGCTGAATGCCTTCTTTATCGAGCAATTGTTTTAGCTGGTTTGCCATGGATTCCATAGATACAACCTCCGTTAATGCGCTGGCTCCTGTACCGGGAAGGTCCGGAACGATCACCTGATAAGACTTCTGCATCCATTCTACCTGGCGGTTCCAGATACGGCTGTCTTCACCAAAACCATGAATCAATACCACTGTTTTTCCGGCCCCTGTTTTAGTATACTGCATCGGGTTATGATTTTTTAGTAGTACGGGTCTTTAAATATACAATACTCGAATAACTGACCAATGCAATGGCAAGCAAGAGCATACACCAGGAAAGCCAGTCGCCAAAGCGGACAAAAAAGGTTTTATTTTCCCGGGTATATACTTCCTGTTGAATAGCAGCGGCGGTATCCCAGGCCTGTGTTTGGGTAATTTTACCGGATGGATCTATAAATGCACTAATACCTGTATTGGCACTTCGTACTACCCATCGCCTGGTTTCAATGGCACGGAGCCGGGCATAGGCGAGGTGCTGTTTATGGCCTGCTGTATTTCCCCACCAGCCATCGTTGGTAATAATCACAATCAGGTTGGCGTTGTTTCGGATAAAACCGGTCATGAAATCGCCGTAGATCGATTCGTAACAAATCGCCGGCGCTATAGCCAGTCCACTGACAGTATCCTTCAACACCGTACGTTCTTCCTGTTTTGCGTAGCCTCCTGAAGTGCCCCCAAACTGTTCAAACCAACTATCCATAAAACGCAGGAAAGAAGGCAGGGTTTCCACGCCGGGTACAAGTTTAGATTTGTGGTAGCGGTAAAGCACGCCGGTGCTGTCAAATAAAGCAGCCGTATTATATGCTTCGTAGTACATATTGGTGCCATTGATGGGCCTTGCATAGGGCGATTTGGTATCTGCGGGAAGAAAGTTGAATGCCTCCACTCCGGAAACCAGTTTCAGGCCCGGGTGCCTGGCCAGGAACTGCCACACCGGTTGAAGGGAACTGTTATTGCGTATGCTATCTTCTTCGATTCCATTGGGCGAATTAATAGCTGTTTCCGGCCATACTACCAATACGGTTTCCTGGTCAATTTTCGACTCGCTTAAGCTGATAAGTTGGTTGAGCTGTACCTGCTGCGTTCCCGGGGAGAATTTCGCATAAGGGTCGATATTAGGTTGAACTACTACAATTTTTTTGGGAGAGGAACCAGCTGATCTTTGATCTGCTTCACCAGACGGCTTCAGCGCAAAGGAGAGGAGCAGGGGTATAATAAGCAATGCGGCAAATGGCCAGAATGCTTTTTCGCGTTTATCTGCAGTGCTGTGCGCCCGTGCTTTCAGCCATCGGAAAAGCAGGATGTTCAAGGCCAGTATCCATAGTGAACCACCACTGGTGCCGGTTAATTCATACCATTGCACCCAGCCCGGCGTGTTTGCGAAAACATTACCCAACGTAAGCCAGGGCCAGCTTAGCTCCCAGTTAAGGTGAATATATTCGAAACTCATCCAACAAGCAGCAAAGGCCCAGTAACTATAGCGGCTTCCCAGTCTTTTTTCG
Source organism: Flavihumibacter sp. CACIAM 22H1 (assembly GCF_001601815.1). Lineage (GTDB taxonomy): Bacteria > Bacteroidota > Bacteroidia > Chitinophagales > Chitinophagaceae > Flavihumibacter. The sequence goes on from NZ_LUKG01000111.1 coordinate 1,898, forward strand.
AACATTATAAAGGGCCAGCCGTTACTCAATGCCATCATTTCACTTTTTATTATTTCAAAATTCCTTTTTACCTCTATTTCCGAACAGCTACTGACAAGACCCATACTCCCACTACTGTCTCCCTAAAAAGCGTTTGTGTTTTTTCTCACACTTCTTATAGTAGTTTTATTCCTCAAAGCTGACTGGCTTATGGGCTGGGTTAGGTCAATTGGGTAATTTTGTAGGGGTTTGGAATTTGTTTAAAATGATTATAAC
>NZ_LUKG01000111.1:2309-8974 GCF_001601815.1 Flavihumibacter sp. CACIAM 22H1
GTGTTTGCGAAAACATTACCCAACGTAAGCCAGGGCCAGCTTAGCTCCCAGTTAAGGTGAATATATTCGAAACTCATCCAACAAGCAGCAAAGGCCCAGTAACTATAGCGGCTTCCCAGTCTTTTTTGAACATTATAAAGGGCCAGCCAGGGCAGGCACATAAGGGCTGTATTGGTAAGTATGGCACCAATTGTTCCTACATCTGTAGAGTTCCAGATCCACCAGGTCGTTAAACAATTCCAGGTTAACATGGACAGGAAACACCAGGAAAGAAAACGAGCTCTTGAAGCCCCCTGTTCAAGGAGTTGAAAAAGAGGTATTAATGCAATAAAGATCAGGAAAGTGGTAGGCATAGGTGGCCAGGCAGCCGAAAGCAATAAGCCGGTGCAAAGCGCTAAAAAAAAGGGATGAAACTTCTTCATTCGTACGAAAATAGCTCATCCCTTCTAAATTATTTCCTGCTATAATTGGGCGCTTCTTTTGTGATGTCCACATCGTGCGCATGGCTTTCTTTCATGCCCGCATTGGTGATTTTAGTGAACCTTGCTGTCTGTTGCAGGGTTTCAAGGTCTTTTGCTCCGCAATAACCCATTCCTGCCCGCAGTCCACCCACAAACTGGGCTACAACTTCTTTCAGATAACCCTTGTACGCCACCCGTCCTTCAATTCCTTCCGGTACCAGTTTTTTAATATCATCTTCCACATCCTGAAAATACCGGTCACTGGAACCCTGGGCCATGGCACCGATGGAGCCCATGCCTCTGTACTCTTTGAATTTGCGACCCTCATAAATGATGGTTTCTCCCGGGCTTTCTTCCACCCCCGCAAAGACGCTGCCCATCATTACACAATTGGCCCCTGCGGCAAGTGCTTTTACCATATCGCCCGTATAGCGGATACCTCCATCGGCAATCAATGGAATGCCCATTGGTTGCAAGGCACTGTAAGCTTCCATAATAGCTGTTAACTGCGGTACGCCGGCACCTGCAACGATGCGGGTAGTACAGATAGATCCCGGACCAATGCCTACTTTTACACAATCGGCACCTGCTTCTGCCAGCGCCCTTGCGCCATCTGCTGTGCCTACATTTCCGGCAATGATCTGCAGTTGTTTGAAATTTTTCTTAACATTTTTTACGGCATCCATAACACCCCGGGTATGCCCATGTGCTGAATCCATTGTAATAACATCTACCCCCACATGTTGCAGTGCTGCAACCCGGTCGAGCATGTCTTTGGTAATTCCTACAGCAGCGCCCACTACAAGCCTGCCGTACGCGTCTTTATTAGCATGGGGAAAACTCTGTAGCTGAAGAATATCCCGATAGGTAATCAGGCCGGCAAGTGTGCCGTCTTTTTTTACAACCGGAAGCTTTTCGATTTTATGTTGTTGCAGAATTTTTTCTGCTTTCTTCATATCAGTTCCTTCCGGTGCAGTAACCAATCGGTCTTTGGTCATTACGTCGCTTACTTTTTTGCTTTTGGCAGTTTCAAAGCGGAGGTCGCGGTTGGTCAGTATTCCAACCAGTTTATTTTTGGTATCGATGATGGGAATACCACCGATTTTATTTTCTTTCATCAGGCGCAGTGCATCGCCGATGGTAGCTTCTGCAGTAAGCGTAACCGGGTCAAGGATCATACCGCTTTCGCTGCGTTTAACTTTACGTACCTGTTCTGCCTGGCGTTCAATACTCATGTTTTTATGCAGCATTCCAATTCCACCTTCTCTTGCCAATGCAATTGCCAACTGGGCTTCTGTAACCGTATCCATGGCGGCCGATAACATGGGAATCTGCAGCGAAATGGTTTTGGTAAGTTTTGTGCGGATGGAAACTTCGCGTGGTAAAACCGCAGAATAAGCAGGAACCAGCAATACATCATCGAAGGTCAGGCCTTCACCAAAAAATTTGTGGGATAAATCGAGCTTACGTGGAGTAGTCTTTCTTGTTGCCATGTGCAAAGATAGGGCCTTGCCAAGGTACCTCCCAAATTTTTGTCTTTTTTAGGCAGTCAGGCCAATGTGTATTGGCGGCCTGGTAATAATTTGATAACGCCGTTTAATTCCAGGTTGAGCAGCGCTTTGGCCGCCATACCGGATTCCAGCCCGCTTAATATATACAACTGATCAAGCGGTAGTACGGCATGTTTCGCTAACAAATGTACCAGCAGGGTTGAAGGCTGGTCAAGTACTTGCCGTAGTGGAAGTTGTGGACGGGATTTCTGCGGCTGATCCAGCATTTGCCACTGCATTTCCTGCAGGAATTCCTCCGGGCTGGTGTAAATAATTGCTTTGTTGGTACTGATCAGGTGATTGCACCCGGAACTGGATGTATCCGTAACCCTGCCGGGCATGGCGAAAACCGGGATATTATAACTATTGGCCATTCCCGCGGTTAGCATACTTCCGCCGCGGATTCCGGTCTCAATAATAAATACGGCTTTACTGATACCGGCCACAATCCGGTTCCGGATGGGAAAATGGTGTCTTTCTGCCTTTGTTCCGATAGGAAATTCTGTAACCAGAGCGCCTCCCTGCCGGATAATTTCCTTCGCCATGCCTGTATGAACGGAGGGGTATATATGGTCCAGCCCATGTGCTAAAACCCCAATGGTAGGGCAGGTATATTCCAGTGCCGTACGATGTGCCAGCCCGTCTATTCCATAGGCCATGCCACTTATAATACAGATCTGTTGCGCCGCCAACGCTTTTATAAGTTTTTCGGTTACCTGCCGGCCATAATCTGTATGATTGCGGGTTCCGATTATAGCAACGGATCGAGGCTGGTTCAGGGAACCGGTTCCGGTAGCATAGAGCAAACTGGGAGGATCATAACAATCCATCAGGCCTTTAGGATAAGCCGGGCTTCCATAAGCTACCAGGTGAATTCCTTTGCTGTGAGATTTTTCCACTATTTTTTTACAATCTGCAAATGCTGCAAACTGCCGGATATTGCGCGCCCTGTTTGCGCCAATACCTTCTATTTCCTGCAATTGCCGGGTAGATGCTGCAAAAATAGCGGATGCAGACCCGAAATGATTCAGCAGTAGTTTCGCATGTACATACCCGATGGTAGCAACTTTTGTTAAAGCAACCTGGTACACATATTCATCTTCCATTGCTTTTTGATTCCAAAATAGCCGAAAGAATTGATAAGAAACAGCGTGAAAAAACGGTTATTCACTGGTTACTTTCACCTCTGTCCGGCGGTTTTTGGCCCTGCCTTCTTCGGTAGAATTATCGGCAATGGGCAGCGTAGAACCGAAACCTTTGAAACTTAGGCGGCCCGGCTGTACACCATTTTTAACCAGGTAATCGACCACTGCCTGTGCCCTGCCATTGGAGAGTGCCAGGTTATCTGCTGCTTTTCCCACTGCATCGGTATGACCATTGATCTGGATTCGAAGGGTGGGGTTCTCTTTCATGAGCTGAACCAGTTTATGAAGCTCTACTTCCGAGGAGGGGTTGAGTTCCTTACTGCCACTTTCATAAAAGATATTTTTAAGAACAATGCTGGCGTCTTTTGTAATAGGCTGCAGGTCAATATCAATGGTATAGGTAGAATCGGGTGCCCGTTGACTTAGCTGAAAATTTTCTGAGTAAAACAGGTAAGCTTTCCGGTTTACATTAAAGACATAATCGCGCCCGGTGGGTAAGGTAATGATATAATTGCCGGTTTCATCGGTTTCCACCAGGCTAATGACTTGTCGGGTGCTTATATCCGTTAGTTCAACTGCAGAGGGCAGCCCTTTCCTGGTTTTGCTATCACGTACCGTACCTTTTATCCAAAGTGTTTTGGTGGGTCGAACGCCTTCGCGCAGGCTAAAGGTATAGAGGTCGAGCCCGCCCTTACTATCGGAGCGGTCACTGGCATAGTAGGCAGTTGCACCATCGGCAGTAATTACCAGGCTGCCTTCATTTTCTATGGTGTTAATGGGGTAGCCAAGATTTCTTGGTAAACTGAAACTGCCTTTCGGTCCTTTTCTTGCAACAAACAGGTCATCTCCACCATACCCTGTAAGTCCATTCGAGGTAAAATAAAGACTTTGGTTATCGGCATGGATGAATGGGCAGCTTTCATCGCCACTGGTATTGATTTCGGGCCCCAGGTTTTCCGGTTCGCTCCACCTGCCATTGGGCATACGATGACTTACCCATATATCACTACCGCCAAAACCTCCCGGACGCCGACTGGCGAAATACAAATCCCGTTTGTCGGGAGATAGGCTGGGGGCTGATTCCCAGAATTCTGTATTTATTTTATTCCCCAGGTTTTCCGGTTCACTCCAGCCATCGGGTGTCAGGTAGGATATGTATAAATCACAACTGCCAGCTCCTTCCGGAAAATTACAACCGGTAAAAACCAGCCATTTTCCATCGAGTGAAAGAGACTGGGCGCCTTCATTTAGGTTGGAATTGATTTGCCCCGTCAACCCCTTTGCCCGGCTCCACCCCTCTGCTGTTTTGCGGGTTTCGAAAAAATCTTCATTCCTGTTACCCACCCGACGGGTAAACACCAGTTGTTGATTATCGATGGTGAGGGCGGGATAATATTCTGAAACCGGGCTGTTAACGGAATCACCCATATTTACCGGTGCAAATTTGTAATTGCTGATAGCTGAATCCGCCGCCTGTTCAACGGCAAAAAGGTAGGTTTTCCGCCTGTAGGACGATGCCCGCTGGCTGGATTCATTCAGGTCATTAATAGTCATGAAGCCGTTGATGGCTTTGAGGGCTTCCTGGAACCTGCCCAAGCCGGCCAGGTTAATGGAATAAGGCAGGTTATAATCTTTGAAGTAAACGGAATCTATTGACCGGGCTTTTTCATAGTTTGTTACCGCCTGTTGGTAGTTTTTAAGTTCGCCGTACATGCCCGCTATAGACAACCAGGCGTCTGCAAACTTTGGATCTATCTGAACGGCTTCCTGTAAGGTCTTGATTCCTTCAGGAAACATACCTTCTTCTGCCTGCTCCATTGCTTTCTGGTAAAGTTTAAGGGCCTTACCATTAACTTTTTCGGGATTATAGGTTTGAGCCGTTGCTTTTATGGCTGGCATACATAGGCCGGCAATGGCTAAAAGGATAATGGGAAGTATACGAAGCTGCATATGCATAACAAACGAAAATTAGGCCATTTTATGCAGCTACGGAACATTTATGTATTTATGGCTTTGGATGCTGAGCTCCCATTGCGGATGCGCTTTTATATAGTCGATGATCAGGGGCAGCATATCCGTTTGTTTATCCCATTCTGGCTGCAGGTATAATTTGCAACCGGGCTGAACCTGGGCCGCATATTTTTCCGCCCACTGGAAATCTGATTTATTGAAGATCACCACTTTCAATTCATTGGCAGCGGCAATTACTTCCGGCAGGGGGAATTTGAATTTTTTGGGGGAAAGGCAGATCCAATCCCAATAACCGCTCAGGGGGCTGGATCCAGAGGTTTCAATATTGGTTTCAAAGCCAGCTTGCCGGAGTTGCAGGGTCAGTGCATCGAGGTTATATAATAAAGGCTCACCGCCTGTAATCACTGCTAATTTTCCAGGGTATTCCAGCGCATTTTTTACAATCGTCTGAATGCTTTGCTGCGGGTGTTTGGAAGCGTCCCAACTCTCCTTTACATCACACCATACACAGCCCACATCGCAACCGCCGAGGCGGATAAAATAAGCTGCCCGGCCCTGGTGGAAGCCTTCTCCCTGTAGGGTATAAAAGGATTCCATGACCGGTAATGCAGGGATATCGGTAATTTCAACCATTCACTTAATGTTTGTAACTGCAGGCTTTAAACGTGTTTTTCATAAGGGCAGCAATGGTCATGGGGCCTACCCCTCCGGGTACCGGGGTAATAAAGCTGCATTTCGGAGATACAGCTTTAAAATCTACATCCCCTTTTAGGGCAAACCCTGATTTCTTGCTAGCATCAGCTACTCTTGTTATACCCACGTCAATAATGATTGCGCCTTCTTTTACCATATCGGCTTTTACAAATTCCGGAATGCCTAATGCGGCTACAATAATGTCTGCGGATCTGCAAATTTCAGCCAGGTTGGGCGTGTGAGAATGGGTAATAGTAACGGTACAATTTCCGTATGGACCCGATTGGCTGAGCAGGATGCTCATTGGACGACCTACAATATTACTGCGGCCGATAACCACAGCGTGTTTTCCTTTGGTCTCAATCTTGTAGTGCTCCAGCATCAGCATTATACCATAGGGGGTAGCTGGAATAAAGGTATCCAGGCCTTGTACCATTTTTCCAACATTTGCCGGATGAAACCCGTCTACATCTTTTGCAGGAAGAATGGTATTGATCACTTTCTCATCCGAAATATGTTTGGGAAGGGGTAGTTGTACCAGTATACCATCAATATCCGGGTCCAGGTTAAGGTCGTTTATGACAGCTAGCAATTTGTTTTCGCTGGTTTCTTCTTCCATCCGGATAAGGGTGGATTTAAAGCCGATTTCTTCACAGGCTTTAACTTTTGCCCCCACATAGGTTTCACTAGCCCCGTTGGAACCTACCAGAACCGCGGCCAGGTGGGGTATTTTTTTTCCTTCGGATACCAGTTGGGCTACTTTAAGCTTTAATTCTTCCTTGGTGGCTTTGGACACCAGTTGACCGTCTAAAATTTGCATGGCGCAAAGTTACAGGGCAGACAGG
>NZ_LUKG01000111.1:9634-10986 GCF_001601815.1 Flavihumibacter sp. CACIAM 22H1
ATAAAATACCGCTAAAAATATAATAAATACCGTAAATTATCTTGTTTTAAAAATTTAACAATTAGTTTGCGTCTTAAATTAGCACCATAATCAAAAACTAACACAACATGAGAAAAGTCCTATCACTACTGGTGATCGGGTCGCTGTGCTGTTCCTTAGCATTCGGCCAGACCCGTCCGGTAACAGGTAAGATTGTTGACGACAAGGGGAATCCGATACCCTTCGCAACGATTAAGATTAAAGGAAGCACAACAGGTGTTTCGGCGGATGTTAACGGCGTTTTTACCATTAAAGCAAAAACAGGCGATGTATTGGAAGTTTCTGCAGTAGGGCAGAAAACAAATTCCATAACACTGGGTGATCAGAACCTGGTAACGGTTGCGCTTGATAATGCCGGTGAAGCTGGTTTACAGGAAGTGGTGGTAACCGGTGCGTACAATATTAAACGTACCCAACGTAGTTCCAGTTCAGCCGTTCAAAGCATCGGAGATGAAAAACTGAATACCATCCGGCAGGCGGATGTAAACAATGCACTGGCTGGTAAAGTGGCAGGTGTACAGGTTAGAAGTCAATCGGCGGCTAAACTGGGGTCCAACGGATATGCCAGCATTCGTCTGAGAGGGGAATCCGGACTGGTAGGCTCTTCCAACGTATTGTATGTAGTAGATGGAACGGTTATGCCATCTAATGCAGCAGGTGATATCAACCCGGATGATATCGAAGATTTATCGGTTTTACAAGGGCCTGGCGCCTCGGCCATCTTTGGCGCTCAGGGTGCAAACGGTGCCATCGTAATAACTACCAAAAGGGCTAAGAAAAATGCAAAAGGCCTCGGTTTGGAGATAAATTCAGGCATTACATTTGACAGGGTGTATATCCTTCCTAATTACCAGAACTCGTACGCAGGTGGTGGCAGAGGTGATCTTACAAAGTTTAACTGGGTGACAGGTATGCCGGAAGAATGGAAGGCACTGGATGGAAAATATTTCCATGATTATGTTGACGATGCAAGTTGGGGGCCAAGAATGGTGGGACAGGAATATATTCCCTATTATGCATGGTTTCCTGGCCATGAGCGTTCTTTTCAGACGGCCAAACTTGTTCCGCAAAAGACAAACTCAAGAGATTTTTACAACACCGGTGTAACGTTAAACAATAACTTGAATTTCTCTAAAGCAGGAGATAACTATTCCATCCGGGTTTCATACACAAACCTTGATGTAAAAGGTCTCATACCAACATCTAGGATGCAACGTAATAACCTGGGAGTATACACGACTATTGATGTTACCAGTCGTCTTAGTATGGCTGCCAACGTTACTTATCTTAATCAGGTGACGGAAGGGCAATTT
>NZ_LUKG01000112.1:0-1020 GCF_001601815.1 Flavihumibacter sp. CACIAM 22H1
CATTACGATCTTCGGACGAATACTAAAAAGGAGTTTTTTGATAAACAGGTTTTGATAAAGACGGTTTATTATCCGTCTTTTTCTAAGGATACCTTAAATTCCGTTCCCTTGAAAAGGGGGTATTTTTTAGTTTCTGTCTATAACGAGGATACCAATGCCGATGGGTTTATTAATAAAATGGATTTAAGAAGATTCTTTTTATTTAATAGTGCTGGAATACTACAGAAACAGCTTGTTCCGCCTGATCATTCTGTCTTTAAATCTGAATACGATTCGGAGAATGATTTAATGTTTGTATTTACCAGATTGGATACGAATGCTAACGGACAGATCGAAGACAACGAGCCGATGCATGTTTATTGGTTAGACTTAAAAGATCCCACAAAAGCTGGTCAGCAATATTGATCCTTTTTAGGTCTAATTGATTGATTAGACAGTTCTTTAGCAATAATGAAACGATTCTTACTTTTTTTTGTCCTTATCGCTGAACTGGTGTGTCCTGTTTCTGATGTATGGACTCCTGAACAAATAGCCGCGGCCAATACTGCAGTGACCCATCCTGAACTGACAAAGCTGGAAAAAGAGACCATAATGTATTTGAACCTGGCACGGTTATATCCAAAACAATTTGCCGTAATTGAAGTTCGGGATTATTGGGGTACCGATAACTATCCTGATTATTTAAAAACTTCGCGGTATAAGCAAAGTTTGATTGATGAGCTGATTAAAAGAGAAGCTGTGCAGCCGCTGTATTTTGATAAAGTTATGTATGCTTCGGCGGTTTGCTTTTCGAAGGAATCTGGTCGTCTTGGAACGGTTGGTCATACGAGGAAGCAATGTACTATACCAAAAGGCGTATTTGCGGAATGTTGTTCCTACGGTATGAGTACTGCAAAAGACATCGTATTACAATTGCTGATCGATGATGAAATTGAAGGAGTCGGCCATCGGGTTATTTGTTTGGATAAAAAATATTCTAAAATAGGGGTAAGTATTTCTTCCCATAAAGTATGGGATACC
>NZ_LUKG01000112.1:1762-9534 GCF_001601815.1 Flavihumibacter sp. CACIAM 22H1
TTAGTTTTTACATGCGTTCTTATGGGACTTGATAGTGTGGAAATATTGATGGATGTGGAAGATGCTTTTGGAATAACTATTCCTGTTCAGGCTGTAGAAAAAATAGTAACGCTGGCCGATTTGTACGAAACTGTTTGGCACCTGGTTAACTCCAAATTAACGCATGCCTGTATTTCCAGTACATTTTTTTATCGTATACGTGCATCACTTTTACAGGAATTTAATCATTCTAAAAATGATATCACCTTGACTAGCAGGATGGATTCCCTGATTCCTCGCAAAGATCGAAGAAGAGTATACCAATACTGGCAAGAGTCGCTAAAATTAGAACTGCCTAAATTAGTGCTGCCCCCTTCCATTAAAAAAAGCCTTTTCTTTGCTAATCGGATATTGTTTGGTGGTGGATTGGTTCTTTCCGTGCTGCTATTCTGGCGATATGAATTTAGTGCTTGGATATTTCTTCTGCCTGTACTAGGAATCGGATCTATTCGACTACTCGAAAAGTTGTTGGATCCATGGAGGGTTGTATTTAATGAGGAATCTTTACAACTGTTTATTCAACAGGTCCTGTTGCTAAATTATGCAGGTTTCGTGGCAACTGAAGGTATTACTCGTTTGGAAATGATAAAAATTATCAATGCTATAATTGTTAAAATTACCGGAATAAGATTGGACGAATTGCAATCCCATCAACGTATTGGACATGATTTAGGAATTGATTGATGGTAGGTGAGTGGCCTAAGAAGCCACGAGTATGCTGGTTGAAATAGAAAAACGTTAAACAACATTATGAGAATCAGGAAAATGTTCTTGTTGATCGCTGTCTTATTTTTTATGGCGGTTTCTATTCCCGTATACCATTTGAGTAAAACTAAATTTCTTGAAAAAGAACCGGTAACTGCTATTGTCGATGGCTATACGGACGATGCCAGTCAGTTGAACCGAACTTTGGTTGATACCATTATTCCCGCAGCCTCCGATAAGCCTGCACTCCAGATTCAACTCGGTAATTTGCTAAAATATGCCAAGGAAAAGGGTTTAAAAATTTCTATTGCAGGGGCCAGGCACAGTATGGGTGGGCATACAATTTCTCCGAATGGAATTGTTGTAAATATGCTTCCTTACAATGAAATGGCGCTCGATACTAATACCAATATCCTTACCATTGGTTCTGGTGCATTGTGGGAAGATGCTCTTCATTATCTTGATAGATATCAACGATCCGTTTTTATAATGCAGGCATTCAGTTCTTTTTCTGTTGGGGGTTCACTTAGTGTTAATGGACATGGTTGGCAAAAAGAGTTACCTCCTATCGCAGCCAGTGTAATTTCTTTTACAATGATGTTGGAAAATGGTCGTATTCTTACCTGTAGCCGTACTGAAAACGCTGAACTTTTTAAGGTGGCATTGGGAGGCTATGGCCTATTTGGAATTATTCTGGATGTACAGCTTAAGGTGGTTGCGAATACAGCCCTTCAGTTTCATTCAGTTCGGATAAATCCGGCTAATTATGTTGAAAAGTTTAAAGATAGCATATCTGCAAATCCAAGAGTAGAACTGGTTTATGGACGACTACGAATTTCAAAGAAACATTTTTTAGAGGATGCTACGTTGAACTGGTTTGAAAAGGTAGACAAAGAAATACCTTCATTATCGGAGGGGAAAAACACGGAAGCTCAACGGCTGGTGTTTCGCGGAACGGTTAACAGCGAATATGGTAAACGGCTACGATGGGACCTGGAAAGCGGCATGAATAACCTTGCTAAGCACCTGGTTTTGTCGAGGAATGAGGTGTTGAATACCAGTGTATCCATTGTAGATAATAAAGATTCGACGTCTACCGATCTGCTGCAGGAATATTTTATACCTGAACGAAATTTCAGTGAATTTATAAATGGAATTAAACCGGTTTTGCTTGCAACAAAACTTGATTTATTGAACATTACGATAAGGGGGGTAGAAAAGGATGCAGACAGTTTTATGAACTATGCGCGTGAACCTGTTTTTGGATTTGTTTTTTTATTCAATCAGAAAAAGAATCGTCAGCAAGAAGAGGAAATGAAAGCGTTAACCAGTCAACTGGTTGAAGTTGCGCTGAACTGCGAAGGAACTTTTTATCTGCCCTACAGACTGCACCTTAGCAAAGAACAGATGAGACGTTCTTACCCGCAGGCGGATGCTTTCTTTCGCTTGAAACTGAAATATGACTCTACAGCACTCTTTAGCAATAAATTTTATGAATACTATAAATAGAATGCTTTTGGCTAATTTCTGAATTTGCATTTTTTCCATTTGCTTAATACTGTTGACAAGTTTGCCCATTGTCTTTGGTTTATCAGAAGTTTGCTGAATTGCTGCTCGTCTGATTAACAAGTTCCTGTCTTACGGTGCCGATAATATTGCTGCATAAGCGAACCTTGGTAGTAATGGCCGTCTTGGAGACGCCGCTAAAGAAGAATACCCCCCTCGCTGTAAAGACTAAACAGCTATTCCCTGCAGTATCTACCAGTTCATGACCGAATCAAGCCAGTTTTATACGGTCTGTTTTTTAGATGTAACTGGATGGCTGGAAAGATGTTTTTGCCGTTTGTCAGGTTTGGGGTTTACTGTAGGCATGTCCTGGGAACTGAGCGGTTTAGCAGGAAATTTCTGTATGTATTAAAAAAATATTATATTTAAGTATTCCACTAAACGTTGTTGTTTATGAAAAGGAGCCATTTTTTCGCCTTCCCGCTGGTTGCTGTGGCGTTGGTGGCCGAAGCGGGTACTTCTCGACAGCAACGACCCCGAAAAGGATTTAAAGTTGCAAAAGGTAGGGGTAGGCATATAGAGGGGTTAAAAGTGCTGGGTGCTACCTTCGATTGCAAGGTTTCCGCAAAGGATACGGATGGTCAGCTTTGCATTTTTGATACAATTCGAACAGCTAAAGGTGGACCTCCCTTACACCTTCATTACGATCAGGATGAATGGTTCTACGTTATAAAAGGGTCTTTCAAGGTACAGGTTGGGGAGGAAATAATGTTTCTTAAGGAGGGAGATGCTGCTTTTGCGCCCCGTCAAGTGCCCCATACTTTTGCAAAAATCAATGAAGGCGAGGCGCAACTTATGGTGTTGTTTCAACCAGCCGGACAAATGGAAGCATTTTTTATTGAAAGAGCTGCTCTTGACTCAGAGACCGATCCTGTTAAAAAGCAGACTGCGCTAAACAGCCTTTGGGACAGACATGGTATGAAAGTGATGGGTGCCCCAATCAGTTTCTAATTTTCATTTACGCAAAATTTGCAATACATGAAACCCCAATTTGTACTATGGTTGCTAGTGTCTATACTATTACTCGCTGCCTGCCGTCATAAAACAGTCTCCAATGCTGCCGATACTATTTATTTTGGTGGTGATATCGTAACTATGGAAGGTGATCAGCCGACTTATGTCGAAGCCATTGCTGTGAAAGATGGTAAGATCGTTTTTACTGGTACAAAAAATGGAGCCGGCGATTTTCAAGGAGATAGTACTGAAATGCTGGATCTTCAGGGAAAGTCACTGTATCCCGGCTTCATCGACGCGCATGCACATTTCGGGGCATTTTCTTTGCAGGCAATCGGCGCCAATTTACTTCCTCCTCCTGATGGAACTGTAGTAGATATCGCCAGCCTGGTTCAAACCCTTAAAGCCTGGGCTAGCCCGGAAAATATTGCGTTAACGGGCTGGATTTTTGGTACCGGTTATGATGAATCAGTTTTGAAGGAGGGTCGGCATCCTACCCGGCAGGAATTGGATCAGGTTTCTGCTGAACATCCCATAATTATTGTTCACATTTCGGGTCATTTTTGTGTAATGAACTCAAAGGGCCTGGAATTGATGAAAATTACGGCTGCTACCAGGAATCCAGCCGGAGGAGTTATTCGAAGAATGCCCGGATCCGATGAGCCCAACGGAGTATTGGAAGAATTGGCCGCAATCCCATTGTTTTCAAAAGCACTTATACCATCCAGTGCAGAAGCGGCCGGCAAATTTGCTGCAGCCGGGCAGGAAATGGCTCTTAGTTATGGTTATACAACAGCGCAGGATGGCCGGGCAATGGACCTTTCCATGGCAAAACTTGCAGAATCAGGTTTCTTAAAACTTGATGTGGTTTCCTACATAGATTATAGCGTACCCGAGTTAATGCTTACGAAATGGTATGGAAAAAGTTATACCAATCATTTTCGCATTGGAGGCGTTAAGCTGACGTTGGATGGTTCGCCGCAGGGCCGAACTGCCTGGCGTACAATTCCGTATATTCTGCCGCCACCGGGTGAAAAATCATCCTATAAAGGTTATGCCGCCATAGCATCAGACAAAGAGGTAGAAGCTATTTATAGCCAGGCGTTCAAAAATAACTGGCAGATTATTACACATGCCAATGGAGATGCGGCCATTGACCAAATGATTCGTTGCATGAAAGGCGCTATCACTACCTATGGAAATAAAGACCGTAGAAATACCCTGATTCATGGACAATACATTCGAGAGGATCAACTTGATTCGCTAAAGAACATGAGTGTGATTGCGTCGCTGTTTCCTTTGCATACTTTTTATTGGGGCGACTGGCATAAACAGATTATTGGAGATTCGCTGGGGAACCGTATTAGTCCAACCCGCTCTGCATTAAATAAAGGGTTACGACTTACCATTCATACCGATGCGCCGGTTGCATTGCCGAATCTGATGCGTATGGTTTGGACGGCCGTTAGTCGTACTTCTCGTACCGGGAAAATTATTGGTGAGGGTGAAAAATTAACTCCCTATGAAGCATTGAAATGTATTACAGACTGGTCGGCTTATCAACATTTTGAAGAACAAACCAAAGGTACCATTACTAAGGGAAAACTGGCGGACTTAGTGATTTTAGACAAAAATCCGCTTAAAGTTAAAGTGGATGATATTAAAGAAATTAAAGTGCTGGAGACCATCAAAGCAGGAAAGCGTATCTATAAACGATAGTCTTTCGTGCAGGGATTTAAAGCATTTGATAAAGGGAAAGCTATTCTTACACTAAAGATAATTGAGAAATAAGAAGCGCCTGTAAAGAGGGAGAACACTACAAATGCCCTTTTCTTTACAGGCGTTTCTGTTTGCTTATAATTAGCTGATTTTACCTGGTACAGTTGGCCGTCCAGGCAGATCCATCTTTTGCATAGGCAATGGTTAAGCTGCTGGCGGTGATACGGATCATTTTCGTTTCGTCATTGTCGATAGATACAACAGCGCCATCCCCTTCACTCTTGAATTGAACTCCCTTCAGGTCCGGAATGCCGTCAGAAAAAACAAAATTATAGTTATTGCCAACTTTAACCACGGTTACTTTTCCGTTATCAGTGGCTTTGTTTTCACCTTCTTTTACAAAACCTATACTTCCTTCATAGCTTCCCACAAAAAGATTATTATCAGTTGGGTCATCTTTTTTACTACAGGAAACAATTACAATACTTGCCAACAGCAGCACGCTCAATAGCTTCAGAATGTTTTTCATGTTTTTTTCGTTTTGTGAGTTGTAGATTATCCTTTGTTTGCTGATTACATCCTAAAACCATGCCACCGGAATTCAATATTGAAGAGCAGGTGATTGATTTCGCATATTTAACATTTCATAAATGGAGGTTTTTTCCTGCGTGATTTCTGAACCGATCGGAGCAACTAGCAGGAAAAACATTGAATAGGGTTCATTCCTCCTTGCATACCTGTTTTGCAGAAATTGACAAATGTTTGCCAAATTAAAATCTAAGCCGGCTAAATAAGGCCTGTATTTCCATGAATTGCACAGTGTTTTTAGTAGTTTACAATTCAATGAGGAGAATACTTTATGGCAGTGCTTAATATTTACCGCGATAACTATTTAATTTCAACCGACCAGTCAAGGCTGGATATTTCGGCTATTCATAGGTTTTTATCTACGGAAGCTTATTGGTCATTAAATATTCCCCGGGAAAAAATGGAAAAATCAATTAAGCATTCTCTTTGTTTTGGCGTATATCGGCTAGATAAACAGATAGGATTTGCCCGAGTAATTTCTGACTTTGCCACCATTGCATACCTGGGTGATCTGTATATTTTGGACGCCTATCGGGGAAAGGGTTTGTCTAAATGGTTGCTGGAAGTGATTATGGGGCATCCCGAATTACAGGGGCTTCGTCGATGGATCCTGCTTACGGCCGATGCGCATGCATTGTATAAGCAGTTTGGCTGGACGGAAATTGCGGATCCGGCCAAATGGATGGAGCTTCATAACAAGTCGGTCTATACTTAGGTGGTAACTACTTCTTCAGGTATAATAGTTAGTTAAAAGGCTGTCCGCTTCTGCAACTAAAATTACTTGCCTGGTTGGAATAACGACCGTAAGAATATATGTATAAGGAATCCGTTTTCAGGAGAAATGAAGCAATACAAGGCCGGTAAGCAGGGCTACACCCATACTTAACAGGGTGCCGATCACCAGGTATTCTGTTTTAGCTTCCGGGCGTTCTTTTTCATTGAAACGGATAATTCCTTTTGCCGCAATTAATAGTCCTATGGCCTGAAATTGGTTGTTAAGGAGCAGGCTTAAAACTATTATTCGTTCAATAATGCCGATCCATTTTCCAGCATTGGCAAGGCTGTTCAGGTTTTCATCAAGAATAGAGTCCGGTGTGGATTTCCGAAGCTGGTGGTCTAGTTTATCCCGCCATTTTCGGGTAAGCGTACCTATTAGTATTCCTGCGGGAAAAGTTACTAGTACAAAGCCGGTTATTTTTATCCATAGGACGGTATTGTTATTAAATTTCTCCCAGATTTGCAGGATGGTTGCCAGGTCCATAAACTTTATATACCAACAACTTAGTATAACCGCAAAATGAGCGCTCTGGTCCAGCAGAAAGGATAAGATATCGTCTTTATAATAGGATTTGATTCCATCAATGAGCAGGTGTGAAACAAGAATAATCAGCGCAATGTCCCAATAAGCCCAGCCTGTCAGTGCCCAGGCGACAAAGGCAGTCAGCAGCACATGCAGCCATAACCCCGTTGATCTGAAGTGTTTTTTCTTCCTGTCGGCTATCCATGCTTTGGGTTGCAGTATAAAATCCGTAATGAGGTGCGCCAGTATTAACTTGGTGAGCCAGAGTAATTCAGTATTCATGGGAGCTCATTTATCAGGTTATTGAACATCTTTAATATCCATTCAATTTCGGACCATTTTGCGGAATTGGCACGTTGGGATATAGTGCTTTTAGACTTTTTCAGTGTTTTCACGGTATCTGCTTGTGTTTTACCCTGTAATAACAGGCTGATTACCTCAGCTTGTTTCGCGGTCATATTGTTGAATATGGAATCGGTATATGCTGCAATGAGGTCGAACGAATAACGTACTATATTTTCCTTTTCTACTGAAATAAGGAGGCGGGAAGGGGTTTTGGATAGATTGTCAAGACCCCGTCCTGACAATACAAACGCTTCTCCTTTTGCAGTGGCTAGTTTTTTAACAGCACCTTCAATGCGTCCAATCCCAATACTAATACGGAGGTCGGCTTTATTGGCAGGTGAAGTTGCCGGAATACGAAGTGCAGTTGTTCTGCATAATAAAGCTACTTGCAGTGATTTGGTAACGTCTTTTGGCTTCAGGTAAAACTGAAAGCTATCACCCCTGTAAAATTCAAAAGTATACCGTTTGAGCAATTTTTCCAGCGCGGTTAGCAAGGTGCTTTCTGCAGTGCTGGTAAGTTTTGTGGAATTCACAATATCGCAGGTGATAACAGAAT
>NZ_LUKG01000112.1:9674-10902 GCF_001601815.1 Flavihumibacter sp. CACIAM 22H1
AATTCACAATATCGCAGGTGATAACAGAATGGTAGGTCATTTTATTGTGGAGTTCGGTAAAAAATACGAATTATCGGAAAGTTCGGTAAAAAATACGAATTATTGAAAAGTTCGGTAAAAATACCGAACTATTTCCCCGCGGAGAGCGGAATAGTAATATAACCGACCATTTATTATGGGTTAAATATGCTGAAAATGAATGATTTAATAGGTAAAATGCTTTTGGGGCTATGCTAAGTTACCTCGAAAGCCGTTAGTTTCCGGCTGCCGGCATGTAGAAGTGATTAACCTGCTTAAGCATGCAAAGAATTTTAGTTGTATTTTACCAATGCAAGAAAAGTTTATTCTGATGAAACCTACACCGGAACACAATGAACGTATAGCCAAAATGACATTTTCATCTGTATTTCCGCACTATGTTACTAAAGTGGAATCAAAAGGACGCTCCAAAGAGGAGTTGTTTCAGGTAATTGAATGGCTTACTGGTTTTAATAAGGAAAAAATAGAAGCTCTTATTGAAGAAAAAGTAAATTTTGAAACATTTTTTAAACGGGCAAATATTCATCCTAAGGCGGGTTTGATTACCGGCGTAATTTGCGGTTATCGGATTGAAGAAATTGACAACGAGTTAACGCGGCAGGTAAGATGGCTGGATAAGCTGGTTGATGAATTAGCTAAAGGTAAAAAAATGGAAAAAATCCTGCGATAGAATTACCTGGGTTCGTTCATGTTTTTATGCGGTGTAACACCTGCAGGATCAACCTGAGGAATTCAGGTGCCCGGCTTGAACGGATAGTAGGTGCCGAAAAATGCCAAAGTTCAGGTGGTGTACATGCAAATTGAGATTGCTACAGTCCATAACAACTTTACTGTTTGAATTACCATAAAAGGTGACTTTTTTGCTTTGTTGCGTATTAGACGAAACTGCTCGGTTGCACTCAGGCATCTTTTATCGATCGGCATGGATACTCTTTCCGGGTATCTTTTACGTGATCCATTTTAATAGTGTCGCTTAGCTCCAGGGCGCATGGACCAACGCTGTCAGGTTCTGGGAAATATTTATTGTTCAGTAATTCAGATCACCGGATAATGTTAGCTGACTCCAGCGGTCTGACGAATAAACCCGGATCGGATTCATATACAAATATGGGCGCAACCTGTCCAGCGCCGGATTTTAGAAAATTGAGTACGGTGCTTTTCAACTAAGCTGTCAAAGGTTGTCTTACAG
>NZ_LUKG01000113.1:0-4655 GCF_001601815.1 Flavihumibacter sp. CACIAM 22H1
CTACAGAAGGGCATTTTATTCATGCCGAACTTTCTTTTCATACCGGGAAACCTGCGGATTGTTATGTTGAAGCCATTGAAGCCACTACGTTTCTTTCTATACACAAAGAAGACCTCGAAAAATTATTCCTGGAGATACCGGTCCTCAACAACTGGCCCGCCTTATGGTATCGGAAATGTATATCCGAAAAGAACTGAGAGACCTGTCGCATTTACGGTTAACGGCGCGGGAACGGTTTCTTAATTATATGCATAAACACCCGGATATGATGCAACGGGTTTCACAGAAATACATCGCCTCTTACCTGCATATCAAACCAGAAACGTTTAGCCGCCTCAAACACCTGATCCGGCAGCGGAAATAAGCCCTATTTGCTGCCAGTTTCTTTGGCATACACCACAAATAGATGCATGGCGAGGTGCTCACTTATTGTAATTTTTGATTTTCCCTGAACAATAAGCTGCAGCGAACGGTCGAACTGAAACCTGTTGGTAATTTCAAGGCGGGTACCGATTTCAATAGAATAATGCTTTAATAAATCCAGCATATCTGCCGATTGGTTAGATACGCTGATTATGTCGGCAGCTATGCCCGTCGGAAGATCCATCAGGCAAATTTTTTCTATTAGCGGCATTTTGCCGTTGGCGTCGGGGATGGGATCGCCATGAGGATCGGTTTTGGGTTTTCCCAGAAATTCATCGAGCCGGTCAATCAGCTTCCGGCTGCTGATATGTTCCAGTTCCTCCGCAATTTCATGTACTTCTTCCCAGCCGAACCCAAGTTTCTCCACCAGGAAAAATTCCCATAACCGGTGTTTGCGGATAATTTGAAGTGCCACTGTTTTACCTGACTCCGTTAAGCGTACTCCTTTGTAAGGTTCGTATTCCAGCAAATCCTGTTCATGCAGTTTTTTAAGCATATCAGTTACGGAGGCAGGTTTGGTGCTTAACTGGCGTGCCAGTGCATTGGTGCTTACCACCGGTTCTTCCTGTTCCAGGTGATAGATGGCTTTTATGTAATTTTCTTTGCTGCTGGAATATTTCAAGCGGTAATATTTAGGCGAATCTAAAAAAAATACATAAATCAAAAAATTGAGGGTTTGTGAAATGGAGTATTTTAGCGACTTAAGGAAAACCTAACCAATGCATTGGAAAAACCAAATCGCTGTCATTTTACTTATTGTACTAATAACCGGATGTAAGTCGAAAAAAAAGCAATTGCTGGATACTGAAGAAGTGGTTGCGGCAGACTTTATCGATTTTTTCCCCGATATTAAGTTGCCGTTTCACCTGGCAGATACCTCTTTAATTAAAAAATCACCCGATTCCCTGCGGATCGGAAACAAAGTGTTTGCACAATTCGTTCCGGATTCCATCCTTCAGCCGGTATTCGGGAAAAAAACAGCCCCCCAGATTTACCCGATCGGTAAATCAATGATAAAAGATGGCGAAACCTACCTTTTGATCAAAGCAGCCCTGGGCACCAAACGGGCGGGATATGCCCTTGTTTTTGAAAAGGAAGCATTTAAAGCAGCCCTGCCTTTGGTGGTAACCAGCTCAAATCCCCCAAAAAATGAACAGACAGTAGCTAACCTAGATAGCCGTTATACCTTCACTACACTTCGTCAGCGCACCGCAGCAGACGGTCAGATACTCTACCATAAAGATGTTTATGTATACAATACAGCAGGCGTATTTACCCTGATACTGACCGAATCCAACGACCAGGCTAATAAAACACAGAAACTACTCAATCCCATCGACACGTTAACACTGATCCACAAATTAACCGGCGATTACCTGGGGGCAACAAGGAATATTGTCTCTTTCCGCGACAGTCACCGTAAAGGCGGATTGCTGTTTTTTGTGCATTTTGAAAAAGACAATGGAACCTGTATCGGCGAACTCAAAGGAGAAGCTAAAATTACCGGTGCAAATTCAGCCAGGTATACGGAAAACAATGGCCCCTGCGTTATTGATTTTAATTTCTCAGGAAATACAGTGACTATGAAAGAAGTGGAGGGCTGCGGCTCTTACCGCGATATAAAATGTTTTTTTGAAGGACGCTTCACGCGGAAAAAGAAATCCAGCACCACCGGGGCCCGTAAAAAGAAGTAAAAGAAGCGGTATCCGATGATTCCATTATATTGCGTATTTAATACACATTAGACAAACCAATGATGCCATATGAGTTTTAGAAATTTCACGGTTCCCTACCAGGGAGAAGAACGTTATTCGAAGAAGGTTGCCTATTTTTCGATGGAGTTTGCCATTCACCAGCCGTTAAAAATATACAGCGGTGGACTGGGTTTTTTATCGGGTTCACATCTAAGAAGTGCATATGAATTGAGGCAAAACCTGATCGGGATCGGGATACTATGGAAATTTGGGTACTATGATCAGGCGCGTAACCAGGACCAGACATTGCAGGTAACCTGGATGGAAAAACAATACAGTTTTTTACAGGATACCGGTATAAAGTTTCAGATTTCCATTCACGATCACCCGGTTTGGGTAAAAGTTTGGTACCTGCCGCCCGATACCTATCAATCAGCGCCCTTATTCCTGCTCAGCACAGACCTGCCGGAAAATGATTATGTTTCGCAAACCATTACTCATCGCTTATACGATGCCAATGTGGCCACCAAGGTAGCACAGTTTATACTGCTGGGTGTAGGTGGTGCAAAATTGCTTGATGAACTTGGCTTTACCCCCGATGTTTATCATTTAAATGAAGCCCATGGAATAAGTGCAGCATTTTACCTGTACCGGAGATTTGGAAATAATATCCAGGAGGTTCGGAAAAGGCTGGTATTTACCACCCATACACCGGAGGAAGCGGGAAATGAAAAACATGATATTTACCTCTGCCATAAAATGAGTTATTTCTGTGGCCTTTCACTGGACGAAGTAAGGCAGCTTACCGGCATACAGGATGATCAGTTTAACCATTCCCTGGTGGCATTAAGATTTGCCCGCATTGCCAATGGAGTATCGCAGTTGCATGGGCATGTTTCCAGAGCCATGTGGGAGAAATACAGTGGAATTTGCCCGATTCTCTCCATTACCAATGCTCAAAACTGGAAGTACTGGGCCGATAAACAGTTGTATCGTTTTATGGAAGAAGGCAATGATTACCAGTTTGATGACCGCAAGCGACATCTCAAACGCCGTGCCTTCGAAATTGTGGCAGACCAAACCGGAAAACAGTTTAACCCCGATGTTTTCACCATCGTGTGGGCACGTCGGTTTGCCGGATATAAAAGAGCTGAACTGATTACCCGTGATATTCAGCGATTTACCCGGCTGCTGGAAAATACCAGATACCCCGTTCAGATAATTTGGGCCGGAAAGCCTTATCCCATGGATTACCCGGCTATCAACGACTTTAATCACCTGGTTCATATGAGCCGGAATCATCGGAATATGGCGGTGGTAATCGGGTATGAACTGGCTTTATCAAAAAGAATGAAACAGGCAGCCGATTGCTGGTTAAACAATCCAAGGGTGCCCAGGGAAGCCTCTGGTACCAGTGGAATGACTGCCGCTATGAATGGCGCTGCTAACTTCAGTACGGATGATGGCTGGATCCCGGAATTTGTAAACCATGGTAATAATGGATTTGTAATTCCCAAGGCCGATTACGCCAATATGAACACGCATGAGCAGGATGAATACGACCTGCACATGTTATACCGGATACTGGAAGAGCAGATTCTGCCACTGTATTATGAGAACCGCGATACCTGGAGACAGGTGGTGAAAAACGGGATGAGGGATGTGCGCTTTCAGTTTGAAAGTAACCGGATGGCCCACGAATATTATGAATTGTTATACAATGCCCGATAATTAAGAAGGTTTTAGCAAAGCTCTTCCAGATTGGCATAATAATAGCAAGCTGTTAGACGTTTTAGTTTCAGTAAAAAATCCGTACTATGAATCTGATCCTTCTGACAGCTTCGCTGTTTTTGGCTTCGGCCTATTCGAACAATGGCAATATTCCGCCTACTGCAAATGCGGGTGGAGACAGCCGGGTTTCTACCAATGATTTTATTCAGCTCGATGGCACGGGTTCCCGTGAGCCAGATGGCATTATATCACGATACCATTGGGTACAAATCTCCGGTAATCCGGTAGAAATTGTAAACCAGGGCGCTGCCATAACCGGCCTTAATAAGGTGCAGAAAGGAACCTATACCTTCCGCTTAACTGTTATGGACGATAAAGGGGGAGTTTCCTCGGATGATGTAAAACTTACCGTAGAATAAATAAAGTGCCTCATCTGCACCAGGAATTTATTCAAGCCAAAAATAAAAAAGACCGGAACAATTGTCCGGTCTTTACTTTTTTATGCGGTTGTTTTACTTAACAATGTCAAGCAGCTCAACATCAAACACCAGGGTAGATCCGGGAGCAATTTTTGCACCGGCCTGTTGATCGCCATAAGCCAGATCTGCCGGAATAAACAATTTCCATTTACTTCCAACGGGCATTAGCTGAAGCGCTTCCACCCAACCGCGTATTACGCCATTTACCGGGAAGTCGATCGGCTGTCCACGGTCTACCGAACTGTCAAACACAGTTCCGTCAATCAATGTGCCATGGTAATGGCATTTTACTTTGTCTGCAGGACCTGGTTTCGGCCCGGTGCCTTCC
>NZ_LUKG01000113.1:5540-10777 GCF_001601815.1 Flavihumibacter sp. CACIAM 22H1
CCGCTGCTTTTTCTTTCTTTAAATTTTGTAGATAATTGGTAATACTCATATTCATTTGTTCTTCGGTGAGCAACGTAGGTTGATTTTTCAATGCATCATTTAACGCTTTGGAAACCAGGGCGGTATTAATATCTGCAATACCCTGGTCCTTGTAAAAATTGGCCAGGCTCATGCCAATGGCATAACTCATACTGTCTTTGGCTGTTTTTAACTGGGGACCAGCCTGGGCGGCTGTTTTTGCCGGGGGTTTGGAGCTTGTTTTAGCAGCTGGCTTTTTAGCGGGCGTGCCAGTTGGCTTTCCACCCGTTTGCGCTACAGCAATAGCAGCACAAAGCAATAGGGAAGAGGATACAAGAATTTTACGCATACATTAAATTGAGGAGCGAATTTACTATCCTTTTTAACATTAATTGTTGGCGGAATACATCTATTCTTTGTGGAGATACGTTTAATTTAGTGTAATTGAATGTTTAAAATAAGTTCCTATGCGAAAACTAGTACTTTCTTTAGTAGCAGCTTCCCTGTTTGCAACCGCGTATTCCCAGACAAATGACAATGGGGGCGGTATTCTTAAAAAGGCCGGCGGATTGTTAAATAAAAATAAATCCGGCGCTGGCTTATCCTCAGATGATATTGTTGCCGGATTAAAAGAAGCACTTGCCATAGGTACCCAAAACAGCGCCAGCAAATTATCTGCTGCCGATGGTTTTTTCAAGGATGCGGCAGTGAAGGTATTGCTGCCTCCAGAGGCGCAGCAGGTAGAACAGAAATTAAGGGCACTCGGAATGGGAAAACTGGTGGATGATGCTATTTTAAGCATTAACCGGGCTGCGGAAGATGCGTCTAAGTCGGCCGCTCCCATATTTGTAAGTGCCGTTAAAAATATGACCGTTAATGACGGGTTGAATATTCTGCGCGGAGCCGACACCGCTGCCACCGGCTATCTTAGAAAATCAACCTCCCCTGAATTAACGGCAGCATTTAAACCGGTAATTGAATCCTCGCTCGAAAAAACCGGCGCTACGAAATACTGGACAGCCGTTTTTGATGCCTACAACAAAGTAAGTTTGAAAAAAGTAAATCCCGATCTTTCCTCCTATGTAACGGGTAAAGCCATTGATGGTATTTTCTATTATGTGGCCGATGAGGAGAAAAAAATAAGAACTAACCCGGCTGCCCGGGTGAATGATCTGCTGAAAAAAGTATTTGGCAGCTGATAGCTGAAAAATATTGCTAAACGGTAAACAACGGAAGGCGGTACAGAATATTTTTGTGCCGCCTTATGCTTTCACGAACATTTTCTGCCTACAAAGGTGCGTATTCGGGTTTATCGCGGGAAACCTGGTTGCTCTCCCTGATCATGTTGATCAACCGGAGCGGCACCATGGTAGTGCCTTTTCTTTCTCTTTACCTAACCAGCCCAGGTATGGGCTACTCAATCGGAGATGCCGGACTGGTATTCGGATGTTTTGGCGCGGGTGCTTTTGCGGGCGCATTTGTTGGTGGAAAACTTACCGATAAAATAGGGTTTTATAAAGTTCAGCTGGTAGCACTTGCAGGAGGTGCTGCCTTATTCTGGATATTGAGCTTTATAAAATCCTTTCCCTTTATATGTTTGTTTACCTTTTTGCTAAGCTTTGTAAACGAAGCGTTTCGGCCGGCAAACTCTACGGCCATCGCTTTTTACAGCAATCCCGAAAACAGAACCCGGTCTTATTCACTCAATAGGCTTGCCGTAAACCTTGGATGGGCGGTTGGCAGCGCTTTAGGAGGTATTATTGCAAAATTCAGTTACCAATGGCTGTTTTGGATTGATGGCATTTCTAATTTTTTGGCGGCAGTTTTAATGGTGTTTTTTTTAAGGGAGGCAGGTGGACAGCAGTCCAGACAACAAAAGAACACCTCGCAAGCCAATCCATCACTACCCTCTGTTTACCAGGATAAACCGTATATTTTATTTATTATCCTGGTTACCTTGTTTGCCGCTTGCTTTTTTCAGCTGTTTACGACCCTCTCCGTTTACTTCAGGCAGGAATTGCATTTTAGCGAGCCCAAAATAGGGCTGCTTATGGCTTTTAACGGAGTATTAATTGTGCTGGTGGAAATGATCTTAATTTACCAGTTGGAAGGTCGTAGAAACCAACTTACCTATATAGCAATAGGCGTTGCTTTGGTAGGTACATTTTATGTATTACTCGGACTTGGAAAATTTGGATTACCTGTTGCTTTTTTATTGATTACCATTATTACCGCTGGAGAAATGCTGGCCATGCCCTTTATGAATAGCTTTTGGATCAGCAGAACTGCCTCGCATAACCGCGGCCAGTATGCCGCATTGTACACCATGGCCTGGTCTGCCGCGCAAACCTTGGGGCCTCTTTTATCGTCTCAATTGGCCGAGGCCAACGGTTTTCGGTTTACCTGGTTTGTAAATGGCAGCCTCTGTATGCTGGTGGCTATTGCTTTTTGGCAGTTTAAACGGCGGCATATTCTATAGGATTTCATCATTCCCGCTCACTTAGTTCCAGCCATCGCATCTCTTTGGTTTCAAGTTCCTGCGTAAGTTGGGTCATCCTGTTACCTATTTCCTGTAGCTGGCTATAATCAAGAGAACCGGTTGCCATTTGTTCGGTCAACCGGGCTTTTTCTTTTTCGAGCAGGGGGATTTCTTTTTCCAATTGCTCGAATTCGCGTTTTTCATTGAAAGAAAATTTCTTTTTTGTAACCGTTGTAAGCACCGGATCTTTTGCAGGCTGTTTCAAGGGTTCCTGTACAGCTGCCAGTGTTTTTTGTTCTTCCTCTTTTTGCCAGATACGGTAAAGGGTATAGTTGCCAGGAAAATCGCGTATGGTACCAGCTCCTTCAAACACAAAGAGATGATCTACCAGCCGGTCCATAAAGTACCGGTCGTGTGATACAATTAAGATGCAACCCTGGAACTCCGACAGAAAGTTTTCCAGAACGGCTAATGTTGGCAGGTCGAGGTCATTGGTAGGTTCATCAAGGATCAGGAAATTTGGATTCCTGAACAGGATGGTAAGCAGCAACAGGCGCTTTTTTTCACCGCCACTCAGTTTACTGATATAACTATATTGCTGATCCGGGCTAAACAGGAATAATTGCAGGAATTGAGCAGCGCTGAGGCTGCCGCCATCTGCTAATGGAAAGCTTTCTGCAAAGGTTTTTACGTATTCAATAACACGCATATCTTCCTTACAGGTTAAGCCTTCCTGCGAATAATAACCAAAAACAATGGTTTCGCCGATATTCACCTTACCACTGTCTGCCTGCTCCAGCCCTTGCAGTATATTCAGGAAAGTTGATTTTCCCACGCCATTCGGACCTACAATACCAATCCGATCGCCTTTTTTAAACGTGTAATCAAAGCCTTTCAGAATTTCTTTGTCATCAAATTTTTTATAGATCTTCTTCAGTTCAATGACTTTGCCACCCAGTCTGTTCATTTTCATTTGCAACTGAAGTGCTTGTTCTTCCAATCGTTGTTTTGCTTTGGCTTCCACGTCTGCAAACGCATCAATCCGGCTTTTGGATTTGGTGGTTCTTGCTTTGGGCTGCTTACGCATCCATTCCAGTTCTTTCCGGTAAACATTCCGTGCTTTATCAATGCTGGAAGCCTGTTGTTCCATCCGGGCCGACTTTCGTTCTATATATTGCTCATAGTCGCCTTTATAGGTGTAAAGCTCACTGCCGTCCAGTTCCCATATTTCGTCACATACTGCGTCGAGGAAATACCGGTCGTGTGTTACCAAAAGCAGGGTTACTTTTTCCTGGTTCAGAAAATGTTCCAGCCATTCCACCGTTTGTATATCAAGGTGATTGGTTGGCTCATCCATGATCAACAGCGTATGTTTATGGTCAAAACCGATATCAATCAGAGTACGGGCAAGTGCCACCCTCTTTCGCTGTCCTCCGGAAAGGGTTCCAACAAGTTGAGCCAGGTGATGAATATTAAGTTTGCCCAGGATCTGTTTAACTTTTGCCTCAAAATCCCAGCCGCCTGTTTCGTCCATTTTTTCAATAGCAGCGCCTAATGCGGCGGCATCTCCGGCTTCGCTGGCTGCTTCATACGCTTTAATGGCGTTTAAAGTGGGGTGATTATGCTGAAAAATATTATCGAGGATGGTTTTTTCTTCCTGGAAAACTGGTTCCTGGTCAAAAAGTGCCACCGTAACATCTTTGTTGATCCAACAGGTGCCGGCATCCGGACTTTCCTTTCCGGCCAGAATTTTCAATAAGGTTGATTTCCCCGATCCGTTTCTTGCAATTAATGCTATTTTATCTCCTTCTTCGATGTGAAAAGATATATTCTCAAACAAGGGTTTAATGCCATAGCTTTTTCCTAAACCTTCTACCGATACGTAATGCATGCTGCAAAGATAAGTAGGGGAGTACCAACTAATTGCTGCAAATTTGTGATCCTGATATGGGACACAATCGCCGCCTTTATACAAGTATTATCTGCCTTATGACGGCCTGCCTGCCATTGTGTGCAGCAGCACAATACCCTGCCCTGGTTGCCCTTGCTAAAAAAGCTGACAGTACCTATATCCAAACCTATGATAGTATGCTTACCGGCCGGTTTTATTTTTCAAGAAAATATACCTCTATTCACCTGGGCGCTGCCAAATCCATTGCCAACCTGAGGTACCGCCCAAATACTACGCTGAATATGGGCATTGGTGCTACTTACCGGAGCTTTACCCTCAATCTGGCCTACGGGTTTCCTTTTCTCAATCCCGAAAAGGGCAAAGGCAATACCCGGTACCTCGATCTGCAATCGCATATTTATCCCCGAAACTGGACGATCGATTTTTTCGGACAGTTTTACAAGGGTTATTTTTTAAGTCCCCGAGGGCTTGGAAGCAACGATCTTCAACGCTATTATCTTCGTCCAGACCTGGGTATATCCCTCTTTGGACTGGCAGTATATAATCTGAGAAATGGCGAACGATTTTCCTACCGGGCTGCTTTTCTGCAAAGCGAGTGGCAAAAGAAGTCGGCCGGAACCCTCTTATTTGGGGGAGAAGTTTACGCGGGTTCGGTTTCCGGCGATTCTGTTTTGGTACCTTCCTCCATTGCCGATCAGTATGATCAGCGCGAAGTAAGGAAAATCCGTTTTCTCGAACTCGGTCCGGGGGCTGGTTATGCCTATACGTTTGTGGTAAAAAAACATTGGTTTTTAACCGGGGCCGCTACGTTGAATATGGATATCGGGT
>NZ_LUKG01000114.1:0-2154 GCF_001601815.1 Flavihumibacter sp. CACIAM 22H1
AGCCGTGAGGAGTTCAGGAAAATAGGTGATTCCTCCCCAGAAGTCAAAAGGTAAAATTCGGATCGGACAGTTTTGTGAAAATTGTTCTTCTATACCGGCGGAGGTTTTTAGCTGAAGCAGCACCTCCAGGGTGCCAAGCAGCTGTTCTGTGAGTTCGGCGAGGTAGGCGGTTGAAATACTATAAGCCGGACAATTGATTGCATAGGCTTCGCCGGCTTTGAGTTGATCAATTCTGTAAGTGAGGGGCCCTGCAAATGCAGGATTTGTCAGGATGCTGAGGGTAAGCCCGAACCAATCTTCCTGGCTGGTATTGGTAATAATCAGGCTGCGGATTACCGGCACCTGGTTTTGCTGGGATGCAAAATTGATAACCAGCAGTACAGATATATCCAACACCTTCGTAGTTAATTCCATAGACATTGCGCTAAGCTGATGAGGAATCAAAATACGTAAAAGGTGTCAGACAGGTGTTAGACAGGTGTCTGACAGGTGTTCGTACGCACTTCAATGCTGGTGTACACCGGTACCGAACTTAGTTCAAGCTTGCCAACTTGGGAGGGATGGGGGAGGAAGCGAAACTACCTCACTTATACCGAAATTCTCCAGGTCAGCTGAGTTTTTAACAGCATACCCATTTTCGGCACAATGGCACATTATCAACTTCCATAAAGGGCAATCAATTGCATTTATTTTCCAGAAAAAAAGCCGAAAAACAGCTGGATAACTGAATCAATTTGTGTAACCAGCCTCTTATCTCAATATGCGGGCGTTTAGAGCGGCACCTCATAAAATTGCAGGAAACATGCGCATTGCCACCGGTTTGGTACAACCGAATGATATGTAATATGCTTTATAAGACAGACAATACCAATCAATAACAATGCTTAAAGTTGAATAATCAGATCAGATCTGTTGCAGATGGTTTCGTTTTTATGTGAAACACAAATAATCAGGATCTCCTGCTTCAACCGGAATAGTAGTTCAACTACCTGCTTTTCACGTTCAGCGTCCAGGGCAGCAGTAACTTCATCCAGCAATAAAACGGCAGGGTTCTTAAATAATGCCCTTGCGAGGCCTATAATTTGCTTTTGTCCACCTGAAACAGGCATGCCCCCCGCACCTATAATGGTTTCAAGTGCCGCGGGAAATGTATCGAAATAATGGTGTAAATCATACCTCGTAAGCATCTCAGTTATTTTTCCCTTGCTGATAGCTGTGTTGTCAAACGCTATGTTCTCAACGATGGTGCCGGTAAAAAGAACAATCTCCTGCGGTACTATCGCAACCAGGTCCATCCAGGAACTAAAGGATAAATCACAAAGATTGTGTTGCTCATTGACCCGGATAATTCCTTCATAGGTTTCGCTACATTTCGACAGCACTTGTAAAAGTCTTGTTTTGCCGGTTCCATTTTCTCCGACAACAGAAATAAAGCCTGTGGTTGGAAGAAAAAAGTTCAACCTCTCAGCAACAGGTTTTGCTTGCTTACCCATTATAATAACATCTTCCAAGCGGATTGATCTAAACTCTTTTATATGAGTTTGCTGCTTTCTCATACCGGCATGTGTAAGATGAAATTCGTATAATCGGTTAAATGCTATGGAAGCCTCCTTCATTGGCACTGAAAAGGAAGCAAGGCTGGTTAGAACAGGAAATAAAAAAGAAACAAATCCTACCAATGCTACGAATTCACCGGTTGAAATTCTACCCGAAATAGCCGCAAAAGATGCCATATAAGTAACGAGTAACATAACCGGAACAACAAAAATTCCAGATACAAAAGCGAGGCGTGCAAGGG
Source organism: Flavihumibacter sp. CACIAM 22H1 (assembly GCF_001601815.1). GTDB lineage: Bacteria > Bacteroidota > Bacteroidia > Chitinophagales > Chitinophagaceae > Flavihumibacter. The sequence continues at coordinate 1,799 of NZ_LUKG01000114.1, forward strand.
CGGTTCTGTACCCCTTATCAGCATCCTGAAACAACTCCTGCTTCAGTTGCAGATTCAGGGCAGCCAGTTCTTCTTTTCCATACATTTTGTAGGTTTGAATGGAAGAGATTACAGCAATAAATTGTTGTTCAAAGCTGGTGGCGTTTTTAATCCGGTTAATTTGACAAGCACTGAGGGCATTCGCTCTTCTTACCATCCAAAAAAAATAAACCGGCGTAAACACTACCAATACCAGCCCGATCCTCCACTCGTATAAAAAAACCAAAAAGAATATAACCAATATAAAGAGCAGATCAATTATAACATGACTTGCCAAAGCAAATACCACCTGCTGAATTTTTTGTGCATCTCTAAAT
>NZ_LUKG01000114.1:2268-9974 GCF_001601815.1 Flavihumibacter sp. CACIAM 22H1
TCTCTAAATCGAACCATGAAATCACCTACCTGTCTTTTTTCAAAATAAAAAATGGGTAATTGTATTAAACGTTTACAAAACCAACCAAACAGTCGTTTGTTAAAAAAAGCCGTTTGGCGGAGAATAAATTCTGTCCGCAACCGGATAAACAGTTCTTTACTTATTAGAATCAGCAATAATAGCAGGAAGGTTGCCTGTAACTGGTGCATTGCCTTGCCGGGAATGAAGGCATCTACTATCCGTTGAATCGACAAGGTTAACAACCCATTCATGCCGGCGATCAACGCCCCGGAAAAAATAAGTAACAGAAAAGGAGAAAAAAGATCACCCAGTAGTTCCCGGATCCAGCTAATTTTTTTTCTGACAGAAAGCCGGTATGGAGAATAATTCAGCGAAGGGAAAATATGTAAACAAATACCCGAAACCCAGTATTCCCTGAGCTGGAACTCAGAATAGGAACAAAGCCCTATAGAAGGATCCATAATACTGAAATACCTGATCTGATCACAGGACTGGATACCTGTTAAAACAATATAATGATCGGCCCCGGTTTTATTTTTGCATAGTAGAATAAGCGGTAACATTGAGTGATCTATTTTCTCTAGGGATTTAACCTGGTATCCTTCAGACAGGAAGCCAAGTGTTGCTGCCCCCTGCGCTAAGCCTTGTAAGGTAGTACCACTGAGTTGCGTGTTACAGATTTCACGTGCAAGTTCAAGTGGCAAATTACCTCCATAATAAGCAACCAGGCTTACCAGGCAGGCGGCGCCACAATCATTCAATGCTTCTTGTCTGATGACAGGAAATTTTCTATTGCTTTTCATGCTGAATCATTTGCTCGACAGCGTTTTTATGTTGGAAGCCAAGGGCCTTCGACGCTAATACACCGTTTGGGAAAAAATAGTAAGCGGGCGTAGGCGGAGCTCCCAGCCGGCTATACCAGGTTTTTTCATAATCATTCAGGAGGGTGATCGACTCCGTAAAGGTCGGTTCCAATAAGGCTGAAAAACCAGCACCCGCATTTGTATCATTCACCACCAGCAGTATCAGGCTGGTATTGAATTTTTCAAACGGCACTTGAATGAGCTCAGATAGAGCCTCCCTGCAATGAGCACAGCCTGGATCCAGTACTACCAACAGGAAATTATCCGATCCCGGATTCGACGGCATGGCTTTTGTTCCTAGCAGTGCAGTCAATTCAGAAAAATTCTGTTTATTGGCTTTCCTGGTGAAAACTAAGCAGGCAAATATTAACCATCCGTCCATTATCAATAGCAATAAAAATGAAATGCCGGTTCTATTCATCAGAGAGGTCTGTATAAATATTGAATGAAGCTTACCAACAGGATCCAGATAAAAAATATGCTGCCGTACGATAGTGTACTATAAAGCATTGCTTTTCGAAGACCTATTTGTAATCTTTTCGATAATAACAACCCAATTACCAGCAGGTAATTCATTTCAGCCAGGTTAATTGCTTGAAAAAGGAAATAAAAGGGACTTGCTTTATCAATAGGAAAAACGTTTAGGAGGGACGGTATTTTATATGCTTCCAGGTCCTCGATCGAGCGCACTGGCATCAAAATATTCCAGGCAACTATCTTGAACAGGGCAACGACGATAAATACCAGTTCAGCTGTCAGAAGCATGGAGAAAACATCTTTCACTGTCAATTCAAAGTTGTATACCTGAAGAACGGCATAAATAGCTACAGCAATGCATGCTAGTTTACAGCCAAACAGCAATGGCATCAGGAGGTATGAGAGCATTTTTGCCCTGGCTAAATCTGTTGCGAAATCAGCCTGGATGTCTGCCTCAACATAATAAAGACTGGGCAGGAGTACATCTTTAGTAAGAATGTATTGATTGGTATAAATCAATAAGGACAGGTAAATAATTGCTTCTACAGTAAAAATCAGGCATAGAATTCTACTGCTCTCCCTGTTTAAGGGGCTACTAATCCATTTCATAACTGTTCTACTAATTAATCATGATCCCATTTTCAAGTTTAATAGTGGTTGTGGCCAATTCCTCTATACAAGCGGAATCATGACAGGTGAATAAAATTGTTTTTCCATTTTCGCAAAACTGCTGCAGCAGTTGCTGCAAGGCCTTTTTTGCTGATTGATCCAGGTAAACAAATGGTTCATCCAATAGCAGTAATGCGGGATGCCCCAGCATTGCTGCTATTAGGCCAACCCTGGCCTGATTACCGGAAGAAAGATCTCTTATACAGGTTCTTTTTTGCAGCATTTCTGGCGTCAATAACCCTTCAAAATTTTGATGAACATAGTTTTCTATTGAATACAGCGGTATCCGGCGAAGCCTTGTTACCAGCCTGAAATACTCCAGCGGTGAAAGAAAACCCAGTAAGTAAGCAGTTCCCAGGTATACCCCGGTAAATGATTTCCAGGATTCATCCATTCTATTATCCTTACCATTGATTTCAATTAGCCCTTTCTGACGGGGGTATAGGTCAAGTATAGCTTTCATCAAACTGGTTTTGCCGCATCCGTTTTCCCCTATTAGGTGGGTAATCGATTTTTTCTTCACCCATAAATAGGGTATATACAGCCGGAAGGAATGCCCCAGTTTTAACTCAATATCTATACAGCGTACCATATATTTCAGTTTATCAGCATTAGCTTATACTTCCAGTTAAGCTTTCTAGCCATATAAAGTAGTCGGAATGGTAAAAGGCATAGCGCAATAAAACCAACGGCAAGCAGGTAAACTAACATCCATCCAGCAGCCGAATAAATAAGCTCCAATCCGTACATCAAAAGGGGCAATCCAAACAGGACTAATTCCGACAAAAAATGATAACGGGTTATACCTGTAAAATTTGAAAATACGCCGGTTGTATTGGGGTCCATTTTACGGGCTCCCGCACCTCCTTTGAGCAACATAATTAAAGGTATAGTAACAGCCATATAAAAGAAGATGGCTCCTACATAAGCTATATCAGGCGTATTCCAGAAATAAACGAGTGGCATTATACTTCCTGCCAGGGTCAGGATCATAATCACTAAAATTCTTGCAATCAGATACCCCAATATATTTACCGGTAAAACGAAATAATTTGGTAAAAACCGGAGCTGCCAGGAAAAAAATAATTGAGAAAAATAAAAAGGAGTCAGTGAAATGAGCGTCATAATCATCAGATATTTTTCAAGTGTGCTGTTTAACCCTGATAGACTAATCATGCTTATCCAGAATACTGCGGCACAAATCAGTCCGTTGAGTAGTTTTCTCGTCCTTGCGTTTCTGAGAAAAAACTTTATTTCAATTAGTAGGAATATATCAACTTGCATGGGATCCTGTATTTTCAAATAATAATCGTTTTTTAGCGTACCGGGTAAAGACCCATATTTCTACACCTGCTAAGAGCCAACTATAAATCACCCGCCCCACCCATTCCACGGTATTCCAGCCGATTGAATAATCACCGCTTAAAAAAGGGCAGTAAAGCAAGGGAAGGCTTAGTGGCAAAAGCAGGCAGAACCATTTATTCACCGGGTAACCCGACTGCATACACTTGAAGCAAAGAATCGAAAAATGCAGCGATGCAGCACTCCCAAGATGAAATAATCCGATCATCCCCGCGAAAAACTGTATTTGTCCCGGCCAGCTGCAGTAATAAATAATCAATAACAGCACTGATACCACATTAATCCATTCCAGCAAGGATCGAAAAAGAATATATCGGATCACTCTTTTTTTTGTCAGTCCCAGGTGAAGCAGCTCCAGCAGTGGAAGGTAGTTGACCTTGGTAAACAGCCATCGCACTATACCGTCTACAAAAAAAATAATGCAGCTTCCTGTTATATAGCTGTTTATTCCGGCTTTATTTTGTTGGAAAAACCGCAGCAGGACAAAGACCAGAAAACAGTGGTTAAACAGGACAAAAACTGCTTTTAATAGTAGTATCCAGGTATTTTCCAATGGTTCTCCCTGAATTTTTTGGCGGCATTCTAGCTGAATTAACTGGTACATATTGCTACAACCGGCAAAAAACGTGAAACAGGGTTTGCCCTGTTTCACTTCGAATTAAACAAGACTACAGGCCTTTAGGGTTCCATACATTTTGGAAATGTATCCGATCCCGAACCCGGCAAATGCCAATGCGGTGCCTCCGGATGCGGCCACGGCTAAAATTCCTACTGCGCCACCTAGTACTGTTAATCCTGCAGAGATAGCACAATCTGCCTCACTTGCTCCTCCTTGAAATGTTGCCATTTCAAATTCATTCAACTTCTGCATAGCTTAAATTTTAATAATTAGGGCTGCATTAGCGCGGCAGCCAATACTCGATTGATTGTATTCGTAGCTACTGAATAGTTAATCATTTTTACTGGTTGATTAACTGCCTAAAAGTAAAGAAGGAAATTCTTTTGACGCACCCGTTTTTTAACGGTATTTCAAGCGTCAGACAGGTGTTGGAACTGTGTTCTAACACCTGTCTGACGCCTATCTTACAACCACCTTACTAGCTGTATACGTGATAACAGATTCGCGCGACCTGAATTCATATTTCAGCACCACACCGGGAACAGAAGAAAACATCGGCTCTGCTATTTTATACGCTTTATGGTGTAGGCGATCCGTATAATAAACCACCAGTACCTGGTTATCTGCTCCTTTTAATACGGCACGCCGGCAATTGTACCCGGCTATCTTTTCTTCCGCCCCACCCTCTTCCAATTTTGCCTGCACCCAGGGCTGAAAAGAACCCTTCCATTCCTCCATGGTTATACCATAGCTGCGCTTGCTGCCGGATGAGTCTTTTAAAATTTTTCCTGTATACCCCGATCCTTTACGAAGTATCCAAACCTTTTCATTTCTTAACAAACTGGTCAGCCTTACTTCAATGGTATCAGGACGAATTGCAAGCAGTTTAGAAGACCCATTGTATAATTCCGCGGTAGATTTATTCCTGTTTTTTGATTGCACCCTGACCTCATAGGAAATTAACAGCGATTGGCAGGAAGCACCACCATCCGGCTGCTGCATTGCACCCAAAAAGAAAAATAAAATCTTCAAAACAAGCAACATATAATTTTATTGTTTTTTTTCCGCGTCAATAAAAGTTGCCAGTTCAAGTGGATTTAATGGATTAGAAATCCGCCAGTCTGAAAAACGTGCTTTTTCCTCTTGTTGAATTCCCTCCAATTTTCTTAAAATACGCTTTGCTCTGCGTTTCAGCTCGCCTTGTTTGTTCTGTTGGATACTTAGGCGGATCAACCGGGATATATACGGGCTTATCCGGATCGTTGAATATTCATCAATGGATAAAAAATCGGTTGCCGACGGATCCCCTTCTTTGGTTTCTGCTATTTTATACAATACATAACAATAGAGAATATCGGAATCTTCGAGAGGAACAGATAGCCCGTTTATGGTAAGGTTTTTACTGGGGAGCGCAGGTTTGGTATCCGTTTTTATTTTTACCAGGGAGTCTTTTTTCCGACTCGTGTCCGGTACCAGCTTGTCATTGCTGGATATCAGGGGCGAGTGCTTTACAATGGTTTCAGAGCTTTCTGATTTTTTCCCGTTTATATGGTAAATAAAGATAGCCATGGCCGCGGAAGAAACTGCGAGTACACTCAGTAGTTTTATAAGGAATCTTCCGGATGACCTGGATCGGGAAAAATGCTGGTGTATTGCTTCGCTGATCAAAGCCGGTGGTGGTATCTCCAGGGCAGAGAGCGGACTGAATGTATCCCGTTCTTTTTCAGAAAAATCCGGCCTGGTTCCATTCTTTCTAAATTCATGGAGTACTTGATCCGTAAGATCGGCTGGAGGCGGCGTAACGTACTCCCTTAAATCATTAAACCGTTGGTCACTTGGTCCCATTTTGAAATAGAATGGTTTTTTTCATTAGTTGTCTGGCCCGGAATAACTGCGACCTGCTCCCCTCCTCCGAAATATTTAATATTTCTGCAATCTCTTTATGATTATATCCTTCGATCAGGGATAAATTAATGATAGTCCGGGCAAAATCCGGCAATTGTTGAATAATACGAAACAAATCATCCATTGATAACTTATCATAGACAGAATCACTAATGGCAATGTTCAGATCCGCCTCTATCGGAACAACCGGTAGGATTTTTTTCTTTAGATTATCAATACAGATTCCAATAAATACTTTTCTGGCCCAGCCCTCAAAAGACCCTTCTCCCCGGAAATAGGAAAGGTTGTTTATTAGTTTGATGAACCCATCCTGGTACCAGTCGTTTGCGTCCGATTTATTGCCGGCATACCGCAAACAGATGCTATACATCTTACCCGATATAGCTTCATACAATTGTTTAAATGCCTCTTCATCACCAGCTGCGGCAGATTTTGCCAAATTGGTAAAGTTAGGTTTATTAGGTTGGTTTTTTTCCATCCAGGGAATTGAAATTATTTATTTAGGGATCAGGTCTTCAACAACCCAGGGTAGGATTTATCAGCGATTAGTTATGTAGGATTTTGAGCCTTTTATTGAAACGGGTGCAAAGGTGATATTATTCAGAAAAAGAAAAAAATGGATTTCATAAAACGTCTACCATTTAAAAATCGTCCTTTAATTCGATTTTTTATTCTTGCGAAATAAAACGTTGGCAGGTGTTGTTTCGTCTTATAAGGCATAGGGTTAAGCTCGTACGCATAGAATTTTGTACCCTATTTTTTCTACCATGAGTCAGGCAATCAGCAACCAAACCGAATTACTTGTGAACAATGATTTCTCTAGTTTTTTAGAGCTGTATGATGAACACGGTGAAAATCTGCTTTTGTACGCGTTTCTGACCTTACGAGATGAGGCTAAAGCGAGAATTGCCGTCCGGTCTGCCTTTGTTAAGTTGTGGCAGCATCCCGACCGTTTATTGCAGGGCCGAAGTGTTTATTCCGTTCTTTTTAGTGAAGTTAAAGTGATGACTTATCTGCTTAAAACGTCAGACAGGCGTTAGAACGTTGTTCTAACACCTGTCTGACGCCTTACCTCAACCACTCCCCCAGGGGCCGCCTGAATGGATAACCAACCCGATTCGGAAAGATCAGCAGTGCATTTCTGCTGCTGCCGGATCTGCCAATGGCCTGTACCAAGTTTTACCCGCACACTACCGCCCTTCTCCGATCGGATCACCAACCGATTCAATTGTCCTCCTAACCGTTCCGCATCTACGAGAAAAGCACCCCTTGTCCGAAAATTCCGAAAACTGCAATCCTGCCAGCTCTCCGGTACTGCTGGAAAAACATCAATATACCCCATCTGGCTTTGCAATAACATATCCTGGAGCCCTGATGCATACGCGAAATTCCCTTCCAGCGTAAACGGCCGATACCTGAACCCGGAATAACCTTTACCCGTCTGATCTCCGTTCAAATGAAAACTATTGATCGAGCAAAAAGCCGTTGCAAAAGGTTTTTAACGCCGTTGCTGCCCCCTGCCCGTCTTTCGCCCATGCCTTTAAATTTGCCAGCCAGGCATAGGAATAACCACACCATTGATCCGGACCAATTTTATCCAGCTCGGCAATGGTTTGGCGGATGGTATGTTGAGCCGCCGGCCCCTGCTCCCACTGAATCAGGCCAAGCGGATGAATAGCCAGTAAATGGGAAAAATGCCGGTGACTTTGCGTGTAGGCCAATGTCCGCGATACCTGAAGCGCTCCGCCCGCCGTCGTCGCATACGCCGGAAACTGCCGCCCCAGCGAATC
>NZ_LUKG01000115.1 GCF_001601815.1 Flavihumibacter sp. CACIAM 22H1
GTACCGGATCAACCAATATGCCTGGAGTGGTGATGGTTTTTCCCTGGGCAGAATTACCTCGGGTAACATTGCCATTTCCACCTCCTTTACCAGCAAACAAAAGGAGAAGAAAGAAATACCCCCCGATGAGGACCTGAATGGCATCGGTTTGCCCATGACCAATGAGGAACAGCAGGCCCTGATAAACAATGTCCGGAATAACCCTGCAGAATATGCTGATTTCAATATTCCCTGGTCGGTTAACCTGTCTTATTCGCTCAGTTTTAGCCGCTTGCTGAAAAGAGACTATTCGGGGTATGAAACACAGATCAATTCAAGTGTAAACGTCAGCGGAGATTTTAACCTGACGCCCAAATGGAAACTGGGGGCCAGTACATTTTACGATTTCCGCGGTGCATCTATTCAGCAGCTGACCATGTTCCTGAGTCGTGAACTGCACTGCTGGCAACTCGGTATCAACATTACACCTGTAGGCTTATACAGAACCTTTAATATTACCATTAACCCTAAATCAGGCCTGCTTCGCGATCTTAAAATAAACCGTTCCAAGTTCTTCTACACCCAATAACGGCGTTTATTATGGACCTTGGATGATTTGCGCTTTCATCCGTTCAAAGGCTTTTTGCTTTAGGGTTTCGCAGGTATCTGTGCTGGTTACTTCGATGGGTTCAAGGAATTCGATGCGCAGGGGGTGGGGCATCAGGTAAAAGGTTTTATCAGGTGGATTTACTTTTCGGGTATGAAAAATTACACCGGGTATAATGGCGCAGCGCGTATCCAGGGCCAGGCGAAAAGCCCCGTCATGAAAAGGCTTCAGTGGCTCGGAGCTGGTATTTCGGGTGCCTTCCGGGTAAATACACATGTGTAAGCCCATATCCAGTACCGCTTTCATTTTGGCAAAACTTTCCTTCCGGCTTTTTTCACTTTTCCTGTCTACCAGTACACTGCCCAGTTTATAAATCATTCCAAATACCGGCGTTTTTGCCATTTCGGCCTTGGCAATGGTTTTATTGCCGCCAGGAATGGCAGGGGATGAAATAGGTACGTCCATCAACGCATTGTGATTGCAGATAACGATAAAGGGCCCTCCTTTTTTAAAATGCTGTTTTCCCCGTACAATCAGCGGACACCCGATCCCGGGTAAAAAAACAGCCATCCAGGCCCGTGCATATTTTATAAAACGATGTGTGCGTTTGGGCTCCGGTACCGGTAAACAGAATAGAAAAACAGGTACCAGAAAAATTAGCATGGTAACAGTAAAAAGCAGTATTGCCCAGGCAGCCCAGATTCTTCCAAAAACCTCTTTGAACCAATTCATATATTGAAGGTAGTTTACAATGACCAATCAATCGGATCTATCCCGTTTTGGCCAGGTATTCATTGGTTTTAGAAAAATGACGGCAGCCAAAAAAACCCTTGTCCGCACTAAATGGAGAAGGGTGTGCAGCTTTCAGTACCAGGTGTTTGGTTTCATCGATCAGGCCTTGTTTTTCCTGGGCAAATCGGCCCCATAACAAAAAGACCACCTGTTGTTTACGTTCGCTGATCGTGCGGATAACGGCATCTGTAAAATCCATCCAGCCGATTTTAGCATGGCTTCCGGCTTCATTGGCACGTACTGTTAATGCAGCATTTAATAATAATACCCCACGTTCTGCCCATTTTTCAAGATTGCCTTTTTTGGGCAATTGCAGGCCGATATCTGCGGCTATTTCCTTATAAATATTCAGGAGGGAGGGAGGGGGCGTTACCCCGTCCGGAACAGAAAAACTAAGTCCATGTGCCTGCCCGGGGTTATGGTAGGGGTCCTGCCCCAGGATAACCACTTTCAGTTGGTCCAGCGGAGTTTTGTCAAATGCATTAAATATCAGGGAACCAGGCGGGTAAATGATTTTACCGGCACTTTTTTCAGTTTTCAGGTGTGTCACAATCTGTAGAAAATAGGGCTGGTTAAACTCCTGTTTCAAAAATGCCTTCCAGCCCGGTTCTATTTTTACATCCATTAAATCTTGGTTTAATTCGGGTCACAATATAGTATGGAACGAAAATCAACGTATATTTTAATTCCTAAATCAGCAATTATGATAGAGAATCTAATGAATCTAATCCGGGAGAATGCCGGTGATAGCATTATCAATAACCCCGATATCCCCAACGAGCGGAACGAGGAAGCAATAGAGGCTACCGGTGCATCTATTCTTTCCGGGCTACAGGGAATGATGGCGCAGGGCGGTGCTAAAGAAGTACTGGGCATGTTTGCCCAGGGCCAGGTAGACCAGGATAACCCGGTTGTTCAAAATCTTTCCGGTAATGTAATCAGCGATATGATGGGGCGGTTTGGCCTGGATCGTAATAAAGCCGGCTCCCTGGTTGGCAGTTTACTACCCATAATTCTTAACCAACTGGTTAGTAAAACAAATGCGCCTGTCAACAATGGATTCAGTTTGGATGGGATTTTTGGACAATTAAGTGGTGGGCGTACTTCCGGCATCAACCTTGAAAATATAGTGGGTAAACTGGCCGGTGGCGGACTGGATCGGGACGGGGATGGCGATGTAGATTTCCAGGACCTGGCAGGCATGTTTACAGGAGGAGGTGGTGCAGCAGCTTCTCCAGGTTCCAATACGGGTGGTGCAGGCAATGCGCTCGACGCCCTGAAAGGAATTTTCGGAAAATAAATTTCTTCCTAACCCGAAACCGGAGCCCTTCTGCGGCTCCGGTTTTTTTTAAACTAGCAAGATGTCAAACAGAAGACAGTTCATCCGCCAGTCGCTTAAAGCCGGAGCAGGTGTTTACCTGGGTACAATGGGGCTTAGCGCTGCTTCCTATGCCCGTATCCTGGGTGCCAATGAGCGTGTAAATGTGGGCGTAGTAGGTTTTTCAGACAGGTTCCGCCAATCTCTTTTGCCCAGTTTTTTGAACCATTATAAGGAACTCAATTTTGATATGGTGGCGGTATCTGATATCTGGAAGCGCCGGCGCGATGAAGGTAGCGCGTTGCTTACAGAAAAATTTGGACATACTATCAAGGCCTGTACCAATAACGACGAGCTGTATGCGCAAAAAAATATTGATGCCGTAATCATTAGTACGGCCGATTTTCAGCATGCCCTGCATACGATAGAAGCCATGAAAGCGGGAAAAGATGCGTATACGGAAAAGCCTTTTGCTGAAACCATGGAGGATAATAACGCTGCATTGGATGCTGTAAAAAAAGCGGGCAAAATAGTACAGATCGGTTCGCAGCGAAGAAGCGGCTCTAATTATAAAGCGGCCGCTAAATTTATTGGCGAGGGCAGGTTTGGTGCAATTACCATGGTGGAACTAACCTGGAATGTGAACCAGCCTGGCCGCTGGCGCCGCCCCGACCTGGTGGCCAGTATCCGCGAACAGGATACCGATTGGAAACGTTTTCTGCTTAATCGCCCTTATGAGGCCTGGGATCCCAGAAAATATCTCGAATATCGTTTGTTCTGGCCTTACTCTTCCGGCATGCCCGGGCAATGGATGAGCCACCAGATTGATACCGTTCACTGGTTTTCAGGGCTGGCGCACCCCCGCAGTGTGGTAGCTAATGGAGGTATTTACAAGTGGAAAGACGGGCGTAGAAATTGGGATACTACAACTGCCGTATTTGATTATGGTCCGGCAAATGACCCTGGCTCCGGTTTCCAGGTAGTATTTTCATCGCGTATGCATAACGGCGATGAACGGCCGGCTGAACTCTATTTTTCCAATGGTGGCGAACTTAACCTGATTACCAATAAGGTTTCAGCTAACGGCGGTTTGAGAAAGAACCATGCAGATGCCATGCAGATGCCGCCCAACCTGTTACCGGAAATGGACCTGGTAGCTGAAAAAGTGGAAGTGGCCGCTTCCGCCAACACGGGAGGTGATTCTCTAACCAGCGCGCATATGCGTAACTGGATGGAATGTATCCGCAGCCGGCAACAGCCTAATGCCCCGGTAGAAGCGGGTTATAATCATTCCATAGCTACCATTATGACCAATGCCGCGGTAAGAACTGGTGGAAAAGCCGTGTTTGATGCCAAAACCAGGCAGGTGATGGTGGATGGCAAAATATTTAAATATTAAGCTTGCACATGAAAACGCTGTTTATCGGTTGTGCAGTATTGTTAGTACTGCCGACCTTTTCTGCTGGCCAGTCAAAAGGATTGGCATGGGTGAATAAACCAGCAGAGAAAAGGCACGAATTGCTCTATAATGGGCAGGTGCTGACTGCTTACCGCTACGACGATTCCCTGATGAAACCGGTTTTATACCCGTTGAACACCGTTCACGGAACAACGGTAACAAGAGGTTTTCCGCTTGAACCAAGAGCCGGCGACCGTACCGATCACCCGCATCATGTTGGATTTTGGTTCACCTACGAATCCGTTAACGGTCTTGATTTCTGGAACAATTCAACGGCTATCCCATTTGAAAAAAGAGCTTCCTATGGTGCTGTTCAGCACCAGCAAATACTGTCTCAACGGGCTAATGCTAACCAGGCATCCCTGGTCATAACCGCTCTCTGGAAAAACAAAGCAGGCGAAACAGAGCTAACCGAAAAAACAGCGTTTAATATTGAAGTGATTGGTGATAAATGGGTACTGGAGCGTACCACCACACTGAAGGCATTGGATAAAAAAGTGGTATTTAAGGATGTGAAAGATGGAATGCTTGCCATCCGTGTTGCCCGCGAGCTGGAACAGCCTTCGAAAGAAGCCAGCGCTTATGTAGATGCCAATGGAATTATAACCAAGGTAGATCAGTTACCCTCAGCAACCATAAGCGGTTTGTATACCAGTAGTGAAGGTATTTCAGGTGATGCCGTATGGAGTACCCGGGCCCGCTGGGTTATGCTTAATGGAAAAATAAGGGAGGAGCCTATAACCATTGCTATGTTAGACCATCCTACTAACAGCGGGTATCCCACTTATTGGCATGCCAGGGGCTATGGTCTCTTTGCCTTAAATCCGCTGGGGGCAGCCGTCTTCAGCAATGGTAAAGAATCCAGAAACCTGGAACTTGCAGCGGGCCAATCGGTTCAGTTCAGGTATAAAATTATCATTCAGGGAGGCAGGCAACTGACTGCAGAAGAAATCAATCAGCTTGCTGATGAATTTGCCCGCTGAACAAGATTTTTAATACAACAAAGCAATACCGTCGGGATTATTTACCTACCCTGGCCCGGGCAATAATTTTCAGTTCAGGAATCGACAGTTTAATTACTTCATTGGTGCTGCCGATGGCAACATAGGCTGTTTTGCTATCTTCAGACAGGATAATACCCATGGGTATACCTCCCGGGTTTAATTGGGCTTTCAGTTGCCGGCTGCCTGCATCCAACAATAAAAGAGCAGCGTTTTTTGCATCCGAAACCAATACCCATTTATTATCGGGCGTAAATTTTATACGGATCGGCGTGCCACCGGTTGAAATTTCATGCATTTGCTGCAATGTTTCCGTATCAAATACGGTAATAGTGCCCGTTTCATTGGAACCAACCCATAATTCTTTGCCATCTTTTCTAATGTCAATTCCTTCAGGTTTCAAGCCTGCAGCTGCCTGCTGAATGGCTTCGGGCAAATCAGGGGCATCAATCCGTATCCTGGTAATCGTGTTGGAAACCCTGTTACTGGTATATACATACGGCCGGGAAGGATGCAATACCAGCAAATGAGTGCCGTTTTGACCGGTCCCCTGTAACCAGTTCACCGACATTTTTGATAAATCAAAACGGCCTACCAGCCTGCTGCGCTCAGCAGTGAAATAAACTGCCTGCTCTTTTAATTCCAGTCCATGTGGTTTTAGAATAGGACCCAGGTCAACCCGTTTTATTTCCTTGCGCTGGTTCAAGTCAATAATGGATAGACTGTTGCCAGGTTGCTGGTTGCCATAGTTGGCTACGATGGCCCATTTTTTTTCGGGATATACGGCCAGCTCATGCGGACTTTCGCCCGTTGGTACCATAAATAACTGCTGCAGCTCAATAGGGTCGAGTACGGATAAACTGTTATCAGCTTTATTCAATACCAACAGGTATTGCTGCGCCTTAAGTGACAATTGCAGCAATAAAATTCCGGGGAGAATCAGGAAGCATTTTAATACCTGCATAACTAGATTATTTCAGTTAGTTCGTCAGCCTTACCGGAATTTACTTATTTTAACCAAAAATCGATCTTGTTTATGCGACTTCTACTAATGATTGGCTGGTTGCTGATGATCCAATGCCCAAAACAGGCGGCACAGGAAGTGCCTGCAGATGTGATGAAGAACGTTTATGAACAAGTGAAAACGCCGCACAAGTTTGGCGTAGTTTTCCAGCATCCGGATACTACAAAAATGATGGACAGTCCCACCATTTTCCGCTGGAACAATGCCTGGTATATGACCTATATTATTTTTGATGGCAGGGGGTACGAAACCTGGCTTGCAACCAGTGAGGATCTGTTAAGCTGGTCGTCTAAAGGCAGGATACTTTCCTTTACCGATACAGGCTGGGATGCCCATCAAAAAGCAGGTTACCTGGGACTCATCGATAATAACTGGAATGGTACTTACGCACCTCAGGCATTTAACGGAAGGTATTGGATGTCTTACCTGGGTGGTTCAACCAAAGGATATGAAGCAGGACAACTGGGAATTGGTATAGCTACGGCAAAAGATCCCGTGCAATTGACAGACTGGAACCGGCTTCCTCATCCCGTACTAAGTGCAGCTGACAAAGATGCCCGCTGGTACGATAATCACACTATTTTTAAATCCACTATTTTGGCAGATCCCGACAAAAGACGGGGATATCCCTTTTTGTTGTTTTATAATGCGATGGGAGATACCGCAAAATATGAAAGCATTGCCGTTGCCGGATCAACTGACCTGCAAAACTGGACAAGGATCGGTAATGGTCCAATAATTACCAGGGGAGTAGAAGGCAGTATTTGTGGCGATGCACAGGTAATGAAAATGGGAAACCTGTACGTGCTTTTTTATTTTGGTGCTTTCTGGCCCGATCGGCCGGCTGCCTTTGAACGCTTTGCCTGTTCCTATGACCTGGAACACTGGACAGAATGGACCGGACCCAGCCTGGTTGAACCTTCGGCCTCCTATGATTCGTCGTTTGCACACAAGCCCATGGTCATTAACTGGAACAATACCGTTTACCATTTTTACAATGCTGTTGGAACTGAAGGAAGAGTGATTGCATTAGCAACCTCAAAGAAACTTCGATAATTTTTTCTTTAGAACTGCTCGATTAAACGATTGTATGAAGCAAATATTTTTGGGTTGGCTGCTGTCCGTATTATTGTTTTCAACCAGCCTTACAGCGCAGGATTTCCGGATTGCCTGTGTAGGCAATAGCATTACCTATGGATCTGGTGTTGCCAACCGGGAAAAAAACAGTTACCCGGCTCAGCTACAGGCTATGTTGGGAAAGGGATACCTGGTTCAGAATTTTGGACTAGGGGGAACCACCCTGCTGAAAAAAGGCAATAAACCTTATTGGACGAGTGACGAGTTCAGGAGGTCGCTGGAAAGTCGGCCTGATCTTGTTTTTATTAAGCTGGGTACCAATGACAGCAAGGCCGTTAATCGCCCCTTCCACGCAAACCTGGTAGCGGATCTCACCGAATTGGTGAAAACCTATCAACAATTACCAACTCATCCAAGGGTTATCCTGTTATTACCGGTTCCTTCCTTTTATGCCGACAGCAATTCTATTTATGATCCGGTAATAAGGAGCTCTATTATCCCCGCGGTGCAACAGGTTGCCTATGAAACCGGGGTGGAACTGATCGACCTGTATCAGTTATTTATTAATCGGGAGGACCTGCTTCCGGATAAAATTCATCCTAATTCATTGGGTGCAACGGTTATGGCTAAACGTCTTTATGAAGCCATTCAACAGGAAACAACTACTGCGCCTGATTTTCGGAAAATACTGAATGGAAAGCAGGTGATTTCTTCTTTTTACGGGTACCGGCAATCAAGCCTTCAATGGCAGGGGCGGACCATTTATATAGTAGAACCGAAAAGAACAGCGAAGGGGCGTCCCTGGATATGGAGAGCGCGTTTCTGGGGGCACGAGCCACAACTGGATATCGCCCTGCTTGAAAGAGGGTTTCACCTGGTGTATTGCGATGTTGCCGAATTATTTGGAAACAAAACCGCTATTGCAGCCTGGAACCAGTTCTATGGTGCGCTAAGAACTGCGGGATTAGCCGCAAAAATGACCTTGGAAGGAATGAGCAGAGGGGGCGTATATGTGTATAACTGGGCACTCGCCAATCCGGATAAAGTAGCCTGTATTTATGCCGACGCACCCGTGCTGGACCTGAAAAGCTGGCCCGGTGGGTTGGGTAAGGGGCCGGGTAGTGCGGCAGACTGGGAATTGTTCAAAAAAGCATATGGACTAACGGAAACAGCTGCCCGAAATTTTAAAGCATCGCCACTTGATAAAGCTGAACAAATAGCTAGGCTAAAAATTCCTCTTGTCCATGTGGTCGGAGATGCGGATGAAGTGGTTCCGCTGGCGGAAAATACTGCTCTTTTTGAAGAACGCGTGCTGGCCGCGGGCGGACATATTGCTGTCATCCATAAACCTGGCATAAAACATCATCCGCATAGTTTGCCGAACCCTTCTCCAATTCTTGATTTTATCTTGAGAGCCAACGGCTATAAACTGAATTTTGCCACCCTGCCTGCCCCTGGAAGTGAGTTTCGTTCGGGTGCGGGTTGGTTCGAAGGAAAGGATTGGTGGCAACAAAACCAGGACATCGATTCCCTCTTATTGGCGGAAAAAAACCTCGATATTGTATTCCTTGGTAATTCCATAACCCAGGGAATTGGTGGAAAACGGCCCAATGTCAGTTATAAACCAGGCCTGATGGCATTTGATGCTGTTTTCGGCAGCTATCGTTGGATATCTGCTGGTATCAGCGGCGATCGCACCCAAACCGTTTTATGGCGTTTGCAAAATGGTAACTACAAACTGGCGGCCCCCCGTTTAATTGTTCTGACCATCGGTGTTAATAATATGGGGGATGACAGCGGAGAGGAAATATTTGAGGGGGTACTGGCTTGCGTTAACTGGATAAAAACAAACCTGCCTGCTACGAAATTGATAGTAACCGGCCCCTTACCAGCAGGTATGGAAAAAAAGGAGCTCCGCCGGCAACAATATGAAACCATTCATCTTTTATTGGAAAACCATAAAATGCCCGGTGTAATTTATTTTCCCCTGCATAAAACTTTTATCGGGGAAGACGGCCGCTTAAATCCTGATTACTACTCAAGAGATGGTATACATTTAGTGGAAGAAGGATATAAAATATGGGCAATAGAATTGGGTAAAATAATCAAGACGACACTGGCAAAGTAGTTATTTCAACGATCCGAATACCTGCGTCCAATACTTATTCTGCATGCCTGCACCCACGTATTTGAAACGGGCATTCATTATGTTTTTACAATGCCCTTCGCTGTTTAACCAACTATTCATTACGGCAGCTTCATTGGCTTGTCCCCTGGCAATATTTTCACCATAACTGCTCCAGTTAAATCCTTGTGCTGAAATCCTGGTGCCCGGGTTACGGCCATCCTGGCTGGTATGCGAAAAATAGTTGTTGCTGTTCATATCCGCTGAATGAAGATAGGCTGCTTTAGCAAGTTTATCGTTCCATTCCAGCCTGGCAACTGGTGGCATCACCGTTGAGCCACAGGTGCATCCCTTGGTACGAACATCGTTTATTAGTTGTAACATGGTTG
>NZ_LUKG01000116.1 GCF_001601815.1 Flavihumibacter sp. CACIAM 22H1
ATATCAGAGAATGAGAGCCCGGAGAGTAAGCATTGATAAAGGGGGTAATTGATACAGCTAAAATCGACATAAAATGCCCTGATGTTGAATCAGGGCGTTTTTTTAAAATGGACGATTTTGTTTAATAAAGAGGAATGCAGCAGAGTGAAACAGTTCAACCCGAAAAGAAGAATGGGGCAATGACGCGGTTGCGTGATTATCTCTTGCTGATAAAGTTTTCTTTGACAACGATGGTGGTGTTTTCGGCGGTAATTAGTTACCTCCTGGCACCAAAAATTGTGGCGTATGACTGGGCAATGATCGCTGTCCTGTTTCTGGCAGGTATGCTGGTAACAGGAAGTGCCAATACCATTAACCAGGTAGTGGAAAAAGATACGGATGCCCTGATGAAGCGCACAGCGGGCCGGCCAATTGCGGCAGGCAGGATGTCGGTTACGGAAGGCTGGGCTTTTGCATTGATTAGTGGAGCTCTGGGGGTTTTTCTCCTCTGGTATTATTTCAATGGATTATCCGCTGGTCTGGCTGCATTTAGCCTCTTTCTTTACGCGTTTGTTTATACACCGCTTAAGAAAGTAAATTCCATTTCTGTGCTGGTGGGCGCTTTTCCCGGTGGATTACCCTGTTTGATAGGGTTTGCAGCAGGAAATGATACCATTTTCGTCGGGGAACACGGCTTGCAGGACCTGGGTGGATGGGCATTGTTTGCGATACAGTTTTTCTGGCAATTCCCTCATTTTTGGGCCATTGCCTGGATTGCACATAAGGATTATGAGGCAGCTGGATTTAAAATGCTGCCCTCCGAAAAAGGCCCAACCAAATACTCGGCCATTCAGTCGATCGTTTATTCGGTGTTACTGATCCCGGTAGGTTTGGCGCCCTATTTTATCGGGCTTACAGGATGGGTGAGTTTGCTTATTCTGCTGGTTTGTAACCTGGGTATGGTTGGTTTAAGTATCCGATTGTATACCAAGATGGAAAAATCAGCCGCGCGGGGGGTAATGTTTGGGAGTTATATTTATCTGATGATTGTTTTTTTTGCGTTGGTGGCGGATAAGGTGTGAGGAAGGAAAAGGGTGAAAAGGAGGAAGGAGAAGGGGGAAGGAGGGAAATTAAAATTTAATGTATGAGGGTAGAAGCTATGGAGCAGAGAAAGAGGATACATCCGAACAAATTCACGATGTGGGTTGCTATTGCCAGCATTACGATGATGTTTGCAGGGCTGACCAGCGCTTATATCGTGAAAAGGAGCCAGCCGAGCTGGACAAGTTTTGAAATGCCGGTTATTTTCTGGTATTCAACGGCTGTTATGTTGCTGAGTAGTTTGGCAATTCATTTCTCACTGCGGGCGTTTAAGGAAAGAAACCGGGTAAAATACCGGCAGCTGATTACGTTAACTGCCCTATTGGGGGTGTTATTTGTAGTACTGCAGTATATCGGTTTCCGGCAGATCTGGAATACGGGTATCCGGTTTGATGGCGCCGGGGGCGGGCAGTTTTTATACATTATTGCCGGTTTGCATGGATTACACGTGGTGGGTGGTGTAATTGCGCTGTTAGTACTTTTTTTTAAGGCCTACAGTACCCGTTCCAGAAATTATAATCCGGTACCTGTAGAGGTTATGAGCACCTACTGGCATTTTGTAGACCTGTTATGGATCTACCTGATGGTATTTTTTATGTTATTACACTAGTTAATTCCGTATATCCAATTAAATTTGCGAACCAATCTTAAACACTGAACATGGCACAAGCAGTACCTGCAGAACAAAAATGGTGGAGTGGTGGTAAAAGCCCCTTCAACGTCGAGTATGGTAAACTGATGATGTGGTATTTCCTGATGAGCGATGCGTTCACCTTTGGTGCGTTTCTGATCTCTTATGGCACCATCCGTTTCGCCACAAATTCCTGGCCCGACCCCAATGAAGTATTCCAGTCTTTCCCCGGTTTAGGAAGTGGTCTTCCACTCATGTTTGTGAGTTTGATGACGTTTATCCTGATCATCAGTTCTGTAACCATGGTATTGGCCGTGCAGGCCGGTCATGCAATGGATAAAAAATCCGTTGTTCGTAACCTGGTTCTGACCATTATTGGTGGTATTGCCTTCCTGAGCTGCCAGGCCTGGGAATGGGCGCACCTGCACCATGAAGGCGCCTGGTGGGGTAGTAATCCATTCCTGAATGCAGATGGTACCAAAGCAACTACCAACTTTACCAACTTCTTTTTTACCATTACGGGTTTCCACGGTTTCCACGTATTTAGTGGGGTGGTTATCAATATTATTATGTTAATCATGACCCTGAATAATGTATTTGAACGGAAAGGGCATTACCTGATGATTGAAAAAGCCGGCCTGTACTGGCACTTTGTAGACCTGGTTTGGGTATTTGTATTTACCGTTTTCTATCTCGTATAACTTAATAAGACGCTATCATGCATCAAGACAATAATACAGAAATCACCTTTCATCATGAATATGACCGGGAGGCGAGTAAAAAAGAAGTAATCAAAATAACCGTCATCCTTTCGGTTATTACATTGATTGAGCTGGCACTGGGCTTTTGGATGTACCTGTCTCATCATAGTCTCGGCGCCTTTATGGTTATGCTGATCAAAGGGGTTATCCTGATTCTAATGCTGGCGAAAGCCTTTTATATTGTGGCTTATTTCATGCACCTGAAGCATGAACTGAAGAACATGATCATGACCATCGTGGTACCCTTGCTGCTTTTTGTATGGTTTATCATCGCGTTCCTGTATGAGGGTAATTCGTATAAGAACCTCAAGAACACCTACGATCCCTATCATAAAGAACAATCGGAGATCAAAGTAGAGAAAAAAGAACAGGGTAGTAAAGAGCACGATGCACATAGCAGCCACTAAGCGGCCTGCAGTGGCGTTGAGCAGTGAAGCAGCCCGGATAAATTAAGAATACAAAAAATTTTGAACCATCCGCCGCGGCGGATGGTTTTTAGTATAATATACCTTGATTTGAATAAGACAGCATTAGCAGGGGTTTTTTTGGCAGTGGTGGTTCCGGTTATCTGCTACTTTATTGTAGATCATTACAGTACAGATGCAGTTGATATGCCCCGCCGCTATTATGTAGATACCGTTTTGACCAAAGTGGAGGGCGGAAAGGAATTCACCGATACGGTATGGCACAAAGCTGCCAATTTCCATTTAACCAATCAGTTGGGACAGGAAGTAAGCCTGGATGACCTGCAGGGTAAAGTAATCGTAGCTAATTTCTTCTTTACCCGCTGCCCGTCTATTTGTCCCTCACTTACTATGAATATGAAGCGGTTACAAAATACCCTCAAATTAAAGGACGTAACCCGTAAGATCGATACCACTTTTGTACAGTTTCTTTCTTTCAGCGTAGACCCTCAGCGCGATTCTGCCGTGCAATTAAAAAAATATGCCGATCGCTACGGGGTGAATCATGATGTTTGGTGGATGCTTACCGGCAATAAAAAAACCATCTATGATTTTGCCCTGAATGAAGTGAAATTATCGGCCATTGATGGCGAGGGAGTAGATTCCAATTTTATTCATACGGAAAAATTTGTGTTGCTCGACCGTGATCGGGTGGTGCGCGGTTATTACAATGGACTGGATAGCATGGCGATGGCTGATTTAGCGGGTGATATCGTTAAAATATTCATTGAGAAAGACAAAAAGAAAAAACGCAATTTGTTCCGTAAATAAAGAGGCTATGTTAAATGCAATAATTCAGAAAAATGATAAACAGGCAAGGATACTGATCGGTATTCTGTCTGTGGTGGTATTTGTGGCCGTAGTTATTTTGTCAAGGGTAAGGATAGAGCTGGATCTGGGTTTTGATGTTCATATTTTTGCCAGGATCAATGCCGTTTTAAACAGTGCAGTGGCCGTATTACTGGTGGCTGCCCTGGTGGCCGTTAAACAGGGTAAATATGAAACCCATAAACGGCTCATGTTCCTGGCAATATTATTATCTGCCTTGTTTTTGGTTTCTTATATAGCGCACCATTTATTGGCGGATAGTACCCCGCATGGGGGGCAGGGCCTGGTTCATACAATTTACCTGGTTATCCTGATTACGCATATTTTTCTGGCGGCTATTATTTTGCCCTTTATTCTTTACACAGCCTACCGCGCCATGGTTGCAGAATGGCCGGCGCATAAAAAAATTGCGCGTATAACCTGGCCCATCTGGTTTTATGTGGCCGTAAGCGGCGTGGTGGTATATTTTATGATCAGCCCTTATTATTCCTAAAACAAGGCTATTAACCCATGAGCAAAGCAACAGCCCCTTCGCTATTTCGTGATTTGCAGCAGCTGTATAAAACCTTGTTGTATGTACTGGTGGTTGCTATGCTTTTGTCTTTTCTGCTGGTTCAGTTTTCGGTTATTAAGCCGGTGTTGGACCTGCCCACCGACCGTATGTTACAGGTGGTAGCCGTGCTTTATTGTTTTGCGGCGGTATTTGCCGGATTGCAACTATTCCGTCGTAAACTGGAACAGATCAGGGCCAATGAACAGAGCCCCAGGGAAAAACTGGCCCAGTACAGAGCTGCTTCACTCCTACAATGGTGGCTGATGGAATCAGCGGCAATTTTTAGTACTATTTGTTATGTTTTAACCGGTAACTGGGCTTTCCTGGCCCTTGCCTTTACCTTGCTGGTTTTGTTTGGAGGCTTGAATCCTTTTAAACAAAAAGTAATGATTCAATTGCGCCTGAGCGACCAGGATGTGGCAGGCATCTGACCGGGTTGTTCATAACGCGTCTGAAGGATCCCAGAAAACCTGTTCGAAATTTTGAACCGTATCATTTTTTACCTTAATCCCTTCTTTTTCCAGTAATTCCTGCATCCTTGTGGGTGTTGCAAAGTGGGCTTTTCCTGAAAGCTGTCCATTCCTGTTTACTACCCGCTGTGCCGGTATTTTACGGGCCGAATGAAAGGATCCATTCAGTGCCCATCCTACCATGCGGGCAGATAAACCCGTTCCTAAACAACGGGCTATTGCGCCATAACTGGTTACTTTTCCTTTAGGAATTTGCTCAACAATGGCATACACTTGTTCAAAAAAAGAATCTGCCGCCTTACCGGAAGGATTTACTGTTTTAAGGCGGCCGGCAGTATTTTTAGCCGAGTCAGTTTTTTTCTTCTGCGCTTTTGCCATATGGTTGCTTGCCTGTTAAGCGGAGCTGCGATCTACGCGGCTCCGGAACATTAATATAATCAAAAGGGCAATGCAGGCAACCATTTCCACAGCAAAACCCTTTTTCGAGATGGTATTTACTGGTCAATACCACGAAACCGGATTCATTGTAGTAGAAATCTTCTCCCTCAATCAGTTGCTTTTTCATAGTGGAATACCAATTCATGCAGCTTTTCGTCATAATCAGGAAGGGGGGCTTCCGGCAGCCGAAAAGACAGGTAATGGATACGATTGCTTTTTGCTATATCAAGCCCTTCGTAATGCGTTTTAATGGCTAATTCAGGGCTAATAACAGGTTCCGCGTACAAGTCTTCGATTTTACTAACAAGTTCCAGCCCATACAGTTCAATAACCCAGCAGGTAAACTGAAAAAGGACAGGGGAATCTGTTTTTAGGTGAATGATCCCTTTGGGTTGGAGTAGTTGCTGGTACTTTCTTAAAAACTTAGGGTGGGTAAGGCGTTTGGTATGCCTCGACCGTCTTAATTGGGGATCTGGGAAGGTGATCCAGATTGCTTCTACTTCCTGCGGGGCAAAATAACTGGAAATCTGGTCGATTTTGGTTCGTAGGAAGGCCGCATTCTGCTGATCATTTTCCAGGCATTTTTTGGCACCTACATAAATGCGGTTGCCTTTTACATCTACTCCGATAAAGTTTTTTCCCGGATAGCGTGCAGCTAAACCTACGGTATATTCACCTTTTCCACAGGCCAGTTCCAATGTAATAGGATTCGGGTTCCCGAAATGGTCTTTCCATTTTCCTGCCATGCCTTCCGGGTATTGAAACACATTAGAAAAACCTTTAATGGCTTCGAACCGGATAAGTTTTTTTTGTCCCATGGCGGCAAAGATAATGGAGGAAAGGGGGGAAAACCTGAAAACAGGCCCTGATGAAGTTTTCGTGAAATGAAGTGAATAGAGCGGGAAAGTAGAAAGCTTATACTAAAGCAATTGGTACATTTGGACACACTAAACCAATACATGGATATGAAAAAAGCAGTTGCATTTCTATTGCTTTTAACGGTATCGCTTGGCCGGTTATCAGCGCAGACGAAGATCGAAAATGTAATTCTTATTACCACGGATGGTTTGCGATGGCAGGAAGTTTTCCAGGGAATGGATCCTGTTCTGGCGGCAGACCGGGCATTTAATCAGGGAGATAGTGCCGCTATATTTCAGCACTACTGGGCGGAAGATGCCGCCGTTAGAAGGGCAAAACTTCTTCCTTTTTTCTGGTCAACAATTGCGAAAACGGGCCAGTTGTATGGCAACCGGTTAGTTGGAAACAACGTAAACAATGCCAATCCTCATTGGTTTTCTTACCCAGGCTACAGCGAAATCCTAACCGGCTTTGGTGATGAGAAAATTAACTCCAACGAGTTTCCACCCAATCCACATGTAACCGTACTTGAATTTTTACACCAACAACCAGCGTATAAAAATAAAATTGCCGTTTTCGGTGCCTGGGATGCGTTTGACCGTATTGTAAATGAACAGCGTTCAGGCATTCCTGTTATAAGCGCCTTTGATCCGGTGGGAGGGAAAAATCCAACAGCGAACGAACGGTTAATTAATCAGTTACAGAAAGATGTATTTAAGCCATGGGATAAACACGAATGTTTGGATGTATTTACCCATTATTCTGCGTTGGAAAACCTCAAAGTAAGGAAGCCCAGAATACTGCAAATTTCCTATGGAGAAACGGATGAATGGGCACATGCGGGCATGTATAAGAACTACCTGAATGCAGCACATCAGTTAGACCAATGGATCAGTGATATCTGGCAGTACGTTCAATCGGACCCACAGTATAAGAACAAAACTGCAATTATTATTACCACGGATCATGGAAGGGGTGATAAAGTAAAAGAAGAATGGAAACACCATGGCAGTAATATAACCGGGGCAGATGAGATCTGGCTGGCAGTACTGGCGCCTGGTATTCCTGCCAAAGGAGAAGTGCAGGTACCGATGCAATTGTACCAGCAACAGGTGGCGCAAACGCTGGCAAAGTTCCTCGGGCAAAAATATACGGCCGCTCATCCTATAGCAGCCGAAGTGAAGGAGATATGGGAAAAATGATCAGCGTTGCAGAAAATTGAGGGTATGAATATCAATATTGATGGCGGCTCCTTTCGAATTAGTGCGCTGAAGGATGGTGGAATAGCCGTTTATAAGGATCAGTAATCCGGAACTGGGATGAAGAAAATGAGCAAAGACCTCAAGGGGTCTCTGCTCATTTTTGTATATAAAGAGATCGTCCTCCACCCAACCCTGCAGGGTTTGCGTGCCCTGCAGCGTATGTTGTTGAATAATGGCGCGAAGGATCTGATCGGAAGAGTTGGCGGTTGCCTCTTTTAGTACGCCTAATTTGCAGTTTTGCAAAGCGGCCAGCACAGCATCGTTTTGGGTTGTTTTCATGGTGCAGGTTATTAATTACCGGCTTCTTTTTTTGCTGCCTCTACCATCTTTTCATTAGCATAGATGGCAAATTCCACGCGCCTGTTTTTTGCCCTGTTTTCCTCCGAACTGTTATCGAATTTAGGCTGGTCTTCCCCGTACCAGGCGGTCCGGATCCTGTTTCCTGTAATGTTCTGCTGTTTCAGGAAATCTGCTACCGATTGAGCCCTTCTTTTTGATAAACGTTCGTTGTAGGCATGCGCGCCCTGGTCGTCGGTATGTCCTTCGATGCGTATATAAGTATCGGGGTATTTTTTTAATATACCGGCGAGTTCAGAAATCCGTTCCGCAGCAGGCGTAGTAAGATTGGATTGATCAAAGCCGAATAGAACGCCAGAGTCAAAGGTTACATTTATTCCTTCCCCTACACGTTTCACTTCAGCACCGGGAATGTTGTCAATTTCCTCGGCCTGTTTGTCCATTTTTCTTCCGATAATACCACCTGTTACACCGCCTACAGCGGCGCCGATAATTGCCCCAACAGCGGTATTTCCTGCCGCTTTACCAACTCCTGCACCTAACACGGCTCCGCCTGCGGATCCTATTACTACCCCTTTTTGGGTTTTATTCATTGATTTACATCCTGCAGCTCCGGCACTGATCATCAGAACGGAAAGCGCTGCCCAGGCTGTTTTACTTAGTTTATTTTCTATGCTGTACTTCATGCTCACATAATTAACGGTGATGAATAAACGATTAAAGAACTTTACCGATACCAAAGGTTACACCTACATTGATTCCGATGTTGCGATTACGTTGTTCGATAGAAGGGTTTTCCATTACATCAAGCAGGCCATGGTAATAATTGAGGTCAACATTTAACCAGGTTCTGTCTACAAGGCGGTAATTAAACCCTGCGCTGGCAGCCAGTCCTATATCAATGGATTTTGCAAAATCAGCTGCTTTGGTTTCAATGGTTGTTTTGGTGTTACCTGTGTAAGTGGTTGCTTTATTGTTTCCTCCGATGAGAAAGCCAACAGAAGGTCCGAGTGTAAGTTTAGGCCGGAAGGCATTGCCTCTTTGTCCGAAGAAATACATTGCTTTCAATGGAATACGCAGGTAATCGAGCCGGGTAACATTGTCAAAATTTGTTGTGGAAGTTTTTCCCCCTTCTATTGACCATTTAAGGTCGGCGCCAAATCCCCAGTTTGATTCCGTGCTGTATATGAGGCTTAGGCCCAGGTTACCTGCGGGTTGATAGCGGGCATTGGTGGAGTTAGACAACCAGGTATGACCGAAACCAGCGGTTCCGCCGAGCGATAAATTGTCCTGTGCAAATGTGGTGCAGCTAATAGCAAGTGCTGCAAGGGTAGTGCGGAATATCTTTTTCATGCGTTGTTGTTTTGCCCGCAGAGAAAAAAAACTATGCCAGGGAATAGCAATGGGCAGGAGATAGTCAATAAAAAAGCCCCTCAGTGAACGGAGGGGCTACCTAACAGCTGTAAACACACACATGAGAAAAACTGGTGTGTACCAATGGCATGCAATCGAAACCGATGCGCGGTACAAAACCCGGTTTGGTAAGCCGGATAAATAATAAATGCTGTAGGGGGAGGAGTCGAACCTCCACGGGGCAGTTAGCCGTAGTACAATGCTTAGTGGTCAACCCTGGTCGGCTTTATTACGGTCCAGTTTGCACTGAACAGCAATACCAGTCGGCTCTATGCTACGTTTATCCTGGATTCCCCACCCCCGAGACGAGAGGGCATGTCTGCCAAAGATTTCATCACCCCACAGTATAAAGAGCAAGAATAATTCGAATGGAATAAGCCCCATCCAATTAAACTGGCTGTAGGAGGAGGAGTCGAACCTCCACGGGGCAGTTAGTGAGTTTGCACTCCTTTATCCTGGATTCCCCACCCCCGAGACAAGGGGGCATGTCTGCCGAAAATTTCATCATCCCACAGTATGTTCTAAGAACTTTGATAATGCAAACATACAG
>NZ_LUKG01000117.1 GCF_001601815.1 Flavihumibacter sp. CACIAM 22H1
CAACCTCCTGGCCAGACAAACCAGACCGTAGTGGCGTCTCCGAATATTGCTTGATCTTACTTTTAAGCCGATACGAAACCAGCATACTGATAACCACAAAAAGAATCGAAACCAACATAATTGACGGTGTCATAAAATACCCATTTAGGTGATTTAGAAGTCTATCAAATCAATATCCAATTTACCTAATTTCTCGCCAATCCGCTGTTTTTTAACGAATAAGCAGCCGTTTTGACACCTGGGCCAAAAGACCCTATTCCAGCCTGCCAATATGGCGTCATGATTTTTTTTGAGCCTCGGTTGGAAAAAATACAAATAATTGATTATCATTATTTTAAATCTATATTTCCGCAGTGGATCCAGGGGTGCTGACCCCCCTAAAAGTTATTCACAGGGTCAAAAATTTATTTTGAAATGTGCCCCTTATTCGTAATTTAGTGCAAGAATTTAATGGGTTAGTAAGTAAAGGGTCAGCAGCAATGCTGGCCTTTTTACTTTTAAAAAACAGCGTCATTTTACCTGCTTCAAATTTCATTTCTAAAAAATCCATCTCCTTTTTTCTTCCTCCATTTATCTTAGTTTGCATCCTAATAAATTAACGCCTTCTCTTAATCGTTCAGTTTTCACGTCTACATTATGTCCAAACCCAAATCAGCTTTTTTTTGTCAGCAATGTGGTTATGAAAGCACCAAGTGGTTGGGAAAATGTCCCGCCTGCCAACAATGGAATTCTTTTGTGGAAGAAATCAAACAAAAAGAAACGGCTAAAATCGCAGCAGCCTGGCAACTCGGATCCACTCCCACTAAAGCAACCGCTACACGCCTGCAGGATGTTGCTGTTTCAAAAGAATCCAGGATGATCACACCCGATCCGGAATTGAATCGTGTTTTGGGTGGCGGAATTGTAAATGGTAGCATTGTACTGGTAGCCGGCGAACCAGGTATTGGAAAATCAACCCTCTTCCTTCAAATAGGGCTTCAACTAAATTCTGTAAAGGTATTATACGTCAGTGGGGAAGAAAGCGAACAACAGATCCGGTTGCGCGCCACCCGGCTTCCTTATACCAATGAAAATTTCTACCTGCTAACGGCAACCAATACCCAACAGATTTTTCAGGAGATCAAACAACTGCAGCCAGAACTTGTAATTATCGATTCCATACAAACCCTTCATACCCCCACTATAGAATCATCTCCCGGAACAGTTTCTCAGATAAGAGAAACTGCCGCTGAATGGCAACGATTCGCAAAAGAATCCAATACCCCGGTTTTCCTGATTGGTCATATTACAAAAGACGGCACCATAGCCGGACCAAAAATTCTGGAACATATGGTGGATACCGTTTTGCAGTTTGAAGGTGACCGCCATTATACTTACCGGATCCTGCGTACACTAAAAAACAGATTTGGCAGCACCTCAGAATTGGGTATTTATGAAATGAGTGCAGCAGGAATGAAAGGAGTGCTCAATCCAAGTGATATACTTCTCTCCCATTCTGATGAACAATTGAGCGGCATTGCTATAGCTGCAGCCATAGAAGGTATGCGACCCTTTTTAATAGAAGTACAGGCCCTTGTAACACCTGCTGTGTACGGCACCCCCCAACGCACCGTAAGCGGTTTCGACCTGCGCCGCCTTCAACTATTATTAGCAGTATTGGAAAAAAGAGGCGGTTTTCAATTCGGGAACAAAGACGTATTCCTGAATATTGCCGGCGGATTAAAAGTGGAAGACCCTGCTATAGACCTGGCCGTACTATGTGCCTTGCTGAGTTCATTTACGGATATACCCATCCCCTCCCATACCTGTTTCGCCGGTGAAGTGGGACTAAGCGGAGAAATCCGATCAGTGAACAGGGTAGAACAGCGAATTTCAGAAGCGGAAAAACTTGGACTGGAAAAAATCCTGGTTTCCCGTTTTGGTCAGAAAGGAAACAATATGCCAGCTGCCAATATTGAAATTCTTCCACTGGCAAGAGTCGAAGACGTATATCAACGCTTGTTTTCCTGATAACAGATACCGTTTTTTAACGCTTGTAACACCGGCAACCCCAATGTATTTTGTGGGCATGCAGGTTTCTTCTCTATTAGATTTTTTTACTGCGCTCGTATTCCCCCATACCTGTGCCGGCTGTGGCAGTAATCAACTGCTCAACAAAAACGGCATTTGCACCGCCTGCCTCTGGTCATTGCCCCTTACCGGTTTTCTGCAAATACCCGATAATGATACCGACCAGATTTTCAAAGGAAGGATTCGGGTTGAATACAGTGCAGCAGCTACCTATTTTCTACCCCAATCAACGGTACAATCTATCCTTCACGCACTGAAATATTCCTACCGGAAAGAACTTGGCTTGCAACTGGGCAAATGGATGGGCTCGCAACTAGCTGATTGTACCTGGGCAAATAAAATCGACTGCATTCTTCCCATGCCCCTTCACCCTCTTCGAGAAGCAGTAAGAGGGTATAACCAGGCAGATCTGTTAAGCGAGGGTATACATCAGCAAACCGGTTTGCCTGTTGAATTCAACCTGCTGCAAAGAAATACCCCTACCCGTTCTCAAACTACACAACACAGGACAGAACGCTGGCAAAATATGAAAGATGTATTTCAGGTAAGGCAAGCGTCGAAACTGGAAAACAAACATGTGTTATTGATAGACGATGTGGTTACAACCGGTGCAACCCTGGAAGCAATGGGCCAAAAAATACTGGCTATACCAGGCACAAGGCTTAGTATTTATTGCTTTGCCTACACCCTTCCCCATTAATATTTCAGGTTTCCTGCATACTGCACTATTTTTGAAAACATGTTGCGCTTCTTTATCCTGCTTATCTCCAGCCTGGTACTTTATTCCTGTACGAAGGATAATTTGCTGACCAGCAAAGATGCACCTATATATATAGGTGTAGATACCATTCATTTTGATACAGTATTTACCACGGCAGGATCCATTACCCAAGCTTTCCGGATTAAAAATGAAAACAGGCAGCGGATCCGGATCAGCGCTATCCGGCTGGCAGGCGGTAATACTGGTGTATTTCGTATAAATGTAAACGGAGAACCAGGGCCATTGGTACAGTCGCTTGATATAGACGGGGGAGATAGTGCGCATGTTTTTGTAAATCTTCAGATCCCTTCAAATAGCAGTACCCTTCCTTTTCTGGTGCGCGACAGCATTTCGATTCAGTGGAATGGCCAGGAAAAATGGATTCAGCTCGATGCGTATGGCCAAAATGCCCGCTATATCCGAAACGGTGTAATAAGTTCTCCCACTACCTGGGATAACGCGTTACCCTATGTGATCCTGGGTCCACTGGTAGTAGAAGAAAATACCAGTTTGCAAATAACCAAAGGCAGCAGGATCTTCCTGCATGCCGATGCCTCTTTCCTGGTGAAAGGAAGCCTGCAGATTACCGGTGATACGGCAAAAGCAGACCGGGTAGTGTTTACAGGCGACCGGCTCGACGCACCTTATTCGGGATTTCCCGCATCCTGGCCAGGAATTATCTTTACGGCAGCTAGTGCTAACAGTCGTATCCAATACGCAAATTTCAACAATGCTTACCAGGCAATTGTGGTGGAAGGACCTGAAACCAGTGGGAATTATAAACTGGAACTCGACCAGGTCCAGATCGATAATGCCTATGATGCCGGCTTACTCGCCATCAATAGCTCCGTGTTCGCAAACAACCTGTTGATCAGTAATTGCGGAAAAAATCTTCAATTGGCCGGTGGCGGAAAATATACATTCCAGCACTGTACCATAGTTGCGCTCTCTAATAACCTGGTTGCCCATAAAGATCCGGTGGCCATGATAAGCAATGCTGTTATGGTAAACGGACAACCGGTTCAGGCTGCCCTGCAGGCCATTTTCCGGAATTGTATTTTCTGGGGAGAAGGAGGTACGGTAGACAATGAAGTGGTGGCCCTAAAAGAAGGGAACCTGCCTTATGAAGTAGTTGTAGCAGCAGGAATCTGGAAAATGAGCCAGCCGGTTCAGCATATACTGGCTGAAGATATGCTCACCAATGAAAATCCTCAATTTGAACTGTTCGAACCTGCAACAACCACCTATAATTTCAGGTTGAAAGAAGGTTCACCGGCTATTGACAAAGGCAGAAATCTCGGAGTGAACATTGACCTGGATGGAAAAAACAGACCCGTTGGACTGCCGGATTTTGGCGCTTACGAAAAACAATAAATCCTGAACTTTGTTAGTATACCAGATAAATTAACACTATGCTTAAAACATTGCTTCTTTCCATGATAGTTGTTGCCGTTACCGGCATTTATGATTTTAAAGTCAAAACACTCGATGGCAAACCCATGGATATGGCCCAGTTCAAAGGGAAAAAAATCCTGATTGTGAACACTGCATCCAAATGTGGCTACACCAAACAGTATGCAGACCTGCAGGAACTTTACGAAAAATACGGATCCAAAATAACGGTGGTAGGATTTCCTGCCAATAATTTTGGCGGACAGGAACCTGGTTCCAACGAAGAAATTGCAGGTTTTTGTAAAAAGAATTTTGGCGTAAGCTTCCCCATGGCAGAAAAAGTTAGTGTAAAAGGCAGCGACATCCACCCACTCTTTAAATACCTTACCCAGGAGGCTGAAAAAATGGGCGTAAAAGATCCTATTAAATGGAATTTCACCAAATTCCTCGTAGACGAAAATGGTAAATTACTCCAGGTTTTCCCAAGTGGTGTTAAACCCACCGATGAAGCTATTACCAAATACCTGAATTAGTATATTCGCCGAATGGTATTCGACGAAATCGTAGGACAACAGGAAATAAAAGAACAACTCAGAGACATGGTTCAATCCAACCGATTGAGCCATGCTTTGTTGATGCTTGGTAAGGATGGAGCGGGGGGGCTTCCGCTAGCGCTTGCTTTTGCGCAATACCTGGTATGTGATAAAATTCAGCATATCCTTTATCCTCCGCCGGCCGGCCCTTCCCTGTTTGGCGAAGAGGAGCCGGTCAGCAGTACCGGTAAAATTCCCGGCAATGCCTGTGGTACCTGTTCCGCTTGTACCAAAGCGGCAGCATTTGTTCATCCGGATATCCATTTTTCTTACCCCGTAATCCCTAAAAAAAGTGGTGATAAGCCGATAAGTACCGACTATAGTACGCAATGGAGGTCTTTTCTGGCGGAACAGCCATATGGTAATTTGTACGATTGGCTGCAGTTTATCCAGGCTGAAAATAAACAGGGTAATATTACTTCCGATGAGTGTAATGAAATCATCCGTAAGCTAAGTCTAAAAACTTTTGAAAGCAGGTATAAAATCCTGGTAATGTGGATGCCGGAAATGCTTGGGAAAGAAGGTAATAAATTACTTAAACTAATAGAAGAACCGCCTCCTAATACGGTTTTCCTACTGGTTGCTGAAAATGAGGCGCTGATTTTACCTACTATTATATCCCGTTGTCAGTTGGTCCGCATCCCCCCCCTGGCAGACGAAGCAGTGGCAATGGCCCTGATGAACGATAAAAGAGTAGAGGAAAAACAGGCCCGGCAAATTGCAGCAATTTCAGAAGGCAATTACAGGGTTGCGCTGGCAGAACTTAACCATGCAGGAGAAGATTGGCAGTTGCTGGTGCGGGAATGGCTGAATGCCGTCCTGAAAAACGGACCGGTTTCACTGGTAAAATGGATTGAAGAGATCAGTAAACAAGGAAGGGAAAAACAGAAGCAGTTTCTCCGCTTTTTTAATCATCTTCTGCAGCAAAGTATCCGTATCCACATTTTAGGGGAAAATAGCAACTGGGCCTCGAACTTGCCCGTTGCGGAAAAAGATTTTATCCTCCGGATCAATAAAATGGCCGATTTATCGCAACAGGAGGCTATTGTGGAAGAACTGGACAAGGCAGCATATTATATTGAAAGAAATGCTAATGCGAAAATGCTTTTCCATGCCTTGAGTTTACAATTATTCCATATTTTACGAGATAAGGCGAGGGTTCAGCCCTGGTAGTTTTCGCCTATATTTGTAAAAGATAATTAATTCACATTCATTTTATTACACATATATGGGATGCAGTAGTTGTGGTACGGGGAAACCCAATGGTTGCAAAAGCAACGGAGGATGTTCCTCTGGTGGTTGCAACAGAATGAATGCGTACGATTGGTTACAGAACCTTCCATTTGCCGATCCGGAAGCGGCCTGCAAAGTGGTGGAGGTTTCTTTTAATAATGGCAGCCGAAAGGATTTTTTCCGCAACAATACACTCACTGTTTTCGAAAAAGGAGAACAGGTTACAGTAGAAGGAGTAAGCGGAGTGGACGTTGGTGAAATTAACCTGCATGGCGAAATCGTACGCATACAGCTGAAAAAAAGAGGGGCCAATGAATTTGACCCCGAAATGAAAAAAGTGTTACGCAGGGCCAATGAACGCGACCTGGAATTATTGAAAGTCAACAAGGCCAGGGAACCTGAAGCCCTTATCCGGGCAAGAGCCATAGCTCGGCAACTGAAGCTGGATATGAAAATTAGTGAAGTAGAAATCCAGGCAGATGGGCGTAAAGCAACCTTTTTTTACATAGCAGATGACCGGGTAGATTTCAGGGAGCTGATTAAGATTTATGCCAGCGAATTCAAAGTAAAAGTAGAAATGCGCCAGATCGGTGCCCGCCAGGAAGCCGCCAAAGTAGGTGGAATCGGAAGTTGTGGGCGAGAACTTTGCTGTAGCACCTGGTTAACGGACTTCAAAAGTGTAAACACTACCGCAGCCCGTTACCAGAACCTGAGCATAAACCAAACAAAATTAAGCGGTCAGTGCGGCCGGTTGAAATGCTGCCTGAACTATGAACTGGATACCTACCTGGATGCCCTCCAGGGTTTTCCGGACAGGGCTGATACAATTCGGGTAGCCCGGGGAACAGCTACCCTCATTAAAAAGGATATTTTCAAGAACCTGATGTGGTACATATTGCCGGATAGCAATAAACAATACCCGTTAACTATTGACCGGGTCAGAAAAATCATGTCCCAGAATGCCCAGGGCATCGTTCCGGATGAGCTCGAAGCCGTTGATGTTACCAGTTCCAAGCCAAAAGAGGTGGAGCCGGAATTTGTGGATGTAGTCGGACAAATCAGTTTACGAAGCCTGGAGAAAAACGATCGCCGCAGAAAACAGCAGCAACAGCAACAACAGCAGAAGCAAAAAACTGGTGCCCAACAAAAAGGCCCTCAACAGGGTCAAGCGCGGCCTTCGCAGCAGCCACAGCAGAAACAACAAGGCTCCAGGCCGGCACGCCCACAAGGCGATCGCCCGCAACAGGGAGAAAAAACAAGAACAGACCGGCCACCGGCAAATCGGCCAACACGCCCGCAAAAACCAACCGCCGGCCCGAAAAACCAGGGTGGCACCAACCCGGGAAATCCTAATCCCAGGCCTCCGAAAGCTGGTCCGGCTGGCAACCCGCCAACCACCTAGTTATATTGTTTAAGTAAACTGATCTGATATTAAAATCCGTTTAGTGCTGTACGCCTGAACGGATTTTTCTTTTTTAAAGCCTTATTTTTAAGTACAACATACTCCTTATTATATGAGAAAAATTGTAGTGGCGATTTTTTTCCTGCAACTCAGTAAGCTGGTTACCGCCCAGCAACCTAGTTATTCAAAACTGCAGCTGCAACCGGAAGCGCCAAAAGCGGGACAATCAATTGTACTAAACTACCAGCCAGATATGCCTGGATGGAAAAAAGCCGCCAGCATTCCAGCTGCAGTTTATATAGCAATAGGAGATCGGATAGAAGCCAGGGACCTCTCGTTCAAGAAAAACAAGTCCTCCTTTACAACTGGCTTTACCATTCCGGACAGCGCCACCTTGTTCATTGTAAAAATCGGGAGCGAGAAGCAAATTGATAATAATGACAATAAAGGCTATAGCTTCTTTGTAATGGATGAAAAAGGCGAGCCCATAAAATCGGCTTTCCGTAA
Organism: Flavihumibacter sp. CACIAM 22H1; assembly: GCF_001601815.1. Taxonomy (GTDB): domain Bacteria; phylum Bacteroidota; class Bacteroidia; order Chitinophagales; family Chitinophagaceae; genus Flavihumibacter. The sequence continues at coordinate 7,958 of NZ_LUKG01000117.1, forward strand.
AATGAGCCAGCTCTATAAAAGCGAGGGGCGCTCCATGGGGATCAATGAAGATGAGAAAAAAGCCAGCTACTATTTTGATAAATGTTATGAAAACGGCTTGCCTGCAAATGCCGGATACGAGGAAACACTGAACTATTATCAGACAAAAAAAGACACCCTTGGTCTCATCAATTATCTTACTGATCTACCAACAAAAGAAGGCATCAATGATATAAACTATTCAAGTGCTGTATTTTATGCAAATCAATACCAGCATAAACCGATAGGCAAATTGTTACTGGCCTATCAGAAACTTAAATTTCCCGACGGAATATGGAGAACAAGAGATATTTATCCCCTCTTTAACGCTGCCAAAACAGCTGCAGCAAAACAAGCTCTCCTGGATAGTTTTTCGGCCACTATAAAAGGCGAACCGCAGGATTGGCAAAAAAGAGTGATCAGTAATATCAATTCTAACATCTCCTTTATGCATGCAAAGGAAGGGAATTTTGCCAGGGCAGAGCAGATCGCTGATAAAACAGCTAAAGGCACCGAACTGGCCGAATTCTATAATAATTTAGCATGGCCTGCTGCGGAAAAAGGGCAAAACCTGGAAGAAGCTGCCGTAATTTCAAAAAAATCGCTCGATATTCTTGAGAAGGAAAAAACAGAACTGCTGGAGAAACCAGCTGAATTATCAACAGCTGATTACCTGAAACGAATTTCCAATATGGAGGGTATGTTTGCAGACACCTATGCATACATCCT
>NZ_LUKG01000118.1:0-3597 GCF_001601815.1 Flavihumibacter sp. CACIAM 22H1
CCCTTATACCAACGAAGGTGCGGGCGGGGAGAATTATGGAACGATTGCTTATGTAAATTGTTCGCCAGACGGCAAGACCATCTGGACCGGCAGCGATGACGGAATGGTATACCTTACAAGAGATGGAGGCGCAAACTGGAAAAATGTTACACCTGCAGGGTTGCCTGAATGTTTAGTGAACAGCATAGAAGTGTCTGCACATGATCCACGAACCGTTTATATTGCCTGTACCAAGTATAAAATGAATGACCTGTCGCCGATTTTATACCGCAGTTCGGATTACGGACAAAGCTGGAAAAGAATTGATTCGGGTATTCCTGCAGGTGCTTATACCAGGGTGGTGCGCGAAGACCCCAAGCAACCGGGTTTGTTATTTGCAGGTACAGAAACAGGGCTGTATATTTCCTGGAATAACGGGGATGCCTGGTCGAAATTACAGCTTGGTCTGCCGGTTACCCCGGTAACAGATCTGAAAATTCATCAGGACAACCTGATCGCTTCTACCATGGGACGTTCCTTCTGGATACTCGACGATCTCTTTATGTTACGGAATGCATCGGCCCTGAAAGATACCTCCCGGGTTCAATTGTACGGGATGGAGCAGTTATACCGGGTAGGTGGTGGAAGTTCGCTCAATGCAGTTGGTAGTACTGATGGGAACGGGCCATTGACTGCTCAGCGGGAGGGTACCAATGCCGCCACCGGTGCAGTATTTTATTACCAGCTGCCTCATCTGCCCGATTCGGTTGAATTAGAGCTGATGATAAAGGATTCGAAAGGGAAATTGATCCGCTCCTATTCTGCCAAAGCGGACAGTAGTTTTGTGGAATTCCCTGGTGGTCCATCACCTGACCCATTATTGCCCAGGCGGCCGGGGATGAATCGTTTTGTATGGAATCTCCGGAATGAGAGTTATCCGGGTGTTCCCACTGCCTATATTGAAGGAAGTTGGGAGGGGCACCGGGTGCCCCCGGGAAATTATACGGCGGTATTGAAGGTAGGCAGGCAGGAGTTGGTTCATGCGTTTACTGTATTGGCGGATCCCAGGGTGAAAGCAGATCAGGCCGAATATGATGAACAGGACGCACTGTTGACAAAGGTAGAAGAAGAGTTAAAGGAAATACACCTATCTGTATTGTCTATGCGAGCGGCGAAAAAGCAGGTGATTGATCTGATCGCATTAGTGGGTGATAAGCAGGTATACGGAGCGCTGAAAAAACAGTCGGTTGCTTTGCTGGATCGGATGAACGGATGGGAGGAGGAATTGATTCAGAACCGATCCCAGAGCTATGATGATATTATCAATTTTGTAAACAAGCTGAGTGCCGATTATTTTTTTCTGAAAGGTGAATTAGACGGGTTGATTCCATTTGTAACAGACGGTCAAAAAGAGCAATTTCAAACGCTTCACCATACCTGGCTACCTTTAAAAAAGGAGTTCGATACACTCGTGGGTAAAGAAATTCCTGCATTGAATGAGGCCTGCAGGCAGTTGGGTATAGAGCGGATTATGCTGCCGATTCAATAATTTCTGATGGAGAAGAAAAGACCTGAAATTGATATTGTTAATGAAGTTTTGGAAGCCTGTATAATGGCTTACCCTGTATCCTCTTTTGTGATCAGTTTATATAAGCAGTATTTGCAGCGTGGCAGTTTAAGTAAAAAGCAGTTGCAGGGATTGTATGGGAAAGCCTCCAGGATAGAGGACTTGCCGGCCGGGAAGTTAGCGACGTTGGAAGCGTTGATTGCCAGGATGCCTACGCGGTTAAAATCTTCTTTGCCGGCAATTGATCAGCAAGCGGTTTTTGAACGTGATCCGGAAGCGGGGAAATTGATTGCGGCTATTCTATCGCGTTATCCTGAACATAAACGGGTTTTATTCCTGCAGGGGAAATATTTGCGGAATGAGCCGCTGTTGCCGGCGGATATTGCTGATCTGAAGCGATTTGCGCGGGTGCTAGGGGTGTAGGTGTCAGACAGGTGTTAGAACGTTGTTAGAGAGGTGTCGAACAGGTAGAAGAAGTAGAAAAAGCGTTGGCCGGGAGGCATTAGTCGATTGAAAGAGTTCGTATAAATGGGGATGGCTGTTTGGGGTGAAACATCCGTTCATCCAAATCCAGTATTTCCAAGGCAAGTTTTTTATTGCATAGTCCCGGAAAATCAGGATCCAGGTATTCTCTGAAAGAGGAGTAATTCCAATCTTCCGGGTACAATACCAGGTTGGCTTCAACCGGATTTTTATGAATGTAGTGAAAGGTGTTGATTGCCTGAACGGTGGATTGGTACTCAATAGGTTTGGATTTTGCTTTTTGTTGAAACAGATTACCACATATGCCCTGTTCCGAATTAAAGGCTTTCGTGTAGGTGCTTTGCATGAGGCGCACTCCTTCGCTGAGCTTGGAGATATCCAGTACCCTGCCTTTCAATAATTCCGCAGATTGTTCGTTGGCATGGATCAGTAAATGATAATGGTTTGGCATTAGGGTATAACTAAGGATATCGCAACAAGGCTGGATATAGGATATGATTTTCCCAATAAAAAAATTGTAATTCCTTTCAGAATAAAACAATCGTTGTTTTTGGTTGCCTCGATTGTAAATATGGTAAAGGTTGTCTTGAATGATTTTCATGTGGCTAAACTACAGCAGGCGAGGCTGGTAGTCAAGCGTTCAATCACCCTGAATGGAAGGGTGTATTTACAGGTGTCAGATACCTGTCTAACACATATCTGACACCTGTCTAACACCTGTCTGACGTTTGGCGGACCTGCCGATAAACCCCCGGTGTAATACCTTCCGATTTGCGAAATAAACGAACGAAATAGTTAACATCGCTAAAGCCGCATTGCTGACTGATGGCGGTAATCGAATGGCGCGGATCGCCCAGTAACTGCTTTGCCAGCTTAATACGCTCCTGGTTGATGTACTCAAGCGGAGAAACCCCGAATTGCTCCCGAAACCATCGGAAAAACGCATTCCTGCTGAGATAAGCTTTGCGGCAGAGCGCATTCATTGTAATGTGATCAGTCAGGTGCTCATGAATATAGTGAAGCACAAAATGTAAACGGGAATGATTTCCCAACTGCCCGGCTTCCACTTTCACCTGGCTTAAATGCTGACTCTGCACCAGGCGAATCAATAACTCTTTCAGACTTAAATCGGCATAGATATTTTTAGCCGTATCGCCACTGCTGCAAACTCTAATTAATTTATTTATGATCTCCGTTATCTCCGCATCATTATCAAAATGATACTGATTGAACTGGAGCTTCCATTCACGTCCAAGATCCGGGTCATGGTTATAAAAACTATTCAGGTACTGCAAGGTGTTTTCAATGTAATTCAAATCTACTGTAACAGCAATACACTGCGAAGGTGTCAATGCTGTAGCATCGGGAAAATCTATTACCATTGTTTCATTGGCAGGCACAATAACCGTTTCACCAGGCAAGTATTCAAAGGGGTTTTTGTTAAGCAGATGCATTATTTTTTTACCCCGCACCATACTCGTTATTACAAAATCATTAAATGTAAGAGGAACTCTCCATGCCTGCTGATAACTTTCAAATACATTCAACTCACAATTTTGCAAATTGAA
>NZ_LUKG01000118.1:4407-9420 GCF_001601815.1 Flavihumibacter sp. CACIAM 22H1
CATGGTTTGCAAATACTTCGGATGCGTAAGCTGGATTTCCTGTAATCGTTTACCTGATGGCATAGTCTAATTTACTCCAATTAAAGAGCTGTCGCAAACAGAAAGTACAATTGTGCTATTAATTAATACGATTGTGCGGCCTCCAATCAGGAAATCGTTGAAAATTCAGGTATTCAATAACGAAAAAATGCTTCCATATGAGTACAACTACAGCTCCGGCACCCGTCTCCAAACCGGCACTCAGGCCCTCTTTTAAAGATCGGTACGATCATTATATCGGGGGACGATGGGTAGCTCCTGCCAACGGTCTTTATTTTACCAATATCTCCCCCATCGACGGAAAACCGTTTACGCAGGCGGCCAGAGGAACGGCGCCTGATATTGAAAAGGCTATTGATGCGGCCTGGGACGCCTTCCCAAAATGGTCAAAAACAAGTGTTGCCCAACGCAGTAATATCCTGCTGAAAATTGCACAGGTTATTGAAGATAACCTGGAATACCTGGCCCGGGTAGAAACCATCGATAATGGCAAAGCTATCCGCGAAACAAGGGCCGCAGATCTACCCCTGGTAGTGGATCATTTCCGTTATTTTGCCGGCGTGATCCGTTCGGAGGAAGGCAGTATCAGCGAACATGATGAAACAACTGTAAGTATCAACCTGCATGAACCGATCGGGGTAGTGGCGCAAATTATTCCCTGGAATTTTCCCGTGCTGATGGCCGCCTGGAAAATAGCACCGGCACTGGCAGCGGGCTGTTGTGTGGTGGTTAAGCCGGCCGAACAAACCCCTACCAGTATTATGTGCCTTATGGAACTGATCGGAGACCTGCTACCCGCCGGAGTATTAAATATTGTAACAGGATTTGGTTTGGAAGCGGGTAAACCATTGGCTACCTCTCCGAGGGTCAGTAAAGTTGCCTTCACCGGTGAAACTACAACCGGACAACTGATTATGCAATATGCCTCGGAAAACCTAGTGCCGGTAACGATGGAACTGGGTGGAAAAAGTCCCAATATTTTTTTCTCCTCTGTAGGGGATTCCGACGATGCGTTTTTTGATAAAGCAGTAGAAGGTGCTGTGCTGTTTGCCCTAAACCAGGGAGAGGTTTGCACCTGTCCATCAAGAATTTTAGTACAGGAAGATATTTATGAAAAATTTATGGAGCGAGTCGTACGACGTACGCAAGCCATAAAAATGGGTAACCCGCTGGCAGACGACACTATGATGGGAGCGCAGGCTTCAGAGGATCAATACCATAAAATTCTTAACTATATTGATATCGGCAAGCAGGAAGGTGCCCAGGTTTTATGTGGCGGCGGCCCATTCCACATTAACTCCGGACTGGAACATGGCTACTATGTGCAGCCCACCATTTTCCGCGGACATAATAAAATGCGGGTTTTCCAGGAAGAGATTTTTGGTCCGGTTGTGTCTGTTACCACCTTTAAAACAGTGGAAGAGGCAATTTCTATCGCGAATGATACCCTGTATGGGTTGGGCGCTGGGGTATGGACCCGCGATGCCCATGAACTTTATCAGGTGCCGCGAGCAATTCAGGCTGGTCGGGTTTGGGTAAACTGTTACCATCATTACCCGGCGCATGCACCATTTGGCGGCTATAAAAAATCCGGCTTTGGACGCGAAACGCATAAAATGATGCTGAATCATTACCGGCAAACTAAAAATATGCTGATCAGTTACAGCCAATCCAAGCTAGGTTTTTTCTAACAGTTGAAACCATAAGGAGCGCCGGGTTTCCTGCGGGAACCTGGCGTCTTCTGTAAGGTGTCAGATACGTGTTGGAACTGGTGTCTGACACCTTATCTTTACCCCATGAAAATTACACTTGAAAACGAAGCGATTAGAGCAGTTATTGATACCATCGGTGCTGAGCTGCAGGAATTGAAAGCAGTACCTTCCGGAATCAATTATTTGTGGAGCGGAGATCCCGCTTTTTGGGGTAAGTTTTCACCCATCCTTTTTCCCATTGTAGGAACCCTGAAAGAAAATACCTATTTCTATAAAAATCATACGTACTCGCTTCCCCGCCACGGTTTCGCCAGGGAAAAAAATTTCGAATGTATTCAGCAAACAAACGATAGCGCCAGCTTCCTGCTTACCGATGATGCCTCCACCAAAGAAGTATTTCCTTTTTCTTTTCAATTGGTAGTAAGGTATACCCTGCACCAAAATCTTCTGGCCTGCGCTTATATGGTCACCAATCCGGGGTCAGAAGATCTTTATTTTTCCCTGGGTGCCCATCCGGCATTCGCTGTTCCCCAGGAAACATTTTCCGGCAGTTCAGCATATACAGATTATTATCTTCAATTCGATAAGTCAGACAGTCTCCAGCCGTTCAGGTTAGATAAAGGCTTGATTGGTGAAGAAACAGCAGCTATACCCTTAAGCAACCGCCGGCTACAGCTCGATAAACGCCTGTTTCAGGAAGATGCCATCGTATTAAAAAATTTACCTGATACGCAAATCAGCCTCCGTTCCCATAAACATGCACATGGACTGGATTTTCGTTTTGAGGATTTCCCTTTCTTCGGTATCTGGGCTGCACCCAATGCCCCCTTTGTTTGCCTCGAACCCTGGTGCGGAATCGCTGATTCGGTTCAGCACAACCAGCAGTTAGAACAGAAAGAAGGCGTCATTCGCCTACAGCCCCAGGCAATTTTCGAAAGAAAATGGACCGTAACGCTGTTTTGATTACCGGTTTTTGGCAGGGATTTTTTCTACCGTCACCTCCCAGCCTGGTCCGGATCCAATTGCAAAAGCCTGTGAAAAATTTCCCTGGTTAATGCCGAACGCTAAATGGAGCAGGCTATTTAAGTAGGCCACCGGCTTGCCTTCGGGCACTGCAGAAAAAGTGGCGCCGAAATAAACAGTATCCCTGTATAATTGCTGGTCCGCTTTACTAACTGATACTAACAACCGATCGCCATAACTGATCCCTTTTTCAGCCACCAACGCTTGGGGTATATTGGTCCAGATATTACCGTATTGCGGATCCAGTACCGGGATACTACCCAGCAGCTTTTTCCCATCTATCCGCGCTTGTTGAAAAGGGAGTTTAATCACGGCATCGGGCTGTAATAAGGGACCGATTGCTGTAAATGAAAGTTGGCCTGCGGCCAATCGGGCAGCTGTGTAAGCGTACAAATCCCGGCCATGAAATGTATAGGAATCGGAAGAGCCCGGCAACCGATTATCTAACTCGTTTATCATTCGGAGCGAATCAATGCCGATTTCCAGTGCCAGTAGGGTTAGGGTACCATTGTCTGGACTTACAATAAACTGTCCGGTTTTTAATTTTGCCACTACCGAGCGTCGATCTGATCCTACGCCGGGGTCTACTACGGATACAAAAACGGTGCCCGCTGGCCAATAAGGAACCGTTTGCCGAAGCCGGTAGGCGGCCTGCCAGATATCGTAAGGGGGTATTTCATGGGTGAGGTCGAACTGGGCCAGCTCGGCGGATACGCCGTAGGCAACCCCTTTCATGGCGGCCACCGCCCCGTCCTTTAGACCGAAATCTGTCTGATATACCAGCACTGCTTGCTGGGCAAAGAGTCTGTAACCAGGTGGCCAGCAGAAAAACGCAAGTAGAAGGAAACGTACCATGGGTAAGTATTATGCCCGATAAAGTTAGTAGAAAGCTGGCCCCAATTGCACTATCTTTACGGTTCATCGAAATGTGTTTTACAAGTGAAGTTTAATGAATTGAATCTGGATCCGGGACTAATGGAAGGAATCGACGCATCCGGATATGTTACCCTAACACCTGTACAGGAACAGGTTATGCCATCCATTTTAGAAGGTAGAGATCTGATCGCATCTGCCCAAACCGGAACCGGCAAAACAGCTGCCTTTCTTTTACCCATACTAAGCAAACTAATTGAACATCGGCATGCCGGGCATACCAGTGGTGTAATCATTGTACCAACCCGTGAGCTGGCCGTACAAATTGCACAGCATGTGGAAGGGTTGTCCTATTTTACGCCCATCAGTTCCATTGCCATTTATGGCGGGGGCGATGGAGGTGCTTTTGTGCAGGAAAAACAGGCTCTCCGAAATGGCGTAGACCTGGTGATTTGTACACCCGGTAAACTCATAGCCCACCTCAATATGGGCTATGTAGATTTTAGCGAAGTTCAGTTCCTGGTTTTGGATGAGGCGGATCGTATGCTGGATATGGGATTTCATGACGATATCATGCGTATTATCCGACACCTCCCGGAAAAGCGGCAAAGCCTGCTGTTTTCTGCTACAATGCCGGAGAAAATCCGTAGCCTGGCAAAAAAAATATTGAAAAATCCGGTTGAAGTCAATATCGCTATTTCTCGTCCGCCGGAGAAAATTGTACAACGCGCTTACATTGTATACGAACCTCAGAAAAATGCCCTGATCCAACAGATCATCAGGGATACCCCGCATCGCAGCCTGGTAATTTTCTGTTCGCGTAAGCATACGGTGAAAGAACTAACGCAAACCCTTAAGCGCGCAAAGTTTACCGTTGCTGAAATCCATTCGGACCTGGAGCAGGCAGAACGCGAAGATATTCTGATGGGATTCAAAAGCGGTCGCATTCCGGTGATTGTTGCCACCGATGTGTTGAGTCGGGGAATAGATATCGATACTATTGATGTGGTTATAAATTATGATGTACCACATGATGGCGAAGATTATGTACACCGCATTGGCCGAACTGCCCGCGCTGAAAAGGATGGAAAAGCCTTTACTCTTGTAAGTGAACAGGAAATGGGGCGTTTCGGGCGTATTGAACAGCTGATCGGAAATGAAGTGCCGAAACTTGAGATCCCGGCTGAATTAGGGCCCGGCCCGGAGTATAATCCCGGTAGAAGGGGAAAAAAAGGGAGAAGAGAGGATAGAGGAAAAGGAGGGCAGAGAGGAAAAAGGGAGGAAAGGGTGGAGAGGGAGAAAAGGGGGGAAAGGGTAAAAGAGGGGGAGAAGGTGAAAGGAGAGAAAAGGGAGGAAAGGGTGAAAG
>NZ_LUKG01000119.1 GCF_001601815.1 Flavihumibacter sp. CACIAM 22H1
AATCAGGTCTGCCGGCCGCAGGTCTGACGCCATATGACTATGTGCAGAATGCATTTACGCGAGGGGCGCGAAGCGGATTCCGGTTCGCTCCCCTCGCGATCGTTCTAGCTCCCCGCCACGCGCCGCGTGTGGCCCTGCCAGTGCGGCTCGCGCAGTTCCTTGCGCTTGATCTTGCCGACGGGCGTCTTGGGCAGGGGTTCGGTACGGAACTCGACCTTGTGCGGCTTCTTGTAGGAACCCAGCTTGTCGGCGCAGAGCTGGATGATCTCCTGTTCGCTGACCGCGATTTTGGAATCGACAGTGCAGACCGCCAGCGGCGCTTCGCCCCATTTCTCGTGCGGCACGCCGAACACGGCGCACTCGATGACGGCCGGGTGGTCGGCGATGGCGTTCTCCAGTTCGGCCGGATAGATATTGTAGCCGCCCGACACGATCATGTCGTTGGCGCGGTCCATCATGTAGAGATAGCCGTTGGCGTCGAGCATGCCGACATCGCCGGTCAGTACCCAGCCATCGACCATGCGTTCGGCCGTCGCTTCCGGGTCCTGCCAGAACCCGCTCATCTGCCCGTCGGTCTTGGCCACGATCTGTCCCGGCTCGCCCGGCTTCACCGGCCGGTTTTCCTCGTCCCAGATCTGCAGCTCGGCGAAGGGCAGGGCCATGCCGCAGGCACGCAGCGGATTGGAGCCGGGGACGTCCTTTGCGAACCACTGGGCCGCCCCCATGATCGCCACCGGCAGCACTTCGGTCTGGCCATAGCCCTGGTACATGGCCTTGCCGAACACCTCATAGCCCTTGAGCGCGGTGTCGTCGGCGATCGGTGCGGCGGCGATCAGCAGGCACTTCATGCTCGAAAAGTCGCGCTGGCGTAGCCCGGGCACGCGCAGCAGCGCGTTGAGCATGGTCGGCACCATGAACATGTAGCCGATCTTCTCCTTTGCCATCAGGTCGGCGACGGCGACGGGATCGAACTTGTCGATCATCACGTTGCAGGCGCCGCCCATCCAGATCGGCATGAACGGGCTTGTCTTTACCCGCTGCAACCCACATGCCAGCTTTAAAAGCAGTGCCGATAAATTCTTTAACGAGGAGCAACTAAAAACACTGGCCGATCTGTCGAATGCTAAACCCGGCGACCTGGTACTGATACTGGCGGGTCGGGAAGAAAGAACCCGTAAAGCTATCAGTGAATTGAGGCTTGAAATGGGCGAACGACTTGGCCTTCGCAAAAAAGATGAATTTAAATTATTGTGGGTACTCGATTTCCCTCTCTTCGAATATGCCGAGGAGGAAAACCGCTGGGTAGCAAGGCACCATCCTTTTACTTCTCCCAAACCCGACCATATTCAGGTAATGATCGAAAATGATCCGGCAATCAAAGACGCGGCCAACTACCTGCAGCACCCCTACTCCAATATCAAAGCCAATGCCTACGATATGGTATTGAATGGTAATGAAATCGGCGGAGGGTCTATCCGTATTTTTCAGCGAGAACTGCAGGAAAAAATGTTTGATGCGCTGGGCATGACCAAAGAAGAAGCACTGCATAAATTCGGCTTTCTCCTCGGCGCTTTTGAATACGGCGCTCCGCCGCATGGTGGTATTGCTTTCGGCTTTGACCGCCTTTGCGCCATCCTGGGCGGTTCGGAAAGCATCCGAGATTTCATTGCGTTCCCTAAAAACAATTCCGGCAGAGATGTAATGCTCGACGCCCCCTCTTCCATCGACGACAAACAACTGACTGAGCTCAGCATAAAATTGAACTAATTATATTTTCAGCGGTCGGGCAGTACCGACCGCTGAAAATATTTAACGGAAAGCGTGGCGAAACTGTTGGCGCAGGTTTTGGTGAAAGACCACCTGTACATGGTAGAACGATACTACCAACAGCAAAAACAGCGGGTAGAAATACTTCAGCAAAGGTGCCAGAAACAGGGCTGTAGCTTCATTCCACGAATATAAATACAACAAGAGCAGTAGTAAAAAAGCCATTACTCCGCCAGTATAATAGGTAATCCTGAAAGACAGCATCCGGTGCTGCGCCTGCTGCCGGTTTTTGCGCACTATATCTTTATGCGCCCATAAATACATGCCCCCATACAGGGCTACCAGTTGATGGCCGATAAACACCATGTCCCGCGCGTTCATATAGGGTGTAATCAGCCAGGTAAACGCATACAGACTAACCAGGATCAGCAGTTTGGGCCAGGTAAAAAAGGCCTTCCAGCACCCGATAAACAGGCGCAGGTAAGACAGCAGTAGAACTTTTTCTTTTGCCCGCACAATCTGTTGTAAGGATTCGGCCGGAAACTGTTTTTTCACAGCCGCAAATGCCTGCTCAAAATTAACTCCCTCCGCCAGTTGATGCTCCATCATTGCTGCCATATGATCCACCAACTCCACCTGTACTTCATAATAAGGCGCTCCCGCCGACCGGCAATAGCTTTTAAGCCGATTAAGTTGTTCAGCACTTAACATATTCAGGAAATTTTAGGTTGAAACATCCATTGAAGGCTGCGCATAAATTGTTCTAATTCTTCCATAGCCAGCACCGTTCCCTTGGCACCTTTTTGCGTAAGCTTATAATATTTTCGCAGGCGGTTTCCTACTTCTTCCTGCTCGGTTTCCAGTAAGCCTGCTTCCTCCAGCCGGTGCAACAAGGGGTATAAAGCCCCCTCCGTTATCTGCAATTCCCCTTTGGTCAGTGCTTTTACCTGCTGGGTAATCTGGTATCCATACATTCTGCCCTGCTCTTTGAGAAGCTTCATAACAATTGGCTCCAAAAAACCTTTATAAAGGGTCGACTTCTTCATAAATACCTAATTTATTAATGCATCAGCAAATTATGCATTAACGCTTAGTTTTCCAAATTCCGGACAAAGTCACCGATCGAGCCTATTTTTGCCGATCAAGCAAACACCCCATGAATAATTTAACTGTTTACCGGATCTTAACCTATGTACTTCTGGCAATTGCCGGCTTTCTTTCATTGCTCTTGATCGGCATGCTGCTGGCAGCGTTGGTAAACCCGGTATTATTGCTACAGGTTTTCCTGCTGGCCTGTGTTATCATTTACTCGTATTGCAGTTTCCGGTTTCTGAACAGGGGAATTGATGCACACCTGTATTGCCGTCCTTCGTTACGTGATCTGATCCGGGTAAATGGATACGGTACCCTGGCTTTTGCCTCTCTAAACCTGGTAGTCAGCTGCACGCTGTTAGTACGGCCGGGCATGCTCAACGAGGTAGCAGAACAGGCCTTGTCAATGCAGAAAGAACAGGTGGAAGGAATGGAAGAGATGATGATAAATTACATGAAGTACACTCTCCGCTTTTTATTGTTTTACAGTGCTGCTTTATTGGTTCATGTATACATGAGTTTTCGCTTAATCCGGCTGCATGCCGATGCCTTTGATATACCTACTAACCCGCAATAAATTCAGCTTTCTAATCCAATACTGAATCCTTATATTTGAAATACAGGTTGCTTGCTTCATACGTGGGGCTGCAACCTTTTTTTATCTATAACCAAAACTATGCTTGAACATTCAGTATTCAGCAATTATTGCATGGTTCCCATGAGTTGGGATGAAATGTGCGATGGGTCTATGATCCGTCTCCCCTACCAGCAGGTATTCGAAACACTTAACCAGCTAAGTGCCGGCAGCCTGAATGATAAGGACCGGATGGCCAGTGAGCTGTTTTTAAGCCAGGGAATTACTTTTACCGTGTACAGCGACAATGAAGGCATTGAGCGGATTTTCCCCTTTGATATTATTCCCCGGATCATTCCAGGAAACGAATGGGATCATATAGAAGCCGGCATTACCCAGCGCTTAAAAGCGTTAAATCTTTTCCTGAAAGACATCTATTCTAACCAGCAGATTATCAAAGATGGCATTATCCCCGCCGAGCTGATTGCGTCCTGTCCGCATTATACAAGAGAAATTTTTGGCATACGGGTTCCACATGATATTTATGTTCATATTGCCGGCATTGACCTGATCCGCGGCCAGGATGGCTCCTATTACGTACTGGAAGATAATTTACGCACTCCATCGGGTGTATCGTATATGTTGGAAAACCGCGAAGTAACCAAGCGTATTTTCCCGGATATGCTAACCGCCAGTAAAGTGCGTATGGTCAATAATTATCCGCTTGAATTGTACAATGTGCTGGTATCGCTGGCTCCCCGGCAAATAGCACACCCCACCGTTGTGCTGTTAACGCCCGGTGTTTTTAACTCCGCTTATTATGAGCATACATTCCTGGCGCGTTCTATGGGTATTCCGCTGGTGGAAGGGCGCGACCTGGTAGTGGACAATCATAAAGTGTACATGAAAACCACGCTTGGCTTGCAGCAGGTAGATGTTATCTATCGCAGGATTGACGATGAATACATGGATCCGCTTGTTTTTCGGCCCGATAGTGCATTGGGTATTCCCGGTATACTGGGTGCCTACCGAAAAGGGAATATTGCCCTTATAAATGCGATCGGCAATGGCGTTGCAGACGACAAAGCCGTTTATGCCTATGTACCCGCTATGATACGGTATTACCTAAACGAAGAACCTTTATTAGCCAATGTTCCTACCTACCAGATGGCCGACCCGGATGCCCGCAAATATACGTTTGAGCATATCCGGGAAATGGTTATCAAACGAACCAACCAGTCGGGTGGTTACGGCATGTTAATGGGAAATTCGGCTACCGATGAAGAAATTCATCAAATGATGAAAGCCGTAGAGGAAGATCCGCGGAACTTTATTGCACAACCTATTATCAAACTTTCCACGGTTCCGTGTTTTATCAATAACCGGTTTGAACCAAGACATGTAGACCTGCGCCCCTTTGCGCTTTTTGGCCCGGGTGGCGTAAAGATTGTACCTGGCGGACTTACCCGCGTAGCCCTGCGTGAAGGATCCCTGGTCGTAAATTCCTCACAAGGCGGGGGAAGTAAAGATACCTGGATCATTAATTAACCAACGAACCCTTAACAACCGCTATGCTCAGCAGATTAGCCGACTCACTTTACTGGCTCAACCGATACCTTGAAAGAAGCGATGCCATTTTACGCATCCTGCACATTAACTATACCCTCTGGTTAGATAAAGGTGAACATTCCGTTCATTTCTGGACACAGCTGACCAATATGTTCAGCACGGCAGAAGAAGCAAAAAAAGAATTTTTTGACCAGCATCCCCTGCAACTGGTACAGCACTTGATTTACGACACTTCCAACGGAAACTCCATCCGCGCTATGGTAATCCGTGCCCGAGAAAACGCAAGGGGTGCACAGGATCATATTACCAAAGAAGTCTGGGAACAGGTAAACCAGTTTTATCACCTGATCAATAACCCAATGCTACAACAGAAACTGGTCAGAAATGATGCGCTTAACGTACTGGCGGAATTGGGCAATCAGATGACACTTTACACCGGGATAACGGACAGCACCATGCCCCGCAATATGGGCTGGAATTTCATGACCCTGGGTAAGTTTGTGGAACGCGCGGTAATTAGCATAGAACTGGCTGACCGTTTTTTTGCGGAAATCGATTATTCGCTGGATCAGTCGAGAGATGTCCTGTTCTGGCGCAGCCTGCTCCTCTCTTTATCAGGCTACGAATTATACCTTAAAACCTATCGAAGCCCGCACCATAACCAGCACGTAGCTTCACAGGTTTTATTCAGCAAACAGTTTACGCGTTCAGCCAGCTATTGTTTTGACCGGATTGAATTTTACCTTAGTAAAGTAGTTGCGGATAATAACAGTGAAGAAGCCCGGAGTTTGTACCGCGAATTTGGCCGCCTGCACAGTAAAATCGAATACTCTGATCTTTCTGTATTAAGAGAAAAAGGATTGCAGCCTTATCTTCAGGAAATCAAAGCAGAATTATTTGATTTTAACCAGCGCTTTAGCCAGGTTTTCTTTTCATACGCATAAAACGAATCATGCCAACTTTCAAAATTCATCATATCACCAGTTACGAATACGATCGTCCCGTAACGGAAAGCATCAATGAGATCCGAATTACACCTTATGCTTGTGAGGAGCAGGAAATACTGGAACATGAGCTTAATATTACCGGCAACCCCACCCTATTGAATTATACCGATTACTGGGGCAACCGTATCGGGCAGTTCAATGTTAATCCGCCGCATTCTGAGCTGGTGATAGAAAGCAAACTGGTGGTCCGCACAAAAGCCCCTACCGACCGCACCCTGGTTTTCAATACCGGTTTTGAACAGTTACAACAGGAAATCAATCAATCCCTCGCCTTATTGGAATTGACCAAACCAGAAGCTATTCAACACCAGGAAGCCATCCAGGAAATTGTACGGCAAATTTATCAGCCCTGGAAATCGGTAGCGGCCACCGTACAGGACTGCTGCCAGTTTATATTTCAGCATTTTCAGTATATAAAAGGAATTACAGATATTGAAACCACGGTAGATCAGATTATTGAACACCGGTCGGGGGTATGCCAGGATTTTGCACATGTAATGCTGCAGGTATTACGTACCCTAAAAATTCCGAGCAGGTATGTAAGTGGGTATATCTGCCCCAATAAAAACGGGTTACGCGGAGAAGGCGCCACCCATGCCTGGGTAGAAACCTGGATTCCGAATTATGGCTGGACGGGCATTGACCCCACCAATAATATCTGGGTCAGCAATACCCATGTTAAGCTGGCGGTGGGTCGAAATTTTACCGATTGTTCACCTGTAAAAGGAACCTTCAAAGGCCCGGCTCATCAGAATCTCTATGTATTTGTTTCAGTGGGCTATGAAGATGGCCATCGTTTCGAAGAAAGAAACCAGGTAAAAACGCCGGTTGTTGCGGAAGAAGGATTGTATAGACCTACCATAGACGAAGCAGGCAGGCAGCAGCAATAGTACCTGCTAAATGCAGGCATTCCTGTACATTTGTCGACTAATTATACGCCATGCCGGTTCCATTAGCAGAGCGATTACGTCCGCATACACTTGATGATTTAATCGGGCAGGAGCACCTTACCGGGGAGGGTAGCATCCTGCGCACTTCTATAGAGCAGGGGAAAGTACCATCCATGATCCTGTGGGGCCCGCCAGGCGTAGGTAAAACCACCATTGCCAATATAATTGCACATACCACAGCGGCCCCGTTTTATACACTTAGTGCAATCTCCTCCGGCGTAAAAGAAGTACGAGAGGTAATTGAACTGGCTAAGAAACAGGATAAAGCCATTCTGTTTATAGATGAAATTCACCGGTTCAATAAATCACAGCAGGACGCTTTACTGGGTGCCGTTGAAAAAGGAACGATTACCCTAATTGGTGCCACTACCGAAAATCCCTCGTTTGAAGTTAACAGCGCCTTGCTAAGCAGAAGCCAGGTATATGTTTTGAAAGCCCTCTCCGAAGAGGCCATGATCCGCCTCTTGCAGGATGCCCTGCAACGAGATCCATGGCTGAACCAGCAACCTATTGATTTAAAGGAAACCGCCGCGCTGATCCGGATTTCGGGAGGTGATGGCCGTAAGTTGCTTAACCTGTTAGAACTGGTGGTTCAGCAGGCTGCCGGCACCACTACTCCAATCTCCGTTACCGATGAATTCGTAATGCAGGTGGCGCAGCAAAAAGTAGCCCTGTATGACAAACAGGGAGAACAACATTACGATATCATTTCCGCTTTTATAAAATCCATCCGTGGCAGTGACCCCAATGCAGCCGTTTACTGGCTGGCAAGAATGCTGGCAGGAGGCGAGGATGTAAAATTCATTGCAAGACGGTTGGTCATCCTTGCCAGTGAAGATATCGGTAATGCCAACCCCAACGCACTGCTCTTAGCCAATGCCTGCTTTGATGCCGTTAATAAGATCGGTAACCCCGAAGCAAGAATTATTCTGTCACAATGCGCCGTTTACCTGGCAGGATCGGCCAAAAGCAATGCCAGCTATCTGGCTATTGATGAAGCCATAGCATTGGTTAAACAATACGGCGATTTACCGGTCCCTTTTCATTTACGGAATGCCCCTACCAAATTGATGAAAGACCAGGGCTATTCCAAAGGATACCAGTATTCACATGATTATGCATTGAATTTTTCCGCACAGGAGTATTTACCAGATGCTTTGAGCGGACGACCAATTTATAAACCGGGGAAAAATGCCCGCGAAGAAGAAATTCGAAAATTCCTTCAGCAACGCTGGAAGGACAAATACAATTATTAACAGCGTTTATAAAATTATGAGAACTATTTGTTTTACAATGGTCATGCTGCTGTCCGGATTAATTACCAGGGCGCAGACTACCATTATCCGGGATCCCTTTATAGAAAAAATGGTAAAAGAAGTTTCAGCTGATTCACTTCAGTCCTATAT
>NZ_LUKG01000120.1 GCF_001601815.1 Flavihumibacter sp. CACIAM 22H1
GGTATTGGATCCAATGGCCGAACCGGTTGCTACAATCGGAGCTTCCAAGCCGGCCGAACCGCCTAAACCAACGGTAAAAGCACTGGTAATAATATGTTTATAGGTATCCGAAAGCGGGATAAAGGAACTTTTACCGGCAATGCTTTTTAATACCATGGCCACCCCTTTTTCAATATACCCATGAAAAAAACGATTGGTTAAGAACACTACAATCAGCAGGCCGATGGTTGGGAAGAACAGGTAAATCCAGTCATTTTTAACCGGCCGGTTAATCCATTCCTGCAGGAAATGCACAAAGGTTTTGAGCAGAACGGCAGAAAGCCCTGCGATCAGGCCGGTTATTACGGCTACAAACATCATGTATTGTAACCGGTTTAACCGCTGTCTGAGATAACTGAGTAAATATTTATAAAGCAGTACAATTTTTTTCATGTGCATGAATCAATTATACAAGGCTTAGTTTTTCAACCGCTGCCTCGAGGGTTTCATTTTTCTTCGCGAAGCAAAAACGGATGTAGGGGCTCGGTTTTCCGTGCTGGTAAAAAGCGGAAACCGGAATAGTTGCAACACCATGTTCACAGGTCAGTAAGCGGGCAAAATCATGATCTGCCAGCTCACTGATGCGTTCGTAGCCTGCGCAGCAAAAATAACTACCTTTTGACGGAAGAAGGGTAAATCGGGTAGATTTCATTAAGTGGAAGAAATAATCTCTTTTTTCCTGGAGGAAGGCACCGAGTTGCAGGTAGGAAGAACGGTTCTGTAGAAATTCGGTTATTCCAACCTGTGAGGGAGTATGCACACTGAAGCAGTTATACTGGTGAATTTTTCTGAATTCGGTCATCAGTTCTTCGGGTGCCACACAATAACCGATTTTCCAGCCGGTACAATGAAAGGTTTTCCCAAAGGAAAAGCAAACGAAACTACGCTTCAACAAGGCGGGAAAACGGAGTACCGACTGGTGCAGGGCATTATCAAATACCAGGTGTTCATACACTTCGTCAGAAACCAGGTAAAGCTGGTGTGCCAGCACCAGTTCTTCCAACAAACGCATATCCGTTTCAGACCAGGTAGTTCCGCTGGGGTTATGCGGACTATTTATAATAATTGCCCGGGTACGGGTGGTAAGTGCTGCCCGGATAGCTTCCCAGGGTATGGAAAAATCATGCGGATGCAACGGAACCAATACAGGCACGGCATTATTTGCCAGGATAGCTGGTACATAACTGTCATAAGCGGGTTCCAGCACAATTACTTCATCGCCGGGTTGTAACAGTGCGGTGAGTGCCGTAAAAATGGCATAGGTTCCACCCGGGGTAATGGTTATCTCCGTATCAGGATGAACGGTTTGCTGGTACAGAAAGGCTATTTTTTCTGCCAGGGTTTCACGCAGGGGCAACCACCCGGCCATCGGCGCATATTGATTATACCCTTGCTGCATAGCGGCATTAACGGCATTGGTAAGAGCCTGGTCCATGGGAAAATCAGGAAAACCCTGACCCAGGTTAATGGCCTTGTACTGGCTGGCAAGAGCGCTCATGGTAGTAAAAATGGTGGTTCCTTTTCCGGGAAGTTTCGAAACAATTGGCTGCATCCGCCAAAGATAGGGGACAAAAAAAATAGAGTCCTGTGAAGGACTCTATAAGGACCACCCTAAAACCTGCATGAAGAAAGAGGTTTTACAATCCGCTGCTAACAGACTGCGTAATGAAGATACAGCAGCCCCCGCAGGCCGGAAGGGTACTAGTATAAGTTTGTGTGGTAGTTTTTAATCATTTTGAGAATTTGCCTTTTCGCGGTAATCCGATGGACTGATACCTACCTGGTGCCGGAAAAATTTGGCAAAATTGGAATTGTCTTTAAAATGCAGGTAGTAGGCCACTTCTGCCACCGTCATATCCGTATTCTTCAGCAAGGACTGTGCTTCCAGGATCAGGCGTTCGCGCACCAGCTGGGCTGCAGTTTTGCCTGTCTGCTGCTTCAACAGGTTACTTAAGTAGGTGGGATGAAGGTGCAATTCATTGGCTACATACTTAAGGGTCAAGGGCTTTTCCATTTTTCCCTTGTTGAGTTCTATGAAATAAGTATTCAGGGCCTGAAGGAAATTATTTAAGGTGGTATCCTTACCTACTGAACTAGGTAGTGCTGTATCAGACAGCGCTTCCTTACACTCATAGAGAAATATATTCAGGTAATGATAGAGCATTTTAAAGCGCTCGGGGTGATTACTGCGTAGCAGGTTATACATGGCTTCCATGTGCTGGTACAGTTTCATCAACCTGGCCTGGTCGGGCTTGAACAAAATACCGTTTTCCGTATGGAAGTACCGGAACTCTCTGAAAATATACTCTCCCTGCGGATACTGAAAAATAAAATCAGGTGTAAAAAACAGTAACAAGCCATTCCATTTTTCGATATTCAGGTATTGGCGGATATGCCAGGGAGAAGTGAAATAAAGCTGGTTGCCTGTAATATCATATACCTCGTTGGAAATACTGAGCTTGAAATCAGCGTCTGTTACAAGCCCCACCACAAAAGCATTCAGCCGAAATGGACTGGTAGAAGCGTCCTGTAGCCGAATGGGGATATCTTCAAAACGCAGGATATCAAAAAAAGGTGAATTGGGCTCAATAGCGCTCGTATCGCGAAAGGACTCTACAAGGTTTTCGTAGTAAGCAACCTGTTTCTGCATTTCTCTTGAGATTTATTGGGTTGTTTATTCAGGCCAAAATGGCGGTAGCTTCTATTTCGATCAAATATTCCGGAGAAATAAGGGCACTTACTTCTACCATGGTGGTGCAGGGTTTTATGGTTCCGAAAAACTCTCCATGCGCGCGGCCATACTCCTCCCAGCGGCTTATGTCGGTTACAAAAAGCCGGGTTCTGACTACATCCTTTAAGCCAGCACCTGCCTGTTCCAGTATGCGCGAAATCTTTTGAATAATAAAGCGGGTTTGCTCATAGGCGTCGTTTTCGCCCACCACTTCATTGTGTTCGTTGATAGCAACGGTGCCCGTTACTTCAATGATATTGCCGACTTTTACAGCCCTGCTGTACCCAACAATATCCTCCCAGGGAGCCCCTGAGGCATAGTTAAATCTGGTCATTGGATGCGGTTTCCGGGATTGGTCCAGTGCAATGTTAACTGTAAAAAGAAAATGCCATGACTTTTGTTATCATGGCATTTTGTTAATTTTTATGAGTGGTAAAGAATTCAGAGGTATTTATCCCCTTTTTTTCGTTTTACTTCATTTACGTATTCTTTTATATCCTGTTCCTTATCCTTTTTACAAATCAACAGTACATCGTTGGTATCCACTATAATATGATCATCCAGCCCCTGCAGTAAAACCAGTTTTTCGTCGGGCACATGTACCATACATTTTGTGGCATCAATTACCACCACATTGTTTCCGGCAACGGCGTTTTCCAGGTAATCTTTCTCAAAATTATCGTAGGCACTGTTCCAGGTTCCGAGGTCGCTCCAGCCAAAGGAAGAAGGTATAACATACACATTATCAGCCTTTTCCATTATTCCAAAATCTATTGAAATATTGGTACACTGGGGGTAGATGGCTTCCAGGGCAGGTTTTTCCTCCGCCGTGTTGAACTTATCTTTTTCAGCTACAAACACCTCAAACATTTCGGGCAGGTGTTTTTCAAAGGCGGTCAGGATATTTTTTACCTGCCAAACAAAGATGCCGGCATTCCAGAGAAAATCTCCGCTGGCCAGGAATGTTTTAGCCAGTTCCAGGTTGGGTTTTTCTGTGAACGTCTTGACTTTGAATACATTATCTGTTACCGCATGTTGCTCGTACTGGATATACCCGTACCCGGTATTGGGGTGGGTAGGTTTAATTCCCAGTGTTATAAATGCATTGTGTTTATTAACAAAACTGAGGGCTTCGTGGCAAACTTTGCGGAAGGCGGTATTGTCGAGGATCAGGTGGTCAGAAGGGGCCACGATGAGGCTGGCCTGGGGGTCCTGCTGCATCAGCTTGAATGAAATATAGGCAATACAGGGGGCGGTGTTTTTGCGCGAAGGTTCTCCCAGGATATTGGCCACGGGAAGGTCGGGTAGTTGTTCGGCTACGATACCCGCGTATTCCTCAGAAGTAACAACAAAGATGTTTTCTTTTGGAATAAAGTCGGCAAAACGATCATAGGTCCACTGAATAAGGGTTTTACCCGTGTTGAGGATATCCAGGAATTGCTTCGGGTAATTGGTGCGGCTCATTGGCCAGAAGCGGCTTCCGATTCCGCCGGCCATGATGGCCACATAGTGATGTTTGTTCATTATAAAAGCCCTTCTTTTAGTAGGTCGTGTAAATGTAAAACGCCCAGGTAGTGCTGCTGCTCATCAGCTACCACTAATTGGGTAATATCGTGTTTTCGTAATAAATCAAGTGCTTTAATGGCCAGTGCGGTGGGTTCAACCTGTTTGGGATTCCGGGTCATGATATCTGCTGCGCAAACCGTATGCAGGTCTGCTTCCTTCTCGAGCATGCGGCGCAGATCGCCATCGGTTATAACCCCCAGGATCTGCTCATCCTGATCAATAACCGCCGTTACCCCCAGCCGGCTTCCCGAAATAGACAGGATAATCTCTTTAAGGCTGGCTTCCGGGGAAATAGCCGGTCGTTCATTGTGTATATATAAATCCTTTACGCGGAGATAAAGTCGTTTACCCAGGTTGCCCCCCGGATGAAAGCGGGCAAAATCCTCCCCGTTGAAACCGCGGAGTTCCATGAGGCAAACTGCCAATGCATCTCCCATCACCATTTGCGCTGTAGTACTGCTGGTGGGCGCCAGGTTATTTGGGCAGGCTTCTTTGGATACGGTTGTATTAAGCACAAAATCAGCCTGTTGCGCAAGGAAAGACTGTGTCTGGCCCACCATTGCAAGCAGTGTATTCCCAAAATTTTTAATAAGCGGTACCAGTACTTTGATCTCGGGACTTTCGCCGCTTTTGCTGATTATCAACACAATATCTGTTTCCTGGACCATACCCAGGTCGCCGTGTATAGCATCCGCGGCATGCAGAAAAAGCGCGGGCGTACCGGTTGAATTCAGGGTGGCTACAATTTTCTGGGCAACGATGGCGCTTTTGCCAATACCGCTTATTACAAGCCGCCCTTTGCACTGGTACACAGCCTCAACGGCCTGAACAAAATCATCGTTCAGAAAAGCCAGTAATCCGGCAATGGAACCTGCTTCCAATTCAATTGTGCGACGGCCGGTGGCCAGAATTTGATCCCTGTTCATAGATGGCGGCACAAAAATAGGAGATTTGCCCAAGGAGCATCCTTTATTAACAAATTAGGGTGTTTTTCCCCCCGCTTTTTTAGTAATTTCGCCGTCCTTTGAAAATGCACCACTACCACTGCTAGTTTTTCGTTAACTTATGAGGGTTCAGCTTCAAGTGAGTTTGAAAATATACGGACATGTCAACATCATCAAAATCCCGGAAAACCACTGCTGCGGGCGCAGCTGCTGATAAACCGGCCAAGGCCACTGCAACAGTTAAAAAATCAAGTACCAAAAAAACGGTTGCCAAAGCACCGGCTTCGCCGCATAACGGCGCAATGTCGCTCACTGATTCATTACAGGAATATTTTGGGTTTAATAAATTTAAAGGTCCCCAGGAGGAAATTATCCAAAACCTTATGGGCGGCCGGGATACGTTTGTGATTATGCCAACCGGGGGAGGAAAAAGCCTCTGTTATCAGCTTCCCGCAATGATAATGCCCGGTGTAGCCATAATTGTTTCTCCCCTTATTGCATTGATGAAAAACCAGGTAGACCTGGTTCGTGGCTATAGCAGTAAAGACGATGTGGCGCATTTCCTGAATTCGACCCTTACCAAAAAAGAAATCCGGGAAGTACACGACGACCTGCAGCAGGGCCATACCAAAATGCTCTACGTTGCACCGGAAACCCTTACCAAAGCCGAAAACCTGGAATTATTCCGGGATCTTAATATCAGCTTTTTTGCTGTTGATGAAGCGCATTGTATTTCTGAATGGGGCCATGATTTCCGGCCGGAATACCGCCGACTGCGCGAAATGATGGACGAAATCAATGAAAAAATACCCGTCATCGCCCTGACCGCTACCGCAACGCCTAAAGTGCAGAGCGATATCGTTAAGAACCTGGGATTGCGGAACCCTGAAATTTTTATTTCCTCCTTTAATCGTACCAATCTTTATTACGAGATCCAACCCAAGATCAAAAAAGAGCAGACCATCCGCAGCATGGTCAGGTATATTGTTCAGAACAAAGGAAAAAGCGGAATCATCTATACCCTTAACCGGAAAACCACGGAAGAACTGGCCGATGTACTGGTGGCCAACGGAATTAAGGCAGTGGCCTACCATGCCGGGCTCGACTCCAAGCTGCGGGCAGAAAGACAGGATAAGTTCCTGAATGAAGATACCCAGGTTATTGTAGCTACCATTGCGTTCGGAATGGGAATCGACAAACCGGATGTTCGCTTTGTGATCCATTATAATATTCCTAAAAGTATAGAGAACTATTACCAGGAAACCGGAAGGGCTGGAAGAGATGGCCTCGAAGGGCATTGTATCCTCTACTATTCTCATAAGGATGTGGCCAAGCTGGAACACCTGATGCGCGATAAACCGCTAAGTGAGCGGGAAGTGGGCGCGCAACTGATTAATGAAACCGTAGCCTATGCTGAAAGCGGTGTTTGCAGGCGTAAAATATTGCTCAGCTATTTTGGGGAAGTATGGGAGCAGGAAAACTGCGGCGGCTGTGATAACTGTAAACATCCGAAAGAGCAGGTAGAAGCAAAAGAAGACGCGGTGAAAGTATTGAAGCTGGTTAAAAAGCTGGATGAAAGTTTTGCTACCGATTATACCGTCAATGTTATGATCGGGCGTATGACCCCGCAGATCCAGATGTATCGCCATAACGGGCTCGACGAGTTTGGCCTGGGCAAAGATCAGCCCGATCATTATTGGGCCACCTTAATCCGCCAACTGCTCTTGGCAGGTATGCTTACGAAAGATATTGAAGAGTACGGTGTGCTGAAATTGTCCAAAGCCGGCGACGCCTTTATAAAGAAACCCAGGAGTTTCCGCATAGTGCTTAATAACCTGTATGAAGATGCCAATGAAGACGATGAAGATGCTGTAGAAACCGGGGGGCCTGCTTCTGCCACAGATGAAAAACTTTTTGAACTATTAAAGGAATTAAGACAGAAAGAAGCGAAGAAAAAAGGACTGCCGCCTTTTGTGATCTTCCTGGAAACCTCGCTGCAGGATATGGCCACCCTCTACCCTACTGCTGTTGCTGAGCTCGATAAATGCCAGGGAGTAAGCAAGGGCAAAGCCATGCGTTATGGCAAACCTTTTGTAGACCTGATTGCTAAATACGTTGAAGACAATAATATAGAGAAGCCCGATGATTTTGTGATGAAAAGTGTGGTTAATAAAAGCGGGCTCAAAGTTTATATCATCCAGCAAACGGATAAAAAAATTCCGCTTGAAACCATTGCTAAGAACAAGGAGTTGCGGTTGGATACGCTCCTGGAAGAAATGGAAACCATTGCAGCCAGCGGTACCAAGCTGAACCTTGATTATGCCATCGATGAAATGCTGGATGAATATGACCAGGAAGAAATCCTCGATTATTTCAAAAGTTGTGAAACCTCTTCGCTGCAGGTAGCACAGGAAGAAATGGCCGATAGCAACTATTCCTGGGAGCAACTAAAAATCATGCGCATTAAATTCCTTGCACAATACGGAATGTAACCATCGTTCAGGAAAGTTTCATCCGCCGCCGGATGCGGCTGAGCGATTCGGGTGTTACGCCCAGGTAGCTGGCAATATGGTAGAGCGGTACGAGCTGAAATAATTCAGGCTTGGTTTCAATCAGGTTTTCATACCGTTCTTCCGGACTGGATGCCAGGAAATGGTGTAATCTTTTTTTATACTTGGAATATTGCTTTTCCGTTTCGAGCCGGCAAAGTGATTCTAACCGGGGAAAACGACGGTACATTTCCTGCTCAACATCGTATGGCATTACCGAAATAATACAATCGGCAACGGTTTCCCAATTCACGGAACTGGGCAGTTTTTCCTGCTTATCCCCATCGTCCCATAAACTATCCCCAAC
>NZ_LUKG01000121.1:0-1905 GCF_001601815.1 Flavihumibacter sp. CACIAM 22H1
GTTTACGGGTGTATTCACTACAACCGGGTACTGCTATAGCCAGCACGGTTTCTGCATCATTGAATACTTTAAAGCCGCTCTCTTCAAAAATTTTCAAGGCATGGGCATTGCCGGTTTGTGCCTCAAACACCGTTTTGAAATTGGCCAGTTCCATACCAAAGCGAATGTCTGGTTTGTCATTGCCATACTGTAACATGGCATCGTTCCAGGTCATTCGTTGAACAGACTCGGTATAATCAATATTTTTAACGTCCTTGAAGATGCGCTTAACCAATCCCTCAAACATTTGAAGAATATCTTCCTGTTGCACAAAGCTCATCTCGCAGTCGATCTGTGT
Organism: Flavihumibacter sp. CACIAM 22H1; assembly: GCF_001601815.1. Taxonomy (GTDB): domain Bacteria; phylum Bacteroidota; class Bacteroidia; order Chitinophagales; family Chitinophagaceae; genus Flavihumibacter. The sequence goes on from NZ_LUKG01000121.1 coordinate 338, forward strand.
GAATTCTGGCTGCCGGTCTGCCCGTAGGTCTTCATCCCGGAAACATTTTACTACCTGGTAATACCGATCGTAACCGCTTACCATCAGTAATTGCTTAAAGGTTTGGGGGCTTTGCGGCAGGGCATAAAACTGGCCCGCATTCATACGGGAGGGCACTACAAAGTCGCGGGCTCCTTCCGGGGTGCTTTTAATTAGAAAAGGTGTTTCAATATCCATGAAATTATTTTCATGGAGGTAATTGCGGGCTGCCCGGTTAACGGCATACCTGAGCTCCAGGTTGCGTTTTACAGCATTGCGCCGTAAATCGAGATAACGGTATTTCATCCGCAGGTCATCTCCGCCATCAGTATCGTCCTGGATGGTGAATGGGGGGGTAGCCGCTTTATTGAGAATCGTACAACTGATTACATCAATTTCTATATCACCGGTAGGGATGTTTTTATTCTTATTGGTACGTTCAATTACTTTCCCGGTTACCTGGATAACAAATTCCCGGCCCAGCGGTTGTGCATCCAATTGAGGAGTAAGGGTTTCTCCGAATAACAATTGTGTAATGCCATACCTGTCTCGTAAATCTACGAATGTGATGCTGCCAAATTTCCGGATTGTTTGAACCCAACCTGCCAGTGTTACCTCTTTTCCAATGGAATTTGCATTTAATTCGCCACAAGTATGCGATCTATACATATAGAATTTATATTTTCGGTTTGTTGCTGAGGTGCAAATGTAGCATGATTACCGTAATTACCATATTAGGCAGTAGCAGCCTCCTGGTTTTTCTGATTTGGAGCTGGGAGCGCTTCCGATACGATTATCGGCGGATGGTGCGAGACAGTAATCATCCCTCCCCGGAAGGTTCCGGTTCGCTTTTGCCGGAATGGGCACAGCACCACGACTGGCTCCGGACGCATAATATCTATTACCGCGCCCTTAACCTCGATAACCAGGCCCGTTTTTTACGCAGGGTTATGGATTTCATGCGTTATAAAGAATTTAAATATATTGACTTATCCCCCGATCCGATGATCCCGCTCCTGATCAGCTCCGCCGCTGTTCAACTCACCTTTGGATTAAATGATTTCAGGCTCGATTTTTTTGATAAAATCTATGTTTCAGGATCCGCCTACCGGGTGCACTGGCATAAACAGGCCTTCCAGGGGCATGTAAGCCTCCAGGGCATCTACCTCAGCTGGGATCATTTTTTTCATGGCTACCAGGAATACGACGATGGGCACAATGTAGGCCTGCATGAAATGGCCCATGCGCTAACTTATGGCGCGCTTATGGGAAAAACAACCATGGAGAAAAGCTTCCGGGCCAAATTCAAAGACTATGTTAAAGCGGCTCACCCAATTTATACGAATATGAGAAATGGCGGTGAATCTGTACTGGACCGGTATGCAGCCACCAATTTTCATGAGTTCTGGGCTGTTTCAGTGGAGGCTTTCTTCGAAAAGCCGATTTTATTGAAAACCTGTGAGCCGGTTTTATATGCTGCCATGTGCGAGCTGCTTAACCAGGACCCACTGGAGTTGATGACCGTAAAAGCCGTCTGATTTCCTTCCATT
>NZ_LUKG01000121.1:2560-8764 GCF_001601815.1 Flavihumibacter sp. CACIAM 22H1
GCTTAACCAGGACCCACTGGAGTTGATGACCGTAAAAGCCGTCTGATTTCCTTCCATTCGTCGAAAAACCCGTTTTTACAGGAATTTAAGAGCAAAACGCTTTTATTCTTCAAATTCAAAGTTTAACTTGTGCTTAATTAAGCCCAAACTCGAGCCGTCGAGTCTTTAATCCGTACCAGTCTCCTCTCCGAAAGGCCCATCGTATCCATTTCTGTGTTGAACCAGCAAGACAATTTCGATTTTCTTACCCGTAAAGTTGACCCTTATGGAAATCGTTTTCATTTGTTTGCTGGTGTTCAGTGCGGTCTTTTTGTTTGACTTACTGAACAATCGCTGGCAATATTTTTTACTCCATCGCCGCCGGAAAGGCTTTGAACTGCATGAGGCTCAGTTCAGGAAGCTGATTTCCTCTAACATTCGTTATTTTAATAAGGTGGATGAAGCCACCCAGCAAAAGTGGCTGTATCGGGCCTACCTGTTTTTCCGCTCTAAGAAGTTTCATTATGTAGGAGTGGAGAAAAAAGAAGAAATGCCCATCCTTATCAGTGCCACTGCCGCCCAATTAACGCTGGGATTGGATAATTTTTCGCTGAATTATTTTCGCGATATCTATGTACTGCAGCACGATTATCATTACGGGCATTATTCCCTGCCATTTATGGGGCATGTAGATAGTTCCGGTATCTATCTTTCCTGGCATAATTTCCTGGAAGGTATCCGAAGTGCGCACGATAGCAGTAATGTTGGATTACATGAAATGGCACATGCGTTAGCCTATGTGAATTTTATTACCAAAACCGACGAAGACCGTCATTTTAAAAAAGAATTTCATAATTTTTCCAAGGTAGCCCGTCCTATTTTTCAGGATATGCAACGCGGACGCAAAACCATTTTAGGAGAATATGCCGCCACCAATTACCATGAATTCTGGGCTGTTAGCGTAGAAGTGTTTTTTGAAAACAGTGTGCGCTTAAGGCATGATCTTCCGGAGTTATACGACGCGATGGCCAGGCTGCTCCGCCAGGATCCTTACAGGATTTTGCTGAGCCGGCTTCTTGCCGCTTAGTGTGGTGCTGCTGACCGATCTGAATGCCCCAGTGATTTTCCTGGTGCTATTTTGTCGCGCACCAATTGCTTGAGTACTTTGATTTCGATAAAGCCTCCTTCTCGCTTGCGATCAAAAATGGCTTCGTCCTGGAGGGAAATTGTGAATCGTCCGGCTATTTCACTCGGGCGCAGCGCTACTTCTTCCAGTTCCTGCTCAAAACTGGTTAATAATTCCTGTGCCATATAGGCTGCACGCAGGAGCCAGTGACATTTCGGACAGTATTCTATCGTAAGGCGGGCTTTCATGGTAAATCAATTCAACCAAAGGTAAGCGCAGTTTAGTATTTTGCAGTATGGCCAGCATCAGCGGATTATTTATTTATCCCATTAAATCATTGGGTGGTATAGAGTTGGATACCGTATGGGTAACCGACCGTGGTTTTGAATACGACCGCCGCTGGATGCTGGTGGATGCCGCCGGTAGGTTTCTTACCCAGCGGGAATACCCTAAAATGGCCTTGTTGCAGGTTCAATTGGAGGGAGATCAGTTACTGGTATACCATAAAACAAAACCAGCGGAATCTTTCCGAATTCCGATGGCAGCCCCCCCGGCATCTCCTGAATTAATCGTTCAGATCTGGGAGGATACGGTACCTGCGGTGTCCGTTATGGAAGCCGCAGATCACTGGTTTTCCCGACAGCTCGGCATGGATTGCCGGCTGGTTTATATGCCCGACAGCAGCCGACGGGAAGTGGATCCGCGGTATGCAGCTAACAAAGAAATTACCAGTTTTTCCGATGCTTACCCCATTTTACTGATCGGGCAGGCTTCTTTAAACGACATGAATACCCGGCTAGAGCGGCCTGTTCCGATGAACCGGTTCCGTCCTAACCTGGTGGTGGAAGGGTGGGCGCCTTACGAGGAAGATTGGGTCGGTACATTTAAAGCAGGTACGATACTTTTTAAAGCAGTAAAACCCTGTGCCCGCTGTGTATTAACTACCATTGACCAGGATACAGCAGAGAAAGGAAAAGATCCTTTAGCTACACTGGCCGGGTACCGTACCCAGCAGAAAAAAGTAGTATTTGGCCAGAATCTGCTGCATAACGGCCAGGGATACCTGCAAAAAGGAATGGAACTTATTTCTTCCTGATTTCTATCAAATAATACCAGGCAATGGTTAGCATACCCAATCCAAAGGGTATGGCGGTATAGTAGCGGAAATGATCCGGCGTTTCATAAAATTCCAGCACCATCCAGGAGCAATTGGCAATTATCCAAAACAATACCGCCAGGTTATGAAACAATTCCGATTTGATATTTCTTGTCTGGTAGGTTATAAGTATAGCCACCGTAAGGGTTGGAAAAATCATGACCATACCGATGGGTTTCCAGAGCAATGCCCAGCTCATGTCTTTCAATAGCCAGAATACAATGTGCAGGTTTTCTATCCGGCGAAACCGCTCCGGAATGGTATACATACTGGGTTTGCTTGCCATGCAGCGTAAAATTTCAGCGGCAAAGTTAGGGGCTGAGCAGTCTCGAAAATCGGTTGATATGCGCTTCTGGCAGAATCTGACCTCCTTCCGCAATAGCCTGGGCCAGCTGTTTGCCGAAATAGGGCGCCAGGGAACATCCCTTAGTGCCTGTGCCGTTTAATATACCAATGACCGGGAAATGTGGGTGCATTCCTACAAAGGGACGCCGTTCGAGGTTTGCCGGGCGTATACCTGCCCAATGATGCAGGGTGGTAAAGGGTAACTTTATCCAGTTACGAACCAGTTGCTCTGTGCGTTCTCTGAATTCGGGGGTTGGAGCTACCGTGGTAAAATCATTTTCATAGGTAGAGCCTGCCCAGAAATAAGCCGCATTGTACTCACCTTCAATACTTGGATAAGGGACCAGGCTGATCCCTTTTTTGTAAATGGCTCCTGCGGGCATGCCGGGGATCTCCAGCAATAAAGCCTGCCCTTTATTCGGTGCAAAAGGGAGGCGGTTAAAATAAGGCAGGTCCATGCCCTCAATGCCATCACAGTAGATGATCCGGTTTGCCTTAATATCGCGGTATTCAATACCTTTTTCTGAATACATCAATGCAGCAGGTTCGAACCGTTCTGTCAGCAGGCGCTTTTGCCCGATCAGGTATGCTTTCCAGCGGCTTAATAAAAGAAACAGGTTAATTAATAAGGCAGGCTGAATACTTCCCAGTCCATAGGGACTTTCCATAAACCGGTTCCAATAATCTTTGTCCGCAGGGGTTTTAAGGTACTCTCCGAATTCGGGTAATCTTGCATCAAAGGCTTCTTTCATTTGCTGGCTGGGAAAACTATGCAGGATCCTGGTAGACTGTATGCAATCGATACCTAGTTCTTTGCCGAGTTCTGAATAGGCGTCCATCGCAAAGGGAAGCAGTGTATCTGCCATCCATGTTTTTGCCAGAATCCTGCCTGTAACCGGGTTGATTACACCCGACGCAATGCGGGAGGAACTGTTGGTTTTTCCTTCATCAATAATTAAATAATCATGGTTGTACTGCTCTAACCACCTGCTCAGCCAGGTACCACAAAGTCCCTGTCCAATGATCAGGGTATCAATATGCCGCATCCTTTTTAGTTTGCTTCGATGTTTAATTTAATTCCTTCGGTATGGCTGGTGAATTCCGGGGCATACATACACTGAATGGTACTAATGCCGTTACTGAATGTTCCTGCATGTGAAACAAACAGGGAATATTCCAGCACATGATTTCCTTTGGGAAGATACTGAATGAAGAAATTAGTACTTGCATCGCGGGTGCTTTCGTAATATCCCAACGATCCTTTCCAGCGATAGCCGCTTAGTACATTGGTTGGTTCCAGTGATGAGGCCCGCATGTCTTTTACATGCACGTATTCCATTTGCCGGTCTGTGCTGATTTCAAGGCGCACAACCAGTTTGTCACCGACCTTCAGCGTGTTTCCTTCCTGAATAGCTTCCAGCACCGGGCCCTTATCCGTAAGTTTTTCAACCAGTACCTGTTTATTAACAGCCAGGGCAGTTTTTGCGGCCGTGATGTTTTCAAGGTTGTCGAAATATTGCCAGTAAACAGCACCCCAAACCGGAACATTGGCGTTGGGAGCCTGGGCTTGTTCCACATTAATTTTTATAGCGCCCATTTCAGGAAATACGGCAGTTCCAGGAATGATTTTTTGGTAGTACCCCGTTCCTGCTTCTTCCCGGGTAGCTGTTACCGTTGTAATATTACCCAGTTTTACACTGATTTTGGGTTGGGCTTCCAGCCAGTTACTACCCTGTAATAAAAGCGCATAACAGGCATCTGCAGTTGCTTTGGTAGTACTCCAGCGATTGGTTTGTTTATTCAGTAATAACCATGCTTTCATTTCATTGATGGTGGTAGCAGGCTGTTTCAATTCCTGGAACAATTCAATCATCAGGGCCTGTGTTTCAATGGGAGCTTCCTGCCAGTAATAACCACCCGTATTAGCTTTCCAGTACATGCCTTTATCTGCTGATTTAATGGCTGTTTGCTGTAAGGATCTGAGGATACCTGTAGCTGTTAGCTTATCGCCGGTACGGTGTAAGGCAAGGGCAATCATTGCTTTAGATAAAAGATTTCCTTTTATCCAGAGAGACTGGATTTCCTTACGGTAATGGTTAGCTGCAAGTACATATTCTCCACTTAAACCTGCACTGCTGAAAAAGCTGCGCATATAATGATACTGTACGGCAAAATAATTCAGATAGCTGGGTTCTTTGGCTGCTTTATCACGTTTATTATAATCTTCTACCAGTCGCTGATCGGCATATCGGAGCCCCGAGCTCACAAGGGGCGCAAATATTCCGTAGTCTGCACCAATTATTCCCAGCTTTTGTAAGTGCCCGATACCGGTTAAAATGTATTGGGTAATATAGCGGTCGTCGGGGCCACCTTTGAACCAACTAAACCCACCATTCGAACTCTGCATCTCCTTCAGTTTGGCAATAAGTTTGGCCGCTTCCTGTTCCAGTTTGCTGGCGTCAAAAAGCAACAGCAGCCGTTTTTTCTGTTCTGCTTCTGATTTTGCTTCCAGTACCCAGGGTGTTTCTTCCAGCAGCACCTGCTTAAGTTGCTCGTTTTTTTGCAGGTTACTCAAGAAAGCAGTGCTGTCTTTCTGCTGCCATTCGAGCAAGATTTTTTTGATGCGGGGTGCAGCTTTCAGCAAATGATCGGCAATCAGGTATCCGTATAAGCGGTTGAAACTTTGTTCAGCACATTCATAGGGGTATTCTGTGAGATAAGGTAGCGACTGTATAGCGTACCAGGCTGGATTTGCCGAAAACTCAACGGTCAGGGATTGGTTGCTGAGCGTTTCACTGTCCTTGCTATTTATCAGTTTGGTGAGTGGAACATCTTTGCTGCTGGAACCGTTGATGAAAAATGGAATAGCTTCGGTGACCAGTTGCCGGTTGCTCAAAACCGGCAGGGTAGAAGACTCTCCGTCTGTTTTTTCCCCTACACGGGCAATAATTTTCCAGGTAAGCGCCCGATCAAACTGGTAGGGCACTTCTACCGGAAACCGAACCAGTTCAGTGGATTTGGCGGCCACCGTAAAGTATTGATTGGGAAAGAAATTCCGGAACCAACCATCTACAGGTTGATTAGTGGTGGCATCTATCAATTGGAGCTCTGCCTGGCCGGTAACTTCCTTATCTGTAAGGTTTACCACTTTTGTGGTAATTTCCATTTTATCGCCTTCTCGCAGAAAGCGGGGCATATTGGGTTGCACCATCAGGTCTTTCTGCGTAATTATTGCTTGTTGCAGATACCCCATGGCCAATGATTTCGTATGTGCAAACAACTGCCATTTCCAGGTTGTTACCGATTCCGGCATAGTAAAACTGAAACTGAACAGTCCGTTGGAATCGGCAGAGAGTTGTGGAAAGAAAAAGGCTGTTTCATTAAAGTTGGTGCGGAGTGCCGGAGCGGTTGGCGCAGTAACTGGTAAATCAGCAGAATCTAGCTTGCTCTGTTGATCTCCTGTTACAAATAACTCTTCTCCTTTTACAACGCTTGCCGAGCCGGTGACGGAAGTTTTCTTTTGGCTGATATAGCCAGATACAACTACTTCATCCATTTCGCCTTCTTTTTGTTCCCGGGGTGCAGCAGAGGGTAATTG
>NZ_LUKG01000122.1 GCF_001601815.1 Flavihumibacter sp. CACIAM 22H1
GCTCCTGTAAGGTGGGCGGAACCAAATCAAGGTATTCATCCCGAAAACTTAATATGGCCGATGGTTCCAACCCAATAATTGAACAATCATCCTCTACCACCGGAGCCAGAAGCTCAATGTTTTTGATGGCAATCTGTTTGGCACGTTTTACCAGTCCCTTTGATAAATGCGTACGCCCGCTTTCAATATGTTGCGGAATAATAACCTCATATCCCAATTTCTCCAACAGCTTAATACATTTCATGCCCAACTCCACATCATTGTAATTCGTAAACTCATCACAAAAAAAATACACCCTCCTCTTACCACCCTCCACTCTCTTCACCACTTCTCCCCTCTTTCCCCCTTCCACCCATTTCCTCAACGTAAACCGATGCAACGCCGGTAAATCACGTTCTGCAGCCATATTCAGCAGCTTCTTAAGAGGCCGGGCGAACAGCGATTGTTTCATCGACCAGTTATATATAGTAGGAAACTTGCTGGCAAATGCACTGAGCGCCGGAAATTCACCAATCATCCGGGCCTTTAGAGGTACGCCATGCAGCTCATAATACTGCTGCAGAAATTCGGCTTTTAATTTAGACACATCCACACTGGAGGGGCACTCTGCTTTACATCCTTTGCACGACAAACAAAGATCCATTGCTGCATGAATTTCCTCATGATCAAAAGCTTTTGCAGAAGGTTCGGCTGATAAAAACTGGCGTAAGAGGTTTGCCCTTGCCCGGGTGGTATCTTTTTCGAAGCGGGTAGCCATATAACTCGGGCACATAGTGCCACCTGCCCTATGTGTTTTGCGGCAATCACCCGATCCGGAACATTTCTCTGCAAGCGCAAGAATACCCCCTTCGCGCTCGAAATTAAAATGAGTAGTAACTTTTTCAGAAGGCGGATTTGCCGGCATGCGGAAATATGCATCCATCGGTGGAGCGTCGGTTATTTTACCCGGATTCAGAACTTGCTGAGGATCAAAAAGACGCTTTATTTCTTTACACAGCTCAAAACAACGATCGCCCAACATATAGGGAATAAATTCACCACGCAGTCGCCCGTCGCCATGCTCTCCGCTGAGTGAGCCCTTGTATTTTTTTACAATTGCTGCAGTGCCGGCTAACAGCTCCCTGAACTGTATCCTACCTGTTGCCGATTTCAGGTTAATAAGTGGCTCCACATGCAATTCCCCCGCGCCGGCATGGGCATAATAAGATGCCGTAAGGTTCATGGATTGCAACAATTCCTGCAGCTCATCTATATAGGCAGGAAGATCCTCCGGAGCAACGGCACAGTCCTCGATAAGGTTTACCGGCTGTGCATCTCCCTTTATATTTCTCAATAAACCCAACCCAGCCTTGCGTAAGTCCCAGGCTTTGTTAATAGATGACCCGGTTAATAACGGATAGGCATACCCTAACTGAAGAGATTTTAATTCATGTACAAAAGCAGCAGCTTTAGCCTGCATCTGTTCCAGTTCCGCTTCCATAAATTCTATCATCAACAGTGCAGCCGGCTCACCTTCAATAAAAAACCGGTTTTTCTGTTGTGCCGGATGATTTTTGGTAAACCCCAGTATAAGCGCGTCTACCAGCTCGCTGGCATAACAGCCGTGTTTAATAGCAATCAAATTTACCAGCAGCGATTCTTTCAGACTGCTGCAATGCACACACACCAACCCTTTTTCAGCAGGAGGTAATTCAAGCAGGTTTAGTTTGGCCTCGGTGATCATTGCAAGCGTACCTTCAGAGCCGGCTATCAAACGACAGAGATTAAAATCTTTTTTTCCGCCAAACGGATAAGAATCCAGCAGTGCATCCAATGCATACCCAGAATTTCTTCGCACCACCTTTTCAGCGGGGTAAGCTTCGCGAATGGCCTTTTGATTGGCAGTATCAGTTAGTATCCGGTCAATCTCCCGGTAGATCTGCCCTTCCAGGCCGGTCTGCTTTTTTTTGGCCTGCAGCGCTGTAGCATCCAGCGCTTTTACCAGGGCTTCTTCCCCGTTCGAAAGAATAACTTTTACTTCCAATACATGGTCCCGGGTAGTCCCCCAAACCATTGAATGTAAGCCGCAGGAATTGTTCCCGATCATTCCTCCGATCATAGCGCGGTTGGAGGTGGACGTTTCCGGTCCGAAAAACAACCCATAGGGCAATAGCAGTTCATTTAATACATCGCGCTCAATACCCGGTTGCACGCGTACCCATTTCTCTGCCTGGTTTACTTCCAGCAATGCGTTCATATGCCTCGATAAATCGATCACCAGGCCCGTTCCAACAACCTGCCCGGCTAAAGAAGTACCTGCGGTGCGGGGAATCATGGGAAGCCTGGCATCCCGACAAAATTTTACCAGTTTCACCAGGTCCTTTTCATGCCGGGGTACTGCCACGGCAAGCGGTATTTCCTGGTACACCGATGCATCAGTGGCATAGGCCATCTTTACTGCCCGATCTTCGGGCGAATCATCGAAATACAAGTCGCCCGATAATGCCTGTTTAAGGGCGGAAAAATCCAATTTATTGCCAGCTTCTACATTCATTTGTCAAATATCGAAACAATTTTACCAAGGTTAAAGAAGAGATAATTGGCTAAAACGTGCATATATCCGCAAATTATTGCATAAATCTATGTATATTCCAGAATAATTACGCATAAAATAGCACGCATTTAACCCTTCAAAATTTTCTCATGAACCGGTATCTTCAGCAATGTCATGAAATCGCCTCCAGGGAATCAAGGAATATAATCGGGCTTATGTCGGGCACTTCGGTAGATGGACTGGATATTGCTCTTTGCCGGATTTCGGGTGCTGGTATGGATACCCGGATCCAACTGAGAGAATTTACAACAATCCCCTACCAACCAGCCTTCAAAGCAGCAATAGCCAACGTTTTTTCGAAGAAAATGGTAGATCTGCAACAGCTTTGCCTGCTGAATGGATGGATCGCTGAACAGCATGCTGCCCTCATTCTGCAGGCGCTTTCCGATTGGAACATACCCACATCGGAAATAGATTTGATTGCCAGCCACGGGCAAACCATTTTTCATGCCCCAAAATCCTTACACCAGCTGCCAGATTTTGGCAATGGAACCTTGCAGTTGGGCGATGGCGACCACCTGGCGGTACGCACCGGTATACTCACACTTAGTGACTTCAGGCAAAAACATATTGCCGGTGGCGGAGAAGGGGCTCCCCTGGCAGCTTATGGCGACTACCTGATCTTTTCAAAAAAGGGCGAAAATCGGATCATGCTGAACATTGGTGGAATCGCCAATTTTACCTTCCTGCCCGGTGACCTTAACCCAGACCATGTTTTTTGCACCGATACCGGAACCGGTAATACACTTATGGATGCATTTATACAACAGGTATATCCGGGCACTTATTATGATGCCGATGCCACAGTAGCCTTACAGGGATCAATAAACGAACAACTACTGGCAGCCTTATTAGACCATCCCTTTTTCAGCCAGGGTTTTCCCAAAACAACCGGTCCTGAATTATTTAACCTGGCCTATTTATCAGCCGCCCAACAACGATCAGGAACAACATCTATTTCGGATTTCGATACCATGGCCACGCTCAATAGATTTTCTGCGGAAGGAATAGCACGCGCTATCAATACCCAGGTTAAGGAATTGGATCAATACCATTTTTATGTGAGTGGCGGTGGCATGCACAATCCTTTATTGATGAAAAACCTGCTTGCTTTATTACCGGGCGTTCAATTTAAACCTACTACTGTATTACAGATCAATCCGGATGCCAAGGAAGCGGTGCTTTTTGCCGTTCTTGCCAATGAATGGCTGACGGGTGGACGTGTGCAGTATGGGGAAGGTCGCAATGGTATTCCAACCGTATCAATGGGCAAATTGAGTTTCCCTGGTTGAGGGCGATTTTGTACCTTACTATAAATTTTTTACTATGCTCTCGAAAACCATGCAGGATGCGTTAAACAAACAGGTTCAGATGGAAGCGGAATCTTCCCAGGCTTACCTGGCAATGGCCTGCTGGGCCGATATACAGCCCGGCTTGCAGGGTGTTGCTGCATTTTTTTATAAACAATCTGATGAGGAAAGAATGCATATGCTGAAACTCATCACTTTTATCAATGAACGTGGTGGATTTGCCATGGTACCTGCATTGGAACAACCAATTCTGACTTTTCGCAGCCTGCAAACTGCGTTTGCGGAATTCCTGAAGCATGAATTAAAAGTGAGTGATAGCATTAACGACCTTGTTCACCAGTCTCTTTCCGAAAAGGATTATGCCACGCATAATTTCCTCCAGTGGTATGTTACTGAGCAAATGGAAGAAGAACGTACGGCCCGCACCCTTAATGAAAAACTGGAACTGATTGGTGAAGACAAAAGCGGCCTCTACCTGTTTGACCGGGATATTATGGCTTATCGGCCCAATGAAAAATAAGTAGTAGTTATAAACCGATACCGATATACGGAATGCCTGGATTAGCTGGGACTAATGTAATAGCAACTCACAGGGCTTTATGCCTGTATGTTTCTTAAATGCCGTAGAGAAATGGGAAATAGAAGAGTAACCCAGCATCATCGAAACTTCGGTAACACTCAGGCCTTTTTCGTATAGCAGGTAGCGCGCATGCTCCATCCGCTGGCTCTGGTAAAAATCAAAGACCGTGGTACCATACATTTCCTTGAACCCTTTTTTCAGGTAACATTCATTAATGGCTACTTTTTTGCTCAGCTCTTTGATGGTAATGGGTTCACCGATATGCTGCAATAAAACTTCACGTGCTTTTTCAATCTTTTCACGATCTGATTCATTCGCCAGGAATTTACAACTGAAGGCAACCTCCTCTTTTTCCCCTACCATACAATCGAGGCTGAACAACAATAACATCTGCATCTGTGCATTGATGAAGATATTCTCCATAGAGCCGTTATACTGGTGGTTGAGCAAGGTTTCCAAAACCGTGCGGGTTCTGCTGCAAAGTGAGAGGGCTTTTGAAAAAGAAGTACGATGCCGGAAACGGATGATATCATCCTGCAGGGTGTTCATATTGCCTGACCCGATAAACTGCGAAAGATGAGCCGGGCTAAAGACAAAACTCATCACATCCACACTGGGCGAGCGGTGTTCACAGGAACTGGTCAGGTTCACTTTACAACTATCGCATTCTGTCTGGTACTGCCGGCAATACATATTTCCTGCGATACAAAATCGAAGTTCCAGGTAATTCTGCTTTTCATCGGCCGGAACCCGGTGATACACCAGGAAACCCGTATCATCCATCTCAAATGGCATATTTTTCCGGTACCGCTGAATGGTATAATGCACCGAACCCGGAATCTGTTGCTCCCGCTGATGCAATAATTCCAACTCATTGTACATCACCGGCGCTTTCCGGGCTATGGATAATATATCAGGCGATTGAAACACGAACGGGCAAAAATAAGTAAGATTACTTAAATGGTGAGACATCGATACCCCCGCAGCTGTCACCCGACTGTCATTTCTCCCACCAGCCTACCGGCGGTTTTATCGGTGCAGTTCTCACAGTGCAGGGGCTTAGGTCTCAGGTCTTTTCCGTACATTTGCCAATAGTCATTTTTATACTTTAAAGCGTATTTTACCAAGTATTTATGAGTACAGAAATTCAGGAACAAACCCTTGCAAACAATAACGGATATGGGGCGGATAGTATACAGGTACTGGAAGGGCTGGAAGCAGTACGTAAACGCCCGGCCATGTATATTGGTGATATTGGGGTAAAAGGCCTGCACCACCTGGTGTATGAGGTGGTAGACAACTCAATAGATGAAGCTCTTGCCGGCTATTGTAAGAATATCATCGTTACTATACATGAAGATAATTCTATATCTGTAAGTGATGATGGACGTGGAATTCCCACCGCCATGCATACCAAGGAAAAGCGGAGTGCCCTGGAAGTGGTAATGACGGTATTACATGCCGGTGGTAAATTTGATAAAAACACCTATAAAGTTTCCGGTGGTTTGCACGGTGTAGGGGTAAGTTGCGTAAACGCCCTCAGTCGCGATCTTAAAGTAACTGTTCAGCGAGAAGGAAAAATCTTTGAACAGGAATATAAAATCGGGATACCGCAGTACGCCGTTCGAGAAATCGGCAACTCCGAAATTACCGGCACCAAAGTACATTTCTGGCCAGACGATACCATTTTCACTCATACCGTTTACAACCGCGAAATCCTGGAAGGTCGTTTACGGGAATTGGCCTTCCTGAACCGTAAAATCAATATCGTACTCAACGATCTGCGGGAACTGGACGAAAACGGTCAACATTATTCGGCTACTTTTTACAGTGAAGGCGGAATTACCGAATTCGTAGAAATGCTGGATGCAGCAGCCAACAGAACACCCCTTATTGCCAAAACCCTTTATGTAGAAGGGTATGATGAAAACACGCATGTGGCTGTGGAAGTTGCTCTTTCCTACAATAACGATTTTAAAGAGCATATTTTCTCATATGTAAATAATATCAATACCATTGAAGGGGGTACCCATGTTACCGGTTTCCGTCGTGCACTTACCAGGGTTTTCAAAAGTTATGGCGATAAAGAAGGCCTTTTTGAGAAAGCGAAAATTGAAGTAGAGGGAGACGATTTCCGGGAAGGCCTGAGCTCCATTATTTCTGTAAAAGTTCCGGAGCCGCAATTCGAGGGACAAACAAAAACCAAACTCGGTAACAGCGATGTAAGTGGTGTGGTAGAAACCACCGTTAGCCGCGCCCTGGAAGCTTACCTCGAAGAAAATCCGAAAGAAGCGCGGAATGTGATCTCCAAAGTAATTCTTGCTGCGCAGGCCAGGGTTGCTGCAAAAAAAGCCCGTGAAATGGTGCAGCGGAAAACCGTGCTTAGCGGTGGCGGTTTACCGGGAAAACTGGCCGACTGCTCAGAGCGCGATGCAGAGCGCTGTGAACTATATCTTGTCGAAGGAGACTCTGCAGGCGGAACGGCCAAACAAGGGCGCGACCGGAATTTCCAGGCCATTCTTCCACTACGCGGTAAAATTCTGAACGTGGAAAAAGCGATGGAGCATAAGATCTATGAAAATGAGGAAATCCGGAATATATACACCGCATTGGGTGTAACGGTCGGAACACCGGAAGACCCCAAGGCACTGAACCTTTCCAAACTCCGCTACCATAAGCTCATTATCATGACCGATGCCGATGTAGACGGATCCCATATCGCCACCCTTATCCTGACCTTTATTTACCGTTATATGTCCGAATTGGTAAAAGAAGGTTATGTATACCTGGCACAGCCCCCGCTTTACCTTGTTAAAAAGGGGAAAGACCAGGATTATGCCTGGGGAGAAGAAGACCGGAAAATGCTGGTAGAAAAATTTGGGGCCGGCAAAGAAGATAGTGTAACCATTCAGCGCTATAAAGGCTTGGGTGAAATGAATGCCACGCAGCTTTGGGAAACGACCATGAACCCGGATACCCGAACCCTTAAACGCGTAACGCTGGAAAGCGCTGCCGAAGCCGATATGGTATTTAGTATGCTGATGGGAGACGAAGTGGCGCCAAGACGTCAATTCATTGAATCTCACGCCAAATACGCCAAAATCGACATTTAATATTAAAATTTCCCTATTTATAAGCGTATTTCAAGGGCAGTCTAAGTTTTTTTGGCTAGCTTGTATGCGCAATTTTAACCATATTATTCATTCTTAAAATAGCTAAACATGGCTGATATTAAACTGACCGCATATAACGTAAAAACTAAAGAAAAAGGTGTTGAAATTAAAGATGCAGTGATCACAAAAACAGCCAGAGGCGGTTATATGGCGCAGGGCAATGATGGAAAAGGAAATAAACTCACCACTATGCTGGGTGAAGAAAAAGCACTTGCCGCTATTAAAGCCGGTATTGCTAAACAAGGCTGGTAATTAGTACTTCATTCAATAAAAAAAGCACCCTTCCGCTAACAGGAAAGGTGCTTTTTTTTTATTTTCAATTCCCGTGATTAAACGCTTCTGTTCATATTGGTGCTGTTGGAGCC
>NZ_LUKG01000123.1:0-5488 GCF_001601815.1 Flavihumibacter sp. CACIAM 22H1
ACCAGGTTATTAGTGCCTGCTGTGGTACCAGGAGTAGTAGGAGAACTGGTTTCTTCTGTTTCCGGTTCTGTTGATTCCTTTGAACAGGAAACAGCCAGCAATACACAGGTTACAAATAATAGCTTTTTCATATTGAGTACAGGATCTACACTTAATCGGTAGTAAACTGCAATTAGTATGCCCGGTTACCTTGAACTTGCTAAAATTTCGATAATTGGAAAGCTGGTCAAAGTTTTTGTTATATTTGCAGCAGATTTCCTAACGAATAATTCAACAATGAAGCGCTAATTTTTTCAGGTAAAAGCCGGCAGCTAAGGCAGCCATTTCTTTTCTAAAAAATTAGTTATATGTTGAATCTGCAGAATATCTCCTATTCGCATCCGAATAAATCTATATTATTTGAACAGCTTCATCTGCACTTGCAGCCCCGGCAAAAAATGGCCCTTATCGGTAATAACGGAGTGGGCAAATCCACTTTGTTAAGGATCATAGCCGGAGAATTATCAGCTTCTTCCGGTTGTGTAAAAACCACCGTAAAACCTTATTATGTTCCTCAATTAGTGGGGCAGTTTACCAATTGTACTGTTGCCCGGGTCCTGCGCATTGAAAAAAAATGGCGGGCATTACAGGCTATTTTGAATGGAGATGTTTCCGAAGCGCAGTTAGACGCCCTTGAAGAAGACTGGAGCATTGAGGAGCGGTGTAAACAAGTATTGGCTAACTGGCAATTAAGCAACCTGGATCTACAACAATCTATTGAAAAACTAAGCGGTGGTGAAAAAGCAAAACTGCTGTTGGCCGGCATGGAACTGCATCAGCCTGAGCTGGTATTATTGGATGAACCAAGTAATCACCTCGATTTAACTGCGCGTGGCCTGCTGTATGATTTCTTAGGAAAAACAACCGCTGCTATGTTGTTGGTCAGCCACGACCGAAACCTGCTTAACCTCCTGGATCTGACCGGCGAAATGACCTCCTCCGGTATTCAGCTTTATGGCGGTAATTATGATTTTTTTTGAGCAACAAAAACAGCTCGAACGGCAGGCAATGGAACAGGCTATAGGAGCTGCTGAAAAAGCGCTTCGCCAGGCCAGGGAAATTGAACGCGAAACAAAAGAACGACAGCAGAAATTAAACAGCCGGGGAAAAGATAAACAGGAAAAAGCCGGCATCGCAAAAATTATGATGAATAGCCTGCGTAACAGTGCTGAAAGAACTAGTGCAAAATTAAAAGAGGTTCATACTGAAAAAATGCAGGGATTAAAAGAGGAATTGTTACAGCGCCGAGCTGCAAAACCAGCCATTCTTTCCATGAAATTTGATTGGGAAGAGTCTGGCCTGCACCAGGGGAAACGGCTATTTTCTGCTACCGCTATGAATTATGAATATCATCCAGGACAACCGGTTTGGAAAAATCCGCTGAACTGGCAGGTAAACAGCGGAGAACGTTGGGCCTTAAAAGGAAATAATGGAACCGGGAAAACGACGCTTCTCAAACTTCTCTTAGGTCAATTAAAGGCATCCGGTGGTATAGTATACCGGGCCGATTTTAAGGCCATCTATCTCGACCAGGACTATTCATTGATTAACAGTAAGCAAACTGTTTTCGAGCGGGCCTGTGAATTTAATAAACAGGGGTTGGAAGACCATCATATTAAAAATCGGTTGCATCGTTTCCTGTTTGAAAAAGCCGATTGGGAAATTACCTGTTCCTCCCTAAGCGGTGGAGAGCGAATGCGTTTATTGTTATGCTGCCTGCATATCAGCCAGCAGGCACCTGACCTGATTGTGTTGGATGAACCTACCAATAATCTCGATCTTGATAATTTGGAAATCCTTGCCAACGCAATCAGGCAATACAAAGGTAGTCTGCTGGTGGTGTCGCACGACTCCAGGTTCCTGGAAGATATTCAGGTAACTCGGGAATTGGTGTTACGGTAAAAAAATTAATGGCTATCTTTTGGCAATGAAACAATTGTTCTTTTTCCTGTTGATAACAGGCAGTTTACATGCACAACAACTACCTGATTCAACCAGCGCAAAAATAGATTCGATCTTTAAGTTTTACACCAATTCTACACCAGGTTGTGCGGTTGCTATTCAGCAAAACGGAGAGGTTATTTTCCAGAAGGGGTATGGTCTTGCCAATATGGAATATGCCATTCCTATTCGTCCCGCTACTGTTTTTCATATAGCTTCCGAATCTAAACAATATGTAGCTTTCTGCATACTGTTACTAGAAAAAGAAGGGAAGCTGAAATTGGAGGATGATATCCGAAATTACCTGGACTATATACCCGATTTTGGCAAAAAAATAAGTATCCGTCAATTGATTTTGCACACCAGTGGTTTAAGAGACCAGTGGCAATTACTTGCACTTGGAGGTACACAACTGGATGATGTAATTACGCAACAACATATTATTAAACTGGTAACAACGCAAAAAGCCCTGAATTTTATGCCCGGGGAAGAGTGGATGTACTGTAACACCGGTTATACCCTGTTGGCAGAAATAGTAAAAAAACTCAGTGGACAATCGCTCCGGAAATTTGCAGCGACCCGCATCTTTAATCCATTGGGTATGAAGGACACGCATTTTCACGACGATTACCAGGAATTAGTTCCTGGTCGTGCTTATTCCTACAATGCTGCTGCCGGGGGAAAATACCAGCATGCGGTACTTAGCTATTCCACGGTAGGAGCAACGAGTTTATTTACAACCGTGCTGGATGAAGCGAAATGGTTAAATAACCTGGAAACGGGTGAAGTTGGAGGAAAAGAGCTGGTTCAAAAAATGAAGGAAGTAGGTTATCTGAACGACGGGCGTAAACTGGACTATGCCATGGGGCAGATGGTTGGAAAATTCAAAGGATGGGAGCAAATCGGGCACGGTGGTGCAGACGCTGGCTACCGTACCTATGCCGTTCGTTATCCGGAGAAAAAACTGGGGATAGTGGTATTCAGTAACCTGGGCTTTGCAAACCCGGGCCGACTTGCTTCCTTGATTGCAGAATTACTAATAACCGATACCAAGCCAACGGATGTTCCCATGCCGGCCTATAAAGCGGATACAGTATTGTTCAAAAAACTGGCAGGTAAGTATTATACCGAACGTGGAGATCAGGCAGAATTGTCTTTTTATAAAGGCGGCTTATATGTTCGTATGGCAAATGCAGGCATACCTTCTGAAATAAAATTTATGGAAGAAGGGGCCGGCCGGTATAAGTTATCGTCTGGTGGTTCCATGCTCATCAGTTCGGAGCAGGTAAAACTTGATTCGATTGCAGCATTTCAGATCATTAATCCGAATAATGTGCTGAAATTTAAACGACAGCCCTCCATTCAGCCAGTTATTACCGCTGAGTTTGCTGGTCGTTATTACAGCAATGAATTGGAAGCGTTTTATACAATCGCCTTCAAAGACGGTAAGCTTACATTACAACATCGGAAATATGACACCGTGCCTTTAACCAATATAGCACCTGATCAATTTACCAGCCCCTTCTGGTGGATGAGTCATATAAGATTTATTCGGGATGGCAATAAGCGGGTAACGGGGTTTGAGGTGAATGCGGGCAGGGTGCAGGGGTTGTGGTTTGGGAGGGGGGAGAAGGGGCAATTTTAATGTCTGTTTGTTGCAATTTGTGAAGAGGATCGGCGTTTGGTGGGCATGATTAAAGAAATTTTATTCGGGGCCATGCTTGTCCTAGGCAGTAGTACTTATGCTCAAAAACAAACAGTTAATTGGGGTGATGAGTTTAAACTAAAGAAGGGAACCAGTGATATTAATGTGCTGTTCACCGATGAAACAGGTGTATATATTGAGGAAGAACATATGACCCTCGGTACCTATTTCGTGGTAGGGGCAACGTTCAGGGAGTCTGCTTCCCTGGTTAAGCTGAATCCTAAATTACAGGAAATATATCGCTCCGATTTTAACCGGGAACTGAAAGGGAAAAATTTTGAATATTTTCTGCCCTTTCAAAAAAAACTTTTCGTGGTAGCTTCCGATTATAGTAAAGCAGACCGTGCTTTTCAATTGTTGGTAGGAGAAGTGGATAAACAATCAGGCGAAATGAAAGGTTCCTGGAAAACAATCGCGAGCATTCCCAAAGAAGAGAAAAAAGACCAGGTAAATTTCCGGTTATTTCCAAACACTGATAGCTCAAGGCTTGTGTTAATAAGCACTATAGCCGGAAGAGAAAAAAACACCTACCGTGTTGAGGAATTTGATCAAAATCTCCGGTCCAGTTCTTCAAGCGCTACTATTTCCAATGAATTTGAACCCAGGACTTATACGCTGGAAGATGTGTTATACACCAAAGACAAAAAAATCATATTGGTTGGTAGAGTGTTTGAATATCAGTCTGGCAAAAAGAAAAAAGAGAAATACCTCGACTTTTCCCGGTATAATATCCGCATCTATGATGAAAAAGGCAAACAGCAAACAGAATTGAATACGGAAATCAATGGTAAATGGGTAAGCTCCACCAAATTGATGATGGGTAAAGACAACGATCTGCTGCTTGCCAGTTTTTATAGTAAAGAAAAAAGAGGTACTACCAACGGGCTCCTGGTTCAGCGTATTGATCCGGCTACCGGTAAGGTGTTGAGCGCTGCTGAAAAAGAAATCAACTATTCAATGGTTACTGCAGAGTCTGGCGATAGCGGGTTAGAGGAGGACGATCGGGAAGCCAGGGCGGAGCGAAAAGAACGTGAACGGCTGGCAAAACTGCAAAATGAAGGAGAAGGATTTTCGAAGTATATGAAATTCCGGAATATATATTACACACCGGATAATGGGTTGGTATTGTTGGCTGAAAATTATAATCATTATACTTATACCAGTTCCTCTTATTCATCGGGTATGAATCAGTCTGCCGGCCGCTGGACCTATACCACCTATATGGTTTATGAATGTGGTGAGTTGGTAATGTGCAAGCTGAATAGCGGGAATGAAATTGAATGGCTTCAGATTTTGCCAAAATCGCAACGGGAGGTAATTACTGCATCAAGAAGTTCTCCGACTGCAGGAGGGGTATCTTTTTCCAGCTTTTTCCTGCCCGATGGCCGGCCCTACTATGCCGGGTTCGGATCCCTGCAATTCAATGACAATATCTATCTCTATTTTAATGATCACCGTAAAAATGCT
Organism: Flavihumibacter sp. CACIAM 22H1; assembly: GCF_001601815.1. GTDB lineage: Bacteria > Bacteroidota > Bacteroidia > Chitinophagales > Chitinophagaceae > Flavihumibacter. The sequence goes on from NZ_LUKG01000123.1 coordinate 5,153, forward strand.
ACGGTATTAAATGCAGGACAAAAAGTAAGCCGGATCGATTTTTATGCCAAATCCGATTGTTATGTAGTAACCATGGATGTGCTTACCGGGAAACTGAATCGTAAAGTTATGTTTGCCAATGACGATCAGCCAACTGCTATGCCCCGTAAAAGTTCTATAGTAGGGAAAGAGCTCTACCTGATCGGTAAAACCGACCGTATTTTCGGCAAAACCAAATTGGCGGTGGGCAAGGTTACCACCAAATAATTAATCACATAAAACAAAAAACCCGCAATTATGCGGGTTTTTTTTATGTGAACCGGATTGGATTCGAACCAATGACCTACTGCTTAGAAG
>NZ_LUKG01000123.1:6055-8457 GCF_001601815.1 Flavihumibacter sp. CACIAM 22H1
GATGTAAACCTGGTATATAAAAAACACCAGATCCGTTTTGACGCGGCCTGGTTCCCGGTTTTTTACATGCTGTCAAGAAACAATACCGTTTCTATACGGGATATTTCAGAAGAACTGGAAGTTTCCCATTCTGCCGCCAGCCAGCTAATTAGCAAACTCCAGGAAAAAGGACTGATCAAATCCGTTCCGGATAAAACAGATGCCCGCAAAAAAATGGTCAGCTTTACACCGAAAGGGCAGAAATTATTGGCACAGGTAGAACCCATCTGGACCGCCCTGCAAAAAGCCATGGAAGAATTGTTTAAGGAAGGAAATTCCACCAGCCAGCTGATGCAGGCTATTGCAGAAACAGAAACGGCTTTCCGCAAAAACTCCATTTTTAACCGCATAGAAAAACACCTGCCATGAATCCAGGATTTCAATATGGAATTGACCACCTGACCGTAGCCGCCTGCCTCGGAATTGCGAAGGGTACTATCCGCGCTTACCTCGGACCGGCTTCTATTCAGAAAATTACGGCAAGTGCAGCAGCAGTTGCCAAAATTGTTGAAGAAGGAAGAACGGTATATGGGGTTAATACCGGCTTTGGAATATTGGCCAACAGCTCCATTTCAGAGGAAGATACCCGTACCCTTCAATACAAAATCCTGCAAAGCCACAGCGTGGGCGTGGGCAACCCCATATCGCCGGAACTAACCAAAATAATGCTTATTACCAAAGTACATGCATTGGCTAAAGGTTATTCAGGAATTCAACTGGCCACGCTGGAACGACTTTGCTGGATGATCGACCAGGATATTCTTCCCGTTGTACCCGAAAAGGGCAGCGTGGGGGCCAGTGGTGACCTTGCTCCCTTGTCTCACCTTTGCCTGCCCCTGATTGGGTTAGGAGAACTCACTGAAAAGGGTAACCGAAAACCAGCTTCCGATGTGTTGAAAGCCCATCAGTTGGAGCCCGTTACCCTGGGACCCAAAGAAGGACTGGCATTGATCAATGGAACCCAATTCATTCTGGCGCATGCTGTAAAGGCTGTTCAACGCTTGCAGAACAGCCTGGATGCCGCGGATATTATCGGCGCAATGAGCCTTGAATCTCTAACAGGTACAAAAGCGCCTTTTGAGGAGGCCCTGCATGCATTGCGGCCATTTGCCGGAAATCAATATGTGGCCCATCGGCTCCGTCATCTGCTAAATGAATCGGCCATTATGGACAGTCATCTGGATTGTGGAAGAGTGCAGGACCCTTATTCGCTTCGATGTATGCCGCAGGTACATGGAGCATCTCGCAATGCCTGGCTGCATCTGAAAGAACTTACAGAGATCGAACTCAATTCGGTAACAGATAATCCTATTGTACTGGATGCGCAACATACCATTAGTGGCGGAAATTTTCATGGACAACCGCTGGCACTTCCGCTCGATTATAATTGTTTTGCTGCTGCTGAAATCGGTAATATGTCCGATCGCCGCTGCTACCTGCTGCTCGAAGGCAAATGGGGACTGCCGATGTTGCTGATGAATAAAGTGGGATTAAACAGTGGTTTTATGATACCACAATATACAACAGCTGCCCTGGTAACGGAGAACAAAACCCTCTGCTTTCCGGCAAGCGCCGACAGTATACCCACCTCACTGGGGCAGGAAGATCATGTAAGTATGGGCAGTATCAGTGGAAGAAAACTTAACCAGGTAATTGATAACCTTGAATATATTCTGGCTATTGAGCTGATGAGTGCTTGCCAGGCAATCGAATTCCGGCGCCCTTTAAAAAGCAGCCCGGTGCTCGAATTTGCGCATGACTATGTACGTAGGTATGTGGGGTTTGCTTCGGAAGACCGCATTTTTGCCCGTGATATAGAACAAATAGCCGCCCTCCTTAAAGATTTTTCTTTTGTGGAGCAGGTACATCAATTTGCCACGCAGGAAGGAAACCCCCTCAACACCGGTTTCCCCTCCTTCACCCTCCACCCTTAACCTTCCACCTTTCACCCTTCCACCTTTCACCCTTCCACCATAATTTTATGCCAACAACTCCATCCCGCTGCAAAGGCTGGCTTCAGGAAGCCGCTCTCAGCATGTTACTAAATAATCTTCATCCCGATGTTGCCGAACGACCCGAAGAACTGATCGTTTACGGCGGACGGGGAAAAGCGGCCAGAAACCAGGAATCACTCGAACTGATTATCAAAGCGCTTGAACAATTAGAAAATGATGAATCCTTGTTGATTCAGAGCGGTAAACCAGTTGCTATCCTGCAAACCCATGAAGATGCCCCAAGGGTACTGATTTCAAACTCGCAATTGGTACCAAATTGGGCGAATTGGCAGCATTTTGATGAGCTCGAAAAAAAAGGGTTGATGATGTATGGGCAAATGACTGCTGGCTCCTGGATCTATATAGGCT
>NZ_LUKG01000124.1 GCF_001601815.1 Flavihumibacter sp. CACIAM 22H1
GACGCACATGTTTTCACTACATGAGTGCGGGTACTGGATTTCATGATATTGGATTTTCAGAACTGTTAATGTTTTTACCAAAATCTGTGCCAGAAATACCGGTAAAAAAATTTCACAGTTGAAACAACAAAACGTGTAGAAGCTTCCGCAAATTGTTCGAAATACAGCTAATTAAACGCAATTTTTCACGTAGGTCTACGTTAATGGTAAACCCTTAGTGTTTAATGAAAACTTTTAAATAGCTGATATTCAGTTATTTATTTTAATCCAGTGCCACCCTTTGAAAGCACCAGATTTGGTAATCGGTAAATCCTACCAAACATTTGCATAAAGTCAGGTGATGTATTACTTTTACGCATCTTTAATATGCGTACAATTCCGATGGGAATTACCTATGGCTGTTACAGATGTTAAAGTTGTGTTTACCATTAAACCCCTGTTACCTCATGAATCGTTTCGTGTTACCTGCCCGCGCCATTTACTCCCGCTTACTATGGTTGCTGGTACTCAGTGTATTTTTGGGCGGTTGTGCCAGCGTTGAAAAGGCTCGTTATTTCAATGATGCCTATCCTTCACAATATCCGTTGGTGGATGCCAACCTGGATCCGATTATTCAAAAAGCCGATATTTTGGGTATTAACATTAGTTCTCTAAACCCTGATGCCAATTTACCATTTAATACCATCAATACTACCCCGGCGGGTTATTTCGGTAACACCAATAATACTTTGGCCCCGGTCGGCTACCTGGTAGACCCCGAAGGAGTTATTACCTTTCCTATGCTGGGCCGTTTGCAGGCAGCAGGGTTAACCAAACAACAATTTACAGATTCTCTAACCCTGGCTTTATCAAGCAGGAAATTATTGGTGGATCCGATTGTGAGTGTACGGATTCTGAACTTCAGAGTTACCGTATTGGGTGAAGTAGGAAAACCTTCGGTGGTTTCAGTTGCGAATGAACGCATCACCATGCTTGAAGCCATCGGTATGGCTGGTGATTTATTGCTAACCGCAAAAAGAGACAATGTTTTACTGATTCGCGAAGAAGGAAATAAAAAGATTACCCGGCGCATTAACCTGAATGACGAATCCTTTTTTCGCTCCCCCTACTATTTTTTGAAAAGTAATGATATTATTTACGTAGAGGCAAACAAAGCAAGAGTGCAAAGTACCAGCCGGTTCACTACCTTACTACCGGCATTGTTAAGTGGTTTTGCACTACTCGCTATCATTGTTGATAGGGTTTTCCGATAATCCAATTGCTAACTCTGAAATAGAACGATATGCCTTCTACACAAAACAAGACTTTCCGGGCGAAAGAGGATGATCTTTTTAAGCAATTGCTGCAAAAGTATTTACCCTTCTGGCCTTTGTATGCGTTGCTGATAATAATTTTCCTCGGTGTTGCCTATGCTTATGGGAAATATACAATTCCCGTTTATGAAGCCTATTCTTCTGTTGTGATCAAAGATGAATCCAAGGGCTTGAATGAATCTGAAATGTTGCAGGATCTTAACCTTTTCAGGGGTAAGAAACTGGTAGAGAATGAAATCGAAATTCTAAAATCACATTCCTTTATTTCGGATGTGGTCAACAACCTTGGCCTTTATGCCGATGTGGTGGAGGAGACCAGGTTCCGCCAAATGCCAGCTTACCTTACTTCTCCGATTAAAGTACGTTTTAAAGATCCGTCCCGGATTAAAAAAGCAGAAAAAATTCCTTTTGCGTTTAACCGGGATAACAGAACGGTTACCATAGGTAAAGATATTTTCCCCATTAACCAGTGGGTTATTACGAAATGGGGAGAAATCAGTTTTGTGCCGAACTACAAGTATAATGGAGATACGGTATCGCGCTCTCTGTACTTTACGCTCTATCCTGTACAACCCATACAGGCCTCGCTCATGAATCGTCTGAAAGTAGTACCAGCCAGCAAACTGGCTACTGTTATCAATATTTCCATTAAAGACCAGGTACCGGATCGGGCAGAAGATATTCTAAACGAACTGGTAAAAGTTTATACTGAAGCTGAAATTGAGGATAAGAACCAACGGGCTGCCAACACCGTTGCTATGGTGGAAAATAGAATTCGTTCTGTAGCCGGGCAATTGGATTCCGTTGAAAATGAAATTCAACGTTTTCGTACGAATACGGGGGTGATTGATATCAGTGCCCAGGGCCGTCAGTACCTGGATAACGTAGGGCAATATGACCGGCAGCTTGAGCAGATAAAAAACCAGATAGCTGTGCTCGATGAAGTAGAAAAATTTATCGTGCAGAAAGAGTCCTCTAGTTCGGGTATTATTCCCTCCGCAGTGGGCGTAAATGATCCGGCCCTTAACCAAATGCTGGATAAACTTAATGAAACACAGCTCGAGTACGAAAAACTTAAAAGGACTACTGGTGAAAACAGTCCTATTCTGATAAATCTTAAAGAACAGATCAGTTCGCTGAAACCAGGTATTCTTGAGAATGTACGTAATCAGAAAATAAGTTTGAATATCTCCAAAAACAGTTATACCAGCACCGGCAGCCGGTATTCTGCTATGCTTAGTGCAATTCCGCAAAAAGAAAAACAACTGATTGAAATCAGCCGGCAGCAGGTCATTAAGAATCAACTCTATGCCTTTCTCCTTGAAAAAAGAGAAGAAGCAGCCTTGTCTTTTACCTCTACCAATAAGGGCGATACTCGTATTATCGATAAAGCGTATTCTTCAGTAATGCCGGTTAGTCCCAATAAATTTATTCTGTATCTGGCGGCACTCATATTTGCACTGGGTGCCGGAATCGTTTGGGTTAGTCTGAAAGAAGGATTGAATAAAAAAATACTTTTCCGTTCTGAACTGGAAAAATTATCGGAGTTGCCGGTAATGGGTGAAATTTCGTATGATTCTTCCAAAGATCCTTGCCTGGTTCGAAACAATGCTGTTTCTCCAGTAGCCGGACAGTTAAAGAGCTTGCGTAACCAGCTTTTCTTCGGGGCAAATAACCACCAGCATAAAAAAATTATTATTACTTCTGCTAACCGTGGAGAGGGGAAAGCATACCTGGCATCCAACCTGGCTGTTAGTTTAGCGATGACCAATGCAAAAGTTGTATTGATAGACCTGGATTTTTATACGAAGGAGATTAGCTCACTCTACAATCTTGAAAATGCCAAGGGCATTATCGATTATTTTACCAACGCTACCCCATTGCAGTCATTATTGCATATCGATGCGGTAACAAAAGGGTTGGCAATTCTTCCGGCAGGCAGTTCCAATTCCGGAAATGCTGAATGGCTGGTGAGCGACAAACTGGAAAACCTGATCAATGAACTGGCTGCTACCAACGATTATATAGTGATTACCGGCCCCGCATTCAGTGATGATGTAAATATTCAGGCCATTTCACATATTGCAGATGCAAGTTTATTCGTTATCAGACAAGGAGTTACATCCAAAGCAAACCTAACTATGCTGTTGTATAACGGTCATATGGAGGCGCTTAAGAACCCCGCTTACGTATTCAATGCGGTTAGAGGCCGCGGTTGGGGAATAAAAATGTTTGGGAACGGATTCGGTTATGGTAATAACCCTGTGGCTTAATAACAGTATTACCCGGTTTTCTTTCCCGCATTTCATAGGTTTTGATTAGATCGATCGTACCCGGTTGCACCCGTTCGTGTGACTGAGGAGGCGAAGCTTTGGCCTGCACCCACCACTATGCGAACAAAAATTCTTAGCAGTAAATTATTTTCCAGCATTTTACAATCGGATAATGCCCGCACCAAACTGGCCATCCGTAATATTATTGGATCTCTTTTTGTAAAAGGGGGTAGTGTATTTATCAGCTTACTACTGGTACCACTCACCATTAAATATGTAAATGCTACCCAGTATGGAATTTGGTTGGCGTTAAGTTCCATTATTGCCTGGTTCAGTTTTTTTGATATTGGGTTAGGCAATGGGCTGAAAAATAAGCTGGCCGAAGCACTCGCAAAAGATAACAAGGAACTCGCCAAAACACTTGTAAGCACCACCTATGCAATACTCTGTTTATTGGTAGTAGCTTTTGTGGTTATTTTCCTGGTGGTACATCATTTTGTAAACTGGAGCTCCGTTCTCAGTCTGCCTGCATCCATGGAGCCAGAATTACGTAACCTCATTTCCCTGGTTTTTGTCCTTTTTTGTCTTCAGTTTGTTTTGCAAACCATCGTAGTTATTCTAACTGCACACCAACAGGTTTCAACAGCCTCCTTTCTTAGTTTCCTGGGTAACCTCTTGTCGCTTGCCATTATTTTTATATTAACGAAAACAACAGAAGGCAACCTGCTTTATCTCGGCCTCGCATTCAGTGCAACACCGCTGGTGGTTTATTTTTTTTCCAGTGTTTTTTATTTTAAAACCCGGTATAAATTAATTGCCCCCTCGTTTAAAAGCGTCAATTTTTCTTATTCCCGTACGCTCATGGGCCTGGGGGTAAAATTTTTTATCATTCAGATCGCTGCAATTATTCTATATCAAACAACCAATATTCTCTTATTGAAGCTCTACGATGCGGATGAAGTAACTTCCTATAATATAAACTATAAGTATTTTGGTATTATCACGATGGTGTTTTCGATCGTTATGTCGCCCTTTTGGGTAGCCTTTTCCGATGCCTACCATAAAAATGATATACCCTGGATTAAACAAACCATCAATAAGCTGCTCAAAATATGGGGGCTTATAGCTGTGGGGGGGCTTCTTATGCTACTGGTTAGTGTACCGGTAATAAAGTTCTGGGTGGGTGATTCTGTACGGTATTCGCTGCATGCAGGATTTGCTATGTGGTTGTACTTTATAAGTAGTTCTTTTGGTTCCATCTTTGTGTTTTTTATCAATGGTACCGGAAAGGTTTTTCTGCAATTTCTTACCAGTATACTTGCACCGATTTTATTTATACCGCTGGCTATTTTTTTAGGAAGATACCTGGGACAAGCCGGCTTAATTTATTCATCTATCATCTGTAATGTATATGGGATTTTTATAGCGCCACTGCAATACAGAAAAATTATTCAACAAAATGCTACCGGTGTCTGGAATAAATAAATCCCTCTTATGAAAGTGCTCTGGTTTACCAATACGCCCTCTAACGCAGCGGCTGAACTGGGCGCAGTTAGTAAAGGCGGTGGATGGATTTCATCACTCGAAACCCTGGTTACCCAAACAACTTCCATTGAATTGGGCATTGCTTTTTTTTATCCGATGAAAGAAGATAAAAAAATTCTGAAGGGCAATACCACCTATTTTGCCATTGCATTGGAAGAAAAGAATGCATTGTCCCGGATTAAAGATCGTTTTCTGCTGAATCTTCCGACAGATTCGAAAATTTATAAGCTTTTAAAAATCATCGATCAGTTTAAGCCCGATCTTATACATGTTTTTGGTTCTGAGGAAGTGTTTGGCATGGTAGCGAAATATGTAAATACGCCGGTTGTATTACATATCCAGGGAATTCTGACACCCTACCTTGATAACTGGTTTCCCAGGGGTATTTCAAACGGCAGTATTTTTAGGAAAACCCCCGTATTGGACAGCCTCCGTGGTACCGGCTTGTTTTTTGATTATCGAACGCTGTCAAAAATGGCAAGCCGCGAGCGACAAATTTTTTCTCACTGTAAATTTTATATGGGAAGAACCTATTGGGATGAATCGGTGAGTAAATTATTGTCTCCTGGATCCAGCTATTTTCATTGTGAAGAGGTTATTCGCCCTCTATTTAACGAGCATCACTGGCAAATGCCTGCCAAGCACACTACCTTAAAAATCAGTACAACCATTAACCCGAATATTTATAAGGGGCTGGATATAGTGCTGAAAACAGCCGTGTTATTAAAACAAAAGGCGAAGCTAGATTTCGAGTGGAATATTTATGGTATTCATGGAAGCCATACACTGGTTAAATTGTTTGAAGAGTTGTTGAATGGTTCCTTTGAATCAAATAATGTAACATTTCATGGTCCGGTAAATGCCGAGCAATTGGTTGAATATCTTTGCCAGTCGCATGTTTTTGTTCACCCCTCTCATATTGACAATAGTCCCAATAGTGTTTGTGAAGCAATGTTACTTGGCATGCCGGTAATAGCCGCCAATACTGGCGGGGTGGCTTCCCTTTTGGTAGATGGTGAAGAAGGGCTGTTGTACCCCGATAATGACCAATACCTGCTTGCCCGGCATATAATTGAGTTGGGGCAAGATCCCGATAAGGCCGTTGGCCTGGGGCAGAAAGCAAGAACAAGGGCAGTAAAACGCCATAATCCACAGGAAATCATAAAATCCTTACAGGAAATATATCAGGCTATCATCAGTAATAGCAGGGTTCGTATTTCACAATCCACTGTAGTATAAGTGAAGCGGTTTATTGAAATAATATTGTTACTGGGATTAATGGCAACATCGGGTATGCCTCTTTTTATCGACAATGTGCCGGTATTCCTGGCCTATTTCGGATACTGTATTTTTTGTTTCTTTTATTTCAAAGTCAACCTGCGGTATTTTTTGCCATTTTTGCTACTGTTCTGCGGCATTTTATTTGTTCAGTTTCTGAATACTGGTACTTATTATACATTAACAGCAGTTGCTCAATTGATGATTTTAATGACAGCTGTTATAACTGTAGATGCATTAAAAGAGCGATTTGTAAGCAGCTTTTTGCAGATAATGTATTATATCGCTATCATCAGCCTCGTGTTTTTTATCCCAATTTTTATACAACCTGGCGTTGCCGATTTATTGATTGCCCATTTCCCGATTCATGTGCCCATCGAAAAAGAATCCTATGGAATCCGGCAGATCATTCACAGTTTTCTTTTCTTTAATTTTTCTCCTGATTTTAATTTCAGAATACGTAATGTAGGTCCTTTTTGGGAGGCTGGTGTATATGGAGGTTACCTGATGGTAACCCTTATTTTAAATTCCATTAAGGAACGGTCAATTTTTAACCGCAAAGGCATTTTATTTATTTTCTGTATTCTGACCACTTTTTCAACCACGGCCTATCTTGCTTTGTTTCTTTTTATAGGTGTTTATTATGCCGTCAAAATTGGAAGCCCCATTCTTCGCGCCGTCAGTATCCTAGTTTTCGCAGGTGGGTTTGGTTATGCTTATGCTGAATTGGAATTTTTGGGATCAAAAATTGAAGATGAAATGAAACTGGTTGCTTATGATGCGCAGGTTCAGGGAGGTAATTCAAGAATGGCCAGTGCCTATCTGGATATTACCGAATTGGATGAAAATAAACTTTTTATATTTTTCGGTAGAGGAAACCATCCAGAACATAGGGTGGCGACCCGTGATAAAGCCGTTCAGCGTAATAATGGAACAACAGATGTAATAGCGGTATGGGGGATTCCTTTTTTTATCATTTATGTACTATTAATGGGAAGGTCTATCCGTTCGCTTTGTGTGTATTATAAAGAGAAAACTTTTGTGGCCCTGCTTTTTGTAATAATAATGCTTACCCTGGGCGTTAGTGAACCATATTTTAGGTTTGGATTTTTTTATGCATTGGTACTGTTATACATTCCTTTTGAACATGCCAGCAAAAGACCAGACGATTCTGTTACTGAATTACAACCTGTTATTACATGAGCCGGTTCACTTCTATCATAAATAAACTGCGGATAAAAAAACAGGATTATTCGGTTAAGTACTATTCAGCGCTTACCTACCTGTTCGCCGGGATTTATGGCATTAAACTGGGGAAAAATGCCCTGTTTTTTAAGTTTTCTACCTTTTTTATGCAAGAGGGCTCCAGCATTGAAATTGGCGACAACTGCCAGTTTCGGTCGGGTGTAGTAACCAACCTTTTCGGCCTTAATCACCGCTGCATATTGTCTACCC
>NZ_LUKG01000125.1 GCF_001601815.1 Flavihumibacter sp. CACIAM 22H1
GTAGGGTATGGCCGTTTCCCCGTATATTTTCGGTTCTGAAGCCGCCCGGCTGACATCTTCTAATGTGTAACAATACAGTTTGCCATTGAGGTACAGTTTGCCAATGGACGTATTGGATGTAAACCAGCGGCGGACAAGTCGAACCTCTAATTTCCGGGTATTGTCTAAACCGGCCTTGACCGCTGCAATATGGGCTAACCCTTCCTGTTCAATATTTTCCCATTGTGTCGCCATTATCCGCGAATCTTCCACGTCACGTAAGTAGCCAGTATCTGGGAAAGAAAATGGCGACCAACAGCACCAAACCCAATAACAACAAGGTTTTATCCGGGAGGTCAATTTTTACGTGAACCGGGATACCTTCTTCGGCTATTTGCTTAAAAAATTCGTTCATTCCCCTGATATTATTGTTTCGATCCAGTCCTTTTCAATGCGTTTACAGGAAGAAGAATCCGGCCAGGTCTTACACATCATTTTAAAAAAGTCGTTTTGCTCAATGCGTAAGCCTTTTAATCCAAAAAATGATGAGGCGGCCAATACTTTTGCATCGGTCTTAGCGCCCCAATTCCCATCTTCCACAAGCCGTCCGCCGGTGTTCGGAATTTTATTTACCATGATCTGAACCCACCGTACATGATCGTTTTTAGAGCCTTTTTTTAACGGCCAATACGGGGGCTTTTTCGGCGTAACATTGGGCGGTGTCGGGTTATTAATCCCCCCGGTATTGTTCAATGCCGCGTGAATGAGCTCCTGCGTTTTGCGGTCGCTGGGGCCATCCGTGGAATTGCTGGCCGAAAACCACCCGGCAATAACAAAGCGGTATTTGTACACAAGGAAAATCCCTAATCCGATCAATCCCAGCACCAGCAAAAAAACCCATGGATTTATTTTTTTGGATTTACCCGCCGCTTTTGGTGTCGTTTTCGTCACCGTTGCCGTTGCCTTTGGTTGTGTTGCCGTTGCCATTTTTTCCCTCGTTTGCTTTTTTAATACCCCTGTAAATACCAGCGCCCAATACCAACAGTATGACCGCACCGATAATGCCTAAAAAGACTTTCCAACCTCTTTTCATACCCTAAAAAATTGAAGTGAATTTATCTATTACTGATTTTATTTTTACATAGATGGCAATAGCCCCGGCAACAGCCAGGATAAAAATTACTATTGCTACGGTGAAATACACATTATTCATGGTCTTTACAATTACATTCATTCCGGGGAAACAGGCGTTCCCACACGGCATATTTGAATAATTCCACCACGATAAAGGCCAATATCCACACAATGACCGTGGTAATTATCATTGTCGCTGTAATTCTCATTCTCGGTGATCTTTATTACATCCGCAATCCTTTTTCCCGTTATGGCGGCGGCGTGTCATTGCCTGTAACCGGAATATCCAGCACAGGAAAAACACCGCTACGATAATTGCCAGCGTGTGAGAAAAAAATGATATAAAAAACCGGGTTCCCATATCTGATTAATTTTTAATTTTCTTATATGGAATTTCAAGGTTATCCGCTTTATCTAATATGGCCTGCCGGACGATAGAAAAACCTCTGGCCCCTACCATATCATCCAAAGAAGGAAAGCCCAGAAACCTGAAAATATCACTTCCTAATACGGGCGGTGCTGTCCATTCCTTTTCCTGTGACAAACGATATAACAGGTTGTCATCATGCGTTTTCGCGTATTTGGCATTATAATAATTATACAACCCGATAAATTCTGCTTCTTTTAACGCCAGCCATTCCCCGTAAGCGGTCATATTCCTACGTCCCCAATTCAGCAAATTATGTCCCTTCATATCCTCGTATATAGCAGCAGAAAGGGTTACCGGGTCGTAAGTAATTTCTCCGGTATAGATCAGGTTCCCATCTTTGTCCAGTTTGTAACCTGCATATTTTACAACATCGGGTTTGTTATTTTTAATGGCATTGGAGATAATCACTGCCACAATAATTACAAAAGCGATGGCTACAACCAAAATAAGGATGGTTTTATAGTGTTTAGTGAGATACTCCTTAATATTATTCATCACCGGTAATTTTATCGTAATGACACATTGGGATTTGCCTGTTTGTCTTTGAATGTGTCGCCCACGGGGTCAACGACTTTGCGACCGCCTGGGGCCGGGGTGGCATCCGGTGTTTTTTTTCCGGAAAAGGCCCAGATCAGGGCCACAACGATCAATACCACCGCCAGCCCTACGCCGATCCCTATCCATATCCTACGCCCCTTTTTCATTGCCTTGTATATTTAATTCCCGCCAAATTTTTCCTTTGCTCCACTTCCGCCAAATTTGCCGCGTTTGGTATTGCCTGCCGGTCGTTCTTCTGCGTAAATCCGGCTAATCATATCTGCCGTACATTCCGGCGCGAATTGATGGGTTCCGTAGTACGGACTGCGCCCGTCCCTTGCATCTCTCCACTGTAGCAAAATATCCAGCGGAACCGTATAGGTTTGTTCTCCCACTATAAATTGTAAACCGCCGGTTTCAATGATATAAGCAAGGTTCCGCGCTAATCCCTGTTCAAAGGTCACGTTATGTTTGCAGGCAAATATTTTCATATTCCGCCGCCATGTCGGGTCCGGGTCTCTCAATACCCAATCTTTATTTTCCTGCAAATGTGTATCCAGCAGCTGAAAAATCTGCTCCTTTCGCTTGTCTGCCGGGCCTTTTCCGAATAAATACCGGTAGGCCAGGAACAGGGCAATAACTCCCAGGGTAGCCGTGATCCCGATGTATATTTTCCCCTGCTTAGTCATGCTTGTTATATTTTTTCCGGTACTCTTTTATGATCCAACCCGGTATCATGGCCCCGCTGCGTTGGTCAATTCCGCCGTTTTGTTCGATCATATACAGCGTGTCAAGGGCGGTCATTTCTTCGTAGGAATACCCGCGTGAAGCGGCTTTTTCCTGCATGGCTTTGACTGCTGCCGGGCCTGTGATTTCTAAATTGCTGCGAAAAATCCGTATGGCTTCATTCAGTATGATTTGCAACCGCTTCCGTTCCCGGTTTTTATTGCCCTGTATGACAATAAAAATCACCAATCCGATAAACAGGATGATCACCGCTATAAATTGCCTCGTATTCATGCCTGCGCCGTTCTGGGGGGAATAATCAATACCAATACAACGACCATGATAATTGCCACGCCCATATATGAAAGCAGTTTCGGAAAAAATCCCTCAATAAATTCCCGTTCTTCTTTTTCCGTGCGGGCCTGCAACTGGTACGCTTCGCGCCAGTCGTCGAAGTTGGTAATCAAATCTTTTTCAAACCAGCCCATACGATCAACGATTTACCAGCACTGCCACAATCACACCGATGGTCAACAGGAAAATCAAACCCATGACGATGTATAAAGAAATATTCGCATTTTCCTTTTTAATGTCATACACGTGAATGACATCTTCCGCCGGTTTGAAAAAATCAAAGGCGGACTGTACAACGGCCAGTATGAGCTCTACATATCCCATGTTATGCCGTTTTTACTGCCCTTGTATTGCCCCTGCCCCGGAGTGCAAAAAACATAATTACTCCGATTATTAAAGCCCCCACAATTACCGCAATCCATATTCCTGTTTTTTGACCCTTTGTATCCTGCTGCGGGTAATACGGGCCTGTATAACCGGGTGTGTATCCTGTAGAGCGGTCATAAATGCCAAATGCCACCCCGGATAAATCAGAAATTCCGCCGATAATCCGGTCAAACCAACTCCCGGCACCGGAACCGGCATTGCCTGTATTGCTGCCGTATTCCTGCATCCACGATAAATAATCGTTGTATTCCCGCTGGGTACAATTCGGGCCAACACCGCCCTTGCATTTTACCTGTAAATCCTCGTAATAGCCCATGCTTTATGCTTTAGCCCGTTTATTTAAAAAACGTATTATTGATACTGTCAGTAGGACACTTAACACAATGGAACCAATGACCAACAGACCAATAAAGCCCATAGCAGCAATACCCCACCAGTTTTTGGGCGGTGTGGTGGCTATGGTTTCACCGGTTCCCGGTTGCCCGTTGGTATGGGGTTGTTGCTGGTTGTTTCCCTGTTGTCCGCTCATATTTCCGCTGGTGTTAGGTATGGTTTTCATACTGCTGCTTTTATGGCTTTTCCGTTTTTGACAGCATCACAATTCCGGCTATAATAAAAGCCAGAAAGGACAGGGCCACGATAATATTTAAGATCATGGCCGCCGTTTTCCAGTGCCTGCGCCTGCGGTTATTGCGGCGTGTGGCATTTTCTTTTTCTGCGGTTTTTTCCTCAATTGTCTGGTCAATATCACTGCCGATATTTCTTGTTGCCTGTTGGCCCTCGAAATATTTGTTATACAAATTTTCAATCGCCAGCGGAAAAGTTTCCGCCCAGGGACGGAGGGGATCGTTGACCGTATCCCCGTACTCCGCCGCCGCCTGGTACTGTAGCACCTGCCAGTAATCTGCCGTGACATTCTGCGCATCAGGATTGAAGGGAACGTTTAATACATCATACAATGTATCTACGTCCATTTCCGCCCCGTATTCCTCAAACCAGTTCATAATTTGTTCCGCATCCTGCGCGTAAGAAACTCCCATAATAGATTGCAGGTTGTCGCTGACTGCTTCAGGGTTATTGTACACGATCGCCAATAATAAATTTTCCGGCTTTTGTACAAATTCCGCTGCCTGTCCTGCTATCGCGGCCTGCAAATATTCCAGATTACTACCCATGCTGTTTTTTTTAGTCGTTAGCAATTACCAATTGCCCCATTTCCTCCTGCATATAGAAGGTTAAAGAAATCTGCGTATTGGCCTGCACGATCATAGAAAACCCGCTGGTTTTTGTCATGGCAATCTCACAGGCAAACGTGAGGATATTGGGGTTATTCGGCGTGTTCCGCTCATAATCTAATGGGGTTTCTTCCTGCACGATCACCCCTTTTCCCCAGGCTTTATAAAAAGAAAATAATTCCGCTTGTTGGGCCAGTTGTGACACCTTATAATTAATTCCCTTAAATGTCACTTTGGTTGATTTCAGCCAGTCGTTAAAAATCTCCGCAGAACCGAAGGAACAGGAGGTTGGGGCCACCGTACCCGTCAGTTTCGCTTTGTTTGCGACAAGCCCGATCGGGTCAATAAATAATACGTGCTGGGCGGCGGCTGTCGCGTTAATGTGCGTGAAGTTCACGGATGAAGTGAACATATCCGGCAGGACAATCCCCCCGAAATGGTGGCAATGGAACCCACCCCTGAAAGCGGCCCCAAATCCTGTAAATCTGCCACCTGCACATTGCCCATTTGCAGGGATTTGGTGTTCGACAGGCGGCCTGTTTTGGTCAGTGCCTGAATGTTTTTTTGTAGTGTCGCCATGTGATTTTGGATTTTGATGAATTTTCCGAAGTGCATTTTTCAGAAATATGTACAAAGTTCCGGCGACTTTACAGGCCTTGCAATACTTGGAAAATAAAGGGTTGTATCGTGTAAAATACGGGCGGATTTTTACCTGTATTTTATTTAAAAAGGACAAGATTTATTTTTAAAAAATGAAACATTTTTTATTTTTTTACGTTGCATGTTATAAATAAAAAAATATATGGAGAGACTAAGTGATTACGATGAATTACTCACTAAAAATGGATTTACATTTGTCGGGGGAATTGAGGCAAAACAACATTACAAACGTATCATTGAAAACGATAAAAAAAATGAACTAAGGATTAGACTAACCCCCATGCCATCAGACCCTGACCTTATTGTTGTGGCAGCAGATTTGGCCCATAGTATCAATGATACATTTGAAGAAGAAAACAGAATACAAATTAGCAACCTTTCTGACCTTCAACATAAAATAGAATTTCATTTGCAAAAAATATATGATGAGGGTGCGCCCGAAGCCGGGAAGTTGTTGGGAATGTTTGCTGATACATTCCCGGATTGCAGACCATATTTGCGTGTCCTCAGATACTTTCCTAATATCGGTTATGCCGCTGACAACCCGGAAACAATTGAACACGGCATGTTTACCCGTATTCATTGTGAAAAATTCTACTACGGATATACGTTTACCCTGCATTTTAATCATTCCCGTACTGCCCAAATATTAGACGGACTTAAAAATACCTTTTCGGTATTTGATGGAACTTTAACAGAAGAAATTGACCACCATTTGGAGCAGTTACACAACCATGAAATGAATCACAGGTATGAAATAATAAGGAATTGGGGAACCGGATTATATTTTCTCTACATGCGCTTCGATATAGAAGGGGTTTTACAAATTACTATACCTGTCGGTACAGTGGCCATGTAACGATGAATAGACTATATTTGTGCTATCTCCCGACCGGGAGACCTAAAAAAGAGTAGTATTTTTGCTGCTCTTTAAGCCGGGTTACCACCATAACCCGGTTTTTTTACAGCTTCACTACTTCCCCCGGAAAGAACTGTTTCATGTGGTGTATGATATATGCATCATATACCCCTGCTACCAGTTCTTTTTTTCCAATGTGTTTCCCGTATTTCCAACGCATTTTAATTTCATCAAAGCCGGATATATGATCTATGATCTTTTTGATGTACTGGAAACGGGTGTACGATGGCAGATCACTTTTGCGCTTTTCAATGGCATCCTCTGTATAGTACAACACATAATCCGAAGCAAAACGGAACATGAAAGGCGGCGTGTCACCGAAATTATGGGTGATCATAAGGATAAACAGCCGTTTTTGCCGCGAACGCCGTATCGTTTTCTTTAAATTCTTGTCCAATTTCCCGTCCTCTGCGGCATAGTTGGCCGCATCGTCCAGGATCAGCAGCCCATTATGAAAATGCTGATAAATCCGCGCAAAATCCCCCGGCTCTATATACGCCTTACGTATCCCGGTAAACGTGCGCAGGGTCTGTATGTCTGACAACTCTATTTCCGGGAGCCGCTGCCATTTGGGTTCCATCCCGTCCGGGTCTAAAACCAGCACCCGCAGGGGGCGTAGCGTTTTAATCATGTTGATGGCAAACGTAGTTTTTCCCGCTCCCTGTGCTGCAATGGCTAAATAATTATAAGCCCTCTCAAACGGTTCCATTACATCGTGTTTTTAAGGATGGAAATTTTTTTCGCCGTGTCCCGAATTTCTTTTTGTATGTCACCGATCAGGGACAACAACGCCCGTTCATAATCCGATTTGCGGCCATTGCTTCCCTTTTCCGGGATTTCAAAGTGTGTTTGCAGGGGTTTACCGTCCTGCGTGAAATTGTCCCTTAGAAGGTCTAAAATGATCTTTTCCCCGCGCTTCAGTTCTCCGATCATGGCATATATCAGTCCCTGTAGTGCCACCACATACGGGGCGTTGTGCAGGTTGCCGGGGGCTTCCGGTTCTTCCCAATCCGTTTTTACGCGGAACTGTTCATACCTGGCTGCTACTTTCTGCTTTTCGTAAATGAAACTGCCATCCGGGGCCGTGGTGGTTTTCTGGTAGTCTTCCGGTTCAGTATGTTTTTCCGGCTCTTTTTCCGCTTTTTGTGCCGGTTGGTATTTCTGTTGCATCTCGTCCCGGAAC
>NZ_LUKG01000126.1 GCF_001601815.1 Flavihumibacter sp. CACIAM 22H1
GACCAATCATTGGTTGTACCATTCAACAGGTATCGGGCAATTAAACCGGTTTCCCCGATTCCGTCGAGGATCTGGTCGCCATTTTGTGCCTTTACCTGGTGGCTGATGCCGGCTAAGAGCAGCAATAAGCAAAACCCGCTATAGAGCAGTTTCATGCATTTCATAGGCCTAAACTAGGAAGATCCCCCAAGTTCAGTTAAACCTATTTTAGCCGATGATCAAATGATTTTAACAGGTTGCCGGACAGGGCAATTGAGGGCGTTGGAATTGTAAATGATCGGAATAGGCGAGCCCTGATCGGTGTTTTCTTATTAACTTTCAACTCTATCGCATTATTCAATCATATATGTGCTTCATTCAGCAACTTACAAGCTTTAAAATAATTGCCATACTCAGGGGTTTGCCGGCAGATAAGGTAATTCCCGTGGCCGAAGTACTGCAGGAAGCGGGTATCCGGTTTATTGAAATAACCATGAATTCACCGGAGCCACTCAAAAACATAGAAAGGCTGGTTACTAAAATGGGAGATCAACTAAGGATTGGTGCCGGAACAGTACTAGATGTGAAGAGTGCCGCCGATGCTATAAAAGCTGGTGCCAGCTTTATCCTTTCGCCTATTGTGGACCTGGCCCTGATTGAGGCAACTAAAAAAATGGGCGCTATTAGTATTCCAGGTGCCTTCACTCCAACGGAGGTTTTTCTTGCACACAAAGCCGGTGCAGATATAGTAAAAGTATTTCCGGCTATTTCTCCTGCCTATATACGCGATCTGAAAGGCCCGTTGCCTCAAATTCCCTTATTACCAACCGGAGGTATTGTATTAAACAATAGCCGTGCCTACTTAGACGCCGGGGCCATTGGTTTGGGGGTTGGCAATGCATTGGTGAATAGCAGACAACCCGTTACAGATGCGTATTTAGCGGCCCTTAAAACCAACGCGCAACAATTTATTGAAGCCATTCATTCTTAAAGAGCATACATGAAGATCAGATGTTATGAACTTTTCCAGGTTCCTCCCAGGTGGTTGTTTTTAAAAATAGAAACCGATGAAGGCATCATTGGATGGGGAGAGCCGGTAATTGAAGGCAAAGCAGCTACTGTAAAAGCCTGTGTAGATGAATTGATGGAATACCTGGTAGGTAAGGATCCCATGCAGATCGAGGACCATTGGAACCTGCTATACCGGTCTGGATTTTATCGGGGCGGCCCTATTCTGATGAGCGCAATAGCCGGAATAGATCAGGCACTTTGGGATATTAAAGGTAAATTCTACCAGGCTCCCATTTACCAATTGCTGGGGGGCAAATGCAGAGATCGTATCAAAGTGTATTCCTGGATTGGTGGCGATCGTCCGGCTGAAACCGGAGCTGCTGCTAAAAAAATGGCCGACCAGGGTTTTCTTGCGGTAAAAATGAATGCAACGGAAGAACTGCAATATGTAGACAGTTACGACAAAATAGATCAGGCAGTTGCAAGAATTGCTGCGGTACGTGAAATGACCTCGCCTGATTTTGGGATTGGGGTGGATTTTCATGGCCGCGTTCATAAACCAATGGCCAAAATTCTGGCCAAAGAACTGGAGCCTTTTCGTCCAATGTTTATTGAAGAACCGGTGCTACCGGAGAATAATGAAGACCTGCGTGAAATTGCCCGGCATACGGCTATACCCATTGCAACCGGTGAACGCATGTTTTCGAAATGGCAATTTAAAACGCTGCTAACCGAGGGTTATGCAGATATCATTCAACCCGATCTTTCTCATGCGGGTGGCATAACGGAATGCAAAAAAATTCTTTCTATGGCAGAAGCATTTGATGTAGCTGCTGCGCCGCATTGTCCATTAGGACCCATTGCGCTGGCAGCTTGTCTGCAGGTAGATGCAACCTGTCATAATGCTTTTATCCAGGAACAAAGCCTGGGTATCCATTATAACCAGGGAAGTGATTTGCTGGATTATCTCGCCGATAAAACAGTGTTTGAATACGAGCAGGGATATGTTCGTATTCCTTCCAACCCAGGTTTAGGTATAGAAATAAATGAAGAACAGGTGCGTAAAATGGCGGCCATCGGTCATAACGGGAAAAATCCGGTTTGGCGGCATAAAGATGGCAGTATTGCCGAGTGGTAAGCAGGTATAAGTAACGAAATAATTCAGATGGAATTTTTTTTAAGTTGCGATTGGGGAACCAGTTCTTTCCGGTTGCGGTTGGTTCGGCTGCACGACCTTACCGTGGTGGGGGAAATTGTAAATGAGCAGGGTATTGCAGCTACCCATTTGTCCTGGTCTGAAATGCCTGCCCTGGCTGACCGGGTATACTGGTACAGCGCTGTGCTATTGAAAGCTATTGAAGAATTGCGCAGCAACCTGGGTATGGCCAGTTTAGCAGGTACACCGGTGGTTATATCCGGAATGGCCTCCTCCTCTATCGGTATGCTGGAGCTGCCCTATGCTGCTTTGCCGGTTCAGCTCGATGCAACGGGACTTATAACGAAATGGTGGCGCGGAAACGAACACGATTTTTTACTGATTTCCGGCCTTCGATCGGAGGAAGATACGATGCGGGGCGAAGAAACAAAGCTGGTGGGTATTATCGATCGTTTGCCGGTAGTAAATACGGAACAGTTCCTTCTTTTGCCGGGCACCCATCCGAAACATGTGCGGATCCGGAACCGGGCGCTGGTAGGTTTTAGGACCTATATGACCGGTGAGTTTTTTTCTTTGTTAGCGGGTTTCAGTATTTTATCTGAATCTATTGAAAAAGCAGGCAGTATAGCAGAACCCCTCGTTCGCAAAGTTTTTCTGAAGGCTGTTCGGCGAAGTCGTGAATTACCGCTACTGCATCATAGTTTTTTAGTACGAACCAACCAGGTTCTCTTACACCTGCCCAAAGAACAAAACTACTATTACCTCAGTGGTGTATTGATTGGCGAAGAATTGAAATCGGTGAATGCCGATGCGGTATTCCTGCTGGGAGGCGGTATGCATACATCCCTTTATAAGCTTGCCTGTGAAGAAATGGGTATTAAACTGGCAGGTGTATGGGATGCCGATGAGGCATTGATCCGCGGACAACGAACAATCTTAAGCAGGCAACCTGCCCCAGGTAACTGAGTACTTGTGCTGTTTTTTGAAATAAGCTATAAATTTATTGTTTATCATAAAATATTTATTATTTTTAAGCAATAATTGCAGCTTTTA
Organism: Flavihumibacter sp. CACIAM 22H1; assembly: GCF_001601815.1. GTDB lineage: Bacteria > Bacteroidota > Bacteroidia > Chitinophagales > Chitinophagaceae > Flavihumibacter. The sequence continues at coordinate 3,200 of NZ_LUKG01000126.1, forward strand.
TGGCTAAGAATAAGAATTTTGTATTTATAAGTTTGCATATTGTTGCCTGGATCATTTTTGTTGGCTTGTGCATAGAAGCAAGCGGGTTGATAGTAAATTTTATTGTTAGCCTCTACAAACCTGAATTTGTAAAAAACCTGTATCAAAAACTGGACTTGACGGCATTGTATAGCCGAAGTAAATGGACCTTTTTTTCGCTGTATGGATTTATCCTGGTAGTTGCTTGTTTGAAAGCTTATTTATTTTATATTGTTGCTATGCTTATGCACAAAATAGATCTATCGAAACCGTTCAACCCTTTTGTTGCCGAACAGATTACGAAAATAGCATACTGCACATTTTCCATTGGTATACTAAGTTCAATAGCGAGGCAGGTAGCGAAAAATTTACAAGAAGAGGGGTATGTGCTCGATCAATTAAACCAGTTTTGGACAGACAGTGAGGCATTTGTTCTGATGGCAGGTATAATTTATATTATTGCTGTTATTTTTAAAAAAGGGGTTGATATTCAAAACGAAAACGATTTAACTGTTTAGCCATGCCAATCATAGTTAATTTAGATGTGATGATGGCAAAACGTAAAATTTCTCTGAACGAGCTTTCTGAAAGAGTTGATTTGACCTTATCGAATCTTTCCATCTTAAAAACGGGGAAGGCAAAGGCCATTCGATTTAGCACACTGGATGCTATTTGCAAGGCATTAGACTGTCAGCCAGGCGATATCCTGGAATACACCCCGGAGGAAAAAAAAGCCGGCAACCGTTAAAAAAGAGCCCTCCACCACTGTTAAGCGTTTGTTTAGTAAGTTATTACTGTTTCTTTTTTTTCTAGTTGGTTTCGGTTACCTGGGGTTATCTATTGTGCTGCAAAAAATATATTGTATCAGTTCGATCTGGCAAAAAACCAGTTGACCGCAACATAGGAGCAAGCTGCCAATAATATTGGGCTCTAAGAATGGGTAGGAGTACCCACAGACAAACTGAAATTTATAGGAACAAAAAAGGCGTTAAGTCAAGTTACTTAATGCCTTTTGTTTTAGTCGTCCTGTCGGCACAATTTTCGAACCATTTTATGGAAGATTTAAGAAAATTGATCTCGGAAAACAATTATTAAATAATTGATAGTTAATTTGTTGATAACTCAAGTGGAGAAGGCCTGGAATAAAAGAACTATTCAGTTTATTAGTTGTTCGAACTTTTCACATTTCTACATACAATATCCCAACAAGTATTAAGAGTCAATGTGATTACAGCGATTAATAACTATTTGCTCACTTCAATTTTTTAACGACTTTTTGAAAGTTTGACCAAATTATCTGTTTTACTTCATCATTTTTAAGCATCCATTCAGTAGCTAAAAAATCAACAACAGGCTGGACATGCCCAGGTCTAATCGGCAAATCGTTTTCCATAACAAAAGGACCATCCGTCTCCGTCAAAATAAAATTTCTTGGAACTTTTGAAATAATCTTTTTCCCTGACATTGATTTTACCATCGCAGGATTTATGGAGAAATAATAGCCTTGCTGAACTATTTCATCAATCAAGTTAATATCACCTGAATACCAGTGGAAAATGACATTCTTTATTTTATATTTCCTTAATAATTCTAAGACTTTTCTTTCGGCAAGTCTTGAGTGGATACTCAAAAGCTTTTTTTTATCTGAAACAATTTCTAATATTTTTTCGAAAGTATGAACCTGTATGTCTTTGGTATCAAAGCCTTCCTTTGAAAAATCCAATCCAACTTCACCTATATAAGAAGTTTTCTCAAGATTGCTTATGAATTTCGGGAACTCCTTCTTATGATGCGCTGTGTGTAGGGGATGCATTCCCAAAGCCTGCCTTACTTTATTTCGGTTCTGAAAAAATGGAATGCCCCTTTCAAAGTGACTTGGCAAATTTGTCATCGAAAGAATCGTATAGCCATACTTATCACATTCATTTAAAATTGATTCCGGCTTGGAGTATAAATCAATATGACAATGTGTATCCAACATTTAAACGCCTGCTTTTGATTTAATAGTTGAGTTGCCAACTTTTTTTACCCATTGTTTTAATTCCTCTCTCGTGCTCCAAACGACGTCAATATATTGATTGAGCTTTGAAAGGTTTTTCACACCATTTACAATTAACTCTTGTTTAATTTCTTCTTTGGTGATAGGATAGTTCAAATAATCTAAACAGGCGCCAACATCCTGTGACTTTTTGCTTAGGAACGGCGCCAGGGAATTTATTGTATTGCCATAGGTTGTTTCATCTGCTGTATTCTGCAGTGATGCCTGCCTATAAATACATGGCATACATATTCCACAATGTGAAGCTCCGGGTTTATGCCAATGTGCCCGGTGACCTCTTTTTCCGCAGGAGTTTGACATTTTAATTAATTTGGAAAGATTAGCCTGGTCTTTGCAAGAATTTACCATTTCTCCTTTCGTTTGAAATTCATAAGGATTTTGAATGTCAGTGGTAATTGATAAAGATTTCCAAATTGATAGAACATTGTCTAAAACGAAGGGATGAGTTGTTCTGGTACTACAGGAACTTCTTCTTGATGCGCTGAGAGGGAAGTTTAGAGATACAGTGCCATTTTCAGGAACAATTATGCTTTGAGAGTTTGTTGCCTGTGCCGCTATCAACGCTATTCCGATAAACAGGAGTGACCTGCTTCTAAATGTCGTTTCCCTGCCAACATTTGTGCTATCCAAGGTTACCCGAAGTGAAGGAATGTAGGCAAACTGGCCTGGGTACATCTTTTCAATTTCTGAAATCAAATCTTTTTGGTCTCCTTTCGGTCCACGCATTTGCGGGTCATAATGGGAAACATACAGGACCTTGTGTTTTGAGTTTTGCTTCAGAAAATCTAAGGCTCCGATAAGTGAATCCAAGCCACCAGATAGCAAGCTAACCTGTGCAAACGGAATGGAATATTCTTTGTCTAAGGTAGCCTTCGGCGCATCAACTGTTTCTTTCTTAAATCCAACGTCCCAATAATCTCCGGTTAAGAAAGATAATAACTTATTCAATCCTTCTTTACAGGTGCTCCATTTTTGCGGATCATGGACAGGGAAACTGACTTTCAACTCTCTTGACCAGCCATCTACTGAATTTTGCTTTCTCTCGACAAACCTGTCAATCCCATATACCGCAGCACTTATAGTAAAAAAGTCAAGAACCTCTTTACTGACGAGATTAGTAAATGGCAGTATTGTTTCTAAATCAATATCAAGTATGGAACGGCCCCCAGATTTGTCTACAATATCTATCGTACCTGCACCAGAGGATTTATCATAAGTAAGTTTGCCAACTTTAATTGTTTTCATCACAAATTATTTTAATTACAGAATCAAAGATTTTTTCTATCTCATTTTCCCCTGCATTTCCCTTCCAATCAATTTTAGCAACCGGCCTTTGAGTATTCAAAACTTTCACTTGACCGATTATATCTGCTTTAATTATTTTAAAGGTATCTTTTCCAATCTCCACTCCCTTTTGCTGTTTTACCTTCTCTTCAAATCTTTGTGATAAATGCTCGAAAATATATAGCCCCCAGAACTTACAAAGTAAATCTGCCAGACCTGTTCCTTCAAGATATTCTTTGACAAGTTGCTCAAACTTATCCAGGTCGTTTCCAGCCAAACCAGCAAGGTCTTTCATGATTTCGCAGGAAGCATTATTGGCAGCAGTTTCGTCCATCCCTTCATTGGAATCCGAACAAAACACAAGTAGATAGTCAAGAACCTCCTGAAACGTTTTCCCTTGTAAGGATCCAAAGCCAATATCAACTAAAGTATGCTCCAAGCCGTTGCTTCCGACTCCAGCAAAAAAACTTACAATTTTTCCGGCAGATTTTCTACCAGCCTTACCAATAGATGGTGATTTCCCACTACTTATTCTAGAC
>NZ_LUKG01000127.1:0-5987 GCF_001601815.1 Flavihumibacter sp. CACIAM 22H1
CTGTAACTGTATCCGGATAATATTTCGGATATCATTTCTCATCAGGGGTTGGAACATGATGATTTCGTCCACCCGGTTCAGGAATTCGGGCCGAATAGTTTGTTTTAATAAATCCATTACCTCGTATTTGGTACGATCGACCACTTCTTCCTTATTATCTTCGGTAACTCCTTCAAAATTCTGTTGAATGATATGGCTGCCGATATTGCTGGTCATGATGATGATCGTGTTCTTGAAATCCACCACGCGGCCCTTGTTATCGGTAAGCCGTCCATCGTCCAATACCTGCAGCATAATATTCCAAACATCGGGGTGGGCTTTTTCAATTTCATCGAGTAATACCACGCTGTACGGTTTGCGCCGAACAGCTTCGGTTAGCTGGCCACCTTCCTCATACCCCACGTAACCGGGAGGCGCACCTACCAGCCTTGATACCGTATGTTTTTCCTGGTATTCACTCATATCAATGCGGGTAATCATGTGCTCATCATCAAAAAGATAAGCTGCCAGGGCTTTGGCCAGTTCTGTTTTACCCACCCCGGTGGTTCCTAAAAATATAAAGGAGCCAATCGGTTTCTTGGGGTCGCTTAACCCTGCCCTGCTTCTGCGGATAGCATCTGCCACCGCGGTAATGGCCTCTTCTTGTCCCACTACCCGCTCATGCAGCTGATCCTCTAATTGAAGCAGTTTTTCTTTTTCGCTCTGCATCATTTTTGCCACCGGAATACCGGTTGCTTTGGCAACTGATTCGGCAATATCTTCCGCATCCACTTCTTCTTTCATAAGCCGGCTGCTGTGTTTGCCATAGGCTACCAGCTCATCCGACAAATCAGCTATCAGCTTTTCCTGTTCCTGGATTTTTCCATAGCGGATTTCTGCTACTTTTCCATAATCGCCATTGCGTTCTGCTTTCTCTGCTTCCAGTTTAAGGGTTTCGATGGTTGCTTTGGCTGTTTGTACTTTTTCCACCAGCTCCTTTTCCTGCTGCCATTTTGCTTTCAGGGTATCCCGTTCCACGCTTAGGTTCCCAATTTCAATACTGAGTTCTTTCAGCTTTTCTTCGTCATTTTCCCGTTTAATAGCTTCCCGTTCGATTTCAAGCTGCCGTATCTGCCGATCGAGTTTATCAAGCTCTTCGGGCATTGAATTCATCTCCAGCCGCAGCTTGGCAGCGCTTTCATCAATCAGGTCAATGGCTTTATCAGGCAGAAAACGATCGCTTATATACCGGTGCGATAATTCTACCGCGGCAATAATGGCTTCGTCCTTGATACGCACATGGTGGTGTGTTTCATACCGGTCTTTAATACCCCGCAGGATAGAAATTGCATCTTCCACATTGGGCTCATCTATCAGCACTTTCTGGAAACGACGCTCCAGCGCTTTATCTTTTTCAAAATATTTCTGGTATTCATTAAGGGTGGTAGCACCAATGGCCCGTAGTTCTCCCCTAGCCAATGCAGGTTTTAGAATATTTGCAGCATCCATAGCGCCCTCTCCACCGCCTGCGCCGATCAGCGTATGTATTTCATCAATAAAGAGGATGATTTCACCGTCGCTTTTAGCCACTTCGTTCACTACCCCCTTCAAACGTTCTTCAAACTCGCCTTTATATTTGGCACCTGCAATCAGCTGCCCCATATCCAGGGCAAATATGATTTTTGATTTCAGGTTTTCCGGCACGTCACCGTTTACAATGCGCATGGCCAGGCCTTCCGCAATAGCCGTTTTACCCACTCCAGGTTCTCCTACCAGTATAGGGTTATTCTTACTTCTGCGGCTCAGGATATGTAAGGTTCTCCGAATTTCCTCATCGCGGCCGATAACCGGGTCAAGCTTTCCATTACGCCCCATCTCATTGAGATTTTTAGCGTATTTGTTGAGTGTATTAAACTGCGTTTCCTGGGTTTGGGAAGTGATATTGCCGGTTTTTCTCAAATCTTTAATAGCAGCAATAAGGCCTTTTTCTGTCAGTCCTGCATCTTTCAGCAATTTTGCCGTACTATCATTGCCCTGTTGAATGGCCAGGAGCAGGTGCTCCGGCGTCACAAATTCATCGCCAAACGACTTAAGGGCAGCGCCCGCCCGAAGTACTACGTTATTAGCATCGCGGCTGATCGACTGGGCAGGATCTGTACCCTGCGCTTTTGGAAGCTTGTCGATTAGCTGATCGAGTTGCTGCTCCAGTTGAGGAACTGTTACTGAATTTTTCTTCAACAGGTATTCAATGGGAGAATCCTGCTGATCGAGCAAAGCTTTTAAAAAGTGCTCGGTTTCAATATTGGTATGCTGTCCATTAAAGGCCAATTGCTGGGCCTGTTGAATGATTTCAGCTGCTTTAACGGTAAAATTATTTAAGTTCATAGTATATTTTCCTGGTTTATTTCTATTCATCAAATGATAATCCAAGCTGACAATCAGGCAATAATGACAGGTAAAAACTTGCGTAAGGTGACGTATCCGCCGGTTTTGTAGAAAAAAACTGAATTTTTTTACAGGATTCATAACCTTGTACCTGTTTTTAACGTTATGGGTTAGTTCCTGTTTTTTAACTTAGAAGATATATCCTCATATGAAAATACTAGCTACCTGCCTGCTAAGTCTCAGCCTTTTAACCGGCTCTTTTTCCCATGCACAGCAACTCAAAAACAACCAGGTAGATATTCCTGCCATCACCAGTGGATTAGAGAAATATAAAAAGGACCTGGGTAATGATTTTGTGGTGATGGTCTATAAAGACGGGAAAGATGTTTATCGTCGTGAATTCGGTGAATTAAGAGCAAGTTCCCAGGAACCCATAGGAGCTGCCAGCCAATGGCTTACCGCGGCGCTGGTGATGAGCTATATTGACGAAGGAAAACTAAAGTTAGATGATAAACTGGGCGATTTTCTTCCCATATACCAGAGCTATAGCAAGGGATATATAACGTTGCGGATGTGTTTGTCGCATACGACCACGATCGAGTCTGACCCGCCCATTTTTCGTACGGCCCTGAAAAAGAAAAAATTTGATACCCTGGAAGAAGAAGTGGCCAGTTATGCAAAGGACAGGAATATGAAAGGCCGGCAGGGAACACAGTTTTACTATGGAACAATCGGGCCCAATATTGCAGGCCGGGTGCTGGAACTAGTGGCAAAACGCCCCTTTGACCGCGTTATGAGAGACCGCTTGGGCAAACAACTTGCCTGGCGCAGGACTAATTTTATGAGCGATGGTGTCTATGCAGAAAACCCTGCTGGCGGGGCCAAAGCCTCTGCAGAAGACTACATGAAGTTCCTGGCTATGTTATTAAATAAAGGCATGGCAGGAGATAAACGGGTATTGAGTGAAGCTGCGGTGAATGAGCTTATGAAAAAACAAACCGGTACAGCCAGTATTGCTTACACTTCTCCCCTTTCGCAGGGTAATGACTATGGATTTGGCTGTTGGATCCAGGAAAGAGACGCAACAGGAAACGGAACCCTTGTAAACTGCCCCGGCATTTCGGGTACCTGGCCCTGGATAAACCGGTCGAAAGGTTATGCGGCCATCATTTTTACAAAAGGTGAAATGCCCGATCAGAAGCGAATGGTTTTTGAAGAAATTCGCGAACTGATCGAGCAGCATATCAATTAAGCCAGCAGCATAACAATTAATTATCGGCCTTTACCAATACCAGTTTAGCCCGATCCGCTACATACATTTTTTCGTAGAACTGCAACAAATCGTTGTAGGATTTGGCCGGAAACCGGCCCCTGCTTAATTCCAGTTTGCGGGTATATACCAGGGTTGATCCCTTGAGTTGCACGGTAACCTCGTACCTGCCAAACGGCGTTTTCAGTTCGGTGTCTTTAATAGAACGTTCAATTTTATACCCTTCCGGAATACTTAGCTGTACGGTATCGTATTCGATTTTTTCCTCGTTCAGGATAATATCGTACAACCGGTTGGTATCTACCGATAATTTATGCTGCCATTTATTCAGTACATTGGGTGTAATAAATAAACGTTTGCCGGTAAACTGGGCATAATGGTCCGCTTTTACCTCGAGCGCTTCCTTAATCTCTGGCAGGGCTCCGGGTACTTCTTTGTACGTAAAACCGGTAATACTATATTGCGGAATAGCAAGGCTGGATTGCAGTTTTTTAAGTTGCTCTTCCTGTGAATAACTATGAATAAACTGATGCAACCGGTCTCCCAAAACGGCCTTATAACTGTTTTCTGCCCGGAGGGTTAACTGCCCTTCTTTATTCAGTTCCCCGATGATTTTAGAATGGTATTGATTTTCTGATTTGCTATACGCCGGGGTTCGGGCCAGTACACCGCCTGCTTCTGTAATAAGCAGTGAATAACGGTTGCCGGTGAAGCTACCCATATAACCCGGCGCAGTAGTTTGGCTGGTGCACTCGAGCCAGACGGTATCTTTTGCCAGTGGTACCACGCAAATTACATGGTTAAAATAGGAGGCCGGAAAATCAACCGGTATATCCCGCTCGCCTTCTCCTGCCCGGATTAATGCATAGTGTGCTTTGACACCTGCTTCTTTTAGCAGGCTCACCATAAAATTACTCAATGCTTTACAATCGCCATAGCCGTTGGCTGCTACATATTTGGCAGAAAAGGGAACCCAACCGCCAACCCCTAACTGTATACCCACATAATGCGTTTTAGACTGCATATACCGGTATAATTTTTCTACTTTTTCCAGGTCAGATTTGCAGCTGGCAGTAATGGCCGCTACTTTTCGCTTCTCTTCCTCGGGTAATTGATCCTGTCCATCGGTAAGGGTTTTAATAAAATTCCCAAACTCTTTCCAGGTAGACATATCGCCTTTGTAATTACCCAGTTTAAACGTGGTAGCTGCCAGTGAAATATAGGGCGATACTTCATGCACGGCCGGGGCTCCATATTCGTCGGGCACGGCGTTGATATTACTGACCGACCAGACTTCCGTTTTCTTTTTACCGGTACTTGTTTTGATACTCATGGCAGGCAGGTTGAATAACCTGGTACGATAGGTATAGTCAGGATCGGAAACAATAACAAAACTGCTGTTTTCCACAGCAATACTTTTTCCTCTCATGGGGCTCCAGCCGGGAAGAAACATGGTTTGATTATTCGTAACCACCGAAATATATTCAATGGTATAAGGATACTCCTTGTGTTCGAACGAATGATACTTTATGCGGTCATCTACCACCATTTGCCCGGCTACATAAGCCGGCCGATCAATAATTTCCCCTTTTTTAAGGTTACGGATTTTGGCACCCATAGCATTGTACAGGGTTCCTTCAATTTTTTCAATGCTGGACAGCTTGGAATAGTTTTCGGCCCAATAAGCATACCTGCTGCCGGCTTCATTGAGCACGGTAAGTACAAAATGTTCACGCACGGTTACCTTGGTTTCGGAATGAATTTCAAGCACCGTTTCCTGCTTACGGATAACAGCATTAGCATATTTAAGCAATGCTTTAGGAATGGTAAAGGAAGGGTATTCATCTGCAAAAGCTGAGGCTGCCAACAGCAGCTGAACAACTAGGAGAATGCTCAGTTTTTGTTTCATGGAGTTGCCTTTTTCAGAACAATCTGTTCGGTCTGTTTTTTAATTATATAGCCAAAAAATTCGCGCAGGTGTTCGTATTCATCCGGGGCAAAATAGGCTTTGGACAACACCACCCGGGTTCTTAATTGTATTCTTCCCGGTTCAGAAGAGATCAGGTACTCAAAATATCCGTCGCCATCATTTAAACCAACTTTCGCTGATTTGGGCATTTCATCTACTTTATATCCCTGGGGAATTTCAAAGTTCAGCAAATAGGTTTCATCAATCCGATAGGGCATTTCAACCGGGTAGGCGCGTTGAGCTGATTGGAAAGGATTGTCCTTAAAAAAAGGATCCAGAACCGGATCGATGTACAAAACATCGTCTTCCTCATTTTTAGCCACAAAATCATAGCTGATCTTGATGGGCAGGTCCTGCTTTTTGAGTGAATCGATTGCTGTATTG
>NZ_LUKG01000127.1:6420-7466 GCF_001601815.1 Flavihumibacter sp. CACIAM 22H1
ATTAAATAAAGCATCCTGTCCCTTTTGCCGCACAATATTCCTGTAATAAGAGGAACCGAAATAGCCTAAATTGGATTGCACATTTCCCTTTATTTCAACCGGGCTGGCAACAATGGTTGCGAGGGTAACTTTTTTCTCCAGCAGGGAGTCGGCAGCGAGGTCGATCGGAAGCGGGTCGGCCGTTAATACCCGGGCATGCCCATTGTAACATTTGTTGGGTAGGCGTCCAAATCCCAAATCCGGATCAGAAGCATCGAGGAGATAGTCCTCTTCTCCGATCAGTACCGCACATATTACATAGTTGAACCGGTCCATTAATGGATATAGTTCGTGCGTATAACCAAGATCACGTGTGCTAAGGATAACAGGGTATGCAGTGAAACCCATGGATTTCAGCGTGGCCGTCAGCAGCAGGTTTATATCTGCTACACTACCGGTTTTTGTTTTGATCAGGTTCTTAATGCTACCACTGGTATAAATTCCGCGGTAACCATTCCAGGTAAAATTATCCCGGATATATTCGAAAATAAGGCGGGCTTTTTGAACAGGATCTTTTGCGGTTAACATCAGCGGCTTCAATGGCTCATCCAGGCTGCCTTCCGCTTTTTGCATAGCATCACCAAAAGCCTCACTTTTCATCAGGTTTTCGGTAACCTTAGGCCAGCTTTCCATTACCATTTGTACAGGCTGATTAGGATACCGCACAGCAGAGAGCTGAAACTCAATTTTACTACGATAATTTTCCATTGTAGTAACAAAACTTTCTGCTTTCAGGGCAGGTACATCTTTCATTACCCATCTTTTCATTTTCGCCATACCAGTCAGCACAATATCATCGTTGGTAGAACCGAGTCCCTCAGAACGTCTTCTATGAATGCGATAGGTACGGGAACCATCTTTAGAGGTATTGATGTGATAAGATTTATACCCCTGTGCCAGGAATACATAATCATAATACTCCGGAATCTCTACTTCATATTCACTCCATAGGGTAGGGTATTCGTGTTGAAATTCCCATGCCCGGAAATCGAAAATATAATCAGAGC
>NZ_LUKG01000128.1 GCF_001601815.1 Flavihumibacter sp. CACIAM 22H1
GAAGGAAATATCATTGGAATCAACCGGATGCATTTTTCCATCAAATACGGATACCCGGATGTCTCGAACAAAACTTCCTGTGAGGGGGCCTTCCTGCATTTTCTCCATAACACCTTTCATAATAGAGGGTAGAAAGCGGGTATCAATAGCGCCTCCAACTATACAATTGTAAAAAGCCAGCATTCCGCCCCAGGGCAGTGTATGAAAATCCCGGTTCCTGACCGAAAGACCCTGTGGGTCCGGCATATCTGGTGTGAATGGCTCAATCCGTAAATGGACTTCTCCAAACTGCCCTGCGCCGCCCGATTGTTTTTTATGCCGGTAATGTGCTTCCGCCGCTTTCCTGATCGTTTCCCGATACGCAATCCGCGGGCGCGAAAAACGGACGTCTACTTTGAACTGGTGTTGCAGTTTCCACTTAATTACGGCCAGGTGCATATCTCCCTGGCAATGCAAGAGGGTTTGTTTTAGTTCGGACGCCACTTCCACGCCAATGGTTGGATCTTCCTCCACCAGTGTATGCAGCGCCTGGGCAAGTTTTTCCTCTTCTCCTTTAAGCAGGGGTTCTATAGCTATACTGAGGTTGGGAGCAGGGAATTCAATAGGAATTAATTCAATAGGCGTCTGCCGGTCGCACAGGGTATTATTAATATGCGTGTTTTTTAATTTCAGGGTAGCGCCCAGGTCACCAGCGGCCAATTCATTTACAGCCGTACGTTTATTCCCTTCGACAATAAATAACTGGCTCAGCTTTTCCACTGCTTTAGTGGTTGGATTAAGCAATTCCATTCCTGATTTTACCACACCGGAATAAACTTTGAAAAAAGATAATTCCCCTACATGGGGTTCGGTTACTGTTTTGAAAACAAAGAGGCAGGCGGGCGCATCCGAGCGACAGGCTAATTCTTTTTCCTGTTTGGTTTTTTGCGGGGGCATTTCATTGGCCCCAGGGCATACATTGTCTATAAAACCCATCAACCTTCCGCTTCCCATATTCCGTTCGGCCGAAAGGCAAAAAAGCGGAAAAAGGTCATGGTTGAGCATAGCTTTTTTCATGCCTTCCTTCATTTCATCTTCTTCCAATTCACCCTTTTCAAAATAATGTTCCATGAGGGTTTCATCGTTACTGGCAATTGCTTCTACCAGTTCTTTGTGCAGGAATTCAGCCCGTTGTTTTTCAGCATCGGGGATAGGTAATTTTTCCGGTTTCCCGCCACTGTCATGAAACTTATAAAGGGTCATCCGCAATACATCCACTATTTCATGAAACCCGGCTCCCTGTTGTAAGGGATATTGAACAATCACTACCTTAGCGCCGAAATGCTCTTTTGCCTGTTGAACGGTTTTGTCGAAATCGGCTTTTTCCTGGTCCAGCTGATTAACCGCCAGTAACATAGGCGTTCGGAAGGTTTCTGTATACTGCCAGATAATATCTGTTCCTACTTCCACACCCATAGCAGCATTCAGCACCATTACACCGGTATCGGCTACCCGTAAAGCGGCAATTACTTCCCCGGCAAAATCGTCGTATCCAGGTGTATCAATAATGTTGATCTTATAGCCTCGCCATCGGGCATGCAGTAGTTTGGAGAAGATGGAATTGCCCCGCTCCTGTTCCAGTTCATGGAAATCACCAATGGTGGTATGCGTGGCAATACTGCCCCTTCGAGGAATTAGCCCGGCTTCAAAAACCATACTTTCCGCTAAGGAGGTCTTTCCCGAACCTGCATGGCCGAGTAAGACAATATTCTTGACATGATTGGTATCAAATTCGGCTGACATACTAAATGAACGCTAAGGTGAGGAATAGGTAGGTTAGTTGATTTTGTGAACGAAGCGATGGAATTCTTCTTCCACATGATCAAGTGTGCCCATTAATTGCTCGTACTGGTAAAGATGATCTTCATGCGCTGAGAGCGTAGCGTCGGTTAACTGCCCTTTTTTTTCCTTTTCCCAATGGGCAATCCGTTCATGGTCCTTAATTGCATGTTTAAGATCATGAATGTTAATTAACTGAATGTAGAACTGATTTTGGAGATGTTCCAGATCCTTTAAGGTATCCTTGTCCTGGAGATTGGTCGAAAGCAACTGAAGTTTTTCCTTTAATTCAGTAAATGCTGACCTTTTTGAACGGAGAGTGTTTACCCAGGTTGTGCACTCTCCTACCAGCTGGGAAATGTCTGTAGTAACCATTGGAAGTATATTTAAGTGATGAAATAAATTCCTATGATTCAACTGCGGTAGGGGTCGTTTAGAAGGCCGGATTGATTCCTCCTAATTTAAGCCTCTTTTTTCATTTTAATTGGATTAGGAAGCAGTATTTTTGAAGCATGCGCAAAACTCTCGAAATACTGGGCACCGGACTCAAAATGGCCCTGGGTGAATTCCGGTCCAATAAACTACGGACTTTCCTGTCCTTATTTGGGATAACGATCGGAATCTTCTGCATAATTGGGGTACTGGCTACGGTAAACAGTTTGGAAGAAAATGTGCAAAAGGATATTAAAGCATTGGGCAGCAATACCATATTTATTGATAAATGGGATTATAGCGGACAGATCCCCTATTGGAAACTCCTGAACCGGCCCACGCCTAAATACGATGAAATGAGGCTGCTAAAACAGGCAGTACCCGAAGCTTCCAATATAGCCTTTGCCCTTCAGCGGATGGATAAAGTGGAATTCCAGAACGAACAGCTGAATAATGTTCGGATGTACGGTATTTCTGAAGATTTTTCAAATATTCAAACAATTGATATTATTGATGGGCGCTACCTGCAACAGACTGATTTCGATTATGCGTCCAATTCTGCCGTAATCGGTTATAAAGTAGCGGAAGAGCTTTTTGGAAAACCCGAGCGCGCCGTTGGAAAATTAGTGTCTATCTACGATAGAAACGTAAATGTGGTAGGACTTATAAAAAAACAAGGTTCCTCCATCATCGGTGGATGGGAATTTGACAACGCCATTTTACTGCCCTATAGTTTTATGAAAACACTTGTTCGGGAAGACCGGTCAGACCCCGTATTAATGTTGCAGGGCAAGGAAACGATACCCATGAAATTACTGAGGGATGAGGTAACCGGTGCCATGCGTTCTATCCGGAAACTTAAACCTACGCAGGTTGATAATTTTTCACTCAATGATATGGATGCCTTCGGTGAATTTGCCGCTGGTATATTCTCCGGTATTAATATGGGCGGCTTCTTTATTGCTATCCTGTCCCTGATCGTAGGTATGTTTGGAGTAGCGAATATCATGTTCGTAACGGTTCGCGAACGAACGCCACAAATCGGCCTGAAAAAAGCCATCGGCGCAAAACGCAGAACAATTATGATGGAATTTTTGATGGAATCGGCCTTCCTCTGTATTATGGGCGGTCTTATCGGGCTGCTGCTCGTATTTATTCTTACACAGATAATTTCCGGGGCTATGGGTTTTCCCATTACCATATCTTTTAAAATTATGACCATCGCTATTTCTATTTGTATTTTTGTGGGTGTATTGGCTGGTATTATACCGGCTTCCATTGCTGCAAAAATGGATGCGGTAGTTGCTATCCGCAGTAAATAATATTATGCCTGTTATTCTCGCCATTGAAAGTTCCTGTGATGAAACAGCCGCAGCAGTTGCTGTAGATGGAAAGCTGGCATCCAATATAATTGCTTCCCAAAAAATTCATGAACAATTTGGAGGGGTGGTACCTGAACTGGCCAGCAGGGCCCATATGCAAAACATAGTGCCTGTAGTGGACCAGGCATTGGAAAAAGCAGGTATAGAATTAAACCAGCTGGATGCTATTGCCTTTACCCAGGCCCCTGGTCTGATCGGGGCCTTACTGGTAGGAGCCCAATTTGCCCGTTCACTGGCACTGGCTCTTAATAAACCCCTGCTCGCCATTCACCACATGCAGGCTCATGTAATAGCCAACCTGATAGAAGCCCCCCGCCCTTCTTTTCCTTTTTTATGCTTAACTGTTAGTGGAGGACATACCCAGTTGGTAGTGGTAGAATCACCGGTACGTATGCGGGTAATTGGTGAAACAATAGACGATGCTGCCGGTGAAGCCTTTGATAAATCTGCAAAAATACTGGGATTGCCGTATCCAGGCGGACCATTGATCGATGCGTATGCTAAAACCGGTAACCCTGCGGCATTTCGTTTTCCGGAACCCAAAATACCCGGGTTAGATTTCAGTTTCTCCGGGTTAAAAACGGCAATTCTCTATTTTGTACAGGAGCATCAGCGAGAGAACCCGGCTTTTATCCAGGATCGGTTACCCGATATCTGTGCTTCCATTCAGCACCGGATTGTGACCATCCTTTTAAACAAACTGAAGAAAGCAGCCGAGCAAACAGGTATAAAAGAAATTTGTTTGGCAGGTGGTGTATCAGCTAATTCCGGATTACGTGCCACATTAGTGCAGATGGGAAAAAAATATGGTTGGTCGACCTATTTTCCGGCTTTCGAGTATTGTACCGATAACGCGGCTATGATTGCCATGGCAGCACATTATAAATTCCTGGCGGGGGAAACGGCGTCATTGGCGGAAACGCCAACGGCAAGAGCCGCCTGGTAAGTCATCAAATTATCCTTATCCATTTGGCCAATAGTTTTTTTAAGTTGAAAGAATTTACCATACAACAGGAATCTTGTTCCATGAAAGTATGTACCGAGTCCTGCCTGTTTGGTGCCTGGCTGGCTGATTTTTTCCGGGACCAGGAATTGGACGCTGCCTTGGATATTGGTACGGGTACTGGCTTGTTAAGCCTGCAACTGGCGCAACAGGTAAAGGTTAAAAGTATTGACGCTATTGAGCTAGACCCCGCTGCAAGTAAACAGGCGACAGCAAATTTCCAGGCCAGTGCCTGGAATCAATCGCTCCATTGTATACAGGGCGATGTACTTAACTATTCCTTTGAAAAAAAATACAGGCTTGTTTTCAGTAACCCACCTTTTTTTGAACAATCCCTGCTTTCCGCTGATCGGGGCATTAATCTTGCGAGGCATGAAGCAGCTTTGGGATTGACCGCATTGGCAGATCTGGCAGCAAATTTATTAGAAGCGGACGGATGGTTGGCCCTTCTACTGCCCTATTTACGGGCCGATGCTATGGTGGAGCAGGCTTTAAAAGCTGGTCTAACGCTTCGAAAAAGGACCAATGTATGCCAAACAGAAAAGCATGGTCCATTCAGGAGTATGCTGTTATTTAAAAAAGATGGGGCAACAGAAACCACAACGGATCAGGTGCTGATCAGGCAAAACGGCAGTTATAGTGCGGCATTTACCCAACTTTTGCAGCCCTATTATTTGTATCTCTGATCATTTTCTGAACATAAAATAAACAGCGCCTAATAACAGGCCGAAGCTAATCAGGTAATTCCAGCGAAAAGGTTCCTTCAGATAAACGACCGCAAATACCGCAAATACAACCAGTGTAATAACTTCCTGCGTCATTTTTAACTGAAAGCCGCTAAAACCATTTGCATATCCCATCCGGTTGGCGGGCACCATCAGGCAGTATTCAAAAAAAGCAATACCCCAAGCCATCAAAATTGCTTTCCATAAAGGCAAGCCTTCCTGCTTCAGGTGTCCATACCAGGCTATTGTCATAAATATATTGGAAAGTAACAGTAAAAAAATAGTGCGCATATGGCTGGTTTCTTTAGGTATGATCACAAAAATAAAAAAAAGCACCTCCATTTGGAGATGCTTAACATGTTGGACGGTTACTAATACTTAAATATAAGGGTTTAATTCAGATTTCTAAAATCTACCGGTACTAATTTACTTACGCCCGGTTCCTGCATGGTTACCCCGTAGATAGCATCAACGGCACCCATGGTCATTTTGTTGTGGGTAACGATAATAAATTGACTTTCTTCACTAAAGCGACGGATCATATTGGTGAATTTACCCACATTGGCATCGTCAAGCGGTGCATCTACCTCATCCAGGATACAAAATGGAGCAGGTTTTATCAGATAAATGGCGAATAAGAGTGCGGTAGCCGTAAGGGTCTTTTCTCCCCCGCTTAACTGGGTAATGGAAGAAGGGCGTTTACCTTTAGGCTTGGCAATGATATCAATGCCCGTTTCCGCCAGGTTATCCGGATTTTCCAGGATAAGATCACATTGATCTTCTTCTGTAAACAATGCCTTGAACACTTTTATAAAGTTTTCTTTGACCTGATTAAAGGTATCCAGGAATTTCTGGTTGGCGGTGCTTTCCACTTCCGCTATGGTTTGCAGCAAGCTGTCTTTAGCAGTTACCAGGTCATTTTTCTGTTCCAAAATGAACTCGTACCGCTTCTTCATTTCGGTGAAGGCTTCAATGGCTGTCGGATTCACTTCTCCCAAGTTTTCAAGACGCTTTTTCATGCGTTCTGATTTTTCCTGCAATTCTTCCACCGCAGTTTCTGTTGCCCGGGGCTGGTCAATGATATCATCCAGGTTGATACGGAACTCCACCTGAAGCCGTTCCTTCATGCCGGCCAGTTGCAGTTTTAATTCATTCAAACGGTCCTTAATGGTTCCTAAAGACTGTTCAAGTTGTTCTTTTTCCTTCACCTTAGAACGAAGCGCCGTCTCTTTTTCATTCAATTGGGTGCGGATAGAATAATATGCCTGGTCGGCCTGGTTCAGAATTTTTTCATCCTCGTCTTTTTTACGCATCATTTCCAATAAACCATTATCGGCCTGGTTCAGTAAATCCTCGCTTTCCGCAATGCTTTCCAACGCCTGTTTTAACTGGCTCTGGTTGCTTTCGATTTGAGCAGTCAATGCACTTAACTGATTTCGCTTGAAATCAAGTTCCTGTTTAATTGAGTTTATGCGACTTTGCTGTCTTGTAAGTGAAAGATTAAATTCATTGTAAACAGCATTGGCACTATTGTACGCC
>NZ_LUKG01000129.1:0-4190 GCF_001601815.1 Flavihumibacter sp. CACIAM 22H1
CGCTGATCCTGGCCTTCTCTGCCCCCATTTCCATTATGCGACGAAGGTAGGTTTCATCCGTACGAATGCTTTCTGCTTTTTCCCGTATCGGGCTTACAAAACGCACCATATCTTCAGCAAGTTGCTTTTTAAGATCGCCGTAACGGATGGTAGCTGCATTGTAATCCTCTTCAAATTTCCGGATGGTATCGGGGGCAGCAACCAGGTTCATGAGAAGAAAAATATTTTCGATATAATCCGGTTTGGGCATATTGGGCGCGCTTGGGCCTGCATCCGTTTTTGCTTTCATGATTTTTTTCCGGATCAACTCATCCGGGTCAGAAAGAAAAATAGTAGCGTACTGGTTTTCACTTTTGCTCATTTTACCCGTACCATCCAGGCTGGGTACTTTTATCAGGTCCTCGCCAAAATTGAATGCATACGGCTCAGGAAATACTTCGCCATACCGGTGATTGAACCGGTTGGCAAAATTCCGGCTCATTTCCAGGTGCTGTTCCTGGTCTTTCCCCACGGGTACCAGGGTGGCACGGTGCAACAGGATGTCTGCTGCCTGCAATACCGGGTAAGTCAGCAATCCGGCATTCACGTTTTCGGGGTGTTGCCTTACTTTATCCTTGAATGTGGTGGTTTTTTCCAGTTCACCTTTGTATGCCAGCATATTGAGCAGCATATACAATTCTGCTGTTTCATAGACATGGCTCTGGCAATACAGGGCTACTTTCTCAGGATCGAGTCCACAGGCTATATTTTCAGCTAACACCCGGTGCACATTGGGTTTCAGCTCTTTGGTATCAGGGTGAGTGGTAAGGGAATGAATATCTGCCACCATAAAATAGCAGGAATATTCCTCCTGCATCCGCACATAATTACGGATAGCGCCAAAATAGTTTCCAAGATGTAAAAATCCGGTACTCCGGATTCCGCTCATTACGATCGCTTTTTTTCCATTTTCCATAGCGCGGCGAAGATAAGAACCTTATTTTTGTTGATAGCATATGGAATTGACAAAAGACATGATAGGGCAATTGGCCCGTTTAAGCAGGCTTCACCTAGAGGAGGCTGATGCTGTACAACTGGTTGGCGACCTTGGCCGGATGATCCACTTTGTAGAAAAACTGCAGGAACTGGACACCAACGGTGTGGCCCCCCTGCTGCACATGACAGATAATGTGGATGTACTCCGCCCCGATGAAGCAGGCACGCCATTACCGCGTGCAACCGCGCTGTCTATAGCACCCGATGCAGATAGTCAGTATTTCTATGTTCCTAAAGTGATTAAAAAATAATATGAGCGAATCCATCATACACCTGGAAGGCATCCATAAAAGCTATTTTATGGGAAAGCAGGCAGTACCGGTTTTGAAAGGCATTGATATGGATATCTACCGGAATGATTATGTGGCACTGATGGGGCCCTCCGGTTCGGGCAAAAGTACCCTGATGAATATCCTGGGTTGCCTGGATTCCCCAACAATGGGAAAATATGTGTTAAACGGGCAGGATGTCTCCAAAATGGAAGACGATGACCTGGCTACCGTCCGGAATAAGGAAATTGGATTTGTATTTCAGCAATTCAACCTGCTTCCGCGGCTTACTGCTGCCGAAAATGTTGCACTTCCCCTGGTGTATGCAGGCCTTGCAAAAAAACAACGGCATGAAATGGCCCTGGAAGTATTAAACCGGGTAGGATTAGCAGAAAGAAGTCACCACAAGCCCAATGAGCTCAGTGGAGGCCAGTGTCAGCGGGTAGCCATTGCCCGGGCATTGGTAAATAACCCTACCCTAATTCTTGCGGATGAGCCAACCGGTAACCTCGACTCCAAAACATCGGTAGAAATCATGGCTATTTTTGACAAAATCCAGGCAGGTGGTAATACCGTGGTGCTGGTAACCCATGAAGAAGATATTGCCCATCATGCACACCGGATAATCCGGCTTCGCGACGGCTTAATTGAATCTGATAAAAAGAATATTCCGCAGGAAGCGCCGAGCTTCCACTAAACATTCTGCAGGCTTTTTTGTTTGATCAGGTAGAACATCCCTATGGCTTTAAAGATTTATACTAAAACCGGCGATACGGGTACTACATCCCTAATTGGTGGAACCAAGGTTTCCAAGAGCCATATCCGTATTGATAGTTATGGAACGGTTGATGAACTGAATTCCTATATCGGCTTCTGCAATGATCAGCTAACGGATCCGGCAACAGGTCAGATGCTCAAAGAAATCCAGGATCGCCTGTTTACCATTGGCTCAGCGCTGGCCTGTGATCCGGAACGGGAGCCGCTTATGAAAATACCGGACCTGAAAGATTCAGATATCGAGTTACTTGAACAGGAGATTGATCGTATGAATGAATCCATTCCAAGAATGCGTTCTTTTATCCTGCCCGGCGGGCACCCCGCCGTCTCCTCCCTGCATATAGCCCGCTGCGTTTGCCGGCGCGCCGAAAGGATTTGTGTACATATGCAACTGGAAGGCGGATTTGTGGAGCCACTGGTGATCAAATACCTGAACCGGCTGAGCGATTACCTGTTCGTATTGAGCCGCTATACAGGGCATTTGCTGGGGGTAGAAGAAATACCCTGGAAACCAAGAAAATAACCTTACCCGATTCTTCCATCCTTCATATGTATGACCCGATCGCTCATTTGGGCGAGTTCTTCGTTATGGGTTACAATCAGGAAGGTTTGGTTAAGTTCCTTGCGAAGCCGGAAAAAAAGCTCGTGAAGATCCCGGGCATTGGTAGAATCCAGGTTTCCGGTTGGTTCATCCGCAAAAACAATCCGGGGATTATTAATCAAAGCCCTGGCTACCGCCACCCGCTGTTGTTCTCCCCCGAAAGGCAGCAGGTTTATGGTCGACCCGATGCCCCAACCCCAATTGTTGCAGCAGTTGCAGCGCCCGGCTTTCCACTTCTTTTTTATTCCGTTTAGCGATCCAACCCGGAATACAGACATTTTCAAGCGAGCTGAATTCCGGTAAAAGGTGGTGAAACTGGAAAACAAAGCCGATATACTGATTCCGGAAAGCCGATAATTGTCGCGCGCCCATACCGGTTACCCGGGTATTGTGTAACATAATTTCGCCCTGGTCTGGTTGATCGAGGGTTCCCAGGATATGTAAAAGACTGGTTTTACCTGCCCCCGAGGAGCCTACGATGCTAACAATTTCGCCCTCCTGAATGGAGATATCAACCCCTTTCAGCACTTCTACCGACCCGTAAGCTTTATGAATATTTCTGGCTTCAAGCATGCAACTAAAACTTATGTATAAAAATCATAGGTATACGAACCAACAATATTAAGCGTTGTTAGTGAAAGGATTTGGAAATTTCGTATTAACCCATACATTTGCCGAAAATTTAAAACCTCTACGATGTTCTGGACACTTGAATTAGCATCCTATCTGGAAGACGCTCCCTGGCCAGCCACCAAAGACGAGCTGATCGATTACGCCATCCGTAGCGGCGCTCCTATTGAGGTAGTTGAAAACCTGCAGGAATTGGAAGACGAAGGAGAAATTTATGAAGGCATCGATGATATCTGGCCCGATTACCCCTCTCAGGAAGACTTTTTTTTCAACGAAGACGAATATTAAGCAGGCGAACGGTGAAAAGTTATCCTTTCACCGTTCGCTTTTTTCGGTCTCCCCTTTTTATTTTCCTCCGGTCATCACTTCCATACTTACCCCGGTGGTAGAATAGCCACCATCATGATAAAGGTTCTGCATGGTAACCATCCTGGTTAAATCCGAGAACAGGGTAATACAATAATTTGCACAATCTTCCGCAGAAGCATTTCCCAAAGGCGCTATAGAATCGGCAAAATCATAGAAATCACCAAAGCCTTTGATACCAGTACCCGCCGTTGTTTTGGTAGGCGATTGAGAAACGGTATTAATCCGTACATTTTTCTCTTTGCCGTAATGGTAGCCAAAACTGCGGGCAATAGACTCCAGCATGGCTTTGATATCGGCCATATCGGTATAAAAGGGATAGGTTCGCTGGGCGGCCATATAGGTTAATGCAACCACGCTTCCCCATTCGTTGATAGCGTCTAGTTTTTTGGCGGCTGCCAGCATTTTATGAAGAGATAGGGCTGATACATCAATGCCCTTTTGGAAATAATCGTAATTCAACTCCGGGTAGGGAATATTCTTCCGGATATTAACACTCATCCCGATGGAAT
>NZ_LUKG01000129.1:4667-5878 GCF_001601815.1 Flavihumibacter sp. CACIAM 22H1
CCCCATTATCTCCTGCGATTTGGTAAACAGGTTTTCCAGCTCCTCCATATTTGTAGCGTCTGCGGGTACTATTTCCGCACCAGTTTTTTCAGCCAGTTTTTTTATTTCACCCATACGCATAGCAATTGGCGCATTGGTCAATACAATTGAAGCACCTTCTTCATGTGCTTTCTCAGCAACTTTCCAGGCAATGGAATTTTCGTCCAGCGCGCCGGAAATGATACCTCTTTTACCTTTTAATAAGTTATATGCCATAATGAAAATTTAAAATTGTATTGTTTTATGGAGCGAAAATAAGCAGTTGCCGCTATTTTTAAGCGTTCATAATCAGTTCCTTTGCATTTTCAATGGCAATTGCTGAAGGTTTATCGCCTCCCAACATCTGTGCAATGGCAGTTACCCGCTCTTCGGCAGAAAGTGCTTTTATACCCGTTTGGATCGTTTTGCCCAACTTCTCTTTATAAACAAATAAATGCCGGTCGGCCCTGCCGGCGATCTGTGGCTGGTGGGTTATACAGATCACCTGCCGCGAAGCGGCCAGTTCTTTCATAATCAATCCTACCTGGCGACTTGCCTCCCCTGATATGCCCGTATCTATTTCATCAAAAAGAAGGGTGGGCAAATTAATCTTTTTTGCAACCAGTGATTTTATACAGAGCATAAGTCGGCTTAATTCGCCCCCACTGGCAACTTTCCGAACCGGCGCAAATTGCCCGCTTTTATTGGCATCAAAAAGAAAGTCGATGGAATCGATGCCCAGCATACCTGGTTCCATTTTATCCATCTGTATTTTGAGGCGGGCATTCGGCATACCTACCCGGGTAAGTAATTGGGCCACCTGCTTTTCAAGAGGAGCAATTTGTTTTTTTCTTGCTTCGCTTAATGTACCGGCCAGCAGTTTTACCTTTTCGCCAGTTTCCTGCACCTGCTTTTTCAACCTATTGATCTGATCGTCCAGTTGATCTATATTACCCAGCTTGCCCTCCAGTTCCTCCTTTAATTCCACCAGCTGGCGGGTAGTCTGAAACCCATGCTTTTTAAGCAGTCTGTATCCAAGGTTAATACGTTCGTCGATTTGGGCGATCCGTTCAGGATCGTGTTGGATTTTATCACTAAGCCGGTCTGCTTCCTCGGCAAGATCATCGAGTTCGATCTGGGCTGCCGTCAGCCGATTTTGCAGCTCCTGAATGACTGAGTGCCCGGAAGAATAG
>NZ_LUKG01000129.1:6336-7426 GCF_001601815.1 Flavihumibacter sp. CACIAM 22H1
GAGTGCCCGGAAGAATAGGAACTAAGTTGTTGCCCCAACTGCCGGAGCACCTGAACCACCGGCGTTTCCAGGTTTTTCAGTTGTGCCACAACCGCAGCTAAGGCCAGTTTAATACCCTCCGAACTGTTCAACAAACGAGCTTCTTCCTCCAAGGCTTCCAATTCATTTTCGCTAAAAGCAGCCTCCTCCAGTTCCTTGAATAAATACTGGATATAATCCTGTTCTTTCGTACTGTTGTTTTTTCGGTCCTCCAACCCTGTTAGTTCACGTAATAACTGAACCCATCGCTGGTACTGTTGCTGGTATTGCTGCAAAAGCGATTGATTATTGGCCAATGCATCTACCACCATCATTTGAAAATCAGCCGATCCAAGAGAGAGGGTATCAAACTGGCGGTGCAGATCAACCAACAACATAGCTAGTTGCTGTAGCTGCACCAGGGAAGCAGGTGTATCATTGATAAAAGCCCTTGACTTTCCGGTGGGGGCAATTTCTCTGCGAAGCAGTAACTCTTCGCTATAGTCCAATTCCTCTTTTTCCAGGAATGTTTTTATTTCAAGTTTTCCTGCAACCGCAAACACCCCTTCCACCACTGTCTTCTTTTCCCGGTTTACCATTACACTGCTATCAGCGCGTTGGCCCAATATCAGTGATAATGCCCCCATAAGAATCGATTTTCCGGCACCTGTTTCACCTGTAATGATGGTTAGCCCCGCATCAAAGCTGATATCCAGTTCATCTATAATAGCATAATTCCTGATTCGCAATTCCTGCAACATACATTCTAATATGCCGGCAATTTAGGGAAATGTTAGGGTGCATCAACCACCTCAAAAAAAATCCGTCAAAAAACCATCTTTACTTGTACCGGCAGCCGACAAGCCGGCTGGAAAAGAAAAAAGGCCCGCTTAGAACGGGCCTTTTTTCTTTTTTTATACCTGTAAAAAAACGTTGGAGGGTTTATTTTACGTCCACACCATCATTCAACTCGCTGTCTACGAGGATCCGACCGCAGTTTTCACAAACAATGATTTTTTTGCGCTGTTTAATTTCACTCTGACGTTGCGGAGGAATAGCATTAAAACAACCA
>NZ_LUKG01000130.1 GCF_001601815.1 Flavihumibacter sp. CACIAM 22H1
GGGCCAACCAGTGGGAAATTTCTGGGGCTTTCAGCGTACCGGAACCTGGAGCGATAAAGAAGTGGCAGAAGCTGCTCGCTACGGCAAAAAACCGGGCGATATCAAACGACTGGATGTAAACGACGATGCACGTTTTGATAATAGTGACGCCATGGTGCTGGGTAATATGTTTCCTAAATATGAATTAACATTTTCCACTTCTTTTCAATACAAAAACTGGTCGCTTAGTGCCGATATTCAGGTAAGACAGGGAAATAAAATCATGAATATTACTTCGCTTACGGTGGAAGACAGGCAGCATTATGCCAATAGTTATGGCAGTATACTGCGTGATGCATGGACGCCTCAAAATCAGAATACGGCGGTGCCCAGCCTGCGATTGGCCAATACAGATCCATTTGGTACCGACCTTACGTTTTTTATGGATAGCCGTTGGGTAGAAGATGGCTCCTTTATCCGGGGAAAGAGTATAAACCTTGCCTATGCATTTCCTGAGCAGAAAATCAAAGCAGTTGGATTAGCCGGGCTTAGAGTATATGGAAATGTGCAGAATTTCTTCCTGTCCACCAAATTCAGGGGCTATGATCCGGAAGTGAGCACTTTTGGTGGATCTTTTGCCCAGGGAATTGAATTCTATTCTACGCCAAGACCCCGCACATTTACGATTGGCATTAACGCAACTCTTTAAAAACGAACCATGAAAAAGTTATATATATTCAGCATTGCACTCATAGCAATCAGCCATAGCTCCTGCACAAAATGGCTGGAAGAAAAACCCCGTTCGATTGTTACTACTAACCAGTATTATGAAACGGCAGAAGATGCAGCAGCTGCAGTAAATGCTATCTATGCATTTGTTTACAGCCCTTATAATAAATCCGGTTATGATGACCTGCCCGCTTCTATGTTAGACATTGTATCCGGGCAGTACATTAATAAATCCCAGTCTTCTATTACCATCGATTTTTATAATCTTCGGTATAATTCTGCCAGTCCTTATTTAAACACCTGGTGGAATAGTTGTTATTCTGGTATTGAAGCTGCTAACCTGGCCATTGCTAATCTTCCTGGTATTGCTATGGACGAAGTAGTCAAAAACAGGTTGCTGGGAGAAGCCAATTTTCTACGCGCTTATTTTTATTATCAGCTTGTAAATATATTTGGTGATGTTCCGATGAAACTTACACCTACCAGCACCCCGGCAGATGGGTTATTGTCAAAAACGCCGGTTAAGGATATTTATGAACAGGCGATAGTACCCTCACTGGAAGCTGCTGAAACAGCGGGTTTGCCGGCCAGTCCGGAAGGTTCTGGCAGGGTGTCAACAGGTGCCGTAAAGTCCTTGTTGGCGAAGGTTTATTTGAGTATGGCAGGGCAGCCGGTTAACCAGGCAGATAAATATGCCTTGGCAAAACAGAAAGCGCAGGAAGTAATTAACAGCAACAACTTTGCACTTTTCCAGTCCGATGCCAACGGCAGCTGGTTCAATAAGCTGAATAATCCACAGTTCGATAACCAGGTAGAACATATATTCAGTATAAATTATACGCAGAGTATTAATGACGCGTCTCATCCGGTTTATTTTTTGCCGAATGAAGTGAAGTTTTTGAGAAACGACTATATTCAATTTGGTGGATTTTCACCCAGCGATGCTTTTTTGGGTTCCTACATGTCTGCTGATTTAAGGGGCAGAAATAACCAGGGATTTTATTATAACAGCATTGAAGTGGATGGAACTACCTATAACTTTCCATGGGCAATCTATAAATTTATGGATCCGGCGTTGCTGGACGTAGCCCCTCAATCGGGCAAAGATTTTCCGTTGATCCGGTATGCTGATATTTTACTGGTATTTGCTGAAGCCCAAAACCAGGCAGATGGAAGCCCGAATGCAGATGCCTATGCAGCTTTGAATGCCATCCGAACCAGGTCAGGCCTTCCCGCAGCCAGCGGTCTTTCTCCGCAGGCCTTTACGGAAGAAGTGTGGAAACAGCGGTATTGGGAATTGAGTGCTGAAACCAAACATTGGTTTGATATGGTACGCACCCGCAAGGTTTGGAATGGTAGTACGAGTTCTTTTGTGGATCTTGTTGGATTTGTACTTCCGAGCGGGGCCAGTTTTAAGGCAGAAAATTTACAGTTTCCGATTCCTTTGTCTGAAACCCAGATTAATCCTTTGTTGAAATAATTGTTGACCTTAATTAAAAATTATGCGTTCCGTTAAACGAATTGTAAAAAACTACTTGTTGCTGGCTGGATCCATGGTGCTTGGAAATCTGGTAAATGCGCAGACAAAGCTGGTTGATTATCTCAGACCTTTTACGTACTCGAAACAAAACGAGGAAGTAATGGCATCCGGAATTATCCGGATGCCAGGTCTGGGGAATAAACTCCGGCTTACTTACAATAATAAGTCCCTGCCATTTGTAGCTACTGATTCCGGTTTACTGGTTCAGTTGCCCCTGGTAGGCAGTTCAGGCACCCTGCTGCTGGAGCAAAACGGAAAAAAAATAATGGAAGAATTATTTAACCCGGTTATTCCAGCTGACTGGGATTATTTTGGAAAGGGCACGATCCATATCATATCTTCTTCTCACCAGGACATCGCCTGGATGAATACACCGGATTCCTGCAGGGAAGAAAGAATTCATAAGATCATTCTTCCTGCAATGGATATTATGGGCAAGCATACCGATTTTAAGTTTGGAATGGAGCAGACCCTGAATCTCCTGGAGCTGATCAATGAAAACAAGGACTATACCAGCCTGGCTGTAAATACCTATCAGTCGGGTCAGTTTGGCTGGGGTGCTACTTTTAACCAGCCCTATGAAGGTATTGAGTCGAGTGAGCAACTGGTGCGCCAGTTGTACCTGGGCAAAAAATGGATGAAGGAAAAATTCGATGGAAAAATTAAGGCAGAAACAGCATTTAATATCGATGTTCCGGCAAGAACTCCGCAGTTTCCGCAGATATTGGCTAAGGCGGGGGTAAAAAATTTATTTATCAGCCGCTTTAAAGAAGGTTTTTTTAATTGGTACAGCCCAGACGGCTCAAAAGTATTTACGTATAGTCCGGGTAACTATGGATGGGCTGTTTTATTCTTTAAGTATTTTGATCAGGATGCGCCAACTGCCATGGACAAACTGCATAAAGTTTTACAAAACTGGAACGACTACTACAGGAGCCGTTCTATACCTCCGCATTATGCTGTGGTATTGAGTAATGATGCAGCCGGGCCTATATTTTATGAAGAGATTTTGCGTGATTGGAATAAGATCGTAGCCTTATCCGGTAAATCAATTCCTTCTCTCAAATACAGTACAGCCGACGAATTTTTAGCTACTGTAAATGTGCCGGGTGCCCGGTTTGATTCCATTTCCGGAGAGCGGCCCGATTTATGGCTTTATATTCATGGACCTGCACACTATGAGGCGATCCAGGCAAAAAGAAAATCGGCCGTTCATCTGCCAGCAGCCGAAACCTTTGCAACCGTTGCCGGCTTACTGCAGAAAAATTTGCAAGATTATCCCAAAGCGCTGTTTGATTCTGCCTGGTATTATTCCATTTATCCCGATCATGGCTGGGGTGGAAAAAATGGCGATATAACCGATAGTATTTTCAGGGCCTACCTCGAAAGAGGTAATTTCCTGGCAGAAAAATCTTTAAATGCCTCGCTTCAGTCCATTTCATCGGCTATTAAAACAAAGGCTAAAAAATCGGTGGTTGTATTCAACGACTTATCCTGGGAAAGAAAGGATATTGCATTTTTTCCGGTAGACCAGCAATTTACCCCGGCACTGGTAAAAGATGCTGCTGGTAACGCTGTAAATACACAGTTGGTAACAAAAGAGGGGAAGTCTTACCTGGCTATTGACGCATCTGCGGTACCTTCCGTTGGGTATACCAGTTTCAGCCTGGAACCCACCAAAAAGCCGGTAGATACATTTGTACCGGTGCTCTCCAATAAACTGGAAAATCAGTATTATTTGCTTGAACTGGGCGAAGGAGGAATCAAACGACTGTACGACAAAGCCTTACAACGAGAATTAATCAATACAACAAAATTTTCAGGCGGCGATGTGCTGGACCTGGGATATGATGGGCTGGATGCCGGTGAATTCACCATCCTAACCCCGCCCAATATGACAAATTTCGACAAGCTAAGCAATCATGCGGCAGTGTGGAAGCTGGTACAACAAGGACCGCTGCTGTCTGTTTTCGAAGCGTCCTATACCATGCATGAGGTGAATTATTTACAGCGGATAATTGTCTACCACACTATTAAGAAGATTGATTTCGAAATTGATGTGTTGAATTGGAAAGGTGTAAAAAACAGGCAGCTGAGTTTTGCTTTACCGCTTTTATCGCCCGAAGCCAAAATCGATTACGATGTACCGATGGGAATGGCGGGGGTACAACAGACTGAATTGCAAATGCGGCCGCAGGGTTGGGCATGGGGTGGAACATACTGGCAAAAGCCGGAAGAAATTCACCCGCGCGAATCGCAGAATTTCATTACCGCTTCCACGGCTGATTTCGCCATTACCATGTCTTCTCAACTGGCAGTTTTTGATTGGATCGATCCTACCAGGGAGGCAGTAGCTTACCCGGTATTGCAATACGTAATGCTTACCTCCCAAAAAAGCTGTCATGGAGAAGGCCCCTGGTACTACCAAAAGGGCAGGCACTTGTTTAAGTTCTCTATCAGTTCGCACCAGCCGGGCTGGAAAAATGGTTACCAGTTTGGATATACCAGTAATCATCCGTTGTATACAGTTGGTATCAATGAGCAGAAAAAGGGAACTATTCCCGCGGTAAACAGCTTTTTTTCTGTTTCGAACCCGTATTCAAAAATAACAGCAATCAAAAAAGCCGATGATTCAGAGGAGGTAGTAGTAAGACTTGTAAATTATACCGACCAGGCGAATACGGTCTCCTTCCAGTCGGCCTGGAATACGGTTAAGCTGCAAACGGCGAACCTGATCGAAGAACCGATTCAGCCAATAAGCGGCACGGGTGTACGATTTCCCTTGCAGCTCTCTAAGCAAGCTATCCACACTTTCCGGTTAAGTATTCCTTTAAAATAAATGTCTATGCAACTAACTGGTTCAGTATACCTGTTTCTGATTTGTTTAACAGCAGCCTTAGGCGGGTTTTTATTTGGATTTGATACCGCTGTTATTTCGGGGGGTATTAATTTTCTCCGGGTGCAATTTCAATTAAGTGCGGCCATGGAAGGCTGGCTTATGAGTTCGGCCTTACTGGGTTGTATGGCAGGAGCGGCCGTTGCCGGATGGCTGGCGGATCGGTATGGAAGAAAGGCCGTTTTATATTTATCGGCCTGGTTATTTATTATATCCGCTATCTACTGTGCCATGGCCGATTCCGCTTTTCACCTGATACTGGCAAGAATAATTGGTGGAGTTGGTGTAGGATTTGCCGCCATGGTGGCTCCTATGTTTATATCTGAAATGGCGCCCGCACATCTGAGAGGTCGGTTGGTGTCGCTCTACCAGCTTTCCATCACCTTAGGAATTTTATGTTCGTATCTGTCCAATACCTGGTTACTGAATATTTCAACTACCAGCCAGTTTGGCAATTGGATGGATTTATATTTTGTAAAAGAGGTATGGAGGGCAATGCTGGGCTCCAATATGGTGCCCGCTTTTCTTTTTTTCCTGCTGCTATTATTGGTGCCAGAAAGTCCACGTTGGTTGTATACCCAAAATAAGGGTGCGGAAGGCCTGGCCATATTATCAAGAATTAACGGCAGTGCACAGGCTGCCAGTGAAGCTGCGGCTATCAGTACTTCCATAAAAGAGGAATCAGGTAGTTTTAAGGAGTTATTTTCATCGCGGTATGGAATGGCATTGATAATTGGACTGGTATTGCCTTTTTTGAGCCAGTTGGCTGGTATTACAACAGTTATGTACTATGCACCGGCAATTTTTGAAAAAGCCGGATTTAAAACAGATTCTGCCATGGGAACGGCCTCGATCATCGGTTTTTTTAATATGATTTTTACCCTGGTAGCTATTTGGAAAATTGATAAATGGGGAAGAAAGCCACTATTGGTGGCAGGTTTTTCAGGATTAAGCCTGGCTTTATTTATGATTGGCTGGTTATTTATAGCCAACCAGGGCCCCTATGCCTTAGTAGGAAGTTTTGTATTTTATATAGCCGTTTTTGCAGCTACACTGGGTCCGGGTGTTTGGGTGGTAATTGCTGAAATATATCCCACAGCTATACGTGGCCGAGCCATGTCTTTAGCAACCTTATCCCTGTTCTTTGGTTCCACGTTTGTTACACAAACCTACCCGTTGTTACGGGATTCGATTGGCATTGGAGCCACTTTCCTGCTCTATGGTATTATAATGGTTCCTTCTGTTTTTTTCGTTGTGAAATATATACCTGAAAACAAGGGTAAATCGCTCGAGGAAATTGAACAGGGATGGTAATTAGCGGCAGGGGATGAGGA
>NZ_LUKG01000131.1:0-624 GCF_001601815.1 Flavihumibacter sp. CACIAM 22H1
ATTCAGTACAGATACATTATCATAGGCAAAATGGTTCTGCTTCAAAACCGCCATCCGCTCGCCAGGGGTAATGCTTACGGAACCCTTACTGGGCTCAATTTCACCGGATAATATCTTCAGGAATGTAGATTTTCCGGCTCCGTTTGCACCAATTACCCCATAACAATTTCCTTTCGTGAAGTTGAGGTTCACTTCATCAAACAATACCCGCTTACCAAACGATAATGTAACATTATTAACTGAAATCATGTATTTAGCTCCTTTTCGAGGCGCAAAGGTAAGGAAAAGGACACAAAGGCCCAGAAGGATGCGGTTTAACACAGCGTTTTCGGCGGTTTACCGGCACATTCGTCGAAACCTTCGGACGATTGATCGAAACCGGGGGGGTTACTAAGTATAATATTTAGATATTGCCGTTGATATAACTCAATGAACCCGATAAACCTGTTATTTACTGGCGCAATCCTTCTGGGACTGGTTGCCGTGGTGCTGGTCAGCACCCGCTACCGGAACATTAAAACCTGCTGCCGGTTACTGGCAGCTTATTTTTTCATTTTCATCTTTTTATCGATCTATAATATTTTGTTAGAAACCGGCTGGATCAATAAATGGCCCTATTTTGCT
>NZ_LUKG01000131.1:1153-6769 GCF_001601815.1 Flavihumibacter sp. CACIAM 22H1
GACCTTCCATTTTATTTCCTCCCTTCTACGATCGGGTATCTGTATGTCCGAACGCTTACCACCAGGAAACCCTTTCGTTTTCAGTCAGATTGGTGGAGATTCTTACCGGTACTGCTTTGTATGGTGGATTTATCGCCCTTATTACTGGTTGGAATGGCCGAAAAAAAGGAACAGGTAGTTCAACTGGTAAAAGGAGAAGCCAGTACGCTTTTTCAGGCAGGCAGCATTACCGGTTTTCAATTTTACTTACCGGTTCTACTGGCCGTAGGGCTGTATCATTTACTGGGCATATTAAGTATGCTTACCCGGTATAAGATACTGCTGGAAAGAAACCTTAGAAACCGGGAGGACGATCAGCAGCAGCAACCCAAACTGTTCCAGTGGCTGGGCAGTTTCACCGGGCTTTTTACCGTTTTTTGGCTTATCAACAGCATTGATTTTATTAAAACAGCGGATGATTTTACCTTAACTTCTTTCACCCAGTTTCAACGAATCGGGACGGCCTGCATACTTATCCTTACCGTTGTTTTCTTCCTGCTTAAAGCAATTCCTATTTGGAAAAGGCTGCAAACCGGGCAAACAGGCTCCTAAAAAAGGCTTATCCTACCTGATGAAACTCATCCTGCTCTGCTACCATAGTCATAGTTCCATATAGGTGGATCAGCGAACTTGCGGGCATAAACAAATCGCATGGACAAGCATTTTTTTCTGAATGAATTTCCCGACTGGAAAGATAAAATCCTTGAACTGAAAAACTCCAATGCCCATTTTAAGCGCTTGTATGAAGCATACAACGACACGAATCACCAGGTGGAAAAAATTGAAAACGGCACCGAGCCGGCCGATGATCAATTCCTAAATTTCCTCCGAATGAAACGTGTGCAATTAAAAGACGAGCTGTGGAATGAGGTCAAAAACAGTGCATCAACCTCCTGAAGTTTTTTTCAAAAAAATGGCCCTCCGATTTCCGGAGGGCCGTTGGTTTTGTTGGAATAAAGCGACTTAATTCTTTTTACTCTGTTACCAGACCAGAACCAATATACTCGAGGTTAAGCCGGGCAATATTGGTAATAGAAATTTCTTTGGGACAAACCGCTTCACAGGCACCGGTATTGGTACAGGCACCGAATCCTTCCCGATCCATCTGCGCCACCATATTCAGCACACGGCTTTTACGTTCAGGAGCCCCCTGTGGTAATAAAGCCAGGTGAGATACTTTAGCAGAGAGGAACAACATAGCTGAGCTGTTTTTACAAGCTGCCACACAAGCACCACAACCAATACAGGCTGCAGCAGCAAAGGCAGCATCTGCTTTATCTTTTTCGATGGGCATAGCGTTGGCATCTACCGCGTTGCCTGTATTTACAGAGATATAACCGCCAGATTGAACAATACGGTCAAAGGAACTGCGATCTACTACCAGGTCCTTTACTACCGGGAAAGCATTGGCGCGCCAGGGCTCTACTACAATAGTATCACCATCTTTATAAGCCCGCATATGTAACTGACAGGTTGTATTGGCATGCCAGGGGCCATGAGGCCGCCCGTTTATGTACATGGAACACATGCCACAGATTCCTTCCCGGCAGTCATGATCAAATGCAATAGGCTCTTTCCCTTCCCGGATCAGCTCTTCATTTAATACATCAAACATTTCCAGAAAGGACATCTCTGAAGAAATATTTTTCACCTGGTAGGTTTCGAATCTTCCTTTGTCCTGGCTATTCTTTTGCCTCCACACCTTAAGGGTGAGGTTCATATTATAATGCTCCATATCAACTATGGTTGGTTAATGTTTTATTCCGATTATTTATAAGAACGCTGTGTTGGCTTAGCAACCTCAAACACTAATTCTTCTTTGTGTAAATTCCAGTTATGCTCTCCTGCATATTCCCAGGCCGCTACGTAGGAAAAATTAGCATCATCTCGCATAGCTTCTCCCTCTTCGGTCTGGCTTTCCTCACGGAAATGGCCACCACAGCTTTCTTTCCTGTTTAAGGCGTCAATGCACATAAGTTCTCCGAGTTCAATAAAGTCGGCCACCCTATTGGCTTTATCAAGTTCCGGGTTCATTTCTTTAATGCTGCCGGGTATCCGAACATCTGACCAGAATTCTTTTTTCAACTGGCGGATTTCATCAATCGCTTGTTTCAACCCGGCTTCATTCCTGGCCATCCCACATTTATCCCACATAATTTTACCCAACCGTTTGTGAAAACTCTCCACAGTCTGGTTTCCTTTGATGGATATCAGTTGCTGAATCCGATCTGCCACTTCTTTTTCTGCCTGTACAAAGGCCGGATGATCGGTAGAAATGCTGGCCACCCTAATTTCATCGGCCAGGTAATTTCCAATGGTATAGGGAATAACAAAATAACCGTCGGCCAGCCCCTGCATCAAAGCAGATGCCCCCAGCCGATTGGCACCATGATCAGAGAAATTCGCTTCTCCCAGTGCATATAATCCCTGCACGCTTGTCATCAGTTCATAATCCACCCAAAGTCCGCCCATGGTATAGTGTACCGCCGGGTAAATGCGCATCGGCACTTCGTAGGGATTTTCCCCGGTGATCTTTTCATACATGTCGAACAGGTTGCCGTATTTTTCTTTCACCACCTCTTTTCCTAACTGGGTAATCAGTTCAGGCGTTGCGCCCTGGATATTGCGTTTATTAACTTCTCCCTTTCCGTATCGTTGAATAGCATCTGCATAGTCGAGGTACACGGCCTGGCGTGATGAACCTACTCCATACCCTGCATCACAACGTTCTTTGGCAGCTCTTGAAGCCACGTCGCGGGGTACCAGGTTACCAAAAGCCGGATATCTTCTTTCCAGGTAATAGTCTCTTTCTTCTTCTGGAATTTCATTCGGACGGCGGGTATCATTTTGTTTTTTGGGCACCCAGATCCGACCATCATTCCGGAGAGATTCCGACATCAGCGTTAATTTACTCTGATGATCGCCGCTCACCGGAATACAGGTTGGGTGAATTTGCGTAAAACAGGGGTTTCCAAAATGGGCGCCTTTCTTATGTGCTTTCCAGGCGGCTGTTACATTGCTGCCCATTGCATTGGTAGACAGGTAAAAAACGTTTCCATATCCACCAGAGCACAGCAGTACGGCGTGCCCGAAATGACGCTCTAATTCCCCGGTTACCAGGTTGCGCACGATTACACCCCGTGCTTTGCCATCAATAACAACAACATCAAGCATTTCATGCCGGTTATACATGGTCACATTTCCCAGTGCTACCTGGCGCTCAAGTGCCTGATAGGCGCCGATCAGGAGTTGTTGCCCCGTTTGTCCGGCTGCATAAAAAGTACGCTGTACCTGTGTTCCGCCAAATGAACGGTTCGATAGTAAGCCACCATATTCACGGGCAAAGGGAACTCCTTGTGCCACACATTGGTCGATAATACTGGCACTTACTTCTGCCAGGCGATGTACATTCGATTCACGTGCGCGGTAATCGCCTCCTTTGATGGTATCATAAAAAAGACGGAAAACAGAGTCTCCATCATTCTGGTAGTTTTTTGCTGCATTGATACCCCCCTGGGCGGCAATACTGTGTGCGCGCCGCGGAGAATCCTGAAAACAGAAAGCTTTCACTTTATAGCCAAGTTCACCCAGGGAAGATGCCGCAGACGCACCTGCCAGTCCGGTTCCGATAATGATTATTTCCAGCTTTCTTTTATTAGCCGGGTTCACCAGTTTACAATGACCTTTAAACTCTGTCCATTTTTGATCTAATGGTCCGGCAGGAATTTTTGAGTTGAGCATATATCTACAATTAGATAGGTTAGTCCCGAAATTAACCGGCGATTTTCACTCGCCGACCTTTTGTTGATCTTTTTTCACATTTCATATCCTTAGCCCACCCAACCAAAATACATGGATACTGGCATCAGGGCAAATAAAAGGGACACGATGATGGAAAATGCATATCCCAAGCCTATTAACAGCTTATTGTATTTATTGTTGTGAACGCCAACTGAGCGGAAAGCACTTTGAAACCCATGTGCCAGGTGATAAGCCAGGGATATACAACCCAGTACGTAAACAGGAATTACCCAGCCCTGGGAAAACACTGCTTTCATTTCACTAAACATATCGTGCATTTCAACCCCGTTGTAGGTTACCGGAGCAAGGGTATGCGTAATTCTTGCTTTAACCCAGAAATGGGCAATATGTACCACCAGGAACAATAATAAAAGCGTTCCTAACAGGCCCATGGAACGGCTATACCATTTACTGCCTTTATTTCCCATACTAACCGCGTAGCCTACAGAGCGGGCGCTCCGGTTCCTGGCTTCCAGCAGATAGCCTTGTACAATATGTAAAATCAAACCGGCAAATAACCCTACTTCCAGAATGCGGATAACTACCGTAGAACCCATAAAATGAGCCCCTTTGTTAAACATTTCTCCGTTTTCACTCGGATCAAACAGGTCAGCAAAAATGCAGGAATTAATACCAACATGTATTACAAGAAAAGAAATCAGGAATAAACCGGTAAGACCCATAACGAACTTCTTGCCAACCGATGAGGTGAAGAATTCAGACCATTGCATACGGCACTAGTGTTTATGATTTGTGCAAATTTAGCCAATGAAGGCTTCCCTTTAACAATTCTGTTAAGATTTTATTGTGGGAAATGCTTGTATTACAAACAATTATAAGGTAAAAAAAAGCGGTCCGCCAGAGGCAGACCGCGAAAATAAGCAATTGGTTGGTCGAACATTACCACTTGTCAACCTCTTCATCTGCGGCTGCAGATGGCGGCTCACTGGATCCATTGTTGGAAACAGGGGCAACAGCTGCAATAACTGCTGTTTCCTGTTCAACATTGTCGAGGGTTTCCCCGTCTTCCAGGTTGTCGTGGTTATAAGCATCAAAATCAAAATCGGGCATCAGGTCAGTTTTTACGTAGTCAACTGCCTCCGTTAATGCCTTCAGAAATTTATTAAAATCTTCCTTGTACAAAAAAATCTTATGACGGTCGTACCCGTTGTCGTCAAATTTTTTCCGACTTTCTGTGATCGTCAGGTAATAATCATTACTCCGGGTTGCTCTCACATCAAAAAAATAGGTTCTTCTTTTACCAGCTCTGATGCGCTTACTGTAAACGCTCTCCATCTTTTTGTCATTATTCTCGTACGCCACAGTTATTGTTTTTTTGCAGTTAAAAATTATGCTCGCGTATAATGTAGGAGCAAATATAGGGTTGTTTGTGAATTAGCAAAATTTTAGAAAACATTTGTGCAACTCTAAGTGTTTACCCGTACCCGCATAATCAGGCTTCTGTTTCCTTTTCTTCCTGCTGGTGCTCGTACAAATATTGGTAATATTCGCTTGTTTTAAGCAATTCTTCATGGGTACCCATATCCGTTATCTGACCATTTTCCATCACTATAATTTTATCAAACCGAAACAGCGAAAAAATGCGGTGGGTAATGATAATAGCGGTTTTATTTTCCAGGAAGCCGGCCAGATTGGAGATAATCGTCTTTTCCGTTTTTGCATCCACCGCACTCAGGCAGTCGTCCAAAATTATGATCGGCGCATTTTTTAACAATGCCCGGGCAATACTGATCCGCTGTTTCTGCCCCCCGCTCA
>NZ_LUKG01000132.1:0-3107 GCF_001601815.1 Flavihumibacter sp. CACIAM 22H1
ATCGTAATGTGAAATATTTACCAGGTTATATCCGTATACTCCTTCCAACCCTGGAATCAGGTTCCCGTTCCAGTTGTTGCCCGCTTCCCAATCTTTATCGTAAAACAGAAAATAATTCTGCCCGATAAAGGTGGTTCCATCTCTTTTATTGGTATTTATTTTATATACCGTAGTAAGTCTTACATTAGGAATGCCGGTCAACAGCACATTACTCGGTCTGGTTCCGATCATGGAAGAGTCCTTCCTTAAACCTTCAAAATTTTCCTCTTCCACCTCAGTTGCTGAAGCGGTGGTATTTACGGGCAAGCCCTTTTCGTCCAGGCTTTCATTAAAGCAGCTACTTGCAAAAAAAGCAAAAATTAAAAAGAGTTTATGCCTGATCATACTAACAACTAATTTAGGAAAAGAGTGAATAGCAGCCATCTTTCCTACGCAAAAACCACCTAGTTCTGCTGCCAATTTGCAAACAACGCTTCGCCACCTGAGTTACACAAAAGCAACTAAGGTAAGGAATCATAATATATAGATTCCTCACCAAAAATGCAAGTGTATACAAGAATTATTCTTAACTACAACAGATCAATTATTTGCCGGGGAACTGCAAAATCATTCACCCTCGGGATCCACTACCTCTGTTTCGGCAACGCGGCCAACCTGCCCATCTTCAAGGCGTACTTTTATACCGCGGGAATGAAAGGCGGCGGAAGTAAGAATATCTTTCACAACACCATAGGTTAGGCGGCCGGAACGCTGGTCTTTCTTGAGGATGACGGCAACCTCTAAACCTGGATAAATGTTTTTACGGTATTGGTTGTCCATGGAATGAGCGGAAAGAAATTAGCATTCAGAATAATCAGCGCTGAATAGTCCATTAATGGCATGTACCTGGTCGATGGGAATATCCAGTTGATTATCGAGCTGCATATAATGACGACCGTCTTTAGTGTATACCGAACTGATAATACCGCTGGCCCTTGTTACTCCATTATCTTCATATAATAAAGCGGCTTTTTGCCGGGTTTGATGCAGCTCTACCACCAAACTATAAAAGCTGTCCTTGGAGGCTAACGTATTGCGCTGGTCCATTTAGCAAATTTAGTAATTATAAGGAGGTAATTTACCGGTCGAAAAAAATTCCGACCGGTAACTACAACTATTTCCTTGTTATCACTTTTTTTACCTTCTCAACAATTGCAGCAGCATTTAGGCCATATTTTTCCATTAACTGTGCTGGAGTACCGCTTTCGCCAAAAGAATTATCAACTCCCACCATTTCAACCGGACTGGGTTTATGGCGACTTAATAGCTGGCAAACAGCATCTCCAAGCCCACCATTCAATTGATGCTCTTCGGCCGTAACCGCACAACCGGTTTTTGCTACAGAAGCAAGAATAGCTGCCTCATCCAGTGGTTTAATGGTATGAATATTAATGATCTCGGCATCAATTCCTTCTTTCTCGAGTAATTCACCCGCTAAAATTGCCTCCCAAACAAGGTGACCTGTTGCAAAAATACTCACATCTTTTCCTTCATTGACCATCCATGCCTTTCCAATCACAAACTCCTGGTTTGGATCTGTAAATACCGGTACAACAGGACGTCCAAAACGCAGGTATGCCGGTCCAACATGATCTGCTAATGCGATGGTTGCCGCCTTGGTTTGATTGTAATCACAAGGATTAATCACGGTCATTTCCGGCATAGCCCGCATCATTGCCAGGTCTTCCAGTATTTGGTGGGTAGCCCCGTCCTCGCCAAGCGTTAATCCGGCATGTGATACCGCAATTTTTACATTAGCACCGGAATAGGCCACACTCTGCCGGATCTGATCATAGACCCTGCCCGAACCAAAATTTGCAAATGTTGTGGCATATGGCACATAACCGGCAATAGCTAACCCTGCGGCTACTCCCACCATATTGGCTTCCGCAATTCCACACTGTACAAAGCGTTCGGGGTTCTCTTTTATAAATGCATCCAGTTTCAGGGATGCCACCAGGTCAGCGCAAAGTGCCATAACATTGGGATGCGTTTTTCCCAGTTCCGCCATTCCGGCACCGAATCCGGATCTAGTATCTTTTTTTTCCGAAAAACTATATTTTTTCATGATTGATGGTTAATGGATTAATAATCGCCAAGGGTTTCAGGTAACTGTGCCAGTGCCGCCGCCAATTGTTCATCATTTGGCGCCGTACCGTGCCACTTATGGGTATGCATCATAAAATCCACCCCAAATCCCATTTCCGATTTCATCAAAATCACAATGGGCTGCCCCTTTCCTTTCAACGCTTTAGCTGTCGCCAGTGCATCTACAACCAGCTGCATATTATTTCCATCCACCAGGTCAACAGTTGCCCATCCAAAAGCTTCATATTTTGCTTTGATATCGCGGTTGTCCATTACCTTGTCCGTTGGACCATCAATCTGTTGTTTGTTCCAGTCTACAATAGCGATCAGGTTATCCAGTTTATAATGCGGTGCAAACTGCGCCGCTTCCCAGATTTGCCCTTCCTGTTGCTCTCCATCCCCCATAAGTACATAAACGGTAGTATCTTCACCGCGGAGTTTTTTTGCATACGCGGCACCTGCTGCAACAGACAAACCCTGCCCGAGCGAACCGGATGCAATGCGGATACCTGGAAGGTGTTCGTGCGTGGCAGGATGCCCTTGTAAACGGGAATTGATCTTCCTGAAACTTGCCATCTCTTTTGTATCAAAATATCCCTTTCGAGCCAGCACCGAATAAAACAACGGTGATATATGACCGTTTGAGAGAAAAAACAAATCCTCTCCCCTACCTTCTCGGGAAAAATTCAGGAATCCGTCCGCACCGCGGCTTTCATCGATTTTCATTACGTGAAAATACAGGGCCGTTACCAGGTCGGCACAACCCAGGGACCCGCCCGGGTGTCCTGATTGGCAACCGTGCACCATACGCACGATATCCCGGCGCACCTGCGCAACGGTTGCTTCCAATTGTTCTAATTTCATGTTTGGTTTGGTTTATTTTAGCCCAACCGGACAAGTTCCCTGCACCGGTTGCGTCGGCAAAGATAGGCCCCTGTGGCATTGGATCGCAAAATCTCCTGCAATAACCGCCGATCCTG
>NZ_LUKG01000132.1:3660-6535 GCF_001601815.1 Flavihumibacter sp. CACIAM 22H1
ATAAACCGATTAATCAGGTTTTCCAAAAATTCCTGCTTACCGCTGATCGCCTTTGGTTCGCCGTTTTCAATGGCAAATGACCGCAGTTCTTCCAGGCCCAGCTTGCCTTCTTCAAACTCTTTTCCTTTTCCGGTATCATAGGAAGCATACCGTTCTTTGCGAATTTTATTATATTCCGATTGCTGTAATACAGCGTCAGCAATTACCAAAGCTCGTGCAAAACTATCCATACCTCCAATATGTGCATGGAAAAGATCAGCGGCATCCGTACTGTTCCGCCTGATTTTTGCATCGAAATTAATGCCGCCACCGCCAAATCCACCTGCTTCAAGGATAATAAGCAGGGCTTCTGCCAGTTCATTCAGGTTGTTCGGGAACTGATCGGTATCCCATCCATTCTGATAGTCTCCGCGGTTGGCATCAATACTGCCCAGGAGTCCGGCATCTGCCGCTACCTGCAGTTCATGTGTAAAAGTATGCCCGGCCAGGGTAGCATGGTTTACTTCAATATTCAGACTAAAATCATTCAATAAATCGTGCTGCCGGAGAAATCCTATAACGGTTTCGCAATCGTAATCATACTGGTGTTTGCTTGGTTCACAGGGTTTGGGTTCTATGAAGAACTTTCCTTTAAAACCCTGCTTACGGGCATAGTCTTTAGCAGCATGCAGGAAACGGGCCAGGTGTTCTTTTTCGCGCTTCATATCTGTATTCAGCAGGCTCATATAACCTTCACGGCCTCCCCAGAATACGTAGTTTTGTCCGCCAAGCGCAATAGTAGCATCAAGGGCTGCTTTCACCTGGGCAGCGCCGTGTGCCAGCACATGAAAATCAGGGTTGGTAGCCGCTCCGTTCATATACCGGCGACTAGAAAAAAGATTGGCAGTTCCCCACAATAATTGCACGCCGCTGGCAGCCTGTTTTTCTTTCAGGTAGGCAGTTAGGCTTTGCAAGCGCCGATCATTTTCCGCAACATCGGTTCCATAATCCACTACATCCACATCATGAAAACAATAAAAGGGCAAACCCAGCTTGGTAAAAAATTCAAAAGCAGCATCGGCTTTGTCTTTGGCCCTTTCCACCACATCTCCTTTTTCATTCCAGGGAAAAATATGCGTAGCCTCCCCAAAAGGATCGGAGCCATTTCCACAGAAACTGTGCCAGTAGGCGCCAGCAAACCGCAGGTGCTCTTTCATCGTTTTTCCTGCTATAACTTTATTGGCATCGTACCAGCGAAAGGCAAGTGGATTATCACTTTCCCTACCCTCAAATTTAATTTCCGGTATTCCTTTGAAATACTCTTTCTGTCCAAGTGTAATTGCCATGATTGTTGGTTGATTGTTTATTAATGTAAGCTGGCAAGCTGTTCTGCCAACAGTTTTTTCCATTCCTGATAAATTGTTTCGTACTGGTCGGGCTTACCTGGCTCGGTAGTAGAAACAGGCGTCCTTACACTACCTGCCTCTTTAGCATCTCTGTAATACCGGGTACCAATACCTGCACCGATAGCCGCTCCAAAGCTACCATCCCCCTCGTAAAACTCAACGCTAACCTGGTTAAGGGTAGCAAATGCCTGCGTAAATACATCACTCAGGAAAAGATTGGCCTTTCCTGCTCTTACGACCGCCGGCTGAATACCGTTTTCCCGCATAATATCCAGACCGTAGCGGAAAGAGCAGCTAATGCCTTCCTGTACGGCCCGTACCAGGTGCGCCGTTCCATGTACATTAAAATCCAGGTTATGAAACTGCCCTCCGACGATCTGGTTGTTTAACATTCGTTCGGCACCGTTCCCAAAAGGAAGGGCACGTAATCCATTAGCCCCAACAGACACCTGAGCGGCTAACTCGTTCAGGGCCGAATAACTCAGCGCCTGTCCCGCAATGGTTTTGATCCATCGGTTAAATATGCCGGTTCCGTTGATACATAGCAGCACACCTATTCTTCTCAGATCATCCATATAATTTACATGTGCAAAACTATTGATGCGCGATTCAGTATCATAACCAAGCAGGTCGCTAACTCCATAAATTACACCAGAAGTACCCGCCGTGGCAGCAACTTCTCCCGGCTCCAGTACATTCAGCGATAAGGCATTATTAGGTTGGTCACCCGCCTTGTATGCTACAACGATACCGGGCTTTAATGCTAAACGGGCTGCTACCGATGCGTTCAATTGTCCATGCGAGGAAAACAAGGGGCGTACATCAGGAAACAGACTGGCTGAAAATCCAAAGGTTTTTAATACATCTTCCGACAAACGGTTTTCTTTAAAATCCCAGAATACACCTTCCGATAAGGCAGAAACGGTGGTGGTAGCCTCGCCTGTCATTTTAAGCGCTATAAAATCTCCCGGCAATAATACTTTATCAATTTTTTCATATAAGCGGGGTTCGTTGGCCTTTACCCAGGCCAACTTGCTGGCGGTGAAATTGCCGGGCGAATTAAGCAGATGTTGCAGACTGCGGGTGGGGCCAATTTGCTGAAAAGCCTGTTCCCCGATTTGAACAGCCCTGCTATCACACCATATAATAGCATTGCGCAACACCTTTTGGTCCTTATCTACCAATACCAATCCGTGCATCTGGTACGCAATGCCGATGGCAGTTATTTCAGCAGGGTTATACTTTTTTGTGGCGTGGCATTTCAGTATGGCCTGTTCCACATGATCCCACCACAGCTCAGGCGACTGTTCTGCCCAACCAGGTTGTATAGCAATAATATCTGCTTCTGTTTCAGGATAAGAAGCCGTGGCAAGTATCGTCTGATTGGCTGCTTCTACTACCGTTACTTTGACAGAAGAAGTACCGAGGTCAATTCCTAGTAAGTACATGTTGCTTGATTATCTCTCTGTGGAAATATACCTTAATGCCTA
>NZ_LUKG01000133.1 GCF_001601815.1 Flavihumibacter sp. CACIAM 22H1
TCTCGAGGGTGCCTACTCAGGTACCTTTAAAAGATACCATGACCCTGTCAATAAAACAGCTGCTATTCGCCTGGTGTTTGAGAAGAATACCTGGACGGGAACAAGTAATCTCCCCCATTATCCAGCCTTGCATAAAGGTAATTACCGGATAACCGAATCCTCTTCTTTTTATGTAGAGAATACGGCTGGCTGGACGGCCGATTTTGACTGGACCTTAATCCTCGACGGGAACTATATCCTGCACCAGGTAGGCGACAGCCTGGTATTTACCAAAAGTTATGGAAATGGAAACGTAGATGTTTACAAACTAAAGAAACAGCCCGACTAAACCAGTACTAAAAAGAAGCGCTATACCAGCAACCGTTTAATTACAAGCTACTATACATAAAGAAGGTCTGACAGTAAACTGCCAGACCTTTATCTTTTGATGTGTTAAGTCAGGATTAATAATCGCGACCACCTCCACCGTAACCGCCACGGCTACCGCCACCACCGTAGCCACCGCCACGGCTGCCGCCACCGTAACCGCCGCCACCGCCGCGATTGCCACCGCCGCCGTAACCGCCACGGCTACCGCCGCCGCCGCCGCCGAAGCTTTTCTTCTTGAATCCACCACCACCGCCGGAACTACCTTCACGGGGCTGTGATTCGTTTACAACAATGCTACGACCC
Organism: Flavihumibacter sp. CACIAM 22H1; assembly: GCF_001601815.1. Lineage (GTDB taxonomy): Bacteria > Bacteroidota > Bacteroidia > Chitinophagales > Chitinophagaceae > Flavihumibacter. The sequence continues at coordinate 673 of NZ_LUKG01000133.1, forward strand.
ATTACTTCTGTGCCATGAAGGGCAGCAATAGCAGCGTTTCCAGCTTCAGAGTCGCTCATCTCAACAAAACCAAATCCTTTAGATCGGTTATTGTTGAATTTGTCTGTTACGATCTTCGCAGAAATTACTTCTCCGTAAGGAGCAAACATTTCTAAAAGATCCTGCTCAGTTAAATCCCAACTGAGGTTGCCAACGTAAATGTTCATTTTCTATTTTTTTTGAACTATTGAATAAACCCATAATGAAGCACAGTGTTGCAAAAAAGCCAGAAAATCATTTACTTGGAAACGCTCTGGGAAGTCTGAAACTGTAAAGATCATTAAGGAACCAAAACGAAGGTAATGAAATTGTGGAAAAACATACAAAATATCTAAATATTTAAAAGGACGATCCGGCCGGGGTTTCCCGCCAAATCGTCCTTTTACTATATTGGCCTGGTAGTATTACTCTGCAACCACCTCAAAATCAAGTTCGGTTGATTTACCGTTCCCAAAATCGATGGTAGCTTTGTACTGACCTAATTCCTTTACTTCGTCCGGAATAGAAATCTTCTTCCGATCAATTTCATATCCTTTCTGTTCGCGAATGGCGCGGGAAATCTGCAGGGATGTAACACTTCCGAAGATTTTTCCACTGGTACCGGTTTTGGCACCCAGCTTAAGCGCACCTTCCTGAAGTTTAGCAATAACCTGGTTGATTTCAGCCAGCATCTTGTCTTCTTTCTTCTTCTTTACTTTCAACTTCTCATTGAGTTGCTTAAGATTGGAAGGAGAAGCTTCCACTGCCATTTTCTGAGGAATCAAATAATTCCGGGCATATCCGTTTTTTACGGTTACCAGTTCATTGGCACCACCCAGATTATCTACATCCTGAATAAGAATTACTTGCATGTTGTTCATTTTTAGTACCCCAAAGAGCCCAATCAAACCTCTTTAAATCTGATTCAGACTGTCTCCGCCTTCATTAAAACGCTGGCAGATTAGGGATTGGTTACTAGTTTGTTTTAAACGCCTGTGAGTGTCTATTTCAACAGGTCTGTTACATAAGGAAGAATAGCCATCTGACGGGCTTTTTTAACCGCCTCAGATACTTTCCGCTGGAATTTCAGGCTGTTTCCGGTGATACGACGAGGTAACATTTTACCCTGTTCGTTCAGGAATTTCTTCAGAAACTCTCCGTCCTTATAATCCACGTATTTAATACCGTACTTCTTAAAGCGGCAGAATTTCTTAGCACGCTTCTCGGTCTTAATCGCGGTCAGGTATTTAATTTCATTCTTTGCCATGATTAAGCCTCCACTTTTTCAGTTCCGGTAGGTACGCCACTTCTCTTTTTAGTATTGTACTCAACGGCGTATTTGTCGAGCACAGTAAACATCTGACGAAGTACATTGTCGTCACGCAACAGCTGAATTTTCAGCTTCTCATTGAAGTCGGATGGCGCCTTGTATTCCATTACCCAGTATAAACCAGTGGTTTTTTTCTGGATAGGATACGCCAGTGATTTTAATCCCCAGGGATTAGAATTTACCACCTCACCACCATTGCTGGTAACCAGGTCGATAAATTTTTTCTGAGCAGCTTTGTAGTCTTCTTCACTCAGAACAGGGGTAAAAATCACCATCAATTCGTAATTGTTCATGATCCCTGATTTGTTAAATAAAAAAATTAATTGGGCTGCAAAGGTAGGTGGTTTCTGTCATATGACAATAAAAACCATGCTTTTTGGCTGGAAATGGCTTTAGAAAGGATAGCCGATAGCAATGTTCAGAATCAGGTTTTCCCTTCTCCAGGCCGGTTCTCCCAGTCGGATCTGGTCCAACACCCATTTTTCTCCGGCCGGCAGCCAGGGCTTGCGTAATGGTGTGGCCAGATCCGCCCTGATCACCAGGATCGAGGCATCAATCCGAAGCCCTATGCCGGCGCCCACAGCTAGGTCGCGCATAAAATTAGTCCCTGTCCAGGCAGCGCCCGGCTTTTCCGGGTTATCCCGCTCCAGCCATATATTGCCGGCATCGCCAAAAATGGCCCCCTTCACTACACTGAATAACTTGAATCGCAACTCGGAATTGTATTCCAGTTTTATATCGCCCGCTTCGCTGGCGGCAAATGTACTGGTTTCAGAACGGTAACTTCCTGGCCCCAGCGTTCTTGCCCGGAAAGCTCGTAAACTATTACTGCCACCAGTCATAAATTGCTTTACGAACGGCAGGGAGCTATTGTTGCCATAGGAAAAGCCGGCACCGGCCAACAGCCTGTTTACCCATTGCAACTCCCTGCCCAATTTCCAATAATGCCTTGCTTCCCCGGTAAGCCGGGCATATTGGGCAAATGGCTGATAGCCGATGGCTTTAATGCCTTCCTTGTTTTTGGGAATCAGTAACCCAAGCAAATTCCCCGCAGCATCCAGGTTACCCTGTAAGAAAACACTGTGGATCCGGTTTTTATTGACATTATTAAAGGTAACCGTGTAATTGCTGCCGATAATAAATTGCTTTTCAATCGACTGTCGCAGGGTAGGATCCTTATCCAAAATCTCCTGGAAGGCAGGGGAGATTTTTGTCGGAAGAACATAGGAAATTGAAATGGGGACAAGATTATGATCGGTAAGCCTTCCTGATTTCCATTGATACGCTTGCTGCAGCGTAAATGAATTCAGGTTATACAAACCGGGTCTGCTCAGCAATTCATAACCCACACTTAAGCGGGTCCTGGGAATAAAGGCATTATTTGTTCTGATTTTAAAAAATGGCACAATTAAACCAGGTAGGTTGAGCGCTACTTCTCCATTCAGGCTATAGCCCCTGGTATTTGCCTGGTCAACCCTGTTACCCCCCACCTGCCATTCAAAACCAGCGGCTAGTTTAACTTCAAAACGATTGGCTCGTTTGAGCCAGTTTCTATTCAGCGAACTAATGGTGATCTGCGAACCTACAAAGTTATTAGACTTGCTATTTCCGTTTAGTTCTACCTGCATGCTTCGCCGGGGCGTAGGGGTCATAAAAAAGCGGGCTCTTAACCGACTGCTGTCTGCTTCTTCAATTTCCGTTTTTACGAATTTATAAGTACCCAAACTCATCAGCCGTTCCAAGGTTCTTTCATGCGCCCTGAACCGGTAGAGACTGTCTTCTTTCAACAACACATAACGGCTGAATATTTTGGGTAAAAACAAGTTATTAATATCCTTTACCCGGTAAGGGCCCAGGTCAAGCGCTGGTGCATTTCTTACCAAACGGTCTTCTGCAAGGTTATAACTGGGGTATAAAGTAATGCTTTCCATTCTGTAGGCAGTGCTCGCTTTTTGCGGAATGCTGTCTTTATAACGGATATACAATTTTACCTCCCCATTGTAATTGCTGTCCACCTCGGTAAGTAAATGGTCGGGCAAAAAATAATAATATCCCTGTTGCCGAACCTGGTTACTGATCCGCTCTCTCTCCCGTTTAATCTGGTCCAGCTTATAAAACCTGCCCACTTTAAGCAAACTTTTATCTTCTGTCCGTAGGATAGTTTTACTAAGGTCGCTACTGTCTAGTTCAAAAACCACCGAATTGATCTTATACTGCTGCCCGGCATCTACCTGGTATTGGATCGATGCTTTCTTGCTGCCTTGGGGTTTTGTTTCATGCGATACGGTTGCCTGCATAAAGCCGTTGTCTTCCAAATAACTGGTTAATACCTCAGCGGTATAGGCCGGCTTTGCTTTGCTTAATAATACAGGGGCTTCGCCCCATTTGTTACGCAATAAATGGTTTAAGCCTTTACCTGTTGGCTTATTACCCAGGTTATACAACCATAAACGAATCGGCATTCCTAAAAACTTTCGGTTCGGCGCCGGCCTGCTCATCGCAATTAAATCGGCTTCCAGCTCTTTATTTTTGCCGGGCTTTTTGTTTTCCCAGCGGATAGTGGTTCCGGTATACAGCCGGTCTCCATCAGGTACGGTTCTCGTTGAACTGCAACTAAAGATAAAAATGATGCTTAACAGCAACCCTATGCACTTTGCTTTATTTTGAATTCCTGCCATCCTGCTGCTGCTTTTTAGCTTTTTCAAAAATTTGACGGAACTGATCAAAATCCATTACCAGCATAAAGGATACACCGGTTTCAATGATCTGCCCCAATAATATAGCATCCGTCTGGTTACGCTGGTAGGCACGGATTCTGTACCGCCCGTCGCGGCTTAGTTTGTATTCTATCAGAACATCCCCGATTAACTGTGCCCCATTGGCAGGTGCATTGCCCACCAGTCCTATATTGGAACCCACCGATACGGTTAGGCGATCATTAAAAAGACTTTTGCTGGCGCCGACATTTAAAACAGTTGATTCCTGTCTGCTGCCACTCATATAATCTTCCCGGGTTTCCAAATCAAAATTCAGGTCAATTCCTTTGATGAGCGATCCTGCCAGCGTATTCAGTTGCTGGGAAAGCACTTTGCTCACACTTTGTTTCGCTGTAAAACCCAGCCCACCTTCATTCCTGTTCTGAAGACTTTCCAACGGATTCTCAGAAAGGAAGGTTTGCAATACCAACAGAGCCATTACCTGTTTGGTAAGTTCTGATTCATTGGTATTGATTTGCTTTAACCGGGTGTATACGGCCCCGTTAAAAAAGTTGCGGTCTTTCTCCGGCATATCCAGCCTGAAATTAATGGTGGGCTGCATCAGTTGATTGGTGATATCTAGGTACACATCTATCGGAACTTTTTGCCGAAGGCTGGTCAGCTCAGACCTGCTACCACTGCTCTGATCACGGATCAGATCAATGGCTGGTGCATTTACCTGGTATTTTGCGCTTATATTGATCAGGGCTTCCAGCGGATCTCCATTCCAGGTAATCGTGCTGCCTTTCTCAATTCTGAAACTCCGTTTTATCAACTGGCTTAAAGACATTTCATATTTTCCATCCTCGATCTCATAAATGCCCGTCAGGGTAATACGATTTCCCTGTTCAATGGTTAAATTAAGGTTGGTACTACCTTTTACTTCCAGAAAATCGCCGTTGTACGGATCAATGACAATTGTTATTGCAGAGGCTGGCGTTATTTCGATATCTCCGGTAAACTCAATGCCGCTGAATCCACTAACTGTAGCTGTTTTTCCGGGCTTTCTCAAAACCAGGGTTGTGTCAACGGGGTTTTCTCGGTTTACAAATTCGATTACTCCTTCGCGGTTTACAACACCCGGTTCATCTT
>NZ_LUKG01000134.1 GCF_001601815.1 Flavihumibacter sp. CACIAM 22H1
AAACTGTACAGATTTTGCCTGGTTTGCCTCCCCCTCACTACAGCTTGCGTCTGATAGCCTGCTATTGCCCTCTGGCAAAAAAATTACCCTGGAGCTTGCTGTCAGAAAAGGCAATGAAACCAACTGGAAGCAGGGCTTCGCTTTCATGAAGGAAGCTATTCTACAACGATCTGCCTGGCTGGGCGATTATCCTTATCAAAAAATGACCGTCGTTGATGGCTACCAGGGGCCCGGATCCGGAGGAATGGAATACCCAACCATTACTGTATTAAATGCCATAGAAGACGAAAGGCAGCTAGATGTTACGATTGCTCATGAAATTGGTCACAACTGGTTTGCACTGGCAGTTGCCAACGATGAAAGAAGCAGTCCCTGGCTAGACGAAGGCATTAATACCTATTATGATTACCGGTATGAAGCAGTCCGGTATCCGGAAACCAATGAGAAAAGAGGGTTTCCTGCCAATCGTTTTCCGGCAAATGAACGGCTGGCTTTTATCAGGGGGCTCGAAAGCATCCATGCCGATCAGTCACCCGCAACACCAGCCGCATTGCTGACACCATGGAATTACGGTTTAATGGTGTACGAAAAAACAGCCTTGCAATTACAAGCGCTGGAAAAGACCATAGGACGGCAAACACTGGACAGTACAATGCGAGCCTATATAAGCGATCATTTATTCCGCCATCCCGACAGTAATTCCTGGAAAAAAGCATTTCCTACAGCTTCTATTGCCAGTGCACAGAAAATTGACTCACTCAGTATCCGTCGTATAAAACCGGTTTTTCTATTCAGCAGCCGACAACCCGAAAACTACCAGTATATTGGTATTGGCCCGGCGATCGGATTTAATAAATACGACGGCATACAACTGGGTGTATTCTTTCATAACTACCAATTGCCCCTGAACAGGTTTCGTTTTTTTATGGCACCAACGCTGGGAACGGCAAGCCGTGCGTTGGGGGGAATTGCGCATGTTAGTTACCATCTTTTTCCCGGCAATTCGCGCACTCATCGCATTAAAGAATGGACGATTGGTACAGATGTACTTAGAACAAGGATGGACAATTTTAAGGCTGGAACCACAGATCTTCAATTTGGTGTCTTAAAAATAGCGCCCTATGTCCGAATGAATATTTCACCGGCTACTGCCCTCTCCAAGAAAGAGAGCTTTATTGAGTTTCGATCTTTTATCTTCCGCGAAGAGCAACTTTCCAGCAGAACCGTTATCACAGAAACAGATACCAGTTACCTGGATGAACGTATTGCTACGCACAGAACGCTTCAGCAACTCCGCTTCTTTCATGCCAATCATCGAATCCTTTATCCGTATGACCTCGATGGCCGGGTAGAAATGGGGGCAGATTTTTCCCGCCTCTCTCTAACCGCCCGGTATTTTCTGAATTACCCGAACCAGGAAGGAGGCCTGCGTGTTCGGTTTTTTGCAGGCAAGTTTTTCGTTCACGGAAACAATACCCTTAATAAACAACAGGCCAACAGCAGGTATTACTTAAACCTCACAGGGCCGAATGGCTACGAAGACTATACCTATAGCAATTATTTTGCCGGTAGAAATGAATTCAATGGCTGGATGAGTCAGCAAATCATGCTGCGCGATGGAGGCTTTAAAATCCGGACCGATTTATTAAGTAATAAAATTGGTCGCTCATCCGATTGGTTATCGGCCCTCAATCTTACAGCCGACATACCTTCCTCTATCAACCCGCTCAGCAAACTTCCTGTAAAAATTCCCCTGAAGCTGTTTATGGATATCGGAACTTTTGCTGAAGCATGGAAAGGAGAACAGGATCAACCCAGGTTTTTGATGGATGCCGGCTTGCAGGTAAGCCTTTTCCGAAACCTGGTTAACATTTATATGCCTATTCTAAACAGCAAGGTATTTCGCGACTATAACCAGTCTACACTGGGCAGTAAAAAATTTCTTAAAACAATTTCCTTCAGTATCGATATTCATCAATTGTCTGCAAAAAAATGGTTACTGCAACAGAGCTTCTAATACCATGAACCAACCTATCCGCTATATTAACGGAACTGATATTTCCCTGCCACAATGGAAGGAATGCCTGCGGCTGGGTGGTAGGGGAACTTTATATGCAGAACCGGCGTTCATGAAGGCTATGGCGGGCGGGTGGGCAGCATTTGTACTGGGCAATTATGAAGCGGTGCTACCGGTTTTTCCACGAAAAAAATGGGGTATTCAATATTTGTATCAACCTGCCTTTATTCAGCAATCGGCTATTCATGCCAGTGGTATCCTGTCTCCTCAAGTGGTAACAGCTTTACTAACAAAGGTTCAGGCTACATTCAAATTTGGTGAAATCTATCTTAGCCCCGCAGAAGGTATTTGCGCAACGGCTTCAAAAAAAAACTTCCTGCTTTCCCTGCAGCCCTCCTATTCCGTTCTTGAGGCCAGTTACAAACCGGATCTTCTCAAAAACAGGAAGATTGCCAGCAGGCAGGCTTTTCGTTATCAGAACGGTGCGGTTGACCGGGTGCTTGGTCATTTTCAACAAACGTATCAAAACAGGTTGAACTACACGGCACAGGATTACCAAGCACTGGGCAGGTATTGCCAACAGGTTAAGGAGAAGGACCGGGTAATTGTACGAGAAGTATGGCTGGGTGAAATGCTGGAAGCAGCCTGCCTTTGTATCGCAGATCAGGAACGCATTTATCTCTTGCTGAATTATACGGCAGCTGACGCAAGAAAACGAGCCGCCAATCATTATCTGTTAGACCAGCTTATCAGAGAATACGCGGGCTCTGGCAAACTGCTCGACCTGGAAGGATCTGACCACCCCGGCATTGCACATTTTTACCAGAATTTCGGCGCTGTAAATGAACCGTATTATTTTCTGGGATGGAACCGGTTACCCTGGCCGCTACGGCTGCTTAAACCAGGTTATTAAAGACCCATTTCCCGCTCTTCTAATACTTTTTCAGCTATCAGTAAATCTAGCGGTCGGGTTATTTTAATATTGGTTGATTCCCCTTCAATCAGGTTTATTTTTACGCCCAGTTTTTCTACGACACTGGCTTCGTCGGTAAACGACTCATGAAAATCCTGTTCAAAGGCTGATTTTATAATTTCGGAATAAAAGGTTTGGGGCGTTTGGATAAGTTTTACTTTATCCCGATCAACAGGCACCGAACCATTCAGGGTTTCAAGTCGAATTGAATCAACGGCCGAAGTAGCGGGAATTGCATTTCCTTTATCAACGGCGCCCTCATAACATCGGCGGATCAGTTCTGGCGTCAATAAACATCGTACTCCATCATGCACAAAAACAATCGAATGGCGACGAATATGCGCTAATCCATTCCGTACAGAGTGGAAACGGGTTTCCCCACCGGTGGTCATCCAGATCCGGTCAGGATCATAGGTAGATCGAAGGATGCTTTGCCCGCGTTCTATATGCTGTTCGTGTAGGACCAGGACGATCTGTAAATCAGGATAAGCATCCAGGAAAGCATTGAGGGTGTACCAAAGCACCGGCTTATCTCTCAGCAATAAAAACTGCTTGGGCAGGGAGGTGCCCATTCTAAGACCAGATCCACCCGCCACAACAACTGCATATTTTTCCATAGTATCAAATTACGAAAAACGTAATTTGCAAATATGAGTAAAATTAGGCAGTATCCGGGTGTCGTTTTCCTCCTGTTGTGGGTCGCCTGCCGGCCGTCCCCTGCACCAGCAGAAAAAGTGCTGGCCATCCGGGAAATGGGTGCATTGGCCACCACTGAATATACTGTTACTAAAATTGTAAAGGCCGAGGATAACAAAACCTGGTATAAACTGGGAGATCGTAAAATCCTGATGAGTATTGAAGCAACTATTAAAGCCGGCATCGACCTTAAGAAAATAAAAAATGAGGATGTTCAGATAAAAGGAAAGGCTATCCGTATCCTGCTTCCTGCACCAGAAATCATATTGATTCAATTACCTCCTGATAAAATTAAACTGGAATACGAAGAACTTGGATTACTGAGAAGCAGCTTTGATCAGGCGGAGCGTATGCAGTTATTGGAGCAGGCCGAAAAGCAAGTGGAAGCAGCCCTGCCAGAAACCGGCATCCTGGAGAACACCCGCAAACATACCCGCGACTGGATACAGCAGTTCTGCAGGCAACTCGGATTCGAAGAAGTAACTATTGAGTTTAACGATCAACAGCAAGCCCCCGTATTACGATGAAAAAAATTCTCCAGCTCTGCCTTATTCTGTTGTTCCTGACCGGGATCTACTGGTTCTTTGCCAAAATGCAGTGGTTACCTTCGCTCAGCAGTTTTTTCACCCCCTCTCCTGTACTCATAGCGGAAACACCGTTGTTGATTACCGGAATAAAACAGATGGCAACCCTTATGACAGTGGAAGCTTCTGACGAAGTGGTTATTAGTAAAATCAGGCAGGTAAAACCCGGATCACCCAAAAAAATTGCAGAATGGCTGAGCCCTGTTCCCATAATCCAGGCAGAACGACTGGTGCTTATTGTAAAAGGAAAAGTTTTTGCAGGCACCGATTTAAATAAATTGGATAGCAGTGCTGTTTTTATTAACGGTGATTCTGTTTCTCTCACGATCCCTTCCGCCCGCATCCAGGACATCCAGGTTAACCCCTCAGGAACCGAGGTTTTTATTGAAGAAGGTGCCTGGAGCCAGGAAGAAACCAGTCAATTAATGCTGGATGCAAAAGAAAAGCTTAGACAACGGGCGCTGGAAAAACAAGTTCCTGCAAAAGCTGACGAACAAGCGCTGCTTATTCTTCGTAATTTTCTTCACTTACAGGGCTTTAAAAAAATCAGGGTAGCTACGCTGGATAACTAAGTAGGAGTTTACATTCTTCCAGCAGCTTTTCTTTATTGATGGCTGCTGTACCCACTTCTTCACACACCAGTCCACCAGCTATATTGGCAACAGCTGCAAAAAGTTCAATATTTTTTGTGGCAGCATATACCAGTGAGGCAACGGCAATAACCGTATCACCGGCACCGGAAACGTCTGCTATGTTCCTGATATGAGAAGGAATCAGCAGCGATTGGTCGTTCTGTTGAACAAACACTCCTTTTTCTGAAAGCGTTATAAAAGATATGGAATGCTGTAATTCTTTCTGAAGTCGCTGATGAACATCTGACAATTGAGCCAGTTCAATTTTATCCAGGGAGAGGTTAAGCCCTTCTTTTACTTCCTTTAAATTAGGTTTGAAAATATCTACGCCCTTATATGCAAAAAAATTCTTTTTCTTGGGGTCTACCGTAGTAATTACTCCTTGCTTTTTACACAGCTGTACAATTTCAGAGATCAGGTGTTGGGTCAGAACGCCTTTATTATAATCTTCCAGCAGCAGTACATCGGGTTTTTCCTGAAGAATATAAGCAGCTATGCGATCGAATAAGGCCTGCTCTTCGTTGGCCGTCAGGTCTTTTACCGTTTCCGCATCAATGCGCATCATTTGCTGATTTCGG
>NZ_LUKG01000135.1:0-1778 GCF_001601815.1 Flavihumibacter sp. CACIAM 22H1
CATATTCCAGACTTTTTGGGTGATTATAATCCACTAATCTATTCCAGCTTCCTGTTTTTTGTTATGATCTGAATCATAACAAAAAAAAGCAGGTAGTAGATACTACCCGCGTTCACACACATGAGAAATAAAGAAAGATTTATTGCATCTGTGCTTCGTGCAAAGGATGCTTACTGATAAGTTGAATTAGTTTGGCCTGCATATTTTCATTTCGGTAATTGTACCTGAACTCACATTCCTTAATATGCAAATAGAGTGTATTCCGGTTAACTCCTCTGAATTTCATTAAACGATTTCGCGTTAATCCCCAGAAACCCGAGATATCATCTCCATTGGTCGATGTTCCTGCAGAAAGCATATCTCTCCGGTAAAGCCGCCAGCTGTTGAAATCAGCAACCGCATGAATCGTCTGCATTTCACCTGAAACGGGTCCATTGTGCTGTTTTTGCCAGTTCAGTAAATGCTCCCGCGTTATATTTTCCAAACCTGTGGCATATACCTGCCCGTTATACCGGGTAAACCCAAAATAAGGGGTTTTAGGTAGTCCGGTCAAAGACCCGCGGATCGATACAAAGTTTTCGGGTAATTGGTGCGTTGGAAAAGAATCTTCACAGAACTGGGCCAACCGGGTTCGGATTAATTTAAGATATGCGTTGACGGTTACCCGGCTTACACTGGTAATAGCAGCAATTTGGGTAGCCGTTAAATCTTCGCAGAAATAATGTAGTATCTCCCGGCATTTTCTTTCTGAAAGGTGTGCACCTTTCAACATTCTATTTTTCATCGAGATAGGTTTGGTTTGCAGAATTTATACGAAATCATTCGGAGATAAATATCTACAGAACCAAGCGGACGAAAAACCTAAATCTACACCAGTGGAGTTAATACAGGATGAACTGACGGATCATGATGTTATAAAAACGTGAAAATGTACTTAGTACACTAAGAGTGTTTGCAGTCTTTTTTTCAGTTTTTCAGCGGAAGGAAGCATAGCTGCTTCGAGCCCGGCATTCATTGGAACAGCTGGCAAACTCAGTGCGCCCATTACTTCTACCGGTGCATCCAGCCATTGAAAGCAGGCATGTGTTATCCTGGATGCCAGTGCTTCGGCAAATGAGTTGTATTGTTGCTCTTCCGTAAGTACGAGGCATTTACCGTGTTTTTGAACGCTTTCAAAAACAAGCGCTTCATCCAGCGGAAAAAGGCAACGCAGGTCAATAATTTCAATTTGGCCCGGAAAGAAGCTGGCAGCAGCCAATGCCCAGTAAACCCCCATTCCATACGTAATAACCGTGCAGGTATCGCCTTTCCGGAGCATAGTTGCTGCAGCCTGCTGTACAATATTGGCCTTACCTAAAGGAATACGATAATCAGCCGCCGGCTCACTGGTTTTGGCGGTTTCTGTTCCGGGCAGCTTGCTCCAGTAAAGCCCTTTATGTTCCAGCATTATTACGGGATTGGGATCCAGGAAAGCCGATTTCATAAGGCCTTTCATATCCGCCGCATTAGAAGGATAAACTATTTTGATACCTTTTATACTTAACAGGGTAGACTCAATACTTCCACTATGGTAGGGCCCGCCTCCGCCATATGCACCGATCGGAACCCTAATCAATGTTTGAACAGGATATTTCCCGCAACTGAGATAACAGGATTTAGACAATTCAGAAACCAATTGATTTAGTCCCGGATAGATATAATCCGCAAACTGAACTTCTACAATGGGTTTAAGGCCAACTGCACTCATTCCGGAAGTAGACCCGATGATATAAGCTTCC
>NZ_LUKG01000135.1:2228-5826 GCF_001601815.1 Flavihumibacter sp. CACIAM 22H1
GTCGCCGGCCTACATCCTGTCCATAAAGCAGGGCTTCCGGGTATTCCTGGAGAATCTCACGTATGGCAAAAAGCGCCGCGTCTACCATGGAAATTTTTTCTTTGGAGTCGGTTTGTCGCCGGCCCGTTTCCGCCTGAACAGGAGTAGGCGCAAATACATGATCCAAAATAGTGGCAGGATTTGGTTCAGGAGCATCCACGGCCAACTGAAACGCAGTCAATACCGTTTCTTTTGCATGCCTGTCAATTTCCAGCAGTTGTTCAATCGGCACTCCTCTTTCTATTAAACGCTGGTGCAATTTTGGCCCCGGATCATGCAGGCTATGTAGCGCAAGGTCTTCCTGCGTTCTGTAAAACTCTTTTCGTACCCCACTTGTATGATGGCCGAGTAAAGGCAGGTTTGCCTGAACCAGGAAGGGCCTGCGTTCTTTGCGGATCAGTTCCACCACCTCTTGCAGGGCCGAATAACTTGTTTCAAAATCACTACCATCTATGCGTACCCTTGATAATCCAGGAAAGCCACCGGCATATTCATACGCGTCCATTGCCCTTGATTCAGCAGCAGAAACGCTGATACCCCATTTATTATCCTGCACCAGGTATAAAATGGGCAATCGTTTAAGAACGGCAAATTGAAATGCTTCGCTTACCTCACCTTCAGTAACGCTGGCATCGCCCAGTGAGCATACCACAATTGGCAGGGCGCCGCCCGAGGTTTTTCGCAACCGTTCCGGCAAATGTTGTTCCAGGTACTGTATTCCCTGCGCAATTCCGGTAGTAGGAATTACCTGCATACCGGTAGCACTGCTTTGTTGAATAATAGAAGGTTTGCCTGTATTGCGGCTACTGGGGTGGGCGTAATAGGCCCGACCGCCGGTAAAGGGATCGCCAGCTTTGGCCAGCAATTGTAACATCAGCTCATAGGGTTCGAAACCAAGCCCCAGTAAAAGGCTTTCATCCCGGTAATACGGGCTCACGTAATCTGCCGCATCAAGCAGGTAGGCGATTGCCAGTTGAACCGCTTCATGTCCCCTTGACGTAGAATGTACATACCTGCAAACAGAACGCTGCTGTTCATAGGTATCGGCCATATGTTTGGCCAGGCAACAATGCGAATAGGCTTTTAATAACACGTCATTTTCGATCATAAATGGAGCAATGCTGCGCAAATATAAACGAACACTCGTTAGTAAACCGTAAGCGGCTTATTTTATTTCGATATTGAACAGTGAAGCGTTGTCCATATAACCTTCCAGTTCATCTCCAACCACGCATTCTCCAACGCCTGCGGGGGTACCCGTAAAAATAAGGTCGCCGATATTTACGGAGAAATAATTGGAGATATGGGCTACGATGCTGTCAAAATTGAAGATCATGTTCGCGGAGTTTCCTTCCTGAACGGTTTCTTTATTCTTCAGCAATTTGAAATTGATCTCTTTTTTATTCTTGATATCGGCAAGATTGATCCATTTCCCAATGACGGCCGAATTATCCCATGATTTTGCTTTTTCCCAGGGAAGCCCTTTTTCTTTTAGTTCCTTCTGTATATCGCGGGCAGTGAAGTCAATTCCTACCGTTACAGCATCGTAGTACTTACTGGCATAGCGATCCTGGATATATTTCCCATTTTTACAAATACGAAGCACCAGCTCGCATTCATAATGCAGTTCATTCGTGAATTCGGGATAATAAAAGGGCGTGTGCGCCTGTAAAAGGGCACTTTTTGGCTTCATGAAAATCACCGGCTCATCCGGCACTTCATTGCCTAATTCTTTGGCATGTGCCACATAGTTACGGCCAATGCAGAATATTTTCATATTCACTACGGGTTTAATGATTAAATAATCACTGATTTAGTTGGGATATATGTCCCCGGAATTTATAGGGATACTGGAAGTACAGGTAATTACTTACCTGGTGGTGTGCGAAAATAACTATTCATATGCATAAATCATAACTTGTATTCCACATTGTTGAAATGATTCATGGTAGTTGCCAGGCCGGCCAGTACAAAGGATTCAATAATGGGAATGGTTTTTTCAATTTTCAGCCGAATCAGCTCGGCTTCCTCTGGCTCCCACCTTCCCAGCACATAGTCTACCTGCCTGCCTTTGGGATAATTATTCCCTATTCCGAAACGTAACCGCGGATAGGCTGTTGTACCAAGTTGTTCCTGGATGCTTTTGAGGCCATTATGTCCGCCATCGCTTCCTGCCCCCCGGATCCGGCTTTTCTCAATCGGAAGAGCCAGTTCATCCAGGATAATAAATACCTGTTCAACGGGAATTTTTTCCTTATCCATCCAATACTTCACTGCTTTTCCGCTCAGGTTCATATAGGTCGAAGGTTTGATTAGCAGCATTGATTTCCCTTTTATCCTGGTTTCTGCTACATCTGCCAGGCGGTCGGTACGGAAGGCAACCCCATATTTGGCAGCTAGTGCATCCACTACATCAAACCCGATATTATGCCGAGTATGCGCATATTCTGCGCCGATATTACCGAGTCCTACAATAAGAAATTTGTTCATAACAGGAAAGGTAAGCTATAAAACAAGAGAGGGGAGACATGAAAAGGCACCGGAATTCCGGTGCCTTCGGGTGTATTAAATAAGGTGGGGATTATTTTTTACCTTTTTCAGCGGCGGCTTCTTCCTGCTTCAGCTGACGTGTCATTACGATCGATGCTACCGGAATACGGGGAGACATCATAATTTCGATATTTTCTGCTTTGATATCCTGAATACGAACGTTTTCATTCAGTTCCAGGTTAGTAATATCCAGCTCAATACTTTCTTTCAGGTATTTAGGCAGGGTTTTTACTTTCAGCGACTTTACTTTAACGTCCAGGCGACCACCGGCTTTTACACCAGCAGGAGAACCGGTAAGGTGCAGGGGAAGGCGTGCAATAACTGGTTTATCTTCCACCAGTTCCTGCAAATCAACGTGTGTAAGTGCGTCGGTTACTTTATCAAACTGAAGGTCCTTCAAAATGCATTTATAGGTTTTGCCATCCAGTTTAACTTCTGCCAAATTGAATTCAGGAGTATAAACCAGCGACTTGAAAGCCTTGGCCGGAGCAGAGAATTTGATTTCCTGCTCGCCTCCATAAATTACACCTGGCACTTTTTCCTCAGAGCGAATTTGGCGGGTGGCTTTTTTCCCGGTTTCGGTCCTGAGTTGTCCTTCGATTGTAATTGTTTTCATTGTTTAATATTTAATTGTAATTAAGCTCCTTGTTCTCCCCTGTTTTCAGCATTCTGCTGTTCTTTCCGTTGCGAATGAATGAACAAACTAGTAATACTTCTTTGCTCAAATGCGTTCCGCAGGGCAACTGCAAATAAATTTGCAACAGAAAGCACTTTTATTTTATCCACCTGCTGTTTCAACGGAATCGTATCACAAACCACTAATTCTTCCAGCACGCTGCTCCCGATATTCTCATATGCTTTTCCGCTCAATACCGGATGGGTGCACATGGCCCGAACAGTAGTAGCTCCTTTTTCCTTTAGAAGCCCGGCACTTTTAGCCAGGGTTCCGCCGGTATCACAGATATCATCAATCAGGATCACATTCCGGTCGGTTACATCTCCTATTACC
>NZ_LUKG01000136.1 GCF_001601815.1 Flavihumibacter sp. CACIAM 22H1
CTGGTGGAAAGTGCGGCTGTATCCGATTATACCAAGTTCATCCTGCATTACAACTTCCCCCCATTCTCTACAGGTGAAGTAAAAATGATGCGTGGGCCTGGCCGTCGGGAAGTTGGACATGGTAACCTGGCAATGCGCTCCCTGAAGCAAATGATGCCGGGAGATGATTTTCCTTATACCGTTCGTGTGGTAAGCGATATCCTGGAATCCAACGGTTCTTCTTCTATGGCAACGGTTTGCGCCGGTTCACTGGCCTTAATGGATTCGGGCATACCTATGCCCAAACACGTTTCCGGTGTAGCTATGGGCCTTATTACCAAAGAGGGAAAATTTGCCGTGTTAACAGATATCCTGGGCGATGAGGATCACCTGGGTGATATGGATTTTAAAGTTACCGGCACCAGAGATGGAATCTGCGGTGTTCAGATGGACATTAAGGTAGACGGACTGAGCATGGATATCATGCGGCAGGCGCTGATGCAGGCAAACCGGGGCAGGTTACATATCCTGGATGCGATGTATGCTACGATTGATAAAGCCAGAGAAGATGTAAAACCACATGCTCCCCGCATGGTGAAAATTATCATCGACAAAGAATTTATCGGAGCAGTAATCGGACCAGGTGGTAAAGTGATTCAGGAAATGCAGCGGGAAACTGGCACTACTATCAACATCGAAGAAAAGAATAACCAGGGTGAAGTATCTATCTTCGGAACCAAGAAAGAAAGCGTGGACCGTGCCATGGCCTGGATCAAAGGAATTGCCGCTCAACCAACCGTTGGCGATACCTACGAGGCAACTGTGAAAAGTATTCAGCCGTACGGGGCCTTTGTTGAATTCCTCCCCGGCAAACAAGGATTGTTGCATATTTCTGAAGTAAGCTGGAAACGCCTCGATACCTTGGAAGGCGTACTGAAAGAAGGAGATGTAGTGAAAGTTAAATTAACTGGTACAGATCCCAAATCAGGCAAATTTAAACTGAGCAGAAAAGTATTGTTGCCAAAACCTGAAGGAACGGGTGCTCCCCGCTCACAGGACGACAATAATTAATTTCCGGTTCATATAAATCGTACAAACCCCGGTCCTGGATCGGGGTTTTATTTTTATTACTATGGCAAATCACTATCAGCAGGTAAGCATTACCGTAAATGACCAGGAAACCCGCGAAATCCTGATTGCATTACTGGCCGATGCAGGGTATGAAGGCTTTGTAGAAAACCGGCAGCATGTACTGGCCTATATTACGGTGGGAGATTTTTCAAAAACAGACCTGGAAACCCTGCTTTCCCCCTTTGGATTAACCTTTGAATTGGAAACCATCCAGGAGCGCAACTGGAATGCGGAATGGGAAGCCGGATTTCAACCGGTTCAGGTGGGCAGTTTTTGTTCCATCCGAGCCGATTTTCATCCGGCTGCGGAAGGGGTGCGTTTTGACCTGGTAATTACGCCCAAAATGAGTTTTGGAACGGGGCACCATGCCACCACCTGGCAAATGGTAGCAGCTATGGAAAGATTGGATTTTACCGGCAAAACCGTGCTTGATTTTGGAACCGGAACGGGTATACTGGCCATCCTTGCTGAAAAACTGGGTGCATCAACAGTATATGCATTGGATAATGATACCTGGAGCATTGAAAATACCCAGGAAAACATGCAGCGGAACCAAACCCAACGGGTAGCGGTACAACTGGCGGCCGACCTGGATGCCTATCCGGAAGTGGATATTATCCTGGCCAATATTAACAAACACGTAATTCTACGGGAATTGCCGGCAATGGTGGCCCATTGCAAAACCGGCGGAATGCTCGTAATCAGCGGCTTATTACAGTCCGATGAAGCCGATCTAAAAACGGCAATAGAAAACCTGCCCCTTACGTTAATAAATAAAACAAATAAGGATAGCTGGCTTTGCTGGCAGCTTCAACGGACCTGAATCAGGATAAATGAAATTTGAACGATTGATTTTCGTATCTTGTTTTTCTTATTTTTGAAATCCAACTCAACACTCGCATGAAAGAGGCTCTGCTGATAATAATGGCCTATTGTATTGGCTCTATTCCAACTGCTGTTTGGGTAAGCAGGTATTATTTCGGTATAGATATACGCGAATACGGATCAGGGAACTCCGGTGCAACCAACACCTTTCGTGTACTGGGCTCCAAATGGGGCACGCTGGTTATGATAATTGACGTCTTAAAGGGGCTTGCTGCCGTTAAACTCGCCCTATTGTTACCTTATTATATTGAAAATGACCTGGCACTCACTAATTTCCAGATCGGATTAGGGATGGCTGCCGTATTGGGACATATTTTCCCCATCTGGGCGCAATTTAAAGGAGGAAAGGGAGTAGCTACCCTGTTCGGACTCGTGATAGGAATTTCCCCCTGGACCGCACTCTGTTGTTCGGGCATTTTCTTATTGGTATTGTACCTGACCCGCTTCGTTTCGCTTAGCTCTATTTTGGCAAGTATTGCTTTTCCTGTATTCATCCTGGTTATTTTTAATGTAGATAACCATGCTTATCGGGTATTCGCCATCGTGGTAGCCATGTTGGTTATACTTACTCACCAGAAAAATATCAGCCGGCTGTTGAGAGGTAGTGAAAGTAAAGTGCCTATTCTCAAATACCGCGACCGTAAGCGTAAGATCAAACACTGAATTTAGTGCCCGGGCTACAGGTTTAACGTCTTCTTCTTTACCTTTGTTTTTAACTGGTATGAGAATTGAATATACCAGTACAATAAACCCATTACAACAATGAAAAAGATTTTGTTGTCTTTCCTGCTGATAGGCAGTCTTGTGTCCTGTTCCAGAAATCCAATTACCGGAAGAAACCAGCTTTCCCTCTTTTCTGAGTCGGAAATCCAGACGATGGCTGCAGCTGAATACCAGTCTTTTTTGAGCCAGAATAAAGTGGTTGGTACATCCGGTAGCAAAGATGCTGAAATGGTACGCCGTATCGGCACCCGCATATCCAATGCAGTTACCGAATATTATACTAAAAATGGCTTGCAGAATGAATTGGCCGGGTATAAATGGGAATACAACCTGGTTGACTCCAAAGAAGTGAATGCCTGGTGTATGCCGGGAGGGAAGATTGTTGTTTATACCGGTTTATTACCGATCACCCAGAACGAAGCGGCCCTGGCCGTGGTAATGGGGCATGAAATTGCCCATGCACTGGCTAAACATGGTAATGAACGGATGAGCCAGGGCATGGTGCAGCAATTGGGTGGGGTTGCCCTGCAGGTTGCAACCGCCAATAAACCAGCACAGACCCAGCAGATTTTTATGACCGCTTATGGCCTCGGCAGCACTTATGGAGCCATGTTGCCCTTCTCTCGTAGCAATGAATTGGAAGCAGACAAATACGGATTGATTTTCAGCTCAATGGCAGGGTATAACCCCCAGGAAGCAATTCCTCTCTGGGAAAGAATGGCTGCTGCCAGCGGAGGCAATCGTCCACCCGAATTTGCCAGTACCCACCCCGCAGAAGCTACCCGTATTGAAAAGCTAAAACAACTAATGCCGGAAGCATTAAAATATTACAAACCGGTTGGAAAATAAGCCCTCCAGCTGCTTTTTACCGGTGTATAACCCGTCTTCGCAAGCCCTGCGAAGGCGGGTTTTTTGATTTTAGCAAGGTGGTTCGGGTAATATTTTCTAAATTTGTAGCCGGTTATTGATCTCTTTATAGTTAAATTATTTCTGATATGTCGCAGACTTTGTTTGAGAAACTCCAATATAAAGAGGAAAAAAATTTACTCATTCAAGGATTACCCTCCTCCATCGAAAAACAGTTCAATAAAGTTCCATTTGCAAAAAATGTAACGCCTTTATTAAAAAGCAGGAGAATTGATTTTGCGCTGGTATTCGCTATTAATGAAAATCAGTTAAATGGAATTTTGGAGGATGTGTTGCCCGCCCTGCACAACGAAAGTAAACTCTGGATTGCTTATCCTAAAGCGGCTTCAAAAATTGCTTCTAACCTCAATCGCGACTGTAGCTGGGGCAAAGTTGTAGATGCAGGTTATGAAGAAGTGCGGCAGGTTGTGCTGGATTCGGTATGGAGTGCACTGCGTTTTCAGAAATGCGAAGAGCGCGCTATTTCCAAAGCATCCGCAAACGGAGGAGAAGCCGCGCCCGTTGAAGCGATCGATTTTCAGACCCGGACTGTTGAAATTCCCGAATTACTCCAAAAGCAATTGAAGCTTAAAAAACACAAGAAAGCACTGGAGCATTTTGAAAACTTATCTGCTACAGAAAAGCATGAATATGTACAGTGGATTACCAGTGCAAGAAAGGAAGAAACACGTCAGAACAGGTTAACTGCCACGGTGGAAAAATTACTGGCAGGTAAGAAAAAGCCAACAGACAAATAAAAGATCAGCGTACAATTACCGTTCCCAGGTGCTCTAATAATTCTTTTTCCATTTTTTTAAGCGCCTGATGGGTCTGCAATAAATTCAGTTGTTCCTCCGGGGAATGAGGTTTTTCAAGATCTACCTGGTTTTCTTCGATCATACGCTTGATTTTGCGAAGCCGGAGATAACCCAATGTAGAAATCACTTCCTCCTTATAGGTATCTTCCCTGTCGTACACAGACATTTTGAATTTATTCTTCCATTTATCACTCAGTTCATACGGCGATTCCAAAAGCGACACTACGACTGCACTCATGGATTGATCTTCCATATAAAAAAAGTTACGGGCGGTTGGTTCCAGTCCGGCCTGGTACCAGGATTTATAGGTCTGTGCAACAGCCCATAGCTGTTTGTTATCAAAAAAATCTTCGTCGTCGAGCGATTCAAAAATATGGTCGGCTACTTTGGTGGTTGCATCCCATTCTTTTAAGCCAAATTCTACCAATGCCCGGATAACTGCTTTCTCCTGCAACTCATCTTTCTGCAATAACAGGAAGCTATCAGAATAGGCTTCAGCCATTTCATCGGGCAACTGATCGGTTAATGGGGGCGGCATTTCCGTATCAAAGCTCGCCCTGGCTTCCATTTTCTGAACCTTTTCCCGTATAAACTTATTGACGAGGTTATTTAAGCCGGCCTCTTCAATTTTAAGCAGTCCGGCACATTGCCGGATATAGTCCTGCTGCTTGG
>NZ_LUKG01000137.1 GCF_001601815.1 Flavihumibacter sp. CACIAM 22H1
GCACATACCAGCTTTATAGCTATATCGTCCGTTGCCATACAGCCATATTGATTTTTTACGGTAACCGTGTAGGTATAATTATCTTTTGGCGCTGCAAACGGGTTCGGGCAGGTGGTACAGGACAGGTACCACTGGGGAGACCAGTTATAGGTTACCACATCCGAACTGTAAACCGGCTTTAGTTCAATCCGTTCACCCGTAGCCAACTGAATATCCTGCCCGGCTTGTACAGCAGGTAATTCCCGAACCACCACCGTCAGTGCTGCCGTATCAGTAAAACAACCGTATTCATCATAACCAACCACTATATAACGTGTATCCGTAAGCGGACTTGCCACCGGCGATGAACTGGTTGTGGAACTTAATCCTGCTCCTGAGATCCAGTTATAGGTGGCCGCGCCTGTTACCGGAAGGGTTACCGAAAACCCGCGGCAAACAGAGGTATCTTCCGCAGCCCTGATAGTAAATGGCCGTCCAACAGTAACCTTGGTAGAATCCAGGCTTACACAGCCAAAACTATTGGTTACTGCTACCTGGTAGGTGGTTGTATACTGCGGGGCAACAAAGGGGTTGGGTGAATTCAGGGTAGCTATGCCATCTGCCGCCCTCCAGTTAAACTGAACTCCGTCATGAGCTGTTAACCGGATAGAATTGCCCAGGCAAATCACCGGGTCTCTGGGACTAAGCCCCACTTCCGGATTTGGGTGCACCACCAGCTGTGCAACAGCCGTATCACGGCAACCATTATGCGCCACTATCAATTGAACCGGGTAACTGCCCGGCTGGCTAAATCGAATAGCTGCCGGGTTTTGCTGGTCGGCTGTTCCGCTGCCACCAAAATCCCAGTTCCAGTTAAGGTTTCCGTTGCGGTCTGCACTGCCTGTGAACAATGCTTCTCCATTGGCACAGATTTCCGGTGGCCCCTGGATAGACGCCCTCGTGGTTCGCACCAGTTCCAGCGACACCGAAGATTCTGCAGTGCAGCCAAACGGCGATACCACAGCCACCCTGGAGGTATATTTACCTGGTTGATTATAATAAAAAGAAGGTTGATCCGCTGCACTGAATTGCCCATTTCCCGATTCCCAGCTATACGATAGCGGCAAACCCAGCTCTGATGCAGCCAGGCTGGTAATAACCGGGTTGAACTGAACTAAACCCGAATCGCAGACCAGAGAAGGCACCGCACTGGCATTTGTCAATAACTGATCGATAATAATTTTATCGTCAATTTTCGATGTTCCCGCACAACCAGAAGCATCCTTCATAATCAGGGCCGGCTGGTAAATACCCGGACTCAGGTATTTATGTACCGCAAACGTATCGGTGGTTTGTAACAAGGTGCCGTCTCCAAAATCCCAGGTAAAGGAACTTGCATTACGCACAACGGCATTTAACTGCACGGTCAGATCCTGGCAACCAAACAGGGTATCCGCCGATAAAATAGCGTAGGGCCCTTTTATTTCGATAGGCAACTTTAAGGAGTCTACCGAGTTATTGAACCCATAGGCATAAATTGTTACCGTATAGATGCCCGGCAACTCATAGGTACTGGACACATTGTTCAGATTTCCTGCACTGCGCCCATTACCAAAATCCCAGCGGATCGATTGATAATTATCGGAAGTATTGGTAAAGCTGGCTACTACCGGCGGACAATTAGTAGTATTAATATAGGAAGTGGTATACGTAAACCCGGCAGCAACATCTTTTACTGCAACCACTTTATAAGCGGTATCCCTGCAACCAGTAACCAGGTCTCTTGCAATAAGGCGCACGGTATCATTGGTTACAGCAGGGTAGTATTTGCCGGCATAATAACCAGTTGCATTGGTTCCATCCTGGAATCTCCACCGGTAATCAACCGGGTTATACGGATATGCATTACTGGTACTGTAAAAGTTAACGGTGGTTTGCGGTATTACTCTTGCCGGGCTGAAATCAAAGCCCGCTTTGGGCCCGTAAATATTAACCGGCTTCAGGTAATCGCCGGTGGCATGATAACAGCCTTCTGCATCAGTAACTTTTAGCGTTGCATAATATTGCTGAGGTTCCTGGTACAAATGAGCTACGGTTGCACTGTTGTTTTTTTGAAGAGTACTGTTATCGCCAAAACTCCACTCCCATTTAACAATGGGTACATTATTTTGTCCTACAGACTGATCAATGAATTTGGCAGAGTCCCTGAAACAATAAAACGCTTCTCCGGCTTTAAAATCAGCGATTGGACCTTTGATAAGCAGCGGAAGTAAATTGGTGGTATCATAACAACCAAAATACTGTGATTGCAGCACGGCCCGAATTCCTTTTTTGGAGGGATCAAGAGCCTGATAACGGCCATTATACGTGGTGGTCCAGTAATTGTTAACCTGGTCAATAAATCCTTCATAGCGGCTGCCGTCCTGGTATAACAACCCATTCACCATGTAATGGGTTCCATAATACCAGCTAACCGGCCTGGGATTATTTTCCATGCCGCTAATTTTAATGTCCAGGGATGCGCTGGAGCAGAGTTCGGTCGTTACCGAACTTAGTACAGGCTGCTGTTTCAGCAAAACAGGCACATCCAGCGAGTCACTCACGGTACAATTTCCATTGGTAATAGTTAGCTTAACCTTATAAGAACCGGATCTGGTATAGGTATGGAAAATCGATTCCTGTCCGGCGGTCCATCTAACCGGTGTGGTACCATCTCCAAAATCCCAGGTATAGGTTTCAACTTCCCGGCTCATCTGGTACACACGTACCTCACCCCGGGTATCTTCGCAGGTATTGGTTGCGTAGGAAATATCCGGAAACCCGGGTTTTACTTCCACATAATCGGTCTTTGTTATGGTATCCAAACAATTCCCATTATAGGCAATCAGCTGTACGGTATATTTTCCTGCTTCCTGGAATTGATGAATAGCGTCGTTCCCAACGAAGGTAGTGGGTTGAAAATCGAAAAAATCCCACCTGAATCCGGTGGTATATCCGGTTGTAAGGTTGGTAAACCGATGAGGCGTATTTCCACAAATAACCGTGGGGTCCGTTTTAAAATCGGCAACCGGCCGACGGTTGATATTCACAGTACTTGTGGCTATGCCTTTACAACCCGATTTGGTGGTATAATTTAGCTTAACAGTAAATACGCCTTCTTTTGCAAATACATGTTCCGGCTCTGCGTCTTTTGAGGTTCCGCCATCACCAAAATCCCATTGATAGGATTCAATTTCTTCCGACTGGTAGGTGCCGAATTTATTTTTGAGATTGATACAACCAGATGCTGCTCCGCTCAGCAAGCTGATACTTACAACGGGCTTATAAATATTTATATACTGTGAGGTGGCTGAAACACAACCTGCTGCATTTTCCACCTTCAGTGAAACCGTGTAGGAACGATCGGTCTGAAACAAATAACTGGCTTCCCTGGTACTGGCAAAAGGAGCGGCAAAATCTACCGCCCAGCTCCATTTAATGGCAGCGCTGGTGGTATCTTTCATTTTAACGGTTTGCGGTGCGCCACAGCTTGAACCCAGATCCACCACAAAACCATTCAGGTCGGGCCCGGTTTTTACATCCACCTCTTTGGTAACGCTCTGGTAACAATCGCCATACCTGGCCCGCATCGTTAACTTTCTTTTTCCCGGCTGCGAAAACACAAAATTCACGGGCGTATTTCCGTAGGACCAGGCAGTGCTGCCATCATCTGATGTCCAGCTAACATCGGTTGGTGCAGGTATACTTTTATTCTGGATCAGGAAACTGGCAGCATTGCATACCAGGGCCGGCACAGTAAAATCAGTGATAAAATCTGCTACGCTCAGGGTAAGGGGAGCACTGGCAGCAGTACAACCAAGCTCGTTTTTGACGAGTAGTTTTACCTCAAATTTTCCTTTTTTATTGTAGGTATGTGTGGGTGAAACAGAGGTGGAAGCAGCGCCATCGCCAAAATCCCAGGTATAGTTGAGCGTTCCGGGGCCGGTGCTGGTATTGGTAAAACTAACCGGTGCATTTTCTTCACAAACAAGGGAGCTGGCAACAGAAAAAGCAGCGGTTATAGGTGGCGCTATATCTACCAGCGCCGTTTTTTCAAATGTTCTGAAACAACCATAGCTATTGGTTACGGTAAGACTGATAGATGCTTTCTGGGCATTTTGATACGTATGTGCAACTTTCTGAAGCGTTGCACCCTGTTGCAGACCACCGTCTCCGAAATCCCAGAAATAAGTAGCAATACTGCCGTCTCCAGCGGTTGAAGTACTGGTTAATTCTACTGGCATTGGCGCACAACCTTTGAGTACATTGGCTGTAAAATTTACTTCCGGCTTTTTATACACGGTAACCTGCAGGGTTTTGGTTGATGTTTGTGTACCATCTTTAGCCGTTAAGGTTACCGAATAAACTTTCTCCTCATTATAGGTGGCACCCGGGTTTTTTAAGGCCGATGTGTTACCGTTTCCAAAGGTCCAGGTATAAGTGGTTGTTCCGGATGTTCCGGTAGAAGTATTGGTGAAAGAAACAGCATGCGGCGCACAGCCACCAGGTTTGTCGATGGTGAAATCTGCTTTTAACTGGCTCCAAACAGGAGAAAATAGCCAGGTAAAGATGCATGCCAATAGCAGGCGAAGTGCATGATAAGGTTTTAAACGGAGCATTTAGTCTGGTGATCTTGGTTAGGGGGGCACGCATTGCAATATAGCCTGATACAACAAGAATCGCAAGCTGGCAGGAAGGTTATTTTTCCCTTATTTTGCCCAATGGATTATTTCAGCAAGCTGGCCCTTTTACTGAAACAGGAACGCGAAGAAGATAAAAAAGCCTTTGATCTGCTCACCTTAAACAGTTCCGTTCAGGACCGCCGATTAAACGGATATTGCTGGTACCCGGTTGCCATCCGCGACACTGAATTAGGCAAAGGAGATTATCTTACCGTACAATTTGAACGCACCACGCATACCGAAATACCTGCTGCATTTCGGTTCGGCGGTGCCGCTACGCTTTTTTCCAACCATAACCCTGAAAAAGACAGGCTTGAAGGAATCATTTCCCATATTTCCGGTAACCTGCTGAAAATCAGTTTTCGAACCGATGAATTACCCGATTGGGCGGAAGATGGCAAACTGGGTATTGAT
>NZ_LUKG01000138.1 GCF_001601815.1 Flavihumibacter sp. CACIAM 22H1
TTTTAATATAGGTTAAAGGCGCATTATTCGATGCAGACTAAACAGGATAGCCTCCTTTATTTAGGTTTCCGTAATTTTTTGTATAAATCGATTTTCCTTTTTCAATATCGAAAAGGTCTTTTTGTTTGAACGTATTTTTTGTTACTTCAGACTTTTTTTTCAGACAACTCTTTTATTCCTTCTTGAAGGTTCTTTAACGAAATTGCGATGTCCTCTACTAATGAGGAAAAATCAAGTAGTCCTTACTTATCCTTTTTCTGACTTATGCCAAGCTTAATTTTTTCTTCTTCGTTCCACCATTTGTCAATTATCCAAGAGCTTTCCATGGGACCTGTAAAGTTTGTAAATGGAAATACTTTAGATCTTTTATCTGTATTAATTTTAGCAAATTTTTTTTATTGCCTTTGAAAAAAGAATATAAAGTGATCGCTTCGCATAAATCATCCTGGTCAATATCAAATCTATAGACATCTCGACTTTCGCCTATTAAAAGAGAACCTGGATGGTTTTCTACTTTGGACCACAAGCTTTTACCGCTGTACGCCGCCTGTTTTTTGCAGTCTTGCTCACTTAATCTTCAACGCAGGGGAGCAGTTTGTGGACAAATACCTGAGAATATGGTTGAACATGCAGGTCCCGCTGGTAGGCACTGCTAATGCTCATTTGGCTGCTTACATTGAACTGTTGAGCCTGCAAACCAGGATTTCTATTTTGCCAGGCTGCTCCGGAAGGGTAAGCATTAACAGGTTATTTACCAGGGCCGTTTCCGTGGGTGTTTTCTGAGGGTTGGTAAAATAGGTATGCAATTCGGGCTCTGTTAACTGAATGGTATTTGGTCCTACACGCAACAGGTCGGAAAGCATTTGTTGCAGGCATACTGATAATTGCAGGGCTGTTAATACAAAGGGCTGATCTGTTCTGATATAACTTCGCTTCAGCAAGGATAAAGGCCCCAGTACCCGGATACTCTCATTTGGGGTACCTAAAGCCGGATCCGGCGTCCAGTCCTTCGATACATTTTTTTTGCAACGTATATCCCCGTATATGATCAATGGAATTATGCAGGTATCGCCCTTGGTTTGTACCCAGCCGAACTTACTTGCCACAATTCCGTCCATATAAGAGACCATGGAAATATGTTCTTTTTGTCGGCACCGTTCTGCATCGATGATATACGGTAGTTTTTTGCCACTGGTGAAAGCGATGGGATTTTCAATTTCAGGCTGGCCTAACTCCACTGTTTCCTCCTTTGTAAATGCATGGTAAATGGGACGGATGATTTCCTTTACAACCGGCTTATGTATTTCCTGCGAATCTCTCCTGTTTTCCATTATCTCATTGTTATCAATCAATTGTATGGTGGAGTAGAGGATGTCTTCATTCAGGCTGATCCTGGCCAGGCTGCTGATTTCCTGTAGTTTTTGTTTGGCAAAGGAAAACCATTGTCGCATGTTATTTTTTATGCCGGAGTTATCCGTTTCCAGCTCAATATCATACGGCACATGTTGCAAAGATAAATTAGGTCCCAGCCATACCCGTTCTTTTCCCAGATACCGAAGCGCAGAATGAATGATGGCAAGCGATTGCTGGTAGTCGTTTCTCCAGATATTTTTACCATCTACAATACCCAGTGATAAGATCTTGGTGGTTTTGACAAACTGCTGGTTAAAAAACTCAGCCAGTAGATCGGGGTTATTAACCAGGTCGATATGAATTACTTTTACCGGAACCTTAATTAAAATCGGTATGTTTTTTTTAGGCAGTTTAAAATAGGTTGCCAGAATAATGGTGAGAGCAGGAAACCGTTTACTCAGTTCCTTATAAACATGGTTTACCAAGAGGCTGTCAGCTGCCGATAGCTCTGTTCTGAAACAAGGTTCATCCAATTGCAGGTACTCCAGTTCAAGGTGATCCAACTGCTGAATCAAGTCTATATATTTCGGAAGCAGGTTGCCGATTAATTCCATCCGGTGAAACCCGGTTTCTACTTCTTTGCCCAATAGTAAAAAAGAAATGGGCCCCAGCAAAACCGGCTTGGGGGTAAATCCCATTCGCTTTGCTTCTTTGAATTCCTGGATAATTTTCCAGGGTCTCAGCTGAAAATGTTGGTTTTCCATGAATTCCGGAACGATATAATGATACATGGTATCAAACCAATGGCTCGCTTCCATGGGTTCAATAAATTTATGCTGGTCAAAATATCCGTTTGCCATGGCAAAACCCAGGTCCAGGTCGGGGTAGGCAGTATCGAAGCTGAGTTCGCGAAATCTTTCCGGTATAGCCCCAAATAAAATACAGGTATCCAGCACCAGGTCGTAGTACGAGAAATCATTACAGGGAATGAGCTGAATGCCTGCCAGCTGTTGTTCTTTCCAGTTTTCCAGCCGAACTGATTTTGCCTTTAGTAAAAGTTCTTCCTGTTTGATCTGTCCAAGCCAGTATTTTCTATATGCAGTAAGGTAGTCAAGTTGTTTTCCTATTCTGGGGTACCCAATATTGTGCGTTTTCATAGCAATGGTGCAGGAATTGACTATTTGGTGGCAGTAATAAAAAAGTCCATACAGCGATCCGTAACATGACTGAGGAAAAAATTGGAATGATGCAGGGAAGCCGCCAGCCCGGTGTTTTTCCTGTAGAGTAATTGGCGGTTAATATTGTTAGCAATATTGTAGGGAAGTTGCAATAACCTGGCAGGAAGCCTGTATTGCAGGTTGAGCAGATCCCAGCGGGTTATCCGGTCAACCTGTGCTTTGTTTTGGTAGTAGTAATTCATTACAGCCTGGTCGCCATAGATACCCTGAATGGAAAAATGCTCAAAGATCGACTCTATAAGTTGCTGCATGGTTAACGGCGTGTATTCCCGCACATGGTAAGGATTCCTGGTGAGTGACATCAATTTGTTGGGTGTGGTCAGGTATAACCTGCCTCCTGGTTTTAAAATCCGGTAAATTTCCTGGCAAAGCCGTACATCGTTTTTGATGTGTTCAATTACCTGGAAACAGATCACTGTGTCATAGGAATTGCTACCTACGTTTTTGAGGTCGGGTAAACGAGACCTGAACATGGAGCAGCCTTTTTTTAACTGGATGGATGGCGGCAGGAATTTATCTACTCCTATATAAGCGGTACAGTTACCTGATAAATTGGTGATACCATATCCGTTGCCCGATCCTAATTCAATAACCAGCGGGCCGAGTTTATGCCGTATATGTTCATAAGCGAACTGGTGCCTGGCTGTAATGTAATTTCCAACGGATGAAACATTTTCCGTTCTCTCTGCGGTTGCTAAAATGGCGTTCATACAGAAAATTGATTTTAAGTGAGACACCACTGGCTTCGTCTACCCTATGTGGCGCTTTTTAATAAAATCAAAAAATCGTGTTAATCCATTTTTGCAGAAATAAATAGTTGATTTACAGTAGATAAGAAATTGTTATAATGTATATTTAATAAATTTGAGAAAAATATTGCCGGGTACATAGGGTTGGTCAGTGTTCTTGTGTCATAACTCTATACCCTATTTATTTATTCAATCAGTTCGCTTGCATAGTTTGGGAATTTCAGATGTAGAGATCAAAGAGGCATTTATGGAACATTTTGTTTCATTGCATCGCTATGCCTATACCCTGGTAAGAGATAGTGAAAAAGCAAAGGATCTTGTTCAGCAGGTCTTTGTCAGGGTTTGTAAGAATAAGGAACAAATCACGATTGAACATTCCATCAAAGCCTATCTATTCAGATCGGTGCATAATTACTGCATTAACTCGCTGAATAGAGACAAAACCTTCGACCCGCTGGAAACAATCAGTAAGCCTGCTTTTGCGGGGTTGGGGCAGCATAGTATTGAAGTAAAGGAATTGAGGTTATCTATTCAACGTGCACTGGAAAAACTACCCCCACAATGCAAACAGGTATTCCTATTAAGCAGGGATTCTGGAAAAACCTACCAGCAGATTTCACAGGAATTGAATATATCTGTTAAAACAGTGGAAGCACATATTTCAAAAGCACTTAAATCATTAAAACAGGACCTGAATGAATTAATCTGATTTCGACAAATGCAATAATTTTAAAAAGATGAATGACTATTTACACCTATTGTCAAAATACCTCTCCGGCGAAGCAAGTCCTGAGGAAGCTATGGCTTTGGATGAATGGGTGAATGCATCACCGGAAAACAAAACCACCTTTGAAGAGTACTTTAAACTGTATGAAGCAGCAGGCAGACCCGGTTATACCTTGCCCGATACCTCAACCGCCTGGTCTGCAGTTGAAAAAGGAACTCGAACCGGTTTTGGAAGAGGGTCCGCAGGCTTTTACCTGATCTCTGCTGCGGGTATATCGGTACTCTTATTAGGTGGTGTTTATTTTTTCACCAGAACTGCCGGCGATAAGGGCGGTGAAAAGGAACCTGTACCCGTATTGCCTGCTACCGAACAGGTTGCCGGGGAAAACAGGGATAGTAGCGGGCAAACGCAAAAGGCGGCTGAAACGGTTTCCTTCGATAAAAAAAGACTGGCAGTTTTTTCGTTCAACAATACCCGTTTAACAGATGCCTTGCAAGAAATTGAGCAGGCGTATGGAGTTTCCATTAAGGTGCCGGATAAAAAGTTTAACAACTGTTTTGTAACCGCCTATTTCGACCATAAAGAACTGGAGGAGGTTATGAGTGTATTATCCTTTACACTGAAATTTAACTACCAGGCCGATAAAGATGGAAAAAACTATCTTATTTTTGGCGATGGGTGTGAATAAACTATTGTTGTTCTTCTGTTCGCTGCTCTTCTTACTGGTTGGAACAAATTCAGTGCTTGCCCAATCGCTGACGGATCTAAAAAAATCAAAACTTAATCTATCGGAAAGAATTTCACTCGACTCACTTACACATCTTATTCACCAGCGCACGAACATAAGAGTTTCCTTTAACTCGCGGAAAGTTAAAGGCAGCCAAACCATCTATTTTCGTACAGGCAGTTATTCGGTGTATGCCGTTTTGGAGCGGATGAAAATGCAAACTTCGTTGAACTGGCAATTGTATAAGTCCTATGTAATTTTCCAGGTAC
>NZ_LUKG01000139.1 GCF_001601815.1 Flavihumibacter sp. CACIAM 22H1
ACATAAGATCCTTTGTCAAATGCATCTATAACAATAAAGGAGCTGTCTGATTGGGGAAAGGTAAACCGGAATTGTGCGGCCCGTTCGGTGGCAGTAATTTCGGTGGTTACATCAAAATCGGCCAGGTAAACGCTGTAATAATCGGGGGCTACCGTTTCTGCTTTGTGCGAAAACCAACTGGCTCTTTTTTCCTGGTCAAAAACCAGGCTACCGGTAACCGGCATAATAGAAAATTGGCCATAATCGTTCATCCAGGGCGATGGTTGATGGGTTTGTTTAAAACCACGGATCTTTTCAGCAGTATATACATAGGCCCATCCATCGCCCATTTTACCGGTTTGCGGCGTCCAGAAATTCATACCCCAGGGGCGGGCAATAGCCGGGTAGGTATTCCCATTCGATAAACTAAAGAGCGATTGTGTACCCATCAGCGGGTTTACATAATCCAACGGATTCAGCTCCTGGGCCACTAAGGCGGTTCTGCAAAAACAAATTGCTGTAACCAGCAACCATTTGAATCGATTCATGTTCGTCATTTCTAAAATGTGCTAAAATTATTCAAATCTAACCAATCGGGGGTATGCATTTTCTGCTTAATTTGTTCTTAAATAAAAACTATGCGCTGGCAAGGAAGACGCGAAAGCGGAAATGTAGAAGATCGCCGCAGTGTGGCGGGACCTGTAGCTATTGGTGGAGGTATACTGGGAATAATTGCCTTACTCTTTAATCTCTTCCTCGGAGGCGATGTAGATGTATCGCAACTGCAACCCCAGGGCGGCGGCAGCGCACCCATGAGCACAGAAGCCAAGGCGCGGGAAGATCAGCTGGCCAGTTTTGTAAAAGTAGTGTTGGCTGAAACAGAAGATGTATGGAATAAACTGTTTGCTGAAAATGGCGCTCAATACAAGGAGCCCACGCTGGTATTGTTTTCAGGTGCGGTACAATCGGCCTGTGGCTCAGCCAGCGCCGCCAGCGGTCCGTTTTATTGCCCGGGTGATCAGAAGCTTTATATCGATCTGTCTTTTTATGAAGAACTGGCGCAGCGATTTGGTGCGCCTGGCGATTTTGCCATGGCCTATGTAGTATCGCACGAAGTGGGGCATCATATACAAACCCTGCTGGGTACCACGCAAAAACTGGCGCAATTACGGCAACGCTTAAGCGCAGAAGAATACAATAAATATTCGGTGATGCTGGAATTACAGGCCGATTTTTTAGCCGGTGTATGGGCCCATCATACGGCCAATAAAAACCTGCTCGATGCCGATGATATTGATGAAGCCATGCGTGCTGCCAATGCCATTGGCGACGACCGTTTACAGAAACAGGCCCAGGGTTATACAGTACCCGAATCCTTTACACACGGCACATCTGAACAGCGTATGTACTGGTTTAAAAAAGGATATGAAACCGGTGATCTGCGGCAGGGCGATACCTTTAATGATCCGCGGCTGAAGCTCTAATTCGGCCGTTTACATTTTCAGGTAACTCCAGCCCGCTTCCTGTTTTAGAATAATTTCACCCACGCCCATTTTAACGAAACCGGCTTCGGGCAATAGTTGTTCTTTGGTAACAGCCCGCTCTCGCATCGTGTTTTCGCAAACAACAAAGCGGATACCCATTTTATTGAAATAGGCAATGCGGTCGGC
The DNA here is from genome assembly GCF_001601815.1 of Flavihumibacter sp. CACIAM 22H1. GTDB lineage: Bacteria > Bacteroidota > Bacteroidia > Chitinophagales > Chitinophagaceae > Flavihumibacter. The sequence continues at coordinate 1,650 of NZ_LUKG01000139.1, forward strand.
CTGGGTGGTTTTATCCTTCATCATAAACTGAACACCAGCGCCGTGTACCACCACTTCTACCTGCACTGAATCGCCCCAACCGGCTTTCAGGTTCTTAATATTGTTCATCATGCCTTTCCAGATAAGGGTATCGCCGGTATTCAATTGAATTACCACCCGGTGTTTGGCCTGCTGTGCCAGCAGGGAACCCGAAGTACCCAGTAGCAATAGCAGTAGAAAGAAATAAACGCGTTTCATATATTTCCAGGTTTTGTCGGCTATCCGTTTTGTTTGGGCCGTACGAGGCTGGCCAGTAAACCACCCATAATGGCAAAATACACCGTGCTGTTTACCGGTTTAGAAGTAATGGCGCAGGTACCGGAACTACAACCAATGGTACTGTAATAGATAAAGCCCGCAATACCACCCACCAGTACCCCCAGCAGCACGAGCCCGTATTTCTGAACAATTGATTTAATCATGGGAAGCGAAATTTCGGTAAAAATGCGCTATCCGCCGCGGTGTTTTGGTGATTAAAGTTACCCAAGGGCTACATCCAGCACCATCATAACCACAAAACCGCCGATAAAACCGAGTACGGCTACATCGGTATATTTATCTCGCTGGGTTTCCGGAATTACTTCTTCCACCACCACATAGATCATAGCGCCGGCAGCAAAAGCCAGGGCAAAGGGCAGCACGGGTTGCATATAGATAACAGCTACAGCCCCCAGCACACCGGCAACGGGTTCAACAATAGCCGACAATTGTCCGTACCAGAAACTTTTTAAACGACTTACCCCGTGCCGGCGTAAAGGCATAGAAACGGCCAGGCCTTCCGGAAAATTCTGCAGGCCAATTCCAAAAGCCAGTGCAATAGCAGCGGGAATCAGGTCATCGCCCACCCCAATAGAAGCGGCGCCGAACAATACGCCCACAGCCAGCCCTTCTGGTATATTGTGCAGGGTAATAGCCAGTAATAAGAGGGTGGTTTTATGCCATTTTGTTTTCATGCCCTCCGATTCGTCGTCTCCAAAATTGATATGGAGGTGCGGCATAAACTTATCGAGGCTATAGATAAAAAGCGCGCCTACCAGAAAGCCTACGGCTGCCGGCATCCAGGGAAAGGAGGGGTAAATTTTTTCCGAATATTCGATGCTTGGCGCCAGTAATGACCAGAAGCTGGCAGCCACCATAACGCCGCCGGTAAAACCGAGCATGGCATCAAATACACTTCGTTTAATGGTTTTGAAAAAGAAAACCAGGGAGGCACCTGCTGCGGTAACCAGCCAGGTAAAAGTAGTGGCGATCAATGCCGCCTGTACAGGACCGATATCAGAAAAGAATTGTTCTAACTGCTTCATCGTCCATAAAAATAGCAGAAATCATTCAAAACAATTAGATGAGCCTAAAAATATTTTTAGGGGAATTACCTCACCGGTATGGTGGATTACTGTCCCGGGTAGTAACTACGCTCAGCCTGTTGCAGCACATCTTCCTTGTAAAAAAGTACATCGCGAAAGCGGCCGGTGCTATAAGCCTCTACCTGGTCGTTAAAATGCGGCGAGGCGGGGTTGCCGCTTTGTCCGCCTGCCAGCAGGGCTTTGGCTTTTATTTTGTCGCCGAATTCTACGGCACAGATAAAGCTGTTGCCGTGTACGCCGTAGCGGTTACGGGTACCCGCAAATACGCGACTGTTATAGGAAGGCAGCATGCCCCAGGTGCCCGAAGCAAAGGCCACGGGGTAACTGGGTTGGGCATCGTCAAAGGTCAGGTCCAGCGCGGGGGAGATCCGCTGAAAGCGGTTGATACTTCCCCAGGGCAGTTGCCATTTACCGTAGCGGGCCTGCAGGTCGGTAATAGTTGCATAAAGCGCCTGCAGTTGTTCGGTGGCGGGCGCTTGTTTAGTATAGGTACGAACGCGTTGCACCAGGTCAAGCGGTTTACCGCCCGGGGCTTCCAGGGCCATCAGGGCGGGCAAAATACGTTGCCCCCACTCCACTGCCAGCGTGGTGGCAATAGAGGCGGTATCGGCCGTAAAATTCCAATTGCGCAAAACGGCAACCGGCCCGGCCAGCCAGGCAAAAAGGCTGTCGGTTGGTTGCAGGCCGGCATCAAAACTTTTAACCAGGGCGGGTATCAATTCTTCAAAAGCGGCCAGGCGTTTATCGTAACCGGCTTTGATAAGGGTATCGAGGTTAAAGCGGGCATAGGCCGACAGGGTTCTAACGGCATTGATACCCCGAAAATTATCGCCATCGGGCGCCATATAAGCAGGGAAAGCAGCCGGGTTAGGGCTATTCTTACCCGACATAAAAAACGGACTGGAATTACAATGCTGTAACCAACCATTGGAGGGGTTGATCTGGTGAACGGTTTCCCTGATTGTGTGGTAGCCCTGCCATTCGGTTGCTTTGGTGCTGCCGTCTACCGGTTTGGTCCAGTCGATGGAGTTATCTCTTTTCGGGATGCGATTGCCGTGCCAGTAGGCGATATTGCCGGCCTTGTCTGCATATACTGTACTGTTGGAAATATTCCCCCGGAGGTTCAGGGTTTTCTCAAAATCGGCCAGGTCTTTAACCTTGGTACGGTTCCAGCACTGGATCAGTCCGTCCATTAACCGGTTATCGGCCCGCATGCTCAGGAAATGGCCATTTCTTTTGGCCATAATGGGACCATGGTGGGTAAAATATGCAGGGATGGTTTTTTCCTGCATACCGTTTTGGCCTTTGAAGCGGAGCCGGATGTTTTTGGTTTTAACCGGTTTCAATTTTCCTTCGTAGCGATAGGTGAACCCATATTTACGTTCTTCCAGTTGTTCAATATAGGTATCGGCGGCATCTACGTAACAGGAAGTGTGCATCCAGCCCGCGTTTTCGTTAAAACCCTGGTAAATGAAGAATTGTCCCCAGGTAACTGCGCCATAGGCGTTGAGGCCTTGTTCAGATACCATATGCACTTCGGGACGGAAATAAAAACTTACATGTGGGTTGATATAAAGCAGGGCTTTGCCCGAGGTGGAAAGCTGCGGGGCTATTGCGAAGCCATTGGAGCCGGTGGGCAGGCGTTCCTGGAACCGGGCTGCAAGCGGCGCCGCCAAACCATAAAATTCCGCCAGTTCTTTCACCGTAATATCGGCTGTACTGATAGCGCCGATGCTGCCATCTGTCCACAACAGGGGGTACCAGGGTTGAAAGCGATGGAGCAGTGCCGGTTTTACCTGCGGATTTTTATAGAGATAATAATTAATTCCGTCGGCAAAAGCCTGGCAAAGTTGCTGGAGCCAGGCGGGTGCTTTCGCATAATCTCGCATAGCGTCGGAGGAGTCGATGACCAGTCGAATCAGCAGGTCTTCATACAGGGCTTTTTCTCCCTGCAATTCAGCCAGGCGGCCCAGCTTTTCGATATAGTTCATTTCCACGCGGGCAAAATCG
>NZ_LUKG01000140.1 GCF_001601815.1 Flavihumibacter sp. CACIAM 22H1
CCTTAATAAGCGGATAGGCATTGTTATGGCCACCGCCTATAGCAATGGGAATTTTACCTGCTGCAGTGATCTGCTTGGCCAATTGCTCTACTTCTGTATCTATTTGGGTAACCGCATGCCGATAGGCATCAATTTTTTCCTCTTCCGAACGGGCATGGTTTTCGATCAGGTATTGCAGATCGCCAAAATCAAAATGCCCTAACAACAGTATTTCTTCCCCCGTAAGGAAATCATTGCTCTGCATATTCAGAAAGCTGCTTAAAAAGGGCAGCCAGGCAGAATCGGCTCCTCCTTTTCCATAATTTGCTTTCACTCCAATATCTTCCGGAATCCCAAACAGTACATAACTGGCACTGGATTTATCCAATTTTTCAGTAAACTGATCAGGTCCTGTAAGTACCTGCAACCGCTCGCCCAGTTTCGTTTCGAAACGTCGTAAACGGGTAAGGTAGAGCAGATCTTCCTTGTTGTAAAATTTAAAATGATTCATATGGCTGCATTGTTAAAAAATATCAGATCGTTCTGAAAAAGCGGGTTCTTCTATTATCTCAGACGGTTTCTTTTTATAAAACAGCATACCAAGTGTCATGATAGCACCGGTTACCAGTATTATGAAAAACAGAATGCCCTCGTCAAAATTACTGAGCCGTAAACTTTCCGGGATCTTATAAAACAATACAATGGTGATAAGCCCTCTTGGAATAAAGAAAACCTCCGGAAATACATTGGTTTTGAGAAAAAAACGGAAATACAGGAAACGGACAATAAATAATGCCAACACAATTATACCACCAACTCGCATTACCTCATTGTCGAGTATGGTTTGTACATTGATCGAAAAACCAAAAAGTACAAAGAAAAAAGTTCGGATAAGGAAAGATGATTCAGCGGTAATGGAATGCAGTAACTGGTTCAGGCTGTTAACCTGTTCCTGCGGAAAATGCCGCTGAATCCAGGGCACAGTTCTTAATAAATGCCAGTTGTTAATCATCAAACCAAAAGCCAGGATTATTATTAGTGAAGGAAGGTGTAACATTTTTCCACCGGCATAGATCAATACCAACAAAGAAAATATGAGGAAAAATTTTATAGAAAGTTTGGTGCGGGTCATTATAAAAAGCAACAACAGGGAAACAAGGCCCGATAATACGATACTCAGGAGCAGGTTCCCCGAAAAAATGCCTACTGATTTTATGGAAAAAATTTCAGGAGCGCTGAAATAATTAAACAACATAATACCCAGGATATCAGAAAAAGAGGCCTCGTATACCAGAAAATCCTTTTTCTCTTCTGAGAGCGCATGTAAACTGGGCAAAACAATTGAACTGCTGATAATTGAAAGGGGAATAGCATACACGATACAATTCAGCAAGGGTTGTTCGAGGTACACATAAAGGATATAAGAAATAAGCGAAGTGGATAACAATAATATGATCAGGGCCGATAAAAAAGAGTCTCTGATCAACTTAATGCGAGACTTTTTTAATTCCAGGTCGAGCCCCGCCTCCAAAACAATCATAATAAGTCCGACCACTCCCAATGACTCCACTACCAGCAGGGGAACGGTTAATTCGTACTGGTAAACTGCTGCAATCAATTTAATTCCCATTCCGGCCAATAAGAGCAATAACACGGAAGGCACGCGGATATAACGGCTTCCTATTGAAAAAAGATAAGAAAGCACTACCGTACAACAGAGAATAATCAACAGCAGTTCCGATTCAATCATTTCCATCCTGTAATATACAGAACTACAGGTGCTCCTCAAGCAGATTTTACCAGGCTGCCTTTAAGGTACACCTGGTGAAGGCAAGATGCTCCAAATGAATAAGGAATATAGGCCAATGAGGACAAGGGTTTGGTTAAGAGTAAATTTGCCCATTTACCCGGATGAATAGTTCCGGTCTCCTTTTCTAACTGCATAGCAAAAGCCCCATTAATCGTAGCAGCCTGCAAGGCTTCTTCGGGCAGCATCCGTAACTGGATGCAGGCCATAGAAACAACGCCTTCCATATTAAAGGAGGGAGACGAACCGGGGTTAAAATCAGACGCCAGGGCCAGGGCGGCACCTGCTTCCAGCAGGAGGCGGGCGGGCGGTGGAGGCATTCGAAGGAAATAGGCTGCCGTTGGAAGCAGTGTGCCGATTACATTCGACGCTGCCAGTGCTGCAATTGTTTCCGGCGCCATAGACTCCAGGTGATCTACGGATATTGCATCCAGCTTAATGCCTGCTTCCACACCGCCAGAAACAGTTAATTGGTTGGCATGAATTTTTGGCCGCAGACCAATGGTTTTGCCGGCCTCACAAATCCGGATGGTTTCATCGGGAGTAAAAAATCCTTCTTCACAAAACACATCAATGAAATCAGCCAGTCCTTCTTGTTCAATAACAGGTAAGATATCATCAATGAGCAGGCGAATATACCCTTCTCTGTTTTCTTTAAATTCTGGTGGAATGGCATGAGCCCCCAAAAAGCTGGCTTTGATGGGTATTCTGCTACTGTATTTCAACTGTTTGATAACACGCAGCATTTTCAATTCTGCCGCCACACTTAAGCCATACCCGCTTTTTATTTCGATGGCGCCTGTACCAGCAGCCGCAACTTTTTCCAGTTTGGCCATCGATTCCCGAAATAGTTGTTCTTCCGGCAGTGCAGCAAGCTTACGGGCAGATGATAGTATGCCCCCTCCTTTCGCTGCTATCTCTGCATAGGTTTTTCCCCTGATCTTATCTACAAACTCTTCTTCTCTGCTGGCAGCAAAAACGAGGTGGGTATGAGAATCGCAAAAAGAGGGCAGGATAAATCGTCCGGTGCAATCGATCACCTGATCCGCTTCGGGCAGAAGAACCGTTTCATCTTCGCTTCCAAAACTGTGAATCCTCTCTCCTTCCACTAATAACCAGGCATTCGATAACTGGTTCAATTCAGCCAGTTGGGTTCCTCTCAAAGCAGCGGGCGGATGCCCCACCCCCACCAAGGATTTTATACGACGGAATAATAAACGCATATCAAAGTTTTTCCCATACTTCCCGGGCAAAATGCTCCAGGCTGGGGTCGCGGGCCCCCATCAGCAGTAATACGGTATTTTCGGTGAGGTGTGGCCGCACCTGTTCGAGGAATTCAGCACGGTTCTCCACAAAAAAAGCAGATTTACCGTTTTGCCTGATATCTTCCACCAGGTCATTGGCTGATATGTCTTTGGTGGCCGTTCCCCCCGCATAAAAAATTTCACTCATCCATATTTCGTCCTGCGGACGCAGGGCAGCTGAAATTTCCGCTACAAAATCTGCCCGCAGAAAACGTGTTGGTCCATAGCCATGTGGTTGAAACCATGCAATTACTTTAGGCGCAATTGGCTGGCATGCCCGGATACTGGCGGCACATTTTGCCGGGTTATGCGCATAATCATCCATCATCCAAACACCGTTTTTCTGTCCCAACACCTGGTTCCTCCGATAGATTCCTTCGTATTGGGCCAATGCTTCTGCCGCTTTGGATAAATCCACCCCTACCTGTGCCGCCACCGCCGCAGCTCCCAGTGCATTTTCCATATTATGCCTTCCAACCAGTTGAAGGTTGAAGGGGCTGTTATTGATGGTAAAGGAGATGGATAAACCTTCCTGTTTAAAGTCCCTGGCCATATACCCGGCAGGCCTGGTTTCTTCCCAGCTGAAATCCAGACTGAGATCTTCTGATAAAGTAGCGGCAAGCGCATGTGATTGATTCACCACAAACAGTTCACTGTTCTTTTTGAAGGTGGAGAATATATCCATCAGGGCTTCTACTTCCTTATGGTCTTTATCAATATTGAGCAAGAGACCAATGGCGGGATGATATTGAACGATCGAACCATCGCTTTCATCGGCTTCTATCACCAACCATTCTCCATTACCCACTTTTGCATTGCCTATTTTACCTTCCCGTATAATACTAACCAGTCCGGCTCCGCTGATAATACTGGGTTCCAACCCGGCATATTGCAGTATATCAAATAACATGGCGCTGGTTGTGGATTTTCCAGACGTGCCGCCTACAGCAATTGTTTTTTTACTCTTGGCAATAAGGGCCAGCAGTTCACTTCGGCGTATGATAGGAATGTCAAGAGACCTGGCTTTACTAACTTCCGGAACAGTATCTTCCACCGCGGTGGACACCACCACCAGGTCGGTTGTTGGAAGAATTCCTGAACCATCCTGTTCGAAACAAAGAATACCGGCTGCTTCGAGTTTTTGGCGGGTATCGTTTAGTTCATGGGGTTTAAAATAACGGTCTGAGCCTGCTACGTCTTTACCAATGCCTTTCAGGTACTGAGCGATCGCACTCATACCGGTACCGGCAATGCCTATAAAAAATACCCGGTCAAAATCGTTGATAGTCTGAATCATGTCGAGGATTTGGAGGCCGTGAAGATAGCAAGCTTTTCTTTGAGGTCGAGCCGATGTTGCCGCGCCACATCCCGGGCAATATCATATCCTGCATCTGCATGCCGGATAACGCCGATACCGGGGTCGTTCCGCAAAACCCTGGCCAGCCTTTTATCGGCCGCGGCTGTACCGTCTGCAACGATTACCATACCGGCATGAATACTATAGCCCATTCCAACCCCGCCACCATGGTGCAGGCTTACCCAGGAAGCGCCACCGGCAGTATTTAACAAGGCATTTAACAAGGGCCAGTCAGCTACTGCATCTGAACCATCCAGCATTGCTTCGGTTTCGCGGTTTGGACTTGCCACCGACCCGGTGTCGAGGTGATCCCGGCCAATAACAATCGGCGCTTTTACCTGTCCTGTACGCACCAGTTCATTAAAAGCAAGTCCGGCTTTTTCTCGCTCTCCCTGTCCCAGCCAGCATATACGGGCGGGTAATCCCTGGAAAGCAATTTTTTCTTTTGCCAGTTTTAACCAGCGTTGCAGGGAGGCGTTTTCGGGAAAAAGTGATGCAATGACCTGGTCTGTTAAGGCAATATCAGCCGGATCACCACTTAGGGCCACCCACCGAAACGGCCCTTTTCCTTCGCAGAAAAGCGGCCGTATATAGGCCGGTACAAATCCGGGA
>NZ_LUKG01000141.1:0-3157 GCF_001601815.1 Flavihumibacter sp. CACIAM 22H1
CTCCTTACCAAACTGGCTTCAACTATTCAATTGCTCAGAATCAGTGGGTGACCCCACAGGGTGGAAATATTCTAATGCCAACACCTGACAGACTGGTTGATTCTGCAATTAGAGGTGCCGTTTCCACTCAGCGTGAAATTGGACTGGATATGAAATTTTTGAAAAACCGGTTTGGTTTCAGCTTCACTTACTGGGATGGAACGGTTAATGATATACCTCTTGAAATTCCTATCAACGGTGCTTCTGGTTATCGTACAAACCTCATTAATGCTGGGGAGATTTCTAAGAAAGGTATAGACGTATTATTAAATGTGACACCTGTTAGAAATCGTAATTTTTCTTGGGACATTACAGCAACCTGGGCCAAACTGCTTGAAAACAAAGTAGTACGTCTCGCAGGTGAAATTCCTCGTATTGTACCTCCAGGTTTTGCTGGTGCCTTTTCTGGTTCTTTTGCCGCTTACACTGTTAACGCTGTGGGTCAGCCATGGGGACAATTATTCGGTGGTGGTATTAAACGGAATACCAACGGAATACCTGTATTAACCGAGGATGGTTTCTTCGTTCGCCAGGCTGATGTGAACTTCGGAAGTGTGCTGCCTGATTTCACCGGTGGTGTTCAGAATAGTATAACATACAAAAACTTTTACCTGAATTTTAATATTGATTACCAGCAGGGTGGTAAATTCTTCTCGCTGTCTGATTTCTGGGGATCTTTCTCCGGGCTGACTGCAAAAACTGCTACTACCAACGATAAAGGAAATCCTGTTCGGGATGCAGTATCAGACGGTGGTGGTGTACGGGTAGATGGTGTTGATGAAGACGGTAAAGCCGTAACCCATTATGTTGATGCACAAAGTTACTTCCACCAGTTCCAGGGAGCCAATATTGCTGAAAAAAGTATCTATGACCTAACCTTCGTTAAACTTCGTGAGGTTAGCCTGGGATATCGTTTCGATCTGGCAAAAATGGGTATCAGTAAGAAAATTTCCGGTGCAACATTCTCTATCATCGCCAGAAATCCTGTGCTTATATATGCCAATACTGCTGATTTTGATCCGTCTGAAATTAGTTCTGTATATGGAGAAGACGGTCAGATGCCAGGTACACGGTCCATCGGATTTAACCTGAAACTTAATTTCTGACCCTCCAATTTATTACGCTAAATTAATTACTAGTATGAAACGATTAATAAATTCATCTTTCCTGACTGTTGCGACTGTTTTGTCAATGGGATTTGGAGGATGTGAAAAAATTAAGGATTTTGGTGATACAAACACCAATCCAAATGGTACAACTACCCCAGTAACAGCTGGATTATTAACAAGATCTATTGCTGAACTTGGTGGAAGAGAAGGAGGAACATCTGTAGCTACAATGACCCGGCCTGGTTATTATGCTCAATATTTTTCTGAGACCCAGTATCCAAGCGCCTCGCTCTATAATCTTCCACAGCTCGAATTTAATGGGTTCTATTCTGGCTTTTTAAACGATCTTCAAAATATCATCAGGCAAAATACAGATCCTTCGACTAAAGATATAGTTTCAATTTCCGGTTCTAATGCCAACCAGATTGCCGTTGCAAGAATTCTTAAAGCCTATGCTTTCTGGACAATAACTGACAGATGGGGAGATGTTCCCTATTCAGAAGCATTAAAAGGAAATCCTGTACCTAAGTATGATAAACAAGAGGATATCTATGCTGATTTGCTAAAAGAATTAAAGGAGGCGGTTGACGGTTTTGACAATGGATTGGCCGTAAAAGGGGATGTTATATTTGAAGGCGATAATAGGAAATGGCAACGTTTTGCCAACTCCCTTCGTATGCAGATAGCCCTGCGTATGAGCAAGGTTTACCCAAATGCGGGCGGACAAGCTGCTACTGAATTTAATGCTGCTTTGAATCATTCAGCCGGTTCTATGCAAACAAATGCAGATAACGTTGCCATCAATTTCCCTGGCGGCGCCTATCAAAATCCATGGTATATAAGTTATGTTGTAAGTGCTCGTATAGATGACGCAATAAGTAGTACAATGACGGATGCTTTGTCTGGATTTAATGACCCTAGATTAGCAAATTATGGATCTACTCCAATTGGATTTCCATATGGTTTAAACAGAACGGCAGCGGTGGCAGTTTCCCCTGGTTGGGGACTTGTTTTAAAGGGAGATAAAATTGATGCGGCTGAAGATGTTATTCTTATGAATGCAGCAACTGTGTTGTTTGCTAGAGCAGAGGCCGCTGAAATTGGCTGGACAAATGAAAATGCCCAGGATCTTTATGAAGAGGCAATTGCTGTATCAATGGCACAATGGGGATATTCTGGAACAGCTGTTCAGACATACATCAATCAAAATAGTGTTCGCTATGATGAAGGAGATCCCCTTGAAAGAATCGGAACTCAAAAATGGTTTGCAATGTATCCGGATGGCTTACAGGCCTGGAGTGAATGGAGGCGTACCGGATTCCCGGTGTTAACACCCGCAGAGTTTGCGGAGAATGATACCAAAGAAATTCCTCGCAGGTACGTATATGGTACGGGTGAATATGGAACAAACAATGCAAATGTGAAAGCCGCTGCTGCACTTTTATCCGGTGGCGATACACAGGATGCCAGAATGTGGTGGGATAAAGAATAACTTTTATTAAACTATTATAGTATGAAACATACATTAAATAAATTATTTGTACTGCTTGCAATCAGCACTTCAATTAGTTCTTGCGTAAAGAATGAAGTGAAAGATTTAGGTTCAGCAGGATCCAGCATTATTAAAATATTGGGGGGTACAGATGCTCCGAAAATTGTGGCACTTGACCTTAAACCAGGTGCCCAATCTGCAGCGGTACTGGATATACGCCGCGATGCGAATTCAGAAGCCAGCCTGAATCAGCCCGTAACAGTAACGCTCACTAATAAGCAGGCTCTACTGGATGCCTACAATGATGAAGAGGGTACTGAATATGAAGTTCTTCCAAGCAATGTTTTTACCATTTCTGACCCAAGTGTGGTAGTGTCGGGTGATACCTGGACATTAAATTTTGCCGCCGGTGAGTTTGCAAAAGAGATCAAGTTAAACGTGGATGCCGAAAAATTCGATTTATCGCGATCCTATGCACTTGGCTTTGAAATAGCTACCGCCAGTGCAGGCGTAATCA
>NZ_LUKG01000141.1:3626-5063 GCF_001601815.1 Flavihumibacter sp. CACIAM 22H1
GGCGTAATCAGCGCGGAAGCAAAATCATCCATTGTAAACATTCTTATCAAAAATTCGTTTCATGGCGCTTATCATGCAAGTGGCGTATTTATACACCCAACGGCTGGTGAACGGGCTATTGATGAAGATAAAAACCTGGTAACATCCGGAGCAAGATCTGTTACAGCGCCATTGGGCGACCTGGGTGGATCTGGTTATTTCATGGATCTGCTGGTGAATGAGGATAATACCGTTACCGTTTCACCTAAAGGAGCAACCCCTAATATCAACCAGACCTGGGGGCCTAATTATTATGATCCGGCAACAAAAAGTTTTCATTTGCACTACAGCTATAATACGGCTGCACCAAGAGTCGTTAAAGAGGTGATTACCTTAAAATAACATGTGTGTGTGTTCTTAGATTAGGGGGCAAGGGAAACCTTGCCCTTTTTTTATGAAAGAATTACACGGTATTATTTTACGTTCTTTCACCCTTGACCAGCAATAGATTGATTCGGACATTGCAGCATGAGAGTTTGGGTATTGTGTGTAGGAATATGGTTCCCCTTTCCGGATCTTGTCGGCCAGTTAAGACCAATGCTGGCAGGCAATGAATCTCCCCTCGCCGGTTTGGGGAACCATCTTTTTTTTCGGCCGGTCAGTGCTTTTGTTAATCCGGCTGTACTCGGCGCTTCATTGCCTTTTTTTACGGTGGAATGTTCGATGGACCAGTTCCCTGGACTCCCCATTACCCGGCGGGTAGAAGCGCAGGCAACTTTTCAATTAACCGCCCGATCAGGAATAGGCGGCAGGGTTTCATCTATTGGTAAAGGCAGCTTCAAAAATACCCAGGCAGGATTGGCATACGGAATGCAGTTGTCTGCGTCTGAACCGAAAAGAACAGCCTGGCAGTTGGGCGCCTTGTTACAGTACAACCGACTACGCATTCAACCAGCAAAGCCAGGTAGCTTTTTTACCGCAGGCATTGCTACGGCATATCGGTTAAGGAAGCAGGCATTCAACCTGCTTTTGGCAGTTGATCGGCAAACCAGTAATGCTGGTAGAACGGCTCTTTCCGGGGCGCTGACCGAAATACAGCTCAATTTTTATCATTGTTATCAATTGTCAGAACTGGTGTCCACTGAAATGGCGCTGCTCTTTTCGTTTGCCGGTCCGCCTGTTTTACAGGCAAGGATTCAGTATTCATTCCTTGATAACGCTTTTCTGCGGGTTCATGCACAAATAAGTCCACCTATGATTGCCTGGGAGCAGGGATATCGACTTAAAAACAGTTGGTTAACGGTTCATTGCATGCGCTATCCGATGATAGGATGGAAAATCGGCCTGGGTATCGTCTGGACCCAAGCCAAAAAACATAAGCGGCCATGAAAAAACTGCTTGCTTTGCTTGCTTATTGTTTGTGCTTCGTTACTTGGTTAAGGGGGCAGGTAGCAGAAC
>NZ_LUKG01000142.1 GCF_001601815.1 Flavihumibacter sp. CACIAM 22H1
AAGATGATCAGCATGCAAACAAACATTTTCTACAGATCTCAAAAGATACCATTGAGCAGGTAATCCAAAAAATGAGGGTATTGTGCAAAACCATTTCTCCTCAACCCTTGGAGACCAAACTGGCATAAAAAAAATAGAGACGTATCACTACATCTCTAGTCGCCACTGCGGTAGATAATTCAGTTGTCAGAGGCCAGATTAATCGATTTCAGAGGCATGGACAAAAAAACGGGCCTTAAACTTGGTATTTGATACCCTGGTTTTAGGATGAATTACAGGCATCCTGGTATTGGATTTGGGGCATCATAAACAAATACAAGGCCAACTTCGCAGTCATTTTCCTTAGTTGTACACCTGTTATACACTACATATTGAAAAAAAATATATTAATAGGATAACTACCTGGGACTTTTACCAAACTCTCCTAAACGGGTTGCAGGCACTGCTTTCCAACGCCTGCATGAATCCGCTATAAACCTGCCTGAAAAAGGCAAAATTCCGTAGATTTAGCACTGGTTAAGGATTTTTGCATCCTTGTAACAACCTTTCAACGTACAGGTCCGTCTCTGTCGGAAATACTTGTACCCGAAATTTTGTACACTAAAGGAGTTATATGCGTTTTAAATCAGCAGGAATAATTTTCACCATATTGGTTGTAGCCCTGGTTTCACTGGTAGCGTATTCCAATACCCATAAACGGAGAACAGCGCTCCTTCCCAAGGAGAATTTGCCCACCGACAGCAATTCAGTCGACCATACCATTGGAGTATGGATTTCTGTCTATCATGGATTGAAGCTGGATTCACTGGGCTTATCAACCGAAGCTTTTGAACAGGCAATGAAAGGGTGGGAAAAGCTTAAAAAAAAGGGCTCACTCAGCAATGAAACTATTTTGACAATAGCAGATTTCAGCCAGCCTAGTACTTCTAAGCGTCTCTATGTGCTGGACGTAGAAAAAAATCAGTTGCTCTTTCATACCTATGTGGCACATGGAAGAAATTCAGGGAAAGAGCAGGCTGTGTCCTATTCCAACCGGGCAAAATCGCATATGAGTAGCCCGGGTTTTTACCGCACCGAATCAACTTATTATGGCAATAATGGCTATTCTCTTAAACTAGCCGGATTAGAAAAAGGAATTAACGACAATGCGCTCAGAAGAGCGATTGTTATTCATGGCGCTGATTATGTATCCGAAAGCCTTATTGAAAGTCAGGGATACCTGGGAAGAAGTTATGGTTGCCCGGCCATACCTACCTACCTCACACGTCCCATAATCAACACCATCAAAAACGGGACTTGCCTTTTCATTCATGCGCCAATAACATACTATGCGCAAAGAAGCAGTCTTATTCGGTGATCACCGGTAAATTTGCACGAATTCCTTGTCAATCACATTGAATGGCTGAATAAGCTTGATTATCTTTGTATGATAATCCATTCATATGTTGAAAATTGGCGTTTTTGGTACCGGACATCTTGGTAAATTCCATCTCAATAATTGGAAAGAAATCTCCGGCGTTGAGCTGGTTGGTTTTTATGACCCCAATGACCAGGTAGCTGCAGAAGTAAGCAGCCAGTACGGAATTCCCCGATTCGAAGATCCGGTTGCTTTATTGCAGGCAATAGATGCGGCCGATATAGTAGCCCCCACCAATTTTCACTTTGAGCTATGCCAGTTGGCGATCCGGAATGGAAAACATGTTTTTGTAGAAAAACCGCTTGCCAATACCATGGATGAAGCCAGAGAACTGGTAAAGCTGGTAAAGGAATCCAATATCAAAATGCAGGTAGGCCATGTAGAGCGCTTTAATCCTGCATACCTGGCAACCAGCTCACTGCAGTTAAATCCCATGTTTATTGAAGTCCACCGTCTTGCACAATTCAATCCAAGAGGTACAGAGGTTAGTGTTATACTGGACCTGATGATTCATGATATTGATATCATCCTGCATATGGTTAAGAGTGAAGTAAAAAATATTTCTTCCAGTGGGGTCGCTGTTATGACGGATACCCCGGATATTGCCAATGTAAGAATCGAATTCAATAATGGTTGTGTCGCCAATCTTACCTCCAGCCGGATTTCCATGAAGAAAATGCGCAAAATGCGTTTATTCCAGAAAGATGCCTATGTGGGCATTGATTTCCTGAATAAAAAAACAGAAGTAATCCGGTTAAAAGGCGATAAAGATGAAAATGTATTCGAATTTGATATAGAAACACCCAAAGGCAAAAAAACGGTAGCGGTTGCCAACCCATCTGTACCTGAAGTAAACGCCATTAAAAAAGAGCTGGAAGAGTTCAGAGATGCTATTCTTACCAACTCTCCCACGGTTGTTTCTGAAGTAGACGGCTTCAGGGCAATGGAAGTGGCCCACCAGATACTTCATAAAATTCGCCATAATACTATCAACACCTGATGCCCCAAACCACCCACCGTCCTCTTTCACCGGGCTGGTATGCCCTGAGCGATTACCTGGCAGCATTACTGGTATGGTTTATTTTTTATCTCTACCGTAATCACTTATTAGGATTTCCGCTTTTTGTGAATGGTTCGCTTCACCTGAATAAGGGCTTTCTCCTGGGATGGTTATTGTTGCCAATTTGCTGGGTACTGTTTTATGCAGCTATCGGTTCTTATTTATCGCTTTATAAAAAATCCAGGCTGGGAGAATTTACAACCACGGTGATTGCCAGCCTTATTGGCTGTATCGCTATTTTCTTTGTGATTCTTCTTAATGACGAGGATAAAAGCCTCCCTTATTATTATTCTTCCTTTGCCTTCTTTGTCTTTTTTCAGATCACGATCAGTTTTACCGGCAGATGGCTTATTTTAAATAAGGTTAAAAAGCAGCTCAAAGACGGGTCGGTCCGGTTTCATTCTATATTGATTGGTGATGCTGTTATCGCCAATACACTCTATAAATCAACCGCCGACCAGTTAAGAATAGCTGGCTATCATTTTAAAGGGTATGTGGGTTCAGGTTCCAACGGATTAAGTAAGTCCATTCCCTATCTCGGAACAATTGACAAACTGGAATCAATTATCGATCAGCAACAGGTTAAAATGGTGGTGCTGGCGCTGGATGGCGCGCGGGAAAAAGAGACGGAAGACTTTCTACGCCGATTAAGTGATAAAGACGTGGAAATAAAAATGGTTCCTTCCGCTATTTCTATACTAACAGGAGCTATACGAACAGAGAATATTTTCGTTCCTTTTCTAACGGATATCCACAATGGATTAATTCCGCCCTGGCAACAAAATATCAAGCGGATTATTGATGTATCTGTAGCTGTTGCGGGTCTTATTCTGTTATCGCCTGTTTTCCTCTATGTTGCGCTGCGTGTAAGGCTTTCTTCTCCTGGCTCCATACTGTACCGACAGGAAAGAGTCGGGTATAAAGGCAAACCCTTCACCATGCTGAAATTCAGATCCATGTACCAGGATGCTGAACGAAACGGTCCGGCTTTATCCTCATCCGCAGATCCGCGTATTACAGCCTGGGGAAAATACATGAGAAAATGGCGGCTTGATGAATTTCCTCAATTATGGAATATTCTTATCGGCGATATGAGCCTGGTGGGCCCCAGGGCCGAAAGAAAATACTACATTGACCAGATTTTACAACGGAACCCATATTACAAATACCTTCTTCGTGTTAAACCAGGTCTAACCTCCTGGGGAATGGTTCAGTTTGGGTATGCAGAAAATATTGATGAAATGCTGGAACGCATGCAATATGATTTACTGTATATTGAGAATATATCCCTGGCGCTTGACCTGAAAATAATGTTGTATACTATTCGTATTATTTTTTCGGGCAAAGGAAAATAAGAATCAATGATCTCATTTGGAAAAATACTGGGTATTGTTTTTTTACTGGCTATCAGCGGATCTATGGCAGCTCAAACGCGCTGGCAGCAACAGGTAGACCATTCCTTAGACGTTACCCTGGAGCCCGAAACCAAAACCTTGTTGGGTAGCCAGGTGATTAACTATTTCAACAATAGCCCCGATACACTACACACCATCTATTTTCATATTTGGCCCAATGCCTACAAAAACGATCATACCGCCTTCAGTGAACAATTATTATTCTTAAACCGGCTCGATTTTTACTTTAGTAAGGAAGCAGATCGCGGATATATCAACCGCCTTCAGTTTTCTACCGGCACAACCCCACTAGAATGGATCGAAGATTCTCTTCATCAGGATTATGGCCGGCTTGTACTGCCTTCTCCCCTATTGCCGGGTGATTCGCTCCGATTACTGAATAGCTTCCAGGTGAAACTGCCGAAATTATTTTCACGTTCAGGCATTAACGGAGATTTCTTTGCGGTAACCCAGTGGTATCCCAAACCTGCGGTATATGATGCTGAAGGGTGGCATCCGATGCCCTATCTCGACCAGGGCGAATACTATAATGAATTTGGTAACTACTCCGTATTGATTACAGCGCCTGCCAATTATACCATTGCAGCCACAGGCAATCGCACACCCGTTCTTTCTTCTGAACTCGATAAAAAAGGCTACCAGACCTGGCAATTTA
>NZ_LUKG01000143.1 GCF_001601815.1 Flavihumibacter sp. CACIAM 22H1
GAAAAAAAGCAGGGGAATTGCTTGATGCAAAAACCCTGATCGGTTCCGAATTATTGGGAGAGTCAGAACAGATGGAAGCCATTTTTTACAAGATTGAAAAGATTGCGCCAACGGATGCCAATATTCTGGTGTTGGGTGAAAATGGCACAGGGAAGGACCTGATTGCCAAAGCTATTCACCAGCATTCACTTCGGGCGTCTAAACCCTTTGTAAAAGTGGATGTAGGGGCACTTACAGAGTCTTTATTTGAAAGTGAACTCTTTGGCCATGTTAAAGGAGCTTTTACGGATGCACGGGAAGATCGGATGGGCCGATTTGAAGCGGCTAATGGGGGAACCATATTCCTGGACGAAATCGGCAATATCAGCTTACAGCAACAGGCCAAACTGCTAACAGTATTACAGAACCGTACCGTAACCCGGCTTGGATCCAATAAACCCATGCCCATTGATGTAAGGCTGGTTTGTGCCACCAACCTGCCTTTGCAAGAACTGGCCAACGAAGGCCGGTTCAGGAAAGATCTTATTTACCGGATTAATACCGTAGAAATTATAGTTCCACCACTTCGGAAAAGGGGCAAGGACATTGTATTACTGGCCGATCATTTTAACCAGATTTATAGCCAGAAATACATGAAACCCCAATTAAGTTTTGATAAAGCTGCCCGGGAAAAACTGCTCATGTATCCATTTCCGGGTAATGTGAGGGAATTACAATATACCATTGAAAGGGCCGTAATAATGGCAGAGGGAGATGAGTTAAAAGCCGCAGACTTATTGTTTTCGCCGATTGAATTTGCTACAGAAGGAGCAGAGGAGCCGAAAGAAACCAATCTTAGTACGGTAGAAAAAAATACCATTCTTAAAGTGATCGAAAAGCACAACGGCAATATTACCAAGGCTGCCAAAGAACTGGGTCTGACAAGAACCGCACTTTACCGTCGATTAAGCAAGTATGATATCTGAATTCTGGGAAAATAATAAGCTGCTGCTAAAAGTACTCTTACTTTTTGCTGTACTATGTGTTGCTGCCTGGTTGCTGGCAGCCGCTCATTATCGGTTTTTACTGCTAGTAATTCCGGTGGGCGTTTTTCTGTTATATGATCTGTATCGTTATCAGCAAAAAGCACAGAATGAATTAAGACAATTTGTGGAATCTGTTCATTACCGTGATTTCACGCGTTATTTTGATGTCAAGCATGCTCCCTCCGAATTGCAGCCGCTTCGCAAGGGCTTCAATGAAATCAATACCGCTTTTAAAGTTATAAGCAAGGAAAAAGAAACCCAGTATCAATACCTGCAACGTATCCTGGAACTTGTTGATACGGGCATCTTATCCTATGAGCTGGCTACCGGTAATGTGGTTTGGATGAACGAGGCATTGAAAAGGATGTTGCAGATCCCCTATTTAAAAACCATTGACTCACTCAGCAGGAGAGATACTGAATTGGGGGAGGTGGTAAAATCCATAAAACCGGGTGAGGTTAAAATTGCAACAGCACATTTGGAAAAAGATAGCTTTAAAGTATTGGTGAGTTGCTCGGCTTTTCAGACAGAATCACAGACCTATAAATTAATTGCGTTTCAAAACGTAAATGAGGCCCTGGATGAAACGGAAAGCAAGGCCTGGCAGCGACTGCTTAGTGTAATGACCCATGAGATCATGAATTCTGTAGCCCCGATTTCTTCATTGGCAGATACCCTCAAAAAGAGCCTGCATAAAGCGGTGGGTGAGTTTAAAGATAGCTCCGGAAATTTCGAGGACCTGGAACTGGGAATAGAAACCATTAAAAGGCGAAGTGAGGGGCTACTACGTTTTGCGGAAACCTATAGGAACCTTAACAAAATTACCAAACTGAACCTGGAAACGGTGCAGGTGCTGGATCTTTTTGTGAATTTACAACAGCTGATGCAGCCCAAACTGGAGCAGTTAAATATAGAGGTGGAAATCATTTTAAAAGAGCCGGGTATTACGATTGAGGCCGATACCAACCTGGTAGACCAGGTATTGATCAACCTGCTTATTAATGCAATGGATGCAGTTCGGGAACAACCGAATCCAAGGATCGTGTTATCGGCCAGTAAGGGTTCGAACAATAGAACCCAGGTGAAGGTAGCGGATAACGGAGTTGGAATGCCTGCTGAAATAATGGATAAGATCTTTATTCCTTTTTTCAGTACGAAAAAAAGTGGTAGCGGAATCGGATTGAGTTTATGTAAACAGATTATGATGCTGCATAAAGGAAATATTAGCGTTCATAGTGTAGAGGGAGAGGGCACTGCCTTTATCTTGCAATTCTGATGGACGGCATAATCGATAGAACATTATACTGGTTATATCAATGTCTGACCGGCTATATCGTGGCTGTATCTTTTTTTTTAGTGGGAAGAATTTTTTTTAAATCATTCCGGGCTAATAAATTTTTATTCCATGATAGGTCAGGGAAATTGATACTCTTTTTATTTACCCTAACATTTTTAGTGGAATCGTTTCAGTTTTTGCAACAAGAAAATCCTGCTTATCCAGGGATAAAGAGTGGTTTGAATTATTTTGACCTATTGCACATCGCAATTTTTTTTATAATCGGAGTTGTCTACCATCAATTATTTTGGTGGAAGCGGTATCGTCAAAATTTAATTCTTATAATAATATCTATGCTCCTTACTTTGTTGACAATATATTTGGAGGCAATAATGCTTATTACAATGGACTTTTCAGGCGAATTTGTTTCGAGTTATTGGACCGTTTCGGAGAGTAGCTTATTGGTTGTGGAGCATCTGATTATCCCTTTAACTATTTTTTTATTCTGCTGGA
Source organism: Flavihumibacter sp. CACIAM 22H1 (assembly GCF_001601815.1). Taxonomy (GTDB): domain Bacteria; phylum Bacteroidota; class Bacteroidia; order Chitinophagales; family Chitinophagaceae; genus Flavihumibacter. Next base: position 2,815 of record NZ_LUKG01000143.1, read on the forward strand.
CCAATCTCAAGCCTGCTCTACCGGAATCTTAGTTTTTAACCAGCTTTCTTTTACCGGAATAATCCAGCTTTTTTCCAAGGCTTCTTTGGTGGCCGCCAGGTTATTGAAATAGAGCGTATCCCCGTTTATAAAGCCGCCTTTTACGGCCGGAGCCAGTTGTGACAGCGGTAAGCAGCTGGATTTTATCTTTTATAATAAATGCTAGTAGCTGCCGGTCGAACAGGCTTACCCCAAATTTTTCCTCAATTGATTTGATCATACGTACGGAACTGTCCGTTGAACAGCCACTTACGCCAGTTTGGGTTTCATCAGCCATTAGAACAATAAATTGCCCGAAAAAAAGATTGGCATATCCTTTTACCGGCTCCCCGTGTGCCTGCCACTGACTGGTGAATGCATGAAATATTTTTTCCAGTTCCAGGGCTTCCATGATGCTGAAAATACGGTTGCTCTGGTAAATCCATACCCGGGAGCTGCCGTCAAAATCGGCCGGTAGTATTGATTGATAATCGAGGTTCATGCTGCAAAGGTAGGAAGAGTTCCCGGGCATACAAGGGGCCAGTTTGCAGTGATTTTGTCAAAATGAAACAATTGGATACCTATTTCTAATCAAAAGCTACCCCCCGAAAACGGCTTACTGCTCTAGTTTTACAAGGAGTAGATTTTTCTAATAGCTAAGAAATTATTGCCATATGTTTATCTCCCGGCTTCTTATTTTTTGCCTCCTGCTTGGTACTGCTGTTTCAGCAGCTGATTCGCCATCCTTCAATTACCAGCGAACAGAAAACGGCGTTCTGCTATTTACCGACCCAAGGGTTACCGGAACCGTTCAGGCCGTTCGGGTAGAAGTTATTGCTGATAATATTATCCGGGTGCACGCCGTTGAAGGAAAGCAGTTTCCCCCGGATCAAAGCCTGGTAGTGTTGACTACTAAATCGGCCACAAAATTTAGCGTAGAAGAAAAAGGCACCGATCTATTGGTGAAAACAGCCTCCCTGAACGCTGTTATAGCAAGGTCCTCCGGAGCAGTTAGTTTTTATGATAGCCGGGGAAAAAAAATAGTAGCAGAAAAAAAAGCAGGGGGACGTGCTTTTACTGCAGCCGTATATGAAGGGCAACCCTCTTACCAACTTCAGCAACACTTTGAGCTTCAGCCGGATGAAGCCATTTTTGGACTTGGCCAGCACCAGGATGGACTGTACAATTACCGCGGACGACAGGTTTATTTTTTCCAGAATAATACAGAAGTGGCCATCCCTTTTCTGGTTTCCACCAATAACTACGGCATTTTGTGGGATAATTATTCACTTACAACAGCCGGGGATATACGTAGTTTCCGGCCACTTTCAGCCTTGCAGTTACAGGATGTACACGGCAGAAAGGGTTGGTTATCGGCTTCCTATTTTGCCACCCTAACGGCGGATAAACCCGCTTTTCAAAGGGCCGAGTCAGAGATTTCGATGGAGTTTTTAGGCGATTCAAAACGGGTTTTGCCAGATGGGTTCAAAGCAGAAACGGGGAAGGTTCAGTGGGAGGGCAGCATTGCGTCTCCAATCAATGGCATACATCAGTTGCGGCTCAGCTACGGAGGCACTATACGTTTGTGGATTGATGGGAAGGAGGTCTTAAACCGGTGGAGAAAAAGCCTGGAACCCAGCAAAGGCTTTATTGGATATTCCGCTGG
>NZ_LUKG01000144.1 GCF_001601815.1 Flavihumibacter sp. CACIAM 22H1
GAATTACTGAATGCATTCAAGAAATTAATTTTTTCATTATTAAAATCTAATTCAATGTCCAACGTATCAAAAAACCTGCTCGTAAGAGGAGCAAAAGGAAAAATGGGTAATCAGTTTGTGTACAAAACAAGAGGCAATAAAACCTTTATTGCCACCCTGCCTACTATTCGTAAAAACGCAGTGGTAACACCGAAGCAGCAAACGGTGCGCGAGCTGTTTGGAGAAGCATCCGGCTACGCAAAGGGCGCGGTTGCTAACGCTGAATTAAAAGCCGCTTATGCGGATAAAAAGGCAAAAGGGGTAACAGCGTTCAATAGGGCCCTGCGTGATTACCTGAAAGCCCCTCTGGTAAAGGAAATTGACGCAGGTGCTTATACGGGGCTTGCTGGTTCGCCCATCCGTATAACTGCTGTTGATGATTTCAGGGTAGCTTCCGTTTCTATCAGCATCTATTCCGCAACAGGTAGTTTGATAGAAGAAGGGGAGGCCAGCATGAACCCCATCAATCACAATAAGTGGACTTACACCGCACAGCAGGATATTTCCCTGTTAAGTGGTTGTATGATCCGGGCTATTGCCAAAGATCTTCCTGAGAATACAGGTATGCTTGAACTGTTACTGCCCTGATTAGTCCATAACCACCTGCAGAAGCGGGTGGTTATTTTAATGCCACATGATTTGATTTTTCGGAATTTTCCAGTATTTTAGAACTATCCGCCTGTAGGTTCATTACAAAAAACGTCGATTCATTACCAAAAACGTCGATTCGTTACATTCTATTTGGAAACACCCTCCGCCCTGCCCTAATGTTGTGTTGTAATTGCTTGTTCACCAACAAACCAATATATATGGACACAGCTTTGGTTTTGTTATGCATCCAACGACGATTGCATAAGATCAACGTTCAAGAAATCTTGTTTCTAAAGGCGAGTGGACGTTACTGTACACTGCATACAGATTCAAAAAAAATCAAAATGCTTTTGAATCTTGGAAAGTTGTCGCAACAATTACCAGCCCGGCATTTTTCCCGTGTGCATCGCGGTTATTTGGTAGCTTGGGAAAAAATCAAACAGATCACTTCCAAGTGGATATTAATCGGTAATGAAAAGATACCCCTCACAAGAGGCGGGCGAAAAATTCTCTTTCAACTCCTCAGTTGTTAAACAGCAGCGCTGCCTGTACTATCAGTAAATAAATTCAGCAAGACAGCCATTCGGCATAGCGGGAGGAATGGCCCCGTATTGCCTTCTTGCATTTTTTGAACGGTCTTACATTTATTCACTACTTAAAATCCAACGCTTTATGACAAACAATATGCTTTCCGCTCAGCAAGCCAACCGGCAACGGTTTGCCAAAGCTGTAGTATATGCGAAAAATAGCCTGGCAAACCCGGCAGTGGTTGCGGCCTATGCAGCAATAATCCAAGGGCCACGGCAAGTATACCTGGCAGCCCTAAAAGATGCGCTGCGTGCACCCCTGCTTGTTAATCTGCAAACCAATGCCTATACCGGCGCAGTTGGTGACTTAATACGGGTGCAGGCGATGGACGATTTTAAGGTGGTACAGGTTGAATTCAAACTTTTTGCCACCGATGGCAGCCTGCTCGAATGCGGACAGGCCATCCGAAGCAACAATGGGTTGGATTGGATCTACACTACCCTGGTTTGCAATCCACAGCCCAAAGGCAGTACCGTGCTGGTGCGTGCTATGGATCTGCCCAGGAATCACTGCGAACTGACACAGGTCCTTTAGTCCCGTTTTTTTCCACCTATGAAAACCCAATTTTCAAACAAAAAAATTCAAACTATGAAACAGTATCAAATTGATCAAATGAGTTTGCTGGAACGGGCCCAGGCCGAAACGCCCCCGTTTTTTGTAAAGCTCCGGAATATTGCGCTTGCTTTGGCTGCGGTAAGCGCATCGGTTGCCACTTCGCCGGTAGACCTGCCACCACTGGTATTAAGCATTGCAGGTTACCTTGGAGTTGCTGCTGCGGCCATTGGAGCTGTGAGCCAAATTACCGTAAAAAGCTAAGCGGTCTTTTATACACCCCGGCTCTTCCGGCCGGGGTTTATTTACCCATCAAAAATCTAACACCATGGAACTTTTATTGCAACGCAGTTACCAGGCCTCCGGAACCAATGGCATGCTCAGCTGCGGTAATGAGCTCATTTGTTATACCATTGAGCTGCCCTGGCAACAGAATAAGCGATGGATTTCCTGTATACCCGAGCAGCGGTATCAATTATTGCTGCGCTACAGCAAGCGCCATCAGTTGCACCTGTTGCTAAAGGATGTTCCTAACCGAACGCTGATACTTATTCACAAAGCCAACAACGCGTTGAAAGAACTGAAGGGCTGTATTGGTGTGGTTCGCGAACTTACCGGGCCGGGTAAAGGAATTAACAGCGCTCTTGCGTTTAGAAAACTGCTTCAATTAGCCACTGCTTGTATTAACCGGGGTGAACGTCTTTGGTTACGAATAGAATGTCTCACCGATTGAGGTGTGATTATTTTCAATGCCCGGCTATTACTGGTCGGGCTTCATTAAAACTAAAATACATGTTACCATTTGAACAGCAGTACGCGCATGAAATTGGCCGTGTTTTTAACCAAACCGCCCTGCTTCCGGGCTGTGCGGCGGTAACACCCGGGCAGGTAATTCGTTTCAATCAGGTAAGGCGTGCGAACTGGAAACCCGAACCGCTGCCTGTAGGTGCATTTAAGGTACTGGAAAACCAGCCGGGTTTTGGTGATGAGCCGCCGCAGGTAGAAGAGGAGGCGGAAACGCGCACTATCCGCTACGCCAATGGGCCCATTTACTGGGAAGCGATGGGAGCCGACCAGCTTACCATACGCATGCCGGTACCGGGCTCCTTGTTTTTTTTGGCGATTGAGTGTTCTGTTTTTCGGCTTACGAATAGTTTGGAGCGGCTACGTGCATTAAGGCGGCGGAGAAAGGAGCCCTGGTGGAAGGAATGCCACCTGGTAACAGGGCTAACTGTAGCCAGGAGGGCTTTAATTGTTCAAGCGGCATCGGAGCACTGTTATTTTGAACTGGAGGGCAGGTTGGAGGAGCTGATGAACCGGGGAGGGGCGCGGTTAAGGGAATCGGATAATCTTAGAATTCGCAATGCGCGTGGTACGGCGTTGGAAATATCCTGGCAGCAGCAGATGCCTATTGTGATGGAAACTGAACCGCTGTATCGTTCAACAATCAGCCGCATATTATCCATACCAGGTCTTACTCCTAGTCCATTAATGGTCTTTAGTTTTTTCGACCTGTTAAAAGCGCTGCTACTGGGGTCTGGTTCAGATGCAAGCACCCGGAAATAACCGGCAATTTATTGTGGGCAATTAAGCAATCGGTAACCAGCGTTTTATTCAGCCAGCGGTAACGAGGTTTTAAGGATGGTTGGTTGATTTCCTGGTTGGCTTAGCGTAGGGGATGAAAATCTTATCAGATAGTAGTTCGGCCAATTTAGTATTGGCTTCTTGCAAGAGGGCATTTTGTTTTTTCAACAGCTGGTTTTGCTCACCAATTTCAGTAAGATTAGTTAGCTGTGCAAAAATCAATTCTTCCAGCTGTGCTTTGGTATAGTTTAAGGACATGATTAGAGGATTAAGGTGATACAAATGTAATAATTAAATTCATAAATGTAATAATAAATTACATTTATCTGCTCTCTTTTCTAGTCGAGCATTACAATTTTATCCATTTAATTTGCATTCAGTACATTAGGGAATGGACGAAAAAATTAATCGAATTAAGGAGGTGTTGGTCCGCAAAGGAGTGAGTCAGAAACAACTGGCAGAGGATCTACAAAAGAATGAGCATACCGTCTCCAACTGGTGCGTCAATAAGTCGCAGCCACACCTGAAAGAGTTATTACGAATTGCGGAGTTGCTGGATGTAGATATTTGTGATTTGTTGGTTTCAAGGAGAGGTGGGGTGTAGAATATATTTTTAGTAGAAAAAATATTTTGACTAAAATGGAGATGCCCCGAGTCAAAGAGGTTTGCCGTAAGAAGGGGATCATTGTAAATTCTGGGCATATTGACCCACCAATCTGGGATGTTGATCCACCTTTTGTAAAGGTGTATGTGTAAGAACTTTTTGCTTGGTTAAAAATACAACTGCTTATGTTGTTGATTTGATTTTTTTTCGACTTAGGGACTCGCCCTTCAGTTCTATACGATGTGCGTTGGCTACCAATCAGTCAAGAATTGCATCCGCTAATGTGGGGCCGTTAATATATTCGTACCATTTGTTTACCGAAAGTTGGGATGTTATAATCATGCTTTTCTTGCCAACTGATCTTTCAGCAGTTGAAGCGGCGTCAACCGGATCTCCTGGGTGAACGGTTGTAAACCAAAGTCGTCGAAAATAATCAGTGATTGACGTTCCAGGTGATTCAATAATATAATGTACGAGCCATCCAATTTAGTGAGGGTCACTTTTTTAATCAGACGGTTCAT
>NZ_LUKG01000145.1 GCF_001601815.1 Flavihumibacter sp. CACIAM 22H1
ACCACTTTACCCTGTAATCCCAGTGATTCCCCGGCAGCAATCAGGGCGGATGCGGCGGCTTCCGTAGTAAATACTTCCAGCCGATGTCCCATATTAAAAACCTGGTACATTTCGCGCCAATCGCTTCCCGAGGCATTTTTCAGCAAATCGAATACAACCGGGGGTTCAAACAGGTTATCCTTAATGATCCGGAAGGGAGCCGGCAGGTATTTAAGGCATTTTGTTTGTCCGCCTCCGCTGCAATGAACCAATCCGTGAATGGCCTCAAAATGCTCTTCCAGTAAGATTTTCATCAAAGGTGCATAGGTCCTGGTCGGACTTAGCAGCAGGTGACCAACATCAGTAGCAGCATACCCTGCTACTTCTACCATATCTGTAAGCCGGTTGGGGCCAATATAAACAACTTCCTCGGGTAAGCCGGTGTCAAAGGATTCCGGAAATTGACGGGCATACTCTTTATGCAGGGCATCGTGCCGGGCACTGGTTAGACCATTGCTTCCGATACCGCTGTTATAAGCGGTTTCGTAGGAAGCCTGACCTGCGCTGGCAAATCCTACAATCAGGTCGCCAGCTTTAATTAAATCATTGGTAATCAGCTTTTTTTTAGGCCACCTGGCAGTCATGGTGCCATTTACAGCAATCGATCTGACTACATCCCCGACATCGGCAGTTTCCCCTCCCAGGTAATGAATTCCAACGCCATAGGTTTTCATTTCATCAAAAAATTCCTGCGTGCCGGAAATAATCGCTTCCAGTACTTCGCCTGGGATAAGGCGCTTATTCCGGTCGATGGTGGAAGAAAACAGCAGATTATCATGGATACCTACACAAAGCAGATCATCTATATTCATCACAATGGCATCCTGTGCAATTCCTTTCCACACATCTATGTTACCGGTTTCTTTCCAATACAGAAAGGCGAGGATACTCTTGGTTCCGGCCCCATCTGCATGCATAAGGTTTACCCAATTGGCATCATTGCCCAGATAATCGGGATAAATTTTGCAAAATGCATGGGCATAGAGCCCCTGGTCCAATTTTTCCGTTGCTTTATGAACTTCTTCCTTTTGTGCAGAAACACCTCTTTTTGAATACAGACTCATGATTGCTATTTCGAACTGCGAAGGTGCGGAAAAAGGGGGAAATGGGAAAGGGGAGAATGGAGAAGGGGTAGGTGGCAGCAAAAAGCTACACTCCCCTTCCCTTTCCCCTTTCCCCCCCTTTTCCTACTTTTGCGCCTCGTATGCAGGTACATCGAAGTATTGAACAATTGCCGCGCTTTCAAAATGCCATTCTCACGATCGGTACGTTTGACGGCGTTCATCTGGGCCATGGATCTATAATTGCACAAATGAAAGCGCTGGCAAAAGAGGTAAATGGGGAAACGGTTATTCTAACATTTCACCCGCATCCAAGGCGGATTGTAGGAAAAGAAATGCAACCGGTACTGCTTTTGAATACAATGGCAGAAAAAATAAGGCTACTTGAAGCGGCAGGAATTGACCACCTGGTAGTAGTGCCATTTACGCCGGCTTTTGCTTCCCAATTACCCAGTGAATACGTCGAAGATTTCCTTATTAAGTATTTTCACCCGCACACGGTAATTATTGGCTACGATCACCGGTTTGGTCAAAACCGCCAGGGCGATTTCAAGTTGTTGGAAACCTATGCCAAACGCCAGGCATTCGGACTGGTTGAAATTCCGGGCAAATTATTGGAAGAAGCAACAATTAGCTCTACCAGGATCCGCCAGGCATTGTTGCAGGGAGATGTTCAATTGGCCGCCAACCTGCTGGGCTATGATTATTTTTTGCGAAGGTGCCGTCGTAAAAGGTAACCAGCTGGGGCGTACCCTTGGCTACCCGACCGCCAACCTGCAATTGACGGATAATGAAAAGCTTATTCCTGCTAACGGAGTTTATGCAGTAACTGTTTCCTTTCCTGCTGAAAACGGTGAGGGCAAGGAAATTCAAGCTGCGGGTACGAAAAAAGAAAATATGTTCGGGCAGTTGAAAGGCATGATGAACATCGGGGTACGGCCTACTGTAAATGGGCTCAGCCGTGTTATTGAAGTAAATATTTTTGATTTCAATGCCGATATATACGGCGAAACCATTTCGGTTACATTAAAGCAATGGTTGAGAGCGGAACAGAAATTTAGTGGCTTGGATGCCTTGAAAGAGCAACTGGCCAAAGATAAATTAGCCAGCCTCCACGCACTATCTACTATTATTACATGATTTTTACCAGTAACTCCTTCAAAAGCCCGGTATCTGAGCTGCCCGCATCGTTAATACCGATGGAGCGCAGGTTATATTGGTGTAAAAGTAGCAGAATCCGCTCTATGCCGTCATAGCCGTACCGCTGCGAGCATTGAATGTAATCCTTTACAAAAAAGGGCGAAGTGCCAATAGTAGAGGCAATCATTTTATCATCTGAACTATGCACACCAAAAATCATAAATACCTTACTGAAATAATTGTATAAAGCCGGCAGAATCATCTGAATTGGACCGGCTTTGGGATTACTTTCGAAATACTGAACAATACGAATAGCTTTGGCAAGATCTTTTTTAGCAATGGCATCTTGTAATTCGAACACGTTAAACTCCTTGCTGACACCAATAAATTTTTCGATATCATCTTCTGTGATAGTGGTGCGGGTGCCCAGGTTAATCAGTAGTTTATCAATTTCGTTCTCAATTCTGCTCAGGTCGTTCCCGATATGATCTACCAGTAATAAACAGGCTTTCTGTTGTATGGAATAACCTTTGGACTGTACCAGCTTTTCAGCCCAGGCCGGCAATTGGTTTTCATACATTTTTTTGGTTTGTACCAACTCGGTTTTGTCTTTCAGGAGCTTTGCCAGTTTGCTGCGGCCGTCCACCTTTTTTTCTTTATGCCCCACAACCAGAATTGTGGAAGAAAGCGGGTGCGAGATATAATGTTCCAGTTTATCAAGGTCCTTCATTTGTTGGGCTTCCTTAATAAGTACCACCTGTTTGTCGGAAAACATGGGATATTTCATACAGGCATTTACAACATCTGCCCAGTTAGCTTCCCTCCCATAGAAAATGGTAAGATTAAATCCTGCTTCCGCTTCAGATAAAAGTTCGTGTTCTGCAGCCTGCATTATTTTATCGATATAGTAATCTTCCTCCCCTTCCAGCCAATAAACAGGCTTGTATTGTTTTTTCTTCCAGTCTGCCAGGATCTTTTCTACGGACATGCTTTTGATTTCAGGATTGCAATAATAATTGAAAGCTGGGAAAAAAATCGGAAATTGCCGTGCAGCCTGCATTTCCACCCTCCTGAAGACTGCAGATTCCTCCCTATTAATTTTTTTGGCACGGTTTTCGAAAGGGCTTCAATAGCAATCCATAAAAAAGCTTTATAAACTTGATTTATAACCATTTCTAAATTCGAAAAACAATACATAATGAGCACATCAAACTATCCTTCAGCCACCCCAACTCAAGAACCTAAAAAAGATTATAAGGGCTTGATCATTGCTTTACTGGCAGCAGGTCTGCTGGGAACCTGGGGTTATTTGTTATGGAATAATAACAAAAATGAGCAAACTATCCAGCAAAAAGAAGCAACCATTGCACAGGTTACTGATGAGAAAACAGAGTTGCAGCGGAATTTCGATGCATCACTGGCTCGCCTGGATTCTGTTACTGGTTACAACAATCAACTGGAAGGCAAATTAACCGACAAGAACAGCGAAATTTCAAAACTGAAAACACAGATCCGCAGCATTCTTAACAAGAGCAATGCAAGTGCTGCAGAACTGAAAAAAGCAAAATCTCTTATTGCTGAAATGAACGAGAAAGTAGCTGGCCTTGAGCAGGAAGTTGCGCGTCTGACAGCAGAAAATACACAGCTGAATACAGATCTTGGTTCAGAAAGACAAAAAACAACCCAGCTTACCTCAGACCTGGCTACCACCACTTCAGCTAAGCAGGAATTGGAGAAAACAGTAGATATAGCTTCTACGCTTAATGCTTATAATATTGCCATTACTCCAATTAATGAAAAAAACAGCGGAAAAGAAAAAGTTACTACATCAGCTAAGCGCGTAAGATAAACTTGAATAATCTCTTTCGATGTTAG
>NZ_LUKG01000146.1 GCF_001601815.1 Flavihumibacter sp. CACIAM 22H1
ACATAAGAAAACAAGAGTCTCTTCATAACCGGTGGTGGTATTTAAATTTATCAGGTGGCGTAGGTGTTAACCCATCAAAAGCAGACGGCCGCGAAAGTACAAAATGTGCTCAACATTGAGGGTTGTCTGTCTGCAATCAGGATTTCGAGTGCCATTCCCCGTTTTGCTTACAAGCATCCGGGATTTGCATACCTACCGGTCCTTTAGCTTTCCGACCTTTGGATCATGGCAATAAAACAACTAGCATTAGGCAGCCAGGGTTTGGTGGTGCCGGTAATTGGTCTCGGTTGCATGGGCATGACCGGGTTTGAAGAAGGACACATGTACGGCCCCGCGGATGAGCAGGAAGCCATCGCTACTATTCATCGTTCACTGGAGTTGGGCGGCAATTTCCTGGATACGGCCGACCTGTACGGACCACTGAAAAACGAGCAGCTTATTGCGAAGGCAAATCACCGGTAATCGCAACCGGTATATCCTTGCCACCAAGATTTGGCTGGGAAATCGACGACAACAACAAAGTAACCTGGGCCATCAATGGCAAAAAGGACTATGTAAAAAAATCGCTGGAGCGTTCATTAAAGAATCTCGATACCGATTACATCGATCTGTATTACCTGCATCGCCTGGATAAAAACACCCCGATCGAAGAAACAGTCGGGGCCATGGCAGAACTGGTTAAAGAAGGGAAAGTAGGTTATATCGGTCTGTCCGAAGTCTCCTCCGAAACGATACGGCGGGCACATGCCGTGCATCCGGTCACCGCAGTACAAAGCGAATATTCCTTATTTGAAAGGACAGTGGAAGAACGCGGAATATTAAACACATTAAAAGAACTGGGCATCGGGTTCGTCGCTTACTCGCCACTCGGCCGCGGCTTCTTATCGGGACAGATCAAAAGCATAGATGACTTGCCACCGAACGATTTTCGCAGAGCGATCCCGCGCTTCCAGGGTGAAATGTTTGACAAAAACATTGAACTCGTAAAAGCCATAGAAGCGATGGCCCAGGCAAAGAATGTCACGCCTTCGCAACTGGCGCTGGCCTGGATTATGAGCAAAGGAATTGTACTAATTCCAGGTACCAAGCGTAGAAAGTATGTGGAGCAAAATCTGGCGGCGACGGCTATTACGTTAACGGCTGAAGATGTTGCAAAACTTGAAAGCATCGTACCATTAGGCACCGACACGGGCGCACCTTACGATGAGTTCAGCATGGGTTTAATTGATTAAATTTGGCTATGAATGCTATCAACTCCATATCGGAATTTCACCGGCTGCTGTCGCTGCCCGAACCGCATCACCCTCTCGTGAGCGTGATCAACCTGGAGGATAGCATTTTCCTGGAAGATGAAATATGGAAAGGCTTCGTTAACCGCTTTTACTGTGTGGCACTGAAACGTGAAGCCAAAGGCAAGATCAGGTACGGACAGCAGCATTACGATTATGATAAAGGTGTATTGAGTTTCACCAAACCTAACCAGGTACAACAGCTTGATCTGCAAAATATGGAATGTGGGTCTGGCTATCTCCTGATCTTTCATCCCGACTTCCTGTTACAGCATACGTTAGCAACTGATATACATCATTACGGATTTTTCGACTACGCGGTAAACGAAGCGTTGCACCTGTCTGCGGAGGAAGAAGATGACCTGATCTCGATCCTTCACAAAATCGATAAAGAGTGCCGGCATATCGATGCGCATACCCAGGATATCATTCTCACACACATCGAAAGCCTGCTGAAATACTCCAATCGTTTCTATGAGCGGCAGTTTCTGACCCGCAAGACTAACAACTCCGCACTACTGACGAGGTTCGAGCAATTGCTCGACGACTACTTCAATAACGAAATACAGGGTTTGCTCACGGTGCAGTATGTTGCTGCAAAAATGAATCTCTCTCCCAACTACCTGAGTGATCTGCTTCGCGTTCATACCGGGCAAAACACGCAGCAGCATATTCATGAAAAGCTGATCGCGAAAGCCAAAGAAAAGCTTTCGACAACCGATCTTTCGGTGAGCGAGATTGCCTATGCGCTGGGATTCGAGCATGCGCAGTCTTTCAGTACGCTTTTCAAAAAGAAAACGAACTTATCACCGGTTGAATTTCGCCAGGGATTTAATTGAGTGGCGGGATAACGAGGATAACCAAGTTTATCTTACCCTTTTCATACTTTCCTCCCAACCATCGTCCCAATACATTTTAATCGAAGTACATAAACCATTCTCAAGAATAAACTCAACCTGGTAGTCATTTCCCACCTGGAATAGTGTAGGAGTTACGGCACTCATTTTTTTATACTTAACGGTACGCTCATTTGTATCTCTGAACATCAACTGATCTCCTTGTAAAGTCACTTCGAATTCCGCAAATTGCCCGGTAAGTTTCGATGCACTCAGAGGATTAATAATAGCAGATGCATTCTTACTCCTGTTATAGTTCAGCAGGTAACTGATTTTCCTTTTTTCCGTTTCGCTTTTTGTTGCCGCCAATTTTTTGTTTAAAATAATATTGTGAGCGGTTATTAAACAATCGCTATCTGCTGTTGAGATATCAGGGATTACGCCAGTCCCTTCCCAGTCGGTGTCAGTTACCGCATTTTTCCCTCTTGTAAAGGGAATAAAACCCACAAATCCATTTCCCAAACTAAAACTTCTTGTAAGGTGCGCGCCGCCTCTTGTAGTGTCGCCTATGATCATTGACTTTTTTATTGTCTGAAAAGTATAAGCAAATCCCTCAGCAGCCGAAAATGTGCTGTGGCTTGTGAGAATATAAACCGGCATATCCAATACCAAGCCTCCTGTAATTGCCTTTTTATTTTCTACATATCTTTTGGTCCACTTGTTTTCAATTCTGTTAAAACTTTCACCTGTATAGGTCTTATTTCTAAAAAAGTAGCCCGCAACTTCATCCGCGGTTTCGGCATTCCCGCCATAATTGTTTCTCAGATCTATAATCAATGCATCCGTATGGGCGACAAACTGCATGGCTGCCTGTATTATTTTGCTGGCGGACAGGCTGGCGGTTGCAAAGCCGTTCAATTGGATATAGCCGATGTTGGACGGTAAAATTTCAATTTTCCTGAAATAGAAATTCATTTTTTCGTCTTTGGCAATAGCCGCATCTGCCACTTTGCCGGCCTCTTTTTTTGACGAAAGAAACCTTAAAATATCTGCTTCAAGCTGCGGATTGTATTCAATCCTGAGATGAGCATCATCATACACCGACCGGATATCTTTAACCACTTTATTCGCAAAATCGTTGGGATTGACAAGGAGATCATATTCGTCTTTCTCATTCTGGCGGTTTATATAATTCCACATTAATTTTGCCGTATCAGGAAAAACATAGTAACTGTTAATAGCGTTGCCTATGCTATTCAAAACAATATTCCTGGTTGTCTTATCTAATTGCCGGGGTGATGGAACCTGGGCAAAAAGATATAAACTGCAACCGGAAGCGATTATAAACAAGATGATTTTCTTCATTCCATTAATTTTAAATTGAAGACGAATCTCTTTGATTTATAATACAATTACCTGTACTTTTCCTTTAGAAAACCTTGAGAATAACTGAAATTACCTGTAGCTATACTATAATCTAACTAATGGGGAGCAACTTCTATATCAATGAGATCTTTTTCGTAGAGCCGGACGCCAATTCGGTAACCAAACAGTCAACCGGTATAAAATCTCACCTGGAAGCAAGGCTCATACAGGTCCTGACCATATTAGCTGAAAACCATGGCAAAACTGTGACCAGGGAAGAATTAATTACTGCCATCTGGCAGGACTATGGCGGCGGCGATGAAGGGCTGACCCAGGCTATTTCCATACTTAGAAAAGTTTTCGCCGACACGCAAAAACAACTGATACAAACTGTTCATAAAAAAGGGTATGTCCTCAACGCTGTCATAAAGTACGAGATGGAGCGGGCTGAAGCAAAGAGAGACGATAAAATATCCATTTTTAATACGAAGAAAAGGTGGACGGCTGTCCTGCTCGCGGTGCTCTTAATTTGCTGCGCTTTTATTATTTATTATAAAAATAGCCCAAAGGAAAGCATT
>NZ_LUKG01000147.1 GCF_001601815.1 Flavihumibacter sp. CACIAM 22H1
CTGGAGGGTAATTTCCTTTTTGCCGGATCGGATATACTTACGGGCAATACCAGAGAGGATATAATTAAAGTAGTAATCTACTTCACCAGGCTGAATTAGGAGACTTTTTTTATCAAGTTTTCGTACAATAAAATAAGCTGATAACTGGCTAAACTGTTCTTTAGAGATCCCACAATAGGCATTCATATAACTGAACAATTGCTGCAAGGCAGCCTGATGAAGTGAAGAAGAAGTGGATTTCATGGTTTCTCCTGCCCTCCTTCTACCAGTTGTTTTTTAAAACGGCTGAACGTTTCGGGTTTAATATCCAATAGTGATGCCAGGTATTTCTGCGGTACCCGGGTTAGAAGAGCGGGGTTTTCCTGCACAAAGCGAAGGTAACGTTCCCTGGGGCTGCTGATCATCCGGAAGGTATCATTTCTTTCTTTTACCAGCATCCATTCAAGTATAATGAGTCGACCCATTTTCTCAAAATTGATGCTGTAATCATAAAGCGTATCCATGCTGGATTTGGTGATAAACGCCAGGGTACAGGCTTCCATCGTTTCGATCACAAAATCAGAAGGCACACCAGACAAAAAAGATACAGCCGAACTGATAATATCCCCTTCTTTGGACAGTTGAACGGTAATTTCATCCTGCCCCCTGAAAAAATACTTCCGAACCAAGCCTTTTTCGATAAAATAAGTATGTTGCTCAAGTTCGCCTATACCGGTCAAAACCTGCCTGGGAGCACAGGTCATAATCTGAATATGCTGTTCCAGCAGTTTTTGTTCCGCATCGGTCAGGTCTACAAACCGACCTATATAGTTAAAAACATTCGATCCCGTCCTACTCATAACAGCATAAAATTACTGCAATCCGGCATTTGATATTTTTATCATTTGTATTTTTAGCCAATTGCAGTAGGTTTGCAACCTTGCATCAATAAATCAGGCAACTATGAGTAAAAAAATTAAAGTAGCCAACCCGGTAGTAGAACTGGACGGCGACGAAATGACCAGGATAATCTGGCAATTCATTAAAGACAAGCTGATCCTTCCCTACCTGGAGCTGGACATTAAATATTATGACCTGGGAGTGGAACATCGGGATGCCACCAATGACCAGGTAACAGTAGATGCAGCGAATGCCATCAAGCAGTACGGGGTTGGTATCAAATGCGCCACCATTACACCGGATGAAGCAAGGGTAAAGGAATTTAACCTGAAACAAATGTGGAAAAGCCCCAATGGAACCATCCGTAATATCCTGGATGGCACGGTATTCCGGGAGCCGATCGTAATTAACAATATTCCAAGGCTGGTTACCAACTGGACCGCCCCCATTATTGTGGGACGGCATGCATTTGGTGATCAGTACCGGGCTACCGATACCGTAATCAAAGGAAAAGGTAAGCTTACCATGACCTTTACGCCGGAAGACGGTGGTGAACCACAGGTTTTTGAAGTTTTCAACTTCAAGGGCGACGGAGTTGCCATGACCATGTACAATACAGAAGAAAGTATCATAGGCTTTGCCCGTAGCTGTTTTAACATGGCCCTGAGTAAAAAATGGCCACTTTACCTGTCCACCAAAAACACCATCCTGAAAAAATACGATGGCCGTTTTAAAGACATTTTCGAAGAAATCTATCAAAATGAGTTTAAAACAGCATTTGAAGCAGCCGGTATCGTATACGAGCATCGTTTGATCGATGACATGGTGGCCAGCGCCCTTAAATGGAATGGCAATTTTGTATGGGCATGTAAAAACTACGATGGCGATGTACAGAGTGATACTGTAGCACAGGGCTTCGGTTCCCTGGGCCTGATGACTTCCGTATTGGTTACACCCGATGGTAAAACCCTGGAATCAGAAGCTGCACATGGTACCGTTACCCGGCATTACCGCGATCACCAGGCAGGAAAACCAACTTCAACCAACCCTATTGCTTCCATTTTTGCCTGGACCAGAGGGTTAGCTTTCCGGGGTAAACTGGACAATAACCAGGAACTGATCGATTTTGCCAACGCCCTGGAAGCGGTTTGTATTGAAACCGTTGAAAGCGGTAAAATGACCAAAGATCTGGCCGTTTGTGTGCACGGGAATAAAGTAAAACACGGTGAGCATTTCCTTTATACCCAGGAATTCCTGGATGCCATTGATGAAAATCTCCGTAAAAAACTGGGCGCTTAAGCAGCGCTTACCCGCATAAAAAAAGCGTCTGATCTATCAGACGCTTTTTTTATACAAACTATTATTCCCGGTTGGGTCCGGTTACTCTTTCTCGCTGGGCTTTTTCCGCTTCCAGGCGCTGATACCTGGCCTGGTTTTCACGAGCTATTGCTCTGCGTTTGTTCAACATCACTTCGTATTCTGCCCTGCTTTTACCCGGTTTTTTATAGGGTAAATTGGCTTGTTGAACTTTGAGTTGGGCAGGCGTAAGGCGTTGCTTTTGCTGAGCACTTACCTCCTGCGCCAGGCAGGAGCTTACCAGTAGTCCGGCCAGTATAAGTATATTTTTCATGGTTGATTATTTTACGCTGACTAATACATTTATTTTTCCAATTCCGTTCCCCGAAAAATCGGCCAGGGCCTTTCCCAGAACCTGTCCTACTTTTACCTTATCAGGATCGGCTTTCATGGCTACCCCGGGAATGCTGGAGGTAACAATCAGGTCTCCCCGTTTGATAGCTCCCCCTTCCATACAAACCTTGGTTGGCAGTACACCGATTACACCCATGGGCACTCCTGCACTAAGATCACCTTCGGTAGCATTTTCTTCGGTCAGTAGTAAACCTGGTTTGGTAGCATACACCCCTGCAACAAGGGTGGAATAGGGTCCGCTTGATTTTACCATTTTACGATCATCGGTGGTAGAAATTTCTAAAACATCGCCAGGTTCGTAGGCAGCTCTGTTGCCATCTACACTGAATAACTCGGCCACATCCGCTCCGGAATTGGTAGTACCACCATTAAAGAAGCCGCGCCCGGTTTGATCAATTCTTGCAACCGGCGAACCGCCTGTTTCGAAAATGGCATGATTTGAATTCGCACCAGCTGTACCAATAACTGATTTTATACCTGTACCACCGGTAAATCCTTCTACGTTTACTTCGGCCAGTAAACCGATACCAAAGGGAGCATATCCATGTACACCAGCATAAGAATCATCGTTTCTTCCTACGATAGCCGCAGCTGAACTGGAACCTGTATTACCAAAGATGGCATTTCCTCCAAAACCGCTGAACGCTTCGATGGCGGCTCTGTTAGTATTGTAATTCAGAGCAAAAATACCTGCACCTTCAAAGGAAGTGGCAGTGATACCATCGCCTAATTCACCATACACCAATAATGCTTCTGAAGTATTGGTAGAGTTTTCAATATAAGCCCCTGCCTTTGTATTACTTCTTGCATACAAACCAATTTCATTACTACTGGTGGCATACACACCATTACCAGCAGTTGACTGACCGTAGATACCATGCCCATTTTCAGAAAGACCATATACCCCATTTCCACCACCCCTGTGTCTGCCAAAAACTGCAGATCCTTGTAATGCACCGGTATTTGAAATTTCACCAAATACACCCGCTGCACTTGCTCCTGGGGATGCACTGGTGATTTTACCAGACACACCGGTAGCAGCCGGACCATTGGATGAACTAATACCAGCCAGCGCAGTGCCATTGCCGGAATTAGTTAAAGCAAACATATCACCGGCCACATTAGCGGAACCGGAATAAGGAAAAGTCAATCCTCCACCGCCGGCATTATCGGTACCGGGCTCCCACTGGGTGCCATTGTACTTCAGTACTTGTCCGG
The DNA here is from genome assembly GCF_001601815.1 of Flavihumibacter sp. CACIAM 22H1. Taxonomy (GTDB): domain Bacteria; phylum Bacteroidota; class Bacteroidia; order Chitinophagales; family Chitinophagaceae; genus Flavihumibacter. The sequence continues at coordinate 3,808 of NZ_LUKG01000147.1, forward strand.
CTGTTGGGGCAGTAGCTGCCACGGTTACTCCATTTAATTTACCTACAGTAGGGTTCGGATAAGTACCAGACAGATCACCTCCTGCTGTACCGCTAACAGGCAAAGAAGTAGGAATTACACCCGGCGCAATTTTAGCCGCTGTAATAGCGCCATCCTGTACATTGGCCGTAGCAACGGCGTTGGTAGACAGTTTGGCGTTGGTTACTGAATTGGCGGCAATTTTATTGGAACTAACCGCATTGT
>NZ_LUKG01000148.1 GCF_001601815.1 Flavihumibacter sp. CACIAM 22H1
ATGCTGGCTATTTCATTGGCTCGTTTACGGTGTTTGTCGCAAATCACCATTTCGGCATTAAAATAGCTGGCAATCTCACGGATTCTGTTAGCGCTTCCCACGTCAGGGGCCGCAAAGGTAAGGTTTTCCAGTTTTAACTGCTCAATATATGGGATAAAAATTACCGAGCTGTCTAGGTGATCCACCGGGATATCGAAATACCCCTGGATCTGTGGGGCATGCAAGTCCATGGTTATCACTCGGTCAGCCCCTGCTGCCGTAAGCATATTGGCAATCAGTTTGGAACCGATGGCAACCCGGGGCTTGTCTTTCCTGTCTTGTCGGGCATAGCCATAATAAGGAATAACTGCTATTACTTTGTAAGCAGATGCCCGCCTGGCGGCATCAATCATCAGCAGGAGTTCCATCAGGTTATCCGCCGGGGAAAAAGTGCTCTGGATAAGAAAAACAACATCCCCTCGAATGCTTTCCTGGTAAACTGTCTGAATTTCCCCGTCGCTGAATTTCTGGATATTGATCCGGCCTAAAGGTATTCCGTAGCTGTTGGCGATTTTTTCTGCCAGGTACTGAGAACCGGTACCTGAGAAGATTTTTGCAGTCATAGAAGAAATATTCTAGCGGCGAAGATAACCATTGAAGTAAATAGTACGCAGGTAGCCGCAAGAAAATGGTCAAATTTGAAAAGGGGTGTGCTAATTGCACACCCCTTTTCTACCTGTCAACATTAACTTATTTATCTGGAAGCCACTACGTGAGGGGCCGCCTGTGGTGCAGATACCGTCTTAAGAGTGCCTATCGGTTCCGCATTATAATTATTTACCGCGTGGAAAATAGCGGAGCAAATAAAAATGGAAAAAAATAGGGCTACTACATAGATTCCTATGCAAAACAACATAGATTGGAATCCGCCTAATACATTGAAAGTACGGGAATTCATAGTTTACTGGTTTTAGTTTTTCGACAAAAGGATCAATTGGATAATCGGGTTAAAAACCCCGTTTCAAAGCATAAAATTATTTATTAATCTTACTTTATGCAAGCGCAAAACCACTCAATTAAATTATGGGCAAAAGACGATCGTCCGCGCGAAAAATTACTTAGTAAAAGTCCTATTCAACTAAGTGATGCCGAACTTATTGCCCTCCTGCTGAATAATGGAAATAAGCAAAAAACCGCTCTGGATTTAGCCAGGGAATTGCTACAGTTGGGGCAAAACAACCTTTTTGAACTGGGAAAACTGTCGGTTTATGAGCTAATGAAGGTGAAAGGGGTCGGAAAAGCAAAAGCGGTAACTATTGCCGCCGCCATGGAACTGGCCAAAAGAAGACAATTAAGCCAGGCATTACACCTTAAATCGGTAAGTAGCAGCCAGGAAGTTGCCCTGCTTTTACAGCAGGAATTCGGAGATTTTCGCCATGAAATATTCCTGGTATTGTTCCTGAACAGGGCCAACAAAATAAAACACAAGGAAATTATCAGTACCGGCGGACTTACCGGAACCGTGGCCGATCCCCGTATAATTTTACGAAAGGCCATTGAGCAGGACGCAGTTTCTCTCATACTTTGCCACAACCACCCTTCGGGTAATCTTACGCCTTCCAAAGCAGATGAAGAACTGACCAGAAAAATAAAAGAAGCCGGCCGACTGCTTGATATACGGGTCCTTGACCACCTGATTGTTAGCCAGGATGGTTTTTTCAGCTTTGCCGACCAGGGACTGCTCTAAATCAGGCCTGCGCCGCAGGGCCACCAAAATTCATAGGTACCTGAATTTCTTCCAGGTCCTTAATATCCCCGTTTACATCTTCAAACCGCTCAATGTTTTCAATTAATGCCTTCATAAAACGCTTGGCATGCTGGGGGGTCAGTATAATACGGGATTTAACGCGGCTCTTAGGGGTGCCGGGCATTACGTTTACAAAATCAATGACAAACTCTGCATGAGAATGGGTGATAATAGCCAGGTTGGCATATTCCCCTTCCGCCATCTCTTCTGATATTTCTATGTTCAACTGGTTCTGCTGATTGCTATTATTCTCCATTATAAACGATTAAAGGTCAAAAATACTATTTCTTGCCCAACTGTTCCTACCAATTGAGCATCACCTGAAATTTCCATTCGGACCGCTTATTCCCCTGGATTTCATCCCAACCAGACCCACTTGAATTTTTGTTCGTAAAACCGGTATGTGACCACCTCAGCCACCATTTTACAGCAACGCTACCCAGGAAGGAGGGTTTGAGCCGCCCCTGCCACTGCAAATAATACCGCCAGCCATGGTCGAAAAAAGCCGGTATGGAATAGCTGTATAACAGATCTCGTTCATAGGAATATATGCGACTGCTATAGCCATCTGTTTGAAACCAGTGCAGTCGACCGGCAAGCTGCCAGCCCAGCCTGGAAACCGGCCCTTTTAAATCAGCATACATCCCAGTTCCGGTTTGCATCACCCCCTCTTTTTTAAACCAAACCTGGTCTAAGCGGGCACTAAAATGCCAGTTATTAGGCAAGTTTTTTTCCAGGTGAACCCGGAGATTGTGTTGGACGACCGGTACAATTGAATAGGTTGGTAACCCCGAAAGGTTTTCCATTCCGGACCGGGTGCGGAAAATGCCGTAAACAAGCCAGCTTCGCTTTTTTTGCCATTGCAACTGTACACGAGCCTCCCTTCCTCCAGAAGGAGCAGCTATTCGGAAACGCAACCAGGGAAAACGATAAAAATCCACATAAAAATTCAGTCTCCATCGAGGATCTGGCCTGACAACAACACTACTGTAAATCCCTTCTTCATTTCTTATAGCGGCTTGCTCTGCCAGGGCGTTGGCATAATAAGAATGGTAGCCGGGTTGAAAATGCCGAATTACCAGGGTCCCATCCATTTTGGAATCCAGGCTGGCTATGATCCCCTGCAAAACAGCCCAGCCCTTCCCCCCTTTTGCTATTTCACCAAATAAAAAAAACTGTTTTTTTACCACCGTATAATCGATGGACTGGTGTACGGAAGTCTTACCCCTGAAATAATATTGATTATAGGGTTCTTCTCTTGGCATCCAGGGAAGTGAATAATGCTGGTACAAATTATTCACATTCAACCTGAATCCCTTACCCTGGTAACGTAGAATAGAACCTGCAACAAACTCTGTAAGCCTGTTCCTGGCTGCCAGTTCGGTACTTGTTCGATGATACCCCGATTCGGAAAAACTACTGAAAGACACCGGTTCCTGCCCATCGAACCGTAGGGTAGCAGATCGTTTTCGTTTTGAAACCCAGGAAACCGTTTCCCATTTTCCTTTAGCCAGCTGAATAGCTGCTCCCCTGAAAAAATTGATTTCGCCGGCAGAACGATAGGGTTTCAAAACGGCCCCCTGCCTGAAAACACCGGCACCATCAGCCCCTTTACCAAATGCCATTCCCTGCCAAATCAAAAGTCCCTGGCCGGCATTGATCGTATAATCTCCCAGCGCTATTGCTTTTATATTCTTTAAACCCCTGAAAAAAACATGGAATCCAATAAAATCAGCGGTTCTTTTTAGTGTTCTGCCAAACATTTCACCCGCATCTTTTTCCAAACCAAACCCGGCCAAAATCACCCGGTTAAATTGGGCAGTATACCGTATAAATAAACGTTGCGGAGATCCCTGATACCTGCTTTTCCCTGTTGAATCGGGCTGAAATCCCTTTGATTCCTCCAACACACGGCTGGTCCGGAACAGCAATTGCTGTTCCTCTTTTTCACCTGCACTATTTTTCCTCCATGGAAAGGCGCTTTGGGGAGAAAAATCCAGGTACGGAAGCAATTTTTTAATTAGTGCAATATCCCAGTAAGGAATTGCCTGGAGTTCATATTTATCGGTTGGAAATCCGAATAAGCTGCAATATTCCCGGAAGGAACGGATTTGCTGCGGACTCAACTCCAAGAGCAGAAAATGTGCTTCGGTAAACCTGGAAACAGGGATAGGTCCTCTTTTCAACTGTTCTAATTCCAGCAGCAATTCATCCTGTTCGGGTTCCCGTTCCTGTTGTTC
>NZ_LUKG01000149.1 GCF_001601815.1 Flavihumibacter sp. CACIAM 22H1
CGATGCACTGGATAACCTTCGTAAAACTTCTTCTACCACTGCTTCTGCCTCTACCCTGTTTTGGCGGGTATTTGACCGGTCATAGACACCGGCAACAAAAACCTGTTTAACTTTTGACTGTATATCATCCGGCGACGGAAAGGTTAGCAGTTTATTGTCATAATAATTTGCGTTGCTAAATGAAATCAGGCTTTCATGTTTGCTACGATAATGCCATAATAAATATTGTGAGGGCATTGATAATGCCAGGCTATCGTCCAGTATACTTTCCAGGTCTTCGATTTCTGTAGTCTCCTCGTCTGCCTGACTTGCCGCAAAAAAACTGGTTGGAGGCATTTGTTTGGGATCACCTACCACAATCACATTTTTTGCCCGCGCTATTGCTCCTACTGCTTCGCAGGTAGGCAATTGAGAAGCCTCATCAAATATCACAAGATCAAATTCAATCTTACCCAATTCAAAATACTGGGCTACGGAAATAGGGCTCATCAGCATACAGGGTTTAAGCCTGGATAATAACCCGGGAATCTGGTCAAATAATTTCCGGATAGACATTGCCCGGCCGTTGCTTCTGATGGCCCGCTGCAAAACACCTATTTCTGAGCTTTGAGCAGCTTCCTGCTCAAAAGAAGGAATAGAAGCGGAGAGTTTACTTCTTATCTCTTCCCGGGTCAACTCCTGAAACTCTTTACTCGCTTGCCGGAATTTCTGAACTTTCTGATCAAATAATACTCCATTGAAGCCTACAAGCACCTGCGACTGGTCCATTACCCATTCAGCAGCCGAACGATACCAGCTTTTTTTGAACTGTAGTAACAGCTCGGGCGTTTCAAAAACCCCTTGCTCATAAGCCTGAATCAACGGCAACAAGCCGGCCTGTAACAATTTTGTCCGAACATCCGTATAGTTACACCAATCCTTAAGTTTATTACTATGGTATAACCATCCCTGGCTAAGCGCTAAAAGTTGTGCCGCCCAATTGGCACTGTGGCGAAATTTTTTCTCCCAGTCAAAACCCAATAAATCCTTGGCTTGATCCAATACCCCAAAAAGCTCCAGTAATAACTGGCGGTATTTTTTTAGCGATGGTTCCTTCAGGTCAATGTAAAACTTACTTCCCTCAATAAATTTTTCAGCCAATTGGTGTCGCCAGGTACTGATTTTTTCCACTGGCATCAATACAGCTGCCTCCCGTTGCATAGCTTGCAGGTGCAGGATGGATGCTTCCAGATTTTCCCAGTTAGGGTTTCCGTTTTTCCAGGCAAATCCAAGCATATCGGGCAGCCAGCCGGCGGCGTCAATAACCTGCTGCTCTTGTCTGAATGCACTGATCTTTTGCAGTAGAGGGATAAGCTCCTTTTTAGTAAATTTTCCGGTAGTGGAAAAAGCCCGGAGTTGTCGCAAAATTTTCTGTTGTTTTATCCAACGTGATAAAAACCACACATGTTCTGTTAACTGCCATTGTGCTAATAGAGCGCTGGCATCGAGCGTTAGTATTTCCTGCCTGAAATCTTCCAGTAATTCTTTCCTAAGCTCATCCCGCCTGATTCCGTGCAAGCATAGGTCGGCCAATTGAACCAATCGTTGTTCAAATGATTCGGACAGTAAAAAAGAAGCCGGTGTATCTGGAAGTTTTAGTAACCCACTGGTTATACGAAGCAAGGCCTGCTCCTGCAATAAGGTAAAGTTACTATACGCCAAACCGCTTATCAGGGCAACCTCCCCCGCAGTAGCTTCCAATGCGGTTACCAGTGTTTTGATTTTACCAATCAGCACCGTTGCATCTGCTTTTACCTGGCTGGTATAACGGGGAAGTTGAAGTTCAGCTAATGGATGTGCTTTAGGATGATTGATAATAGTGCCCACTTCCTGTAATTCTGCCGCTAGTTCCTGCCAGTGATTCCACTGGTCATTGGTTATACCAACGATTAATTCCGGAGGAAAACTGATAGAAGCAGGTGTTTCTCGGAGCTGGGTATAGGCAGTTATCAAATCAAAGAGCGAAAGTCCGAACGATTGTTGTTGGTGAAGCAGTTCTATGTATTCATGTAAACCCGTTCGCAACTCTAATAAACGGTTGGCCACTCTTTCGTACGATTCGGGTGCTCGGAGCTGTGCCTGTTCTGTACTTCGTTTTAACTGATCCAACACAGCCGATTTTTTTGCTTTGTTAGAATGCAGTTCCAGACAGAATGCGCCTATCCCGATAGCTTCGAGCCGATTTTCCACCACTTCCAATGCGGCTTTTTTGGCAGCCACAAAAAGCACCCGCTTACCGGAATACAGGGCATTGGCTATTATATTGGTGATGGTTTGCGATTTACCGGTACCAGGCGGACCGTGCAAAACAAAACTTCTCCCTTTTGCTGCGCCGAGGATTGCCTTCAATTGAGAGGAATCGGTTGAAATGGGCAGCACCAAGGCATCCGGCCGTAGGTTGGCATCATTTATTTCATCGAGTGTAATGGGTTTTTCCGGTTCAGTTATCGGTTTTCCGGATAACAGGCTTTGCACAAACGGATGCTTTTCTAAATAACCCGCATTATGGTGTATATCATTCCAAAGAATAAACTTATTAAACGAAAAATTACCCAACATTGCGGATTCTTCCACCTCCCATTTCGATTGCAGCATAACTGCCTGGCGGATGAGTGCAAAAACTGATTTGATATGAATGCCTTGTTCATCACGCGGAAGAGGATCGATAGAAAGGGAAATGCCAAAATCATGGCGCAGCATTTCCAATAAAGTAATATTTAGAATAGTGTCTTCTTCCCGGCTACGGAGAATAAACCCTTTATGGCTGGTTTTCCTGATTAACTCAACAGGCATCAGCAAGATGGGAGCATACCGCGGCAGTTCACTCTGCGGTGTTTCATACCACCTTAATAAACCTACACCAACATACAGTGTATTTGCCCCATTTTCTTCCAGGGAAAGCCGGGATGAGCGGTACAAATTGGTGAGGTTTGTACTCAGCTCCTGCTCGGAAAGATAGGTTCTAAGCCGTTGCTGGCTAAATTCCTTCTGCAGCAGTTCGATCATCGGATCTGAAAACTGTAGCTGGCGATATAAACCGGCTTCTCGCCCGTTATTTTCCCAATCAAGGGGTCGGGGTAAAAGCTGGAATTCTGTCGTATCCGCAAGTGCATCTTCCAATGCTGCAGCAGATACCGTCATCAGTTGAATCATTGTTTTGGTAAACCGGATATTCAACAGGTTGTTGCGCAGGCTGAGATCGAGGAGTTTCCGTTCCCATAACTGTAGTTTGGAAACGGCTGATTTTGCCGGCTGGGATAACTGCGGACCAGTAAAAATTTCATCCGGTAACTGATTAACGCGTTTTGTCGGTTCTTCTTCCTGAAGCTGCCAGCCATCCGCGGTAGCTACACGAAGGGGAAGTGGGCGGATAGCGCCCGAACGAGCCCTTTTTACGTCGATAAAAAGCTGAAAATTAGTTGTATGCAGCAGGTGTTGCTCCGCCAGCCAGACTGCCTTTTCAAAATCGGCAGCTTGTCCTGCATTCATGGCTACAGTTTCGACCAGTACAATTTCATGAATTCCTTCTGCCATGCGTTTTGTAAGCAGGGAGGCGTCATCATTAACCGGATCTGCAAAAAACGAGTCCACCAGCCAGGCCCCTGCAAATGCATGTCCTTTTATAAGTACCAGAATAGGGTGGAGGCCGATTGCTTCCAGGCAGGCACTGTAAAGAAGAGAAATATCCAGGCAATTAGCGAGCCGGTCTTTAAAGATCGTGTCGACCAGCCGAATCCTTTGCCCGTTTTCCTCAAAACTTGCGGCCGTGGTACAATAAATGAACTGATTTTCTGCAATGGCCTCATATATAGCCGCCATTTGTTGTCTTACCCGGTTGGGATTTTTCGACTGGTATGCGTCGAAGGAGGGGTTGTCTGTCCAGGTACCCAGAATATGTGCAGCGCGTCGGATAATAGTGGGAATTTCCGGGTGATTGGGGGTGGAAAAAGCCGTGAGGAGTTCAGG
>NZ_LUKG01000150.1 GCF_001601815.1 Flavihumibacter sp. CACIAM 22H1
ATGGAATTGGTGTACAACGATTGGTACCAGCGCAAAGAAAAGGTTCAGCAATTAGCTTATTTTAGCTTAACCGGCAACCAGCGTCCAACACAGTAATCCCCTAAATTGGAAAAAGATGATCAAATACAAAGAGATTTTCGAGAAAAACAGGCAATGGATTGAAGAAAAAACGAAAACCAATAAGGCTTATTTTCAGGAACTGGCAGCGGGGCAAAAACCTGAATTTCTGTTTATAGGTTGCAGCGACAGCAGGGTTACTGCGGAAGACCTGATGGGCGCACAACCAGGAGAAGTATTTATTCATCGGAATATTGCTAACCTGGTGCCTAATAATGACAACAATTCCGGTGCAGTAGTAGAATACGCCGTACGCCACCTGGATGTAAAACATATTATTGTTTGCGGGCACTATAACTGCGGAGGTATTAAAGCCGCCATGCAACCCAAAGACCTCGGTTTAATGAACCCCTGGCTAAGAACCATCCGTGATGTTTACCGTTTACACAAAGAAGAACTCCAGGCCATTACAGACGAAGAAGCACGCTATAAGCGATTGGTAGAACTGAATGTGCAGGAACAATGTATCAATATTATTAAAATGGCTGCCTGGCAAAAAAGTTATCTTTCCAAAGGTTACCCGGTAGTACATGCATTGGTGTTCGATATTCATTCCGGAAAATTGATCGACCTGAATATTGACTTTGATAAAGCCCTGGATTCTATACGTGAAATTTATGACCTCGGTACCGATAATACGACCGGAGGTTAAAACATTTTGTTAGAACCAACGCCTTTGAGTTTGCCGGTTTATAATTGAATTAGTAACTTGTTTGAAACAACCTTATCGGCCGGATGAAAAAACTTCTTATGCTTGCAGGAGCCCTTTGTTCCTGTGTTGCGCTACACGCACAAACCAATTTTACCCGTAACGCAGTTTACCTGGAAGCAGGAGGAAATGGCTTATTTGGCGCACTCAATTATGAATATCAGTTCAGTCATAAACCGGGGTTTGGGATACGTGCTGGACTAGGATTTTATGCCGAATACGGAGTGCATCCGACTATTCCGGTGGCCATCAATTACCTGGTTCCTTTAAAAAACGAATTGCAATTCCTGGAAGCCGGGCTGGGATTAACCCCTACCCTGGAATTCAACCGGCAATCAAAAGACGTTATTACGGTAGATCTGGTATCCTATATCGTTCCATCTTTTGGCTTCAGAAAACATACCCGCAATAATTATATGTGGCGCATCAATTTTTCTCCCATCCTTAATGCAGACCCCTTCCTGCCCTGGATCGGTTTTTCTTATGGAAAACGATTTTAGTAAAATTGCCCTTTTTTTGGCAGAATTACCCCCCAGGCCCTTTCCCGATAAGGACTAGTTTTAAGGAGTAAAAAGACAGTATGAATACATCCATTACGACGATTGACGAATACATTGAATCTTTTCCGAAAGAAATTCAGGTACTCCTAAACAAAATGAGGACAGCTATTCAAAAAGCTGCACCTAAAGCGGAGGAAGCCATTAAATACGGTATGCCCACTTATGTGCAATATGGTAACCTGGTACATTTTGCCGGTTGCAAAACCCATATTGGCTTCTACCCTTCCCCAAGTGGTATCACTAATTTTGAAAAGGAGTTAAAGGGGTATAAAACCTCCAAAGGCGCTATCCAGTTTCCACTTGACCAGCCCATCCCCCTGGAGCTGGTGAAAAAAATTACGAGCTTCCGGTTAAAAGAAAACAAAGAAAAATATGAAGCAAAGAAAAAGCCTGCCTAAACAGACAGGCTTTTTCGTCAATGACTACGTACGGCTACGCCAATTTTAGAATCGGCTGTTCCATAATACAAAAACCATTTATCCTTAAATCGAACAAGTCCCTCTGCAAATATTACATGATTTACCTGTCCGCTTATTTCAAACGGGCGATCAGGACGGATAAACCAGGAAGCCGATCGGTCAATTACTTCCATAGGATTATCAGACCGAAGTAATATTTGTCCGGCTGCGTATGTACCCCCGGGCAGACTCGTATCTCCGCGGGCAGGATCATTCCTGCTGTTATAAATAAATAATATTCCTTTATCAGTTAGCACTGCGGGTGGACCCGGCTCTACCAGGTAACTGTCGAATTTTCCCTGACGGGGCGAAAACACGACTTTAAAGGTTTCATGTTTACGGAGTGTATCGTAGCTGCGTTTGGATGGATCAGGTTCCGGTACAGGCTCCCAATCGATGAGGTTATCGGAGGTTGCAGCATAAATATTCGATTCGCCCCAGTACATCCAGTATTTCCCATTGATACGAACAGCAACCAGTTTATCACCTGCCGGTTTGGTTACAATAGCGCCGGATTTTGACCAGATCTGTACATATTTTCCACCAGCAGTTTTGCTAAAAATTGATCCATGTTTGGTCCAGTTAACCAGGTCAGTGGAACTGGCTACCATCAGGCGGGCGGTTTGGCCATCATATGCCGTATACGTTAAAATATACCGGCCGGATGAGTCTTCCACAATACGCGGGTCCTCACATCCTCCTTCCCATTCCAATGCTTTGAATGCATCTTCAGCAGGAAACAGAACAGGTTCTTTTTTCTTCGTAAAATGCAAACCATCTTCACTTTCGGCCAATCCGATACGAGAGGTTCCATTATACTTTCCGATACTGTCTTCTGCCCGGTATAAAAGGTATACTTTACCATCTTTTACAACAGCAGCCGGGTTAAATACATCTTTCAGCTCCCATTGCACATATTGTTTCCTGATCGGGTCCGGAAAACTATCCATGCCAGGGCTGAGGCAGGGATTAACACTGTCTGATTTCAGAAATCCGGTCAGCATCCATTCCTCCTGACCAGGTTCTTTCTTTTGCACACCACAGGCAGCCAGTACAAATAGCAGTAACGCAAACAGGTACCCACTGGGTTTATTAAACATGGTATCGTATTTATTCAGCTTTAACCCCTATTACAGGTAAGGCCTTTTCACGTATCAGTTGATTAAAGGCAGCTACCTGAATGGTTTTGATCTGCTCCAGTTTATTGAAGGCTGCTTCGCACTGTTGTGCCAGGTCTGTATACACATCCCTGGCCTGTTTACTGGGCGCCATATTACCACTGTTAGCCGCATCAAATACACCGGCCAATTTATCATTGAGCCGGATGGGGAAATTCAGCACATCCTGGAAACTTTTGGCCTTTGTCTGGTAAAATATCTCTTCTACAGCCGTTAATTGCCGGGTGATACTATCGGCCTGTTGTTTTATTTCTGCAGGAATAGCATTGCCCTGGCGGCTTACAAAATCAGTTAGCTGGCTACGAAGCGCCCGGATCTCTTTTACACTTTTTTGCACTTTATTAAAGCTGCCCTGCACCTCCTGTAAAAAATTGAACTGTGCTTCATAATCGGCAATTGATACTTTATAATTGGGATCGGCCTTCAGCACAAAAGGAAGTTCTACCGAATCTGTACCCAGCTTTACAAGAGCAGAATAAGTGCCGGGTGCTGCCAAAATACTTCCGGGTACTCCATTCCATAAAATCATTCCATCAATTTTTTCTCCCTCCGGATATTGCAGGTTCCAGGTCCATTGATTCATGCCTTTATTCACCTCCAGCTTATTTTCTTTTGAGTCGGTAGAATAGGTTTTGATCAGCTTCTTATTTTTATCACGCAGGGTAATGGAAGCAGGTGTAGAATCTGTGATGGAAGGTCCGGCATAAAAATTAATAACCAGGCCGGGAGTTGGGTTTTTGCCTGCATTTACCGGCATCGCTCCCTGAAAACCTCCACCAGACCTGATCCGCCAGGTATCTCTAACCGGGAAAACATGCAATGATTTGGATAGGATGGATGGATCAAATGCCTGCACCACGCTCAGG
>NZ_LUKG01000151.1 GCF_001601815.1 Flavihumibacter sp. CACIAM 22H1
AGGTAGTAGTTTTGTTATACAGTTGTTGGGTAATCCACGGCTGTTTATAAGTACTATAAATACAGGAAGACGGGGGCATCTGAACTGTTTGTATCTTGTGGATAGCTGTGGATAAGAAGGCATTTAGGAGTATTCCAAACTTTTAAAAAGATCTTATCCCCATATTCACAGCCCTAATAGTAATAGGTTATTTTTTTAAAAATATTATATAGTATATACTATGGCAGTTATTAACATGGATGTTGCAAGAAATAATGTTCCCCGGGTTGGCTTTCTGGATATACCCTTAGATCCGTCGCTGGATTTGTTCAAAGAAATTGAGCGGCTCAAGAAAGAGAAGAATGCCATCCTGCTGGCCCACTATTACCAGGAGCCCGATATCCAGGATGTTGCGGATTATATCGGGGATAGCCTGGGGCTGGCACAACAGGCAGAGAAGACCAAGGCAGATATTATTGTTTTTGCCGGTGTGCATTTCATGGCGGAAACTGCTAAAATTTTAAATCCAACTAAAAAGGTTCTTTTACCGGATCTGAATGCAGGATGTTCTTTGGCTGATTCAGCGCCCGCTGACTTATTTAAGGCCTTTAAGGAGCAACACCCTAATCACCTGGTGATTTCATATATCAATTGTACGGCTGATATTAAGGCGCTGAGTGATATTATCTGTACCAGCAGCAATGCGGAGAAGATTATTGAAAGCGTACCCGCTGATCAGCCGATCATATTTGCACCGGATAAAAACCTGGGTGCTTATCTGAATAAAAAGACCGGTCGGAATATGGTGCTATGGAACGGAGCCTGTATGGTGCATGAGATCTTCAGTTTGGAGAAGATAACCAAACTAAAGGTTCGCCATCCGGAAGCAAAGCTGATTGCACACCCCGAGTGCGAAGACCCTTTATTGCGCATTGCGGACTTCGTAGGGAGCACAACGCAGTTGCTTAAGTATACACAGCAGGATTCGGCTAATTCGTTCATTGTAGCGACGGAAACAGGCATTCTGCACCAGATGCAGAAATCCAGCCCGCATAAGACATTCATTCCCGCACCACCCGATAATAGTTGTGCTTGTAATGATTGTCCGCATATGAAGCTCAATACCCTTGAGAAACTGTATTTGTGCATGGAATATGAAACCCCGGAGATTCTTATGGACGAAGCATTGCGGGTTGCTTCAAAAAGGCCAATAGACCGTATGCTGGAGATCAGTAAAGCGGCCGGTTTGGGTGGTTGATTAAAATATTAACAGATTTATCCACAGCAAAGCAGTAGCTTTGCTGTTCTTATTTTCGTTGCTGCTATTGCGACTTTTCCTCTCCTCGTTCTGGTTGTATCGTTTCTAAGACGCTTATGGCTTGAGTTAGCCTTTATTTTTTTATTTAAAATTTTTACTGTGAGTTTTTCGCAATTAGCGGTTTCAACCCCTATTCAAAGGGCGTTGAACGATTTAGGATATACGAATCCTACCCCCATTCAAAGCAAATCCATTCCTATTGTAAACCAGCGGAAAGATTTGCTGGCTTGTGCGCAAACTGGTACCGGCAAAACGGCTGGTTTTGCTATTCCGGTTTTACAATTGATGGAAGAAGATAAAAACACCCGCCAGGCCACTAAAGGAATTCAGGCCTTGGTATTAACACCGACCCGCGAATTGGCTATTCAGGTTGAAGAGAGTTTCCGCGACTATGGAAAGTATCTGCCGTTCCGAAGCCTTGCTATTTTTGGTGGCGTATCCCAGGTTCCGCAGGTGCAACAATTACAGAAGGGTATTGATATTTTGATTGCAACACCCGGACGATTACTGGATTTGATCGGGCAGGGATTGTTATCGATCAACAGCATTCGTTATTTTGTACTGGATGAAGCGGACAGGATGTTGGATATGGGTTTTGTACATGATGTAAAAAAAGTGCTTCAATATATTCCGGCGAAGCGACAATCCTTGTTTTTCTCTGCAACGATGCCGGCAGAAATCCGTCAGCTGGCTGCGCGTATTTTAGTGAATCCTGAAACTGTTGCAGTTACGCCGGTTTCGTCTACTACTGAACTGGTGAAACAGGAAGTTCGGTTTATGGAAAAGGAAGAAAAACGCGACGGTTTGGTGGGTTTGATTCGTGAATTGTCGATTCGCTCTGTGTTGGTTTTTACCCGAACAAAGTACGGGGCGGATAAATTATCCCGGTTTTTACAGAAAGCAGGTATTTCTTCCGCGGCCATACATGGAGATAAAACCCAGGGTGCCAGGCAACGGGCTTTAGCTGATTTTAAGGAGGGTAAAATAGTTGCATTAGTGGCTACTGATATAGCCGCCCGTGGAATTGATATAGATGAGTTGGCTTTTGTGGTCAACTATGAATTACCGAATGTTCCGGAAACCTATGTGCATCGGATTGGAAGAACGGGACGTGCCGGAAACAATGGATCTGCATTTTCTTTTTGTGACCGGGAAGAACGGCAGTATCTGAAAGACATAGAAAAGTTAATTGGAATGAAAATTCCTGTTGCCCGGATGGCTATGCCTGTGTAAGGCAAATACTGTTGTACAATACAAAGGCCGGCATATACATTAAATATTAATATAATGTATATGCCGGCTTTTTTTAGCGTCCCATATAGACCATTAGTATTTGCACATCACTGGGATTGATGCCGCTTATTCTGCTGGCCTGTCCAAGTGTAGCTGGTCGTATGCGTTTTAGTTTTTCTCTGGCTTCGTTACTGATGGCGGCTACTTTAGAATAATCGAAACTTGCAGGAATTTCTAAACTTTCCATCTGGTTCATCCTACCGACCAGTTCTTTTTCTTTTTCGATATACACATCGTATTTTAATTGGATTTCCGCTTGTTCCAAAGCAGCTTCAGGTTGGTCGGACAGAGCCGTTTTTAATCGGGGAACTGCTTGAACCAATGCCTGCATGCTTAGATTGGGACGTAATAATAACTGAGCAGCTTTTTGTTTCTGGTTAAGGGGAGCGGATTGAATAGATTCAAGGAAATGATTTACTTCCGTTGGTTCAAGGGAAAACTCTTGGAGAATTTTCTTAACTGTTTCTGTTCCAATTTTTTTAGCTGCTACCAGTTCCATTCTTTCCTGGCTTGCCAGTCCCATTTTATAGCTGAGTTCAGTTAAGCGGAGGTCGGCATTATCTTGTCGTAAAAGTGTTCTGAATTCTGCCCTGCTGGTGAACATCCGATAAGGTTCTTCGGTTCCTTTAGAGATGAGGTCATCAATCAGTACTCCGATATAGGCTTCACTTCTTTTGAGAATAAAGGGCGCCAGTTCTTTGGTTTTGAGGTGGGCATTTATTCCGGCCATTAAGCCCTGGCAGGCAGCTTCTTCATAACCGGTGGTTCCGTTTATTTGGCCGGCAAAGAAGAGGTTAGAAATTTTTTTTGTTTCCAATGAATAGGACAATTGGGTAGGTGGAAAGTAGTCGTATTCGATGGCATACCCTGGACGGAACATTTTTGCTTTTTCGAAGCCCGGGATGGTTTGAAG
>NZ_LUKG01000152.1 GCF_001601815.1 Flavihumibacter sp. CACIAM 22H1
GAATAAACCAGATTCTGGATATTCATAGGGGTACGGAAACGGTTGTGCAGGATCGCACCATTTATGAAGACGCGCATATTTTTGCGCCCAACCTGCACGAAATGCAATTGATGAGCAAACGCGATTTTGAAAACTACTTCCAGTTTTTTCAGACGCTGAGGACCATGGTACAACCGCCGGATCTCCTGATCTACCTGCAGGCTTCGGTTCCAACACTAGTTGGACAAATTCAAAAGCGGGGCCGTGAATACGAAGAAAATATCAGGCTCGACTACCTGAAGCGACTGAATGATTTTTATAATAAATGGATCGAAGGGTATAAGGAAGGTCCGCTGCTGGTAATTGATGTTGATAAAAATAAATTTGCAGAAAAAGAAGAAGATCTCGGAGAGATCATTACTAAAGTAGATGCCCAGTTATACGGGTTGTTCTAGTAGATTAACGCCCCTGATACACGGTATGCAAATGGGTTATAAAGCGGTTGCACTGCCCTTTATAAAAGCCTAGTTTAGAGCACCGAAAAACGGTTGTATGAACAGGCATACTGATAAGTTTACTGATGCAGGCAGGCTGGCCTACATGGAAGACTGGGTGAAAAAATCCATTGTCCGACAAAACAGTGGTTGGGGTTTATTCCTCCGGGTAATCCGCAAATGCTTTCGTTTCTTCCAGCTCTTTTTCTATTCGTTCTATCCAGCTTTGTTGAGCAGCTGCGTCCCTTGAATAATTGGTTTCCTTATCGTATAAATTTTGGTAGGCAGCTTGTTCATTGGTGATGCGCTGGTAAATGGCTTGTATATCTTTTTCAACGCTGGCTGCATTAAAGCGATAGGCAGTTAAGGCATGGTACAGTTTTCTGGTATATAGCTGGCTGATATCAAAATGCCCCTGTTCATGTGCCAGGATTTGTTGTGTATTTACTTTGGTCCAGGATTTATGCGGATAAAATACGCAGTTCAGCCTGAACTGAAGCGATTCCGTATTGTACCGATAATTGATCAGTATAGAAGTGCTGGTGAGGGCCGCATTGGGGGCTGTTGTAACGGGGGTTCCTTTAAAATCGGCCCAGTTTAATACTCTTCTTGTCCGCCAGTTGATCGGATCAGCGGTAGTAGCCGTTATTGTTGACACCAATGTAACCATTTCCAGTAGGAGGGCCCAGATCATCATACAACCTGTCGTTTAGTCAAAATAAACGAATTTGCTGCGGGTCTGTTTGCACCAAAGCGTTAAAACTTTATCGGTCGGTACTTATCTGATCTGACCCGTGGCTGTGAGCCGAAAAAAAAAACCGCCCTGTGAACAGGGCGGACTTGCAAGCAACGTTGAGACCGAAAATCTTAAGGCCGGATAACCGGGGCTGCCGCCAGGATGGCCGCAGGGGTACCCGCCTCGTATTTTTTAAAATTTTGTACAAATTGTTTGGCCAGTTCATTGGCCTTCTGGTCATAGGCCATGGGGTCTGCCCAGGTAGCCCGTGGATTTAGTAATTCTGCCGGTACCCCTTCGCAGGAAACAGGCATTTCCATACCAAAAACCGGGTGCCGTTCATAGGCCATAGTATCCAGTTTTCCTGTTAATGCAGCACTGATCATAGCGCGGGTATAGCTGAGTTTTATCCGGTTGCCTACGCCATACGGCCCCCCGGTCCAGCCGGTATTTACCATCCATACCTGAACCTCCTGTGCTTTAAGTTTTTCGCCCAGCATTTCGGCGTACAAAGCGGGGTGCAACGGAATAAATGGAGCACCAAAACAGGCGCTAAAGGTAGATTTCGGTTCTATAATACCGGCTTCTGTACCGGCAACCTTCGCTGTATAACCAGATATAAACTGGTACATAGCCTGTTCCGGGCTTAACCGGGCAATTGGTGGCAATACGCCGTATGCATCACAGGTTAAAAAGAAAATGTGTTTAGGGGTAGGTCCGACGGAGGGTTCCACGGAGTTACTGATATAATCCAGCGGATAGGAGACCCGGGTGTTTTCAGTGATGCTGCCATCTTCAAAATTGATGGTTTGGGTACCTGGATAAAAACGGGTATTTTCTACCAGTGCACCGGCACGGATTGCATTGAAAATCTCCGGCTCTTTTTCCTGGCTTAAATTAATACATTTGGCATAACAGCCCCCCTCAAAATTAAAAATCGTTGTATCGCTCCAGCCATGTTCATCGTCGCCAATGAGTTGCCTGGAAGGATCTGCACTAAGTGTAGTTTTGCCGGTTCCGCTAAGTCCGAAAAACAACGCAGTGTCGCCCTTCTTACCCATATTGGCCGAGCAATGCATGCTCAACACATGGTGTTCTTTTGGTAGTATAAAATTCAAGACCGTAAAAATTCCTTTTTTGGTTTCGCCGGTATAACCGGTACCTGCAATCAGCACGGTTTTATACTTGAAGGAAATGATGGCTGCATTGTGCTGCCGGGTTCCTGCAACTGCAGGATCAAGTTTTAAACCGGGGGCTGATAATATCGTCCACTCCGGTTCAAAGTTTTCCAATTCCTCTTCGGTTGGACGAATAAACATATTAAACGCGAAAAGATTGTTGGCCGGTTCTTCATTGACAACCCGGATCGGCATTCTGTATCGCTGATCTGCACAGGCAAAGGCATCCCGAACCCAAAGTTCCGGGCAGCCAGCCAGGTAGCTGGTCAACTGCTTTTTTACCTGGAAAAAATATTCTTCATGAATGGGCAGGTTAAATTCATTCCAATGAACGGCACCCTCACTGATTTCATCCAATACAATGAACTTGTCTTTAGGGCTCCGGCCGGTAAACTCACCGGTTTGTATTACCAGTGCTCCGGTATCATTGAATACGCCCTGTCCATTACGTACAGTTGCGGCGGCTAACTCTTCGGGATCGGCCTGATAGTGTACATCTTCTGTGGCCTTCAAACCTATTGAAAGCAGTTGCTCCATAGGGGAAAATAATGTAGGTACTGACATAATATGCACTCGTTTCTGCGGACAAATCTAAGCGTTGACCCCAAGCTTCCATAACAATGCGTATTTCGTACGCATATAGTTTTATTTAATAAAATCGAATTATGTTGAATATTATCAAAAATAGGCGCCGCTATTTTTCGTTTTGTTTAAACTAACAATCGTTAGTATTAGAGATTGGCTATATTTTAAAAAAATCAGAATAAGTGGAAATCCGTCTTTTCTCCCCCGAAAAACACCTATTTCAGGCAGATTATTAGACCGGTAAATAAATCAGCCTTATTTTTAGCACCCTGAAAACCATCATCATGAAATACCTGCCATTAGATAAGCGCTTGTTTACAGAGAATAGAAAAAAATTCATGAAAGCAATGGATCCCATGTCCATTGCCATATTCAACAGCAACGATGAATTACCAACGAATGGTGATGCGCTTTTTCCATTTAAGCAAAATGCTGATCTATACTGGCTTACCG
>NZ_LUKG01000153.1 GCF_001601815.1 Flavihumibacter sp. CACIAM 22H1
TGAATGGGGAACCACTATTACCAGCGCTTATCTTCCCATTGAAAACAATGAATTTTTTACCAATGGCCTGAGCCTGTTGGAGTGGTTGCGCCAGTATGTACCTGCTCATGTTACTGATGCGGATGAACCTTTCCTGCGCGGATTTTTAGGCAAAATGCTATTCAGTGGGGATGATATCATGAAGAAGACCAATGTGCTTAGCGGCGGCGAAAAAGTTCGTTGCATGTTAAGCCGGATGATGTTACAAAACCCCAACCTCATTATGCTGGATCAGCCGACTAACCACCTTGACCTGGAAAGTATTCAGAGCTTTAACGAAGGCTGCCAGAACTTCACAGGCATTGTGTTGCTGACATCGCATGACCATACATTTATGCAAACGGTAGCCAACCGGATTATTGAATTAACTCCTGCTGGCATTATTGACCGGTTGATGAGTTTTGATGAGTACCTGGAAGATGACCGGGTTAAAAAATTAAAAGCAGAAATGTATGGTGAATCCGTGCCGGCATAATTACAGCCGGTAACTGAAACCTGTTTGTACCGCCCCAAAATAATTTCCCGCCGCAAAGCGGATTATTCCTGTCGTTCGGCGAACGGTAAAATGAAAAGTATTGTTGATGTAAAACGGTGTGAAATTATAGAATCCATTTACATCATTCCTCAGTCGGTGAAGTGATGATCCGATAGCGAGTTGGTAACCAAACCTAATGTCCGGGTTTCTTGGTTTAAATACCCATTCTGTAAAACCTCCCAGTGTAAGGTGTGTATTTCGGCGATCGGCAATATCAATAACAGAGTCTGGCAAAGACCGCCTGGCTTTGTAATAATCGCCCCATTCGCGCCCGATCGAAGATTCCAGGCCAAAAACCCGCCATTCGGCGCGGTTGCCCAGCGGAATAACCACGGCAAGCCCGGCAGTAGAACCGAAAGAGCCCGTAAACTTATTCCCTTTCGGACCATTGAATTCAATTGGTTGCCCGGTTGCAGGATCATAGTCATTGGTTGAATAGGCATTGCTTGAAATATCATAAAGGCCGGCACTTCCATGCAAACCAAAATAACCCTGGATGCGGGAGCCGAACTGATGACTCACATGCCATTTTCCCTGGAAAATATATACTTCATCGGTAAGATAATCATTGGAACCGCCAAGGGTAGCAGAAGCCGTCAGGTAATTGGCTGTTTTCTTTTCATCCGATAAAAGCGGCATTACATGATAGCTGTTTTGCTGGTTGGTATAGGGGCTACGGAAAATATCGCGGGTGGTACAGGAGCTCAAAAAAAGGATCGGTAGTATAAAAGCGGGCAGTAATGCAGCAGTTGAAATTTTCATGCTCATTTGACAATAAAAGCGACCGGTCCGCTGCATGGGCATTTTTGGGCAATAATCAGTTAATTTTATCGCTTTAAGTGGAAACCGGGACGTTTGGGAAAACAACTGCTGATATTATTGATGATCGTTTTCTGGGGATCGAAGCTCCTGGCCCAGGCCCCCCCGCCCCTAAAAGCCTTAAAATCCTCCAATTTTCGCCAGGCAATGGTGCCGGTTAAACAGGGAAAGCTGGTATTGGATAGCATGACCATTGTTCCCGGAACGCTACGGATTACCGGTATTGCTGATTCACTCTATACCATCGACTGGTTAAACAGCAGTATTGAATTCCACACCCTGCTTCCTTTTGATTCCGTTTTGGTAAGCTGGCGAAGTTTTTCAACCCGTTTGAATAAAGTAAAACAGGAACTGAATTTTGACAGTTTACTGAACAATTACGTGTCTCAGCAGACTATTAGAAGTATGGGTAACCCGGGCCGGAATGAAGAAGAGTTTTTTAACTTTGGAAATATCAATTACAGTGGCAGTTTCGGAAGAGGAATTTCTTTCGGAAACGCACAGGATGCCGTGGTAACCTCCAACCTCAACCTCCAGATCAACGGTTTTTTGGGCGATAGTATTGAAATAGCTGCAGCCATCACAGATAATAATATCCCTATCCAACCGGACGGTACTACGCAGCAGTTAAATGAATTTGACAGGATCTTCCTGCAATTCAAAAAAAACGGCTGGCAACTAAGTTTGGGAGATATTGATATCCGCCAGAATCGCAATTATTTCCTGAATTTTTATAAACGCCTGCAGGGAGGTGCCTTTGAAAATACGAGTAACCTGGGCCGAAATGTGGTGAACAGAACCATGTTCAGCGGTTCCATCGCAAAAGGAAAATTTACCCGTAATATTTTCGATGGACAGGAAGGAAACCAGGGCCCGTACCGCTTAACCGGCTCCAACAATGAATTGTATTTTGTAGTACTGGCGGGTACTGAACGGGTTTATCTTGACGGTGAATTGCTGCAACGGGGCGAAGACCGTGATTATGTCATCAACTATAATACGGCAGAAATAACCTTTACGCCCCGTCGTATGATCAGTAAGGACCGGAGAATACAGGTGGAGTTCGAATATGCCGATCGTAATTGCCTCAACACCAATCTTTACCTTTCGAATGAAACAGACCTGGGTAAACGATTCCGGGTTCGGATGGCGGCATTTTCGAATAACGACGCCAAAAATTCGCTCATCAATCAAACCCTGGATCCGCAGCAAAAACAATTTCTTGGTATGATCGGAGATAGTATTCAGGCTGCATTTTACCCCGTGGCTTCGATTGATACCTTTTCTCCGGGTAAGATCCTGTATAAGAAAATTGAAGTGCTCGTAAATGGCCAGCCGGATTCCATCTATGTGTACTCTACCAATCCGGATAGTGCCCGCTATAACCTGAGTTTTGTGGAAGTGGGGCAGGGAAGAGGAAATTACCTGCCCGATCTGAATGCCGCCAATGGAAAGGTATTTCGA
The DNA here is from genome assembly GCF_001601815.1 of Flavihumibacter sp. CACIAM 22H1. GTDB lineage: Bacteria > Bacteroidota > Bacteroidia > Chitinophagales > Chitinophagaceae > Flavihumibacter. The sequence goes on from NZ_LUKG01000153.1 coordinate 2,858, forward strand.
TGGGTGGAACCTGTAAACGGGGTGCCGCAAGGAAGATTTGAAGCAGCAGCCCTGCTTATTAC
>NZ_LUKG01000154.1 GCF_001601815.1 Flavihumibacter sp. CACIAM 22H1
CATCGCTGGTAATTAAAAAGTTTATAACCAAATGGAAAACCCAGTTCAATGCTTCTTATTCATTTGCTACCGGCCGTCCTTATTATAATATCCGGTACAATAACAACGAGGCAAAGTTTGAAGTGGCTGACCAGGGTACCACCATTCCATTTAATAACCTGAGCCTTAGTATCAATTACCTGCCGGCTATTGGAAAAAAGGAAGCGAAATCATTTACTGTATGGGTAGTGTCTGTTAACAATGTGCTGAATCAGAACCAGATCTATAATTATAATTATTCGTACAATGGCATGGTTCGTCAACCGATACGTCCGGCAGCTAACCAATTTTTCTTTATTGGCTGTTTCATTAGTTTCGGAGTGGATCGTTCACAGGATGTAATCAATAGTAACCTTTAAATAAAATGAATATGAAAAAAACGGCTTTTTTGCTCTTGTTACTTGCGGGCAGTTTATCAGTTCTTGCACAACCCGATAAATACCGCAAAGTTATGCAACAGCGGATCGGAGAATTAGACAGCGCCCTTCAAAAGGGAAGCATGGGATCGCTTGCCAATGCATTTGAACGGATTGCCGAAGCGGAAAAAAACCAATGGCTGCCCTATTATTATGCAAGTTATTGCCAGGTAATGACGGCCTTGCTCGAACAGGATAAAGCAAAGGTGGATCCACTGGCAGACAAAGCAGAAGCGCTTATAAAAAAAGCCGCTGCCCTGGCCGGTGAGTCGAACAGTGAAATCAATGTTATCTATAGTATGATAGCAACAGCCCATCTTACGGTAGACCCTCCGGCCCGTTGGATGCAGTATGGCCAGGCTTCCGCGGCATTTCTGGAAAAAGCCAAACAACAGGATCCTACTAATCCGCGGCCAGTATACCTGGAAGGTCAATCTAAATTTTATACACCTGAACAATTCGGTGGTGGTAAGGCAGCAGCAGCTGTAGTACTCGAGCAATCACTGCGTTTGTTTGACCAGTTTAAGCCTGCTTCCGAACTTCATCCGACATGGGGAAAAACATCGGCACAATATTTTTTAGCGCAATGCAAATGATATGGAACGAACTGAAAAGAATAGCTCCGCAATGAGCAGTGCTGAAAGTCTGGCGGTGATAGAAGCCATGATCAACAAAGCCAAGAATCAGTTCAGTGAAAACGGTCACCTCTACCTGCTTTGGGGATGGGTGGTATTTTTCTGCAGTCTTATCCATTACCTGGGCTTGCGGTTTATCAAAATGGTGGAATTTCAGTATGTGTGGCTGCTTATGTTGCCGGCAGTGCTTTATACGATTGTGTACCTGGTAAAACAAAAAAAGCAGCAAAAAGTAACCACCTATACCGACGAAGTTTTAGGAGCCATTTGGATGGCTTTTGGGGTTACCATATGTATTAGCGGATTTGTAATCGGACAAACCATGGGCACAGAGTTTTACAAGCTGCTCAATCCGATTTACCTGGGCATTTACGGTGTGCCGACCTTTGTGTCGGGCATGCTATTAAAATTCCGTCCCCTTAAAGCAGGCGCATTTTTTTGCTGGGGCATGGCAGTTTTGGCTACATTTATCCCGGTACAGGAGCATTTATTGTTAATAGCACTTGCCATGGCAGTAGCGTGGATTGTTCCGGGTTATCGCTTAAAACAACGATATGTTAAACAGTCTTAATAGGTTATTCAGGAGGGAAAACGTTCCATATGTTTAAAGACCTGGATCCCATATTGCATACACCACTGCGACTTGCAGTGGTTTCCCTGTTGATAAGCGTGAAAGAAGCCGAGTTCACCTTTATCAGGGAAAAAACCAATGCAACAGCTGGCAACCTGAGTGTACAGATGAATAAGTTGAAAGATGCGGGTTATATAGAAGTGGTTAAACAATTCAGAGATAATTACCCGCAAACAATTTGTAAAATAACGCCCGAAGGAATAAAAGCCTTTGAAATTTATGTACAGAACCTGCAGAGTTACCTGAACGCAGGAAATTAAAAAAAGCTGCTGAGTTCCCAACAATATTATCTGGCAGGTGTTATTAGGAAGAACTAATCTGGCCAGTATGGAGCCCCTTATTGAAGTAAAGCACCTGGTTAAAAACTTTGATGATCTGGTGGCAGTCAGTGATCTTTCTTTCTCCGTTTACCAGGGAGATGTTTATGGCTTCCTGGGTCAAAATGGTGCCGGGAAATCAACTACCCTGCGTATGCTGCTTTCCCTGATACATCCCGGGTCTGGTTCGATCCGCTTATTTGGAGAAGAACTTTCCGTTTCAAAAAAAGCTGTTTTAAAAAGAGTGGGGGCCGTTATAGAACGGCCCGATTTGTACAAGTACCTCAGTGCAAAAGAAAACCTTTCTATTTTTTCCCGCATGAGCGGCCAGAAACGATCGGAACGCCAGCAGATGGAACAACTCGAAATGGTTGGTTTAGCGGATCGTGCCAATAGTAAGGTGTCGAGTTTTAGTCAGGGAATGAAACAAAGATTAGGCATTGCGGTTGCCCTTGTGCACAATCCTGATCTGGTAATCCTGGATGAACCTACGAATGGGCTTGATCCGCAGGGTATTGCAGATATGCGTAACCTTATTCTACACCTAAGCAAAGAAAGGAATAAAACGGTGGTGGTTTCTTCGCACCTGCTTAGTGAAATTGAACAGGTAGCCACGCGCATGATTATTCTTGACAAGGGGAGAAAAATGGTTGAAGGCAGGGTGTCAGATTTTTTCCAGCCGAGCAGAAATAAAGTGCAACTGCAGGTTTCCGATCCGCAGAAAGTTAAAGATCTGCTGACCCGGGCTCCCTGGAACCTGCCGGTAGAAGAATGGAAGCAGGAATTGGT
>NZ_LUKG01000155.1 GCF_001601815.1 Flavihumibacter sp. CACIAM 22H1
CCGGCGGTTTCTCCCGCTTTTAGAGCACCCTTCCATTGAAAACTCCGCGGTGTTTTTCCCTTGGTGCCATAAATAATAGTGAGGCTCCGAAGTAGTTCTGCGCCCAGGTTGCGAAAGGAAATAACCGGGTTGATACCCGCCGGGTTGATTCTTGCATGAACATCTTTTTTGGATGGTACTATAATATCTTCCATCGCAACATCCTGTGCTGAACGGTATGCACCATATTCTACCAGGTACGCCGAAATAACCTCCGTTGCACTGGGCTTGGTGGATTGATAAGGTTCCATTCTGATCGCCAATTCGTGCTGGCGGTTCGGTGCAACCGAAAGTTCATAACGATCGGCATGTTTTAATTCGCCCGGGCACCAGTAGGCACGATCAATTACCCAGGTGCCGGCCTGGGGATAGAGTGGGTTATCGCCGCATTTTTGCCAGATATCGCGTTTGTCGATCAGGGTTTTATTGAAATGTATCTCCCGGTATCTGCTGCAAAATTCACCACAACCGGCCGGGTCCATTCCGTGGCCGGTCTGGTATACCAGGAAACGGCCATGGCGGGTTTTGGAAGAGGAGGTAAAGGAAACGGGTTTAAGCGAAGCTTCAATGGGTTTGCTGGAGTCGCCATACGCAAAAAAACCTTCGTAAATGCGATGAAAAGCCAGTGGCGGCAAAGCCGGGGGGCCGTAGCTTATGTCAAATTGAACGCTTATTTTCCAGCCCCGGTCATTATTGGGCTCATAACCAGAATGGCGGTATTCGACTTCTACACTGTCTCGCAGCAGCAGGCTAAAGTCCGTAATATCGGTTTCCCATTCAAAATTCCATTGTTTACCAAAAGCTCCTCCGTAGGGGGTCAGCATTCGCCCGATTTCATAACCCAGGTCAGGCGCCAGCTGGCCGCCTTTGCGGCGAATCCGGATCTGGTCCATATAATCCCAGTCGGCACAGCGAAGTGTATCCGGACAACCAAATTTCACCCGTAACTTAATTTTCCGGATCGGGGTGGAGGCGGCCGGAAATTTTCCCCATCCCAAATAAGACTTGGTACCCTGGGAAGGGTCGGTTACAACAGTAATTCGATCGTGTGTGGTAATCGTCTGGACGGCGGGCTTCTGGGCGGCTGCTGAAGCAGTAAGCAGGCAGGTAAGAGCACCCGCAAGCAGCAGGCTTTTGCTACGTTTAATCAGTTGAATCATGCGGCAATATCCCAAACCATTCGCAAATTTTCCTCCTTAATTTTGCTCAATCCTGCTACCTGCCAGTTGCTCTTCTGGCTTTTCCCCCATTCCCCCTAATTTTGCCGGTTCATGAAACATCTTAAAAGTTTGAATCAATACCTGTGGAAGTATCGCTGGCGATTCTTTTTGGGGATATTGTTTATCATATTGTCTAACTACTTCAGAATCCTTGCTCCGCAGATTACCCGTTTTATTATTGATGCGGTAGAACAGAAACTTCCGGGGTATAACGGGGGAAAGGTTACCAGTTATGACTGGCTGGTATATGAACTGGTGGATTTTACCCGATCGCTCTCTTTTAGCCGGCTGGTGGTTGTATGCGGGCTGGTATTACTGGGAACGGCGATCCTCAGTGGTTTTTTTCTTTTTTTGATGCGGCAGACCATTATCGTAATGAGCCGCCATATTGAATACGACCAGAAAAATGAAATTTACCAGCACTACCAGCAGTTGGATATGAGCTTTTACAAAAAAAATCGTACGGGCGATCTAATGAACCGGATTACGGAAGATGTTAGCCGGGTGAGAATGTATACCGGTCCGGCTATTATGTATTTTGTGAACCTGGCATTTACCATTACTTTCTGCCTGGTTTATATGGTACAGGCCAATCCCAAACTGACCTTGCTGGTTTTATCGCCCCTGCCATTACTGGCAATTACGATTTACCTGGTTAATACCAATATTCATCGCAGAAGCGAACGGATCCAGGCACTTTTGTCTCGGCTAACGACCACCGCACAGGAGTCCTTTTCCGGAATCCGGGTAATCAAATCTTTTGTACAGGAAAAGGCACAGCAGGCTTATTTTGAGGAGAACAGTGAAGAATACCGGAAAAACACCATCGGGCTGGCTAAAATGGAAGCGATTTATTTTCCTACGATGGCCCTGATGATTGGTATTTCAACCCTGCTAACCATTTTGATCGGGGGTATTTATGCCATGCAACCCGGTACCAATGTAACTACTGGTATGCTGGCCGAATTTGTGATGTATATCAATATTCTTACGTTTCCGGTAAGTGCCATTGGCTGGACGGCCAGTATGATTCAGCGCGCTGCTGCTTCTCAAAAACGTATTAATGAATTTTTGGATACGGTTCCCGCCATCCGGCAGCCGGAAAACCCGCAAAAGCCGGTTATAAACGGAAATATCCGGTTTAATAATATCAGCTTTACCTATGAACACACGGGCATAAAAGCCATCAATAAGCTGAATTTTGAGATCCGCCAGGGAGAAAAAGTTGCCATTATTGGCAGAACCGGCAGCGGAAAAACCACCCTTGCACAATTACTGCTCCGGTTATTTGATACAGATTCCGGTAGCATCGAACTGGAGGGGGTGGAGCTTGCTAAAATTGACCTGGCTTACCTGCGGAAGCAGGTGAGTTATGTGCCCCAGGATGTGTTTTTATTCAGCGACAGTATCCGGAATAATATCGGATTTGGCGTACAGAAAGTGGACCAGGATTCGATCGAAGCGGCTGCAAAAGCAGCAAGTATTCACCAGGAGATCATGGGTTTCAGCCAGCAATACGATATGGTAATCGGGGAGCGGGGCGTTACCCTGAGCGGGGGCAGAAA
>NZ_LUKG01000156.1 GCF_001601815.1 Flavihumibacter sp. CACIAM 22H1
CACCTCAGCAATTACTGGTTGAAGTGGGAGATCTGGCAGCAGGAACCTATAAAATAGTCGTTCAATCCGGTGACAAAAAATTTACGATGCTAACTATAAGAGCGTCACAACTATAAGCATATCCGTACTCCATTCCTCTGAATTGCACGTCCCTGATCGTCTCCAATGCCTGTGGGTTCCGATTTGTTAACCCAACTGCATTACCATGAAAACGTACCCCCTAAACAAACAGCTATGGCTGTTAAGCACCCTATTGTTCATTTTTTTGAATGCCGGTGCTGCTGAAAATGTTGACCTGTTGAGTTTTTCTGCAAGTATTGAAAACAGCCAGGTAAAATTAAATTGGTCGGCCCGTTATAAAAAAGAGTTTAGCCATTTTGCTATAGAAAGAAGCGCAGATGGAACGAATTTTAAAGAGGTGGCATTATACTTTACAGACGGTGAACAAAAACTGAAGGACAATTTTTCCTACAGTGATAAATATCCGCCCAAAATAGAACATGCACTTTATTACAGGTTAAGGTTGATCAATAAAGACGGAACATTCCAATATTCTGCAACACAGTCGGTGAAAGGAGCACATTTTGATGCGCAACTTAAACTGGGCTTGTATCCGAATCCGGTTCAACATACTCTGCTGGCTGCCTTACCGGTTAGCTGGAACCAACAGGATATAGTGGTAGAACTTTATAACGGTAATGGCCAGCTGCTTAGCACCCATGTGGAAAAACGCGCGGCTCTGTCAATCAGTATGGACCTTAGCAGGATGCCTCCGGGATGGTATGTGGTAAAAGCGAGTAACGGACGGAGCAATCTGCAGGGGCGTATTGTAAAAACAAATTGAGCAAGTAGTAAACCGAACCGTATGAACACAAAACAACAACCCACTGCTGGCATATCAAAGGAGTATCGCGTTAGCGCCTCTCCCCAGGCAGTTGTGAATAAATGGATTACTATTGGAATACTGGCCCTGATCTGGCTTAGCCTGGTTATCAGCCTGCTCCGATAAAAAAGCGTATAGTTTTAAAGGGTACGATCAACAAGGCCTGGCTATTCTTAGTCGGGCCTCTATTTTTCAAATTTGGTTTATATTATAAACTAGTTTACATTTGATTAAAATTAACTGCGTTGAACCACCTTATTCTGCTATTACTGGTACTTTTTAGCCAGGTAACAGCTATCAGTCAAACTCCGGTAAAAGGCCGTATTCTTACGGCAAAAGGCAAGCCTTTGAGCGGCGCCAGTTTAACTATTAAAGACAGTTATGACGGGGCTACAACAGATTCGACCGGCTATTTCGAGTTTACCTGCAATGAATCGGGCCGGCAATTGCTACAGGTGTCTGCTATTGGTTATAAAGGATTGGAAGAAGTAGTGGAATTAAACGGTAGCCCCCTTAACCTGCGCCTGGTCCTGAAAGAAGCAATGGATGAACTGAAAGCAGTGGTTGTAACTGCCGGCAGTTTTGAGGCAAGTGACTCTAAACGTACCACGGTCTTAAGTTCTATAGATGTTGTAACTACTGCCAGCGCCAATGCAGATGTTACGGCTGCTCTTCGAACCTTACCTGGTACCCAGCAAATTGGAGAAAAAGAGGGGCTTTTTGTACGGGGTGGTTCGGGAGAAGAAGCCAGGGTATTTATTGACGGTACCCTGGTGAATAATTTTTTCTATTCTGCCCTTCCCGATTTAGCAACCAGGGGTAGGTTTTCACCTTTCCTGTTTAAAGGCACCGTATTTAGTTCGGGGGGGTATTCGGCCTTGTACGGCCAGGCATTGTCTGGCGCCCTGATCCTTGAAACCATCGATCTGCCAGAGCAAAGCTCGGCTTCAGTAGGTATTTCAAGCGTTGGCCTCAGCGGAGGTTACCAGCACCTGAATAAGAAAAAGTCAGCCAGCTGGGGGGCAAATTACGGTTATACTAACCTGTTACCTTATTTTGAACTTGTAAAACAGCGGCCGGATTATTTCCGCGTACCGGCATTTCATGGAGCAGATGCCAATTTCCGGGTAAAAACCTCCAAAACGGGCATGCTAAAATTTTATGCAACCTTTCAACAGAATCAACTGGGCATCCGCACACCCGATATAGATTCTGCTGCTCTTAAAAATGCCTTTGGGTTAAAGAACTATAACCTGTATGCAAATTTATCCTGGAAAGAAAGGCTGGGAAAAAAATGGAAGCTGTATGCAGGCACTTCCTATAGCATAAACCAGGATGATATTCAGAATCGACTGCAAAACAGCGATAATAAAGATCAGGTCATCAACTTTCTGCCCTTTTCCACCAAACCATTTTCCGTGGACAGCAGATCAGGTTTGTTTCAATTTAAAACAGTATTCGATCGCAGAATCGGAACCGGTTTGTCGGTGCTTCGCTTTGGTGGGGAATGGTTGTATTTCAGGGACAATATCGGTTTTCGGGATACCCTGCTTCGGCAAACGGTACTCGAAGACCAGTTCAAAGCAGCGTTTGCTGAACTGGATGTTTATATTACCAATAACCTGGCTGCTAAAATTGGTACCCGACTGGAACATTCTTCCCTGTTGAACAGGGCTAATATGGTTCCCCGCATTTCTATGGCCTATAAACTTGGTGAAAAGGGGCAGGCATCGCTGGCCTATGGAATATTTTACCAAAAGCCCGAGCGCAATCAATTATTGGTAAATCCACTTCTTCAATTCACCAAAGCGACGCATTATATAGCCAATTATCAGCTGATCAATAGCTCCTATACTTTCCGGGCAGAAGCTTTCTATAAAAAATACGACGACCTTGTAAAAACATTTCCAGGT
>NZ_LUKG01000157.1 GCF_001601815.1 Flavihumibacter sp. CACIAM 22H1
TTGTTGGTTGGATGCACTGTTACATCTGCTGTATTCGCACAAAACAATGATTACAAGAAGCGTCCCGCATTAGGAATCCATTTCTTCGGTAATGATTTTGAAACCCCTGAAAAGATCCGCAACACCTCTTTGAGCACTGTTTTGAAAGATAAACAATGGGCAAAGCTGGGAGACCACAATTTCGGCTTTGGGGTAAATTATTTGAAAGGACTTACCAATCACCTTGACTTCTCCACTACATTAGGTGTTTCTTTCCTGGATTATCCGATCCGTGATAAAGGTCCGGTTGGCGACGGTGCCCTTTTTGAGTGGGATGCAATGGTAAACGCTAAAATGCTGTCTGATAAATACTGGGTTTCTCCGTATTTGTCTGCCGGTTTGGGAGCGTCCAAATTCAAAGGATATTATGGAGCTATTGCTCCGGTAGGTGTTGGTTTACAGGTTAACTTCTTTGATGAAGCATTCCTGATGATCAATTCCCAGTACCGGATGCGGATTACAAACACTACTGAAAATCATTTTTACCACAGTATTGGATTTGCTGGTAATATCGGTAAACCAAGAGAAGTAAAAGTGATTCCTCCGCCTCCTCCTCCAATGGTTGAGCCGGTTGATACCGACAAAGACGGTGTGGTTGATTCGTTGGATGCCTGCCCTACTGAAGCTGGCCTGGCTGCCCTGCAGGGTTGTCCGGATAAAGATGCAGATGGCATTGCAGATAAAGACGACAAATGCCCGGATGTACCTGGTATAGCCCGTTACAACGGATGTCCGATTCCTGATACGGATGGCGATGGTATCAACGACGAAGAAGATAAATGCGTGGATGTAGCTGGTGTTGCCCGCTACCAGGGATGTCCGATCCCAGACCGCGATAACGATGGCGTAAACGACGAAGAAGATCGTTGCCCGGATCTTGCAGGTCCTGCTGATAATGGCGGATGTCCAAAGCTGGAAACTTCTAAGTTTAATGCCAGCGCCGTTCAGTTTGTGACCGGAAGTTCTACCTTAACAGCTGCTGCCCGCAAAGAGCTGGACAAAGCTGCCCGGATCCTGAACGAGCAATATCCTCAATTGAAAGTGGAAATTGCAGGTCATACAGACAATACCGGTAAGGCTGAAACTAACCAGAAATTATCTGAAAAGCGTGCAGCTTCCGTAATTGCCTACCTGGTTAAGAAAGGGGTGGATGCTTCCCGCTTAACTGCCGTTGGTTTTGGTCAGGATCAGCCAGTTGCTGATAACAGCACTGCTGCCGGTCGTACTCAAAACCGCCGCGTTGAATTTAAAGTAAGCCAATAAGCGAACTTATCTCTTGTTGAATATAAAACTGGTCTGCCTATGCAGACCAGTTTTTTTTTGATACTACTATAGTAGTTTCGGTGCTCCGAAACCCTGTTTTTGCTATGAAAGAGCAGTATCAATTCCACCGCAACCTGGTAATGCGCAGTCCTCAGCTTCCCCTGGAAAGCAGGCTGGACGAGCCTACCTTATATGCCTTACTACAGGATCGCCTGTTTATGGAAGCTGTTTACCTGGCTTCGCCTGTTTTGTACGAGGAATGCCGTAGAATACGACAAGGAGAGCAGCCGGATGCCCGTGGACTGAAAAAAGTGCTTCGCTCCCTGGCTAAGTATTATACCCGAATGTACAGTCGCTGTACCCCTTTTGGCCTTTTTTCCGGCTGTGGGGTTGCAGAATGGGCAAGTGGACCCACCACCCTGGTACTTGATCCAAACCTTTTTTACCGGCATACCCGGTTCGATATGCACTACGTTTGTGCATTGGCGCAGTTTCTGACCGGTGTGGAAGAAATCGCCCGGCAATTGGGCTTTAAATGCAACAACAGCCTTTATTTCCTGGGAAATGAAGCCCGGTATATAGAATATTATTACAACCAGGGAAAAAGAACCCATAAGATCAGTTCCATTCAGCGAAATGAATACTTCGACCGGGTACTGCAGGCCGCTACCGGTTATCACCGGATGGAAACGTACGCTGATTTGCTGGTAGACGATTCAATTACAAAAGAGGAAGCGCTTGGGTTTATAAGGGAGCTGATCCATGCCCAGGTATTGGTAAGTGAGTTGGAACCTTCCATAACCGGCCCGGAATTTATTCATCAGATAAAGCAGACTTTGCAAAACCTGCAGGCAGATGAAGCAGGCATCCTCTCGTCGGCTCTTTCTTTTCTGACCAAGGCATCGGAGGCCTTGCATCAATTGGATCATAACCGTATAAATGATCCTGCCAGCTACGATTCCATTCAGGCATTGCTTCGGACGCTACCGGTTGATTTTGATGCGGCAAAACTTTTTCAGTGTGATCTGTCGTTGCAGTTAATAGAAAAAAAGGTAGCTGATCAATACCAGTTGCAGTTATTGGAGGCCCTGGAGCTGCTGCATCGCCTCAATCCTGTCCAGGCGCAGGATATGGCAGATTTTATCCGGGAGTTTAAAGATCGGTATGAAGACAGGGAGTTGCCTTTGCTCGAAGTACTGGATACGGAAACGGGCATTGTTTATAAGGAGAATTCCGGGGTTGAATTAAGTCCCTTGCTGAATGATTTTGTTTTTCTTAAACCGGATCAGCCAAGGTTGGTTCATTGGGGAAAGCTGGAAAACTTCTGGCATAAGAAATTGGAAGAAGCCAGCGCCGTCAAAGCGTTCCAAATAGAGTTGCAGGCCGATGACCTGTCCGATTTTCCAACAAACAGGGCTGTTTTTCCACCCTCCCTGTCGG
>NZ_LUKG01000158.1 GCF_001601815.1 Flavihumibacter sp. CACIAM 22H1
CAGGTGGGGCCGTATCTCCTAAAGAAGCTATTGAATATGTATGCGGTCTTCCGAATATCGAATCTATTTTATTCGGTGCATCTTCCAAAACCAATATTAATGATACGGTTTCGTTGATCCATAAATACGACCAGGTTTACTCCTCAACCCCCTAATACCTATTCATGAAGATTACAATAGTTGCCGGTGCACGCCCTAATTTTATGAAGATTGCACCGATTATCAAAGCAATTCATGCCAGCCAGGCTGCCGGTTCTAAAACAGAGTACCGGTTAATACATACCGGTCAGCATTATGATAAAAAAATGAGTGCTGATTTTTTTGAACAACTGGGCATTCCGGAACCACATGCCAACCTGGAAGCCGGTGGAGGTTCTCAAGCCGAACAAACAGCCGCCATCATGATCCGCTTTGAAAAGGAATTGATGGAAAACCGGCCGCAGCTAATTTTAGTGGTGGGGGACGTTACCTCTACCATGGCTTGTACGATAACCGCAAAAAAACTTTGTATCGATGCCGTTCACGTGGAAGCTGGCATCCGCTCGGGCGATATGACCATGCCGGAAGAAATCAACCGGATCGTTACGGATTCCATCACCGATCATTTTTTTACGACCAGCGAAGTGGCAAATGAGCACCTGAGAAAATCTGGAGTAGAAGCAAAAAGGATCCATTTTGTTGGTAATACGATGATCGATACCCTGTACCAGAATCTGGATCGCCTGATCCAGCCTGAGTTATGGGGGGCAGCCGGTTTGTCGGCCAAGAACTATTTTTTATTAACCCTGCACCGCCCGGCTAATGTCGATGACCCGGCTAACCTGGAACACCTGCTTGGTACAATAATGCGTTGCACCGGCGATCTTCCAGTGATTTTTCCAGTGCATCCCCGCACCAAAAAAATACTGGACAGCATAGGGTTCAATAATGCAAAGCTGGTACTGGCTGAACCGATGCCTTATCTCGAGTTTATATACCTCGTTAAAAATGCACTGGCGGTAATAACGGATTCCGGCGGAATAACCGAGGAGGCAACCGTATTGCAGGTACCCTGTATGACCATGCGCGATTCTACGGAAAGACCCGAAACTGTTACGCTCGGAACCAATGAATTAATTGGTACAGACCCCACCAAACTGGAACCTTACCTGGCTAAAATAATGACAGGTACCTGGAAAACCGGGCAGGTTCCCCCACTTTGGGATGGCCAGACAGCGGTGCGTATTGTCAAAAAGTTGGAAGAACTTTATCAATCCTAACGATTCCGCCTTATCTTTTACCCTGAACCATGAATAAACTCTCCTACGTTTTTTACCGCACCATGTTATGGTTATGGGATATTGTTTCCCTGAACCTGGTATTGGTGCTGGTAAGTCTGTTTGTTGACCGGGCCCAGGCATTTGACCAGGGAGCTTACCATGTATTTTTTGCCGTAATCAACTTGGCATGGATGGCCGCTGTTTATTTAACGGGTACTTATATTGCCAAAGACTGGCTTGATTTTGAAGGGTTTTACAAACGAACCATCAAGGCTTACCTCGTAACCCTGCTGATCCTCTTTGTATTTATTTTTCTCTATCATTACCCGTATTCCAGGCTGTATATACTGCTGGTAGCCGGAGGTTTTGCGCTTTTACTCAGCATTAACCGGATTGCTTTTAACGTGCTGATTTTCTTTTTGAGAAGCCGGTTCCGCTTACAGAAGAATGTGGTAGTGGTGGGGGATAATGAGCTTAGCAAGCGGCTTATCCGCTATTTCAACGAAGAATCAAAATTTGTTCATGTGGCAGGTTGTTTCGAGGACAAGGAACGATTGTCCGGGGAAAGCAGCCATCCCATTGCCGGTGGAATTAAGGATATCATGCCTTTCGTTGTCCAAAACAAGGTTACCGAAATTTATTCCACGCTGGCACCTGAACACTTCCCCGACTTATATGAATTGGCTAAACAGGCGGAAAGCCAGTTTATTCATTTCCGCTTTGTACCCGATTATAAAATCTTTGTAAACCGGAATATTTACGTAGATTTTGTGGATAATATCCCGGTGTTATCACTTCGGAATGAGCCCCTGGAAGATACCGGCAACCGCATTAAAAAGCGCTTGTTTGATATCTTCTTCAGCAGTATCATAATCCTTTTTGTACTGTCGTGGCTGATACCCATTATCGCCATTCTGATTAAACTGAGCTCAAAAGGACCGGTATTTTTCACTCAGATGCGTTCAGGCAAAAGCAATCAGCCCTTTTTATGTATTAAGTTCAGAAGCCTTCGCATGAACGATGAAGCCAATAAAAAACAGGTAACCCGTAATGATGACAGGGTTACCAAAATCGGCCGGTTTATGCGCAAAACCAATATTGACGAATTGCCCCAGTTTTTCAATGTATTTATGGGCGATATGTCGGTGGTGGGGCCGCGTCCGCATATGCTGAAACACACAGAGGACTTTGCAAATATCTATAAGCAGTACATGATTCGTCACTTTGTTAAACCAGGCGTTACCGGTTGGGCGCAGGTAAATGGATTCAGAGGCGAAATCACGGATAACCTGTTCTTGCAGAAGCGGATTGAGCACGATATCTGGTACATGGAAAACTGGACCTTGTTACTCGATCTTAAAATTATCCTGATGACGGCCTTTTTTATCTGTCAAAGGCGATAAAAATGCTTTTTGATTAATTCCCTT
>NZ_LUKG01000159.1 GCF_001601815.1 Flavihumibacter sp. CACIAM 22H1
GCTTATTACCCCTAAAAAACAACAGGTATTAAGCTTCGGAGCAGACTACCTGGTAAGTGGAAAAACCACCGTAAGCGCAGATATCGGAATGAGTAATTATGATATTAACACCTATTCAACCCGGCAAAAAGGCAATGATAAAGGTTTTGCCGGTCGATTACAGTTCAAGCATATTGAACGGATAAGCAAAAGCCTCAATGTTCAGGGAGACGGTTCTTTTGAATGGGTAGAACACAGCTTTAAACCGCTGGAACGTTTACGGAATGTTGAATTTTCGCGCGATTGGGGACTGCCGCTATTGGTGCAACCTGCCGATGAAACTATGTATTCAGCAGGGTTAGAACTAAATGATAAAGCTTCTAACCGGCTGCGTTACCAGTTTACCGGCTATAACCGCAGCGATGGTTTCAATGGAGCCAGAAACAGCCTGCTTCATCAGCAATTGGTTAAGGGATGGACCTTTAATAATCAATTCAGTTATACCCAGTCTTCCAGTTTGCAGGATAAAGGATTTTTTTTACGCCCCTCACTGAATATCTCCAAACTGTTTTCCGGCATAAGGAATTATACGCTTGGCTTCAGTTATGAACTGGAACATAATGAAGCAAGGAATAAATTAACGGATACCATAACCCCCTATAGTTTTTCCTTTGATATCGTTAAAGTATACCTGAAATCAAATGAGCAGAAACCGAATAAATGGGGCCTCAGTTACTATACCCGGAGTGATCAGTTACCTATTGGAAAAGGATTGGTCAGAACAGATCGTAGCCAGAACTTTACGCTAACCGGAGAATTAATGTCCAGCGCAGCACACCAGTTAAGGGTTAATGCTACTTACCGCACCTTACAGGTATATCAAAAAACCAGTACCAATGCGACCGCTGATAAAACTGTATTGGGCCGGGTGGAATACATGATCAATGAATGGAAAGGCCTGCTTACCGGAAACGTTTTGTACGAACTGGGAGCCGGCCAGGAACAAAAAAGAGATTTCGCCTTTTTGGAAGTGCCCGCAGGCCAGGGTGAATATGCCTGGTTTGATTACAATAATGATGGCGTTCAGCAATTGAATGAATTTGAAATAGCTCTTTTTCAGGACCAGGCCCGGTATATACGAATTTTCACCCCTACTAACGAGTTTGTAAAAGCCGCTTATAATAGTTTTAATTATAGCATGGGAATTAATCCACGTGCGCTGATCGATCCTGTAAACTCTACAGGTTGGAAGAAATTTTTAACCAGATTCAACCTTCAAAGTTCCCTGCAATTATTCAGGAAACAGTTGGCTGATGGCAGCATACAGTTCAATCCGTTCAATAATAAACTGGTAGATAGTACCTTGATAAGTTTAACCAGTATCTGGATAAACAGTCTTGCTTTTAATCGCTTCAGTTCTCGCTGGGGCTTTGACATCAGTAACATCCGGAACAATGCAAAAATTTTATTGACCTACGGACTGGAAAGCAGGGCCCAGGAGGAATGGAGTATCCGTAGCCGTATGAATATTGCTAAACGGTATACACTGGAATTGATCGGTAAAACCGGTGAAACGGATTTATCAACCGGGAATGAGAAATTTGACAATCGGAATTATGCGGTAACACAATATTCCCTGGAACCAAAGTTAAGTTATACAAGAGGTGCCAACTTCCGAATTACCGGGGGATACAGGTTTCAGCAAAAAAAGAATGCAGCCGGGTTATCGGAACGCTTAAGCTCTCATGCCCTGAATGCAGACGCTAAATACAATTTACTTCAGAATGCTTCACTTCAGGGAAAATTTACGTACACCTCCATTCGTTATCCTTTTCCTACCAACTCCACTGTTAGCTATATTATGCTGGATGGATTGCAGCCTGGCAAAAACCTGCAATGGTCATTAGATTTAACAAAACGATTGGGAAAAAATCTTGAAATGAATATCCAGTACGAAGGCCGCAAGCCCGGCGATAACCGGGTTATTCATATTGGAAGAGCCGCATTGCGAGCTATCTTATAACTATTCGGTTGCATTTTCTAACTCGCATGCTTAAAGGCAGTTCGTAGGTTAATACTAACCGTTCGTATACATTTCTTGCAGCATTATACTAGTTTACCTGCTTTGTTGTAATTTGCACCCAAATAAAATCCCTGATATGAAAAAAGTGCTTTTATCCTTTGCAATGGCAATTGGCATTATGAGTGCAAATGCGCAGAGTACCTACAACAGCGCAATTGGAGGAAGAATCGGTGGTTATTACGATTTGATTTCCGGGTCTTATAAAACCCATATTACAGAACCAGGTGCATTAGAATTTAACCTGGGATTCCGCGGATACAGAGGTGGTGGAATTGATTGGGTAACAGTAGCTTTCAGCGCTGCCTACCAGCACCATTTTCCAATTAAACCGGTACCCGGGCTTCGCTGGTATGTTGGTGGTGGTTTAACGGCATACAATTCTTTTTCAGATTATGACGGCCTGAAAGGATTTGGTTTGGGAGTATTTCCTACAGGAGGAATTGATTACAAATTCGAAAAAATTCCTTTGAACCTTTCTGCCGACGTAAGACCTACTATTGGTGTAGTTGATCCATTTGATGCACCAGGT
>NZ_LUKG01000160.1 GCF_001601815.1 Flavihumibacter sp. CACIAM 22H1
TGCTGTTTCATCGTTTCAAATTCCGCCTTCATTTCGGCTTTTCGCCGCGCAAATTCCGCCTCCATTTTTTTATGCAACTTCCTGTTCACATGGGCCAGAAAGAAGCGCGGGCCGTAAATACGCAGGTAGGTAAATGCCGCTTTTATCCCCGGTGGTAATTCAATTCCCGTATCCTGCAATACATCCGCTAAATCCTCTGTCAGATCGGCTTTTTCGTCATCCGTAGCCCGGTAATTTTCCATCCCGGCGAACAGGTCATCCCCCGGCTCTTTCGCGTATTTGGACATACCAAAAGCCGCGCCCCAATCGTGTATCTCTACCAGTGCTTTTGCATCCCGCTGGTTCCTGCCGGTGGGTTCGGTTTTGGGCTTTTCTTCCGGTTCGGGTTCTTCATCGGGTATATCCGCAAAATCAACATCCCCCGGCTTACGCATTTCGGCCCCGATCCCTTCCAGGCTATTCAACAGATCGTCAATACTGGCGGGGTCGTGGCTGATCTGTTCCCCCCTGCTTCCTTCTTCGCTTTTCCCGTTCAGCCCTTCCCCCGCCGGTATATCATCGTCAGGAAACAGCCCCTCAAAAGGATTTTCCACGTCTGCCGGTGGCGGAATATCCTCTTTCTTTTTCGGGCCTGTATTCCAGAATTCCCCCCATTTCATGTGTTTTCCTTTAATTGGGTGATCCGCTCTTTAATCATGTCATCCACATCTGACAGCATTTTCCTGATCTGGATTTTATCAATGCCCAGGTACTGTATGAGTTCGTTAAAACTCATGGCATTGATGGTTTTTTCGTCTATTTCTATTTCTGAAATGCTGACAATGCTTTCATCGGAGATTTGAATGCATGACACGTGTAATACATCACCTACGACAGATAAAAAAATCCCCTTCGCTACTGTATTTTCGTGGTGACTTATTTTAGAAATAAATTCCATAATCCCGGTTTGTACCACATGATAAGTGGCGGGGTTCTGGAAAAACTTGTCTGCTTCCTCCACGATGTCTTTTCCGTACAGGCGGCTGGTGGACGAGATGACAGGGAGAACCGTTTTTGCAATGTTTATCCCCTTTTTTGCCTCTTTGAGTTGGGCCGTGTCCAGTTTTTCTATGAATTTTTTGATATTGGATTTCATGGCCTTGCGAGTTTGTATAAGACGTAATTTTTCACCACTGAATTTTTAGCAGAACGAGCCGAAATAAAACCCGTTTTCACCTTCGCATCCACCGCTTTGTAAAGTCGGCGCCGGTAAGCAATGATCTCGTTTTCCGGGATGCAGTCGTTTTCTACGGCGAAGTATTTTAATACCTCCAAACCAATATCCCCGAACGTAAATTCTTTTTCCGGGGCTTTTAAAAACAGGTACACAATCGCCTCTTTCAGCCTGTGCGAGCTGACTTCACGCAGTTTTTCCGTATTCATAACCTGTACGTTTTAATGTGATTAATACAAAAGAAGGGTCGCGCGCACTTCCGCACCGCCGCGCAACCACTGACATTCAATGTGGTACTGCACGTTTCGGAAATTCACTTTTTCGTCTTCTTCAATTTCCCGGAATTCGCTGGATTCTTTATCCATAATCCCGTAAAAGGTAGCATGGGAATAACTGGCGTTATCCTCTGTATTTTGCCACGTAGAAATGAATTTTTCTACCTTTTCGATTAATTCAGGGTGGGTACAATCCCAGCCATACACACACATCATTTTCATAATTTCCCTGATTTGAATTACAAATTTCGGGAGTGAAAAAAAATGTGTTGTCGTTGAATGATGTTAGCTGCGGTTTATTGCCGTTAAATATCTTTTATTTAACAATCCGGCTCCCACCCCAGAATAGCGCGTAAATGTCCTGAAAACCTGCGTTGCAGATGGAAAAGGTCAGGCATGTATTTTAACAAAACACAAAATTGATACGGTGTAAGTCGTCTATAAGGTTTTGTCCTTATCTCTTTAAAAATTTCAGGGTCAGAAAGAAGAATTTCAACTTTTTTTCGGAATGTAGAAGGTGGCATTTCTATGGAGATAGCCAGGTGTTCCAACGATTTATAAGGTATCATTTCCATACGCAACCGTTTTTACAACCTATATATAACGAAAAACTACCAATATTAGTATGGACTGCCCTCAGAAAACCGCACCAGCCAGGATGTTCACGAAAATAAATTCCTGAAAAACAGGCGCTTACTCCCTTTTGGGGCTTTTTCCTGCCTTTTGCCCTCTTTTGATGCCTTTTGCCGCGTTTTCATTCCGGCGGTATGCTACCGTTACTGTAACACAGCGTGTTAAGTTATCAGGCGGGCTGTTTCTACAGGTTTTTCCTGTGTTTTTGTGGGTTTTAAAAACAACGCTTGTGTTTTCAAATGAGTTGCCGGGTGATCTTATACCGGTAGATCACTAAAAGGTTTTGAAAA
>NZ_LUKG01000161.1 GCF_001601815.1 Flavihumibacter sp. CACIAM 22H1
CGGTACAAAATCCTGTAAGTGGACGATTAGAGACAGCGTGGAAGGAACCGCCAATATTTCGGCGGCATTGGCTCGGGCAAAACTTCCGGTTCAGGTCAAAAAATCGCTAGTAAGTTTTTAGAGAATGGTTTTGGAGGTCATTGTGCTATGTGCCAAACATTCGGAAAAGGATTTATGGGTTAAGTATTGCCGGGAATCGGGTCGCGAACAAGACTTGATAATGGTAGAACCCGGCGGAAAATACTATTTCAACTTTTTAGAATATGAATCAAGTCACAGCGTTGGTGGTGCATCCCTCACCGAAAATATCGCTCAGGTGCTTAAAACCGTTATCCGAGCATCCGAAGAAAGAGGTGGCGGCAAGAGCGACGATCCCTTTTGGGAAAACAGCCTCGATCAAGCCATAACAGCAGTTATTGACCTTGCTAAACTCGCTTACGGCAGCGTTACTGTTCAACGCATGTACGACATCATGACAACCGCACCCAAGGCAAATGAGCCTAAAGAAGAAACGCCCAGGGTCGGCAGTTACGGTCATGCGTTTAGAATGGCTTCAAATACAAACTCAAAGCGGTATGATGAGTTTATTAAAAAACTTATCCAGACGTCTAACACATTACCGGAAGAAGACGAATTGGATCAGATGTATCTTGATGCCACACCTGATGCAGTAACGCTTAAAGCGGTGGATCATTTCTTTATCGAACAATACAGGGCGTTGAGTGAAAAAACACGATCGATCATCACCATGTCGTTTACAGGTCTTTTGTTCCGGCTAATGAAAGAACCGGTTTACTCTTTGTTCTGCCAGTCATAAATCCAACCTTACGCCAGAGGATTAGTTTAAAGTAAAATTATACTGCTCAATATCCCGGTGAAGTTCTACCACAAAGTGGGACGTGACTGCCAGGTACTTTTTAAATATATCTGGCAACGAGCCATGGAGCGTAGGACAATTAACGATTATTCCCGCCCCGTATTCCTATGGGCTGATGAAGCGCACAACTTCCTGCATGAGCATGATACGGACTTTCAAACCACAGCGCGTGAGAGCCGTGTGGCAACGGTTTATATCAGCCAGAATCTATCCAACTATTTCGCCAATATGGGTGGTGGCAATAAGACGGAACACAAGGTTAAGAGCTTTCTCGGCACGCTAGCTACAAAAATATTTCATGCTAATGCGGATAACGCTGATACAAACCGATACGCTTCTGACCTCATAGGAGAGGCTTATAGAAAAGAAGAAAGTAGAGGGACCAGTTTAGGTGAAAGCATCGGTATGAGCTATAATGAAAGCTTTAAACTGGTCAAGATGGTTCGGCCCGAGGAGTTCGTCAAATTGAAATCAGGCGGCCCGCGAAACAACTATAAAGTTGAAGCCTATATACACTGTCAGGCATTGGCGTTTCCAAGCGGTTTTCATCATCAACAAGTGATTTTCCAACAAACTAAAAAATAAGCACTATGAACCCGAACATCAGGGCGAACCAGGAAAGGAGTAATGTACTACTTACGATTATTCTGAACATGATACCATCGTTACTCTACTCTTACTCAAGGTTGCTTCTTGAGGTCTTCATACGAAAGAATATGGGTCGACGGTACTTTTCGTTTGCCTCGTATGGTACAATGGTATTGTTCCTTTTATTTTTTCCTGTAGGAGTTCTATGGGTATATCCCTATTTCCTCTGGTTTCCGCGCAGACACTTCGGAGCATCTGACATGGACTACCTCCAACAATTATTCGAGGGGTGGTATTATCTGTTTATTGTTTTTACCATTGCGGGTTTTGTCAGATGGCTGGAAAGCCTGAAGAAAGTCATTATAAACCTTTCAGAGTCCAGTGTCAGTAGCGGTGAGTCCTATATTCTAAAATATTGGGTTAAATGGTTCGGGAATAGCGTTACTCCTCGTCAAGTGGAAACGATAGTAGAGCCCTCATTTTGTTTTTTGATTGGTTTGGTAATTTATTTTTTCAGTCGATGCGTTGGAGAAACGATTATGGGGGCTTCTTTTTTTTATAGCCTCAGTTATTTCAAAAAGGTTATAGGGTAAGCGGACAATCTACTAATGAATTTGTCGGATAAACTGTATGCGCAGCAACTTAAAATGAATGCGTTGCTAGGCATACAAAAATTACCCGAAGAATCACCTAATACCTTTCATTCCGATAAACCAGAAGTCAACTATGCCTTCCGCACCCAAGCCTCCCATTGGCGCACAGCAAAAAGATGACGATCCGATGGTCGGCGAACTGACCCCTAAGCACTGCTTAGGGCAGATGTCTGATGAATTTTCTTAGCTGGTAAACGCAATTTGCCAGCACTGCTCATCGGACTGGTTTTGCAGCCCAAATCCCGTCTATATAGATTGCAG
>NZ_LUKG01000162.1 GCF_001601815.1 Flavihumibacter sp. CACIAM 22H1
TTTACTGAAATTAAGCAGAAGTACAAGTTAAGAAATTGCTTACTGACCGGTATAAATAACCCCTGAACTGGGGGTTTCGTGCAACTCTATTTTTGCCAGCAGGGGTAATAAGGGTTTTACCTGGTCCCAGATATAAACAGCAATCCGTTCGCAGGTAGGATTCTCGAGTCCTTCTATTTTATTCAGGCATTTATGATCGAGCCGGTTTACCACGGGTTTTACCACTTTTTTCAGGTCAGCAAAATCCATCACCCATCCTAACACCGGATCCAGGGGGCCTTCTACCCAAACCCGCAGGCGATAGGTATGCCCATGCATTTCTTTACACTTATGCCCTTCTGGCACATTGGGTAAAAAATGAGCAGAATCAAATGTAAATTCCTTAAACAGCAACATATTTTCCAAATATGGCGCGAAGGTAGGATTAATGCAGGAAATCTTATTGGTTCAAATCATGCACCATCTTTTTCAGCTCTGTCTCATTTTTGAGATTCACCGACTGGGCGGTTTTCAGGTAATTGCTGAGCGAGGGAGATAAACCTGCGGCCAAACTAACCAGTTCTTTTTTTGATTTAGGCATTTTCACCAGCTTAGCGGCTTTTGCGTCGTAGAGATACCACTCCTGCTGGTCTATAAAGCGTTTATCATAGACACCGATGGAAACCATTTCTTCTCCCACCAGTTTTTCGAGCAGTTGCAGCAGGTGGAAATTAGGCCCCTCCTCTTCTACCCGGTAATAAAAAGTTCGATCCTGTTTACCCACGGCAGGGTACTCATTCCGGAACAGGTAGGTTTTAGGTTCTCCATTTATATCCACCGTATACCTGATTTCTTTCACCGGGTCTTTAAAGTGGAAATAGTTTTCCCCTTGCAGGAAAGCCGGCTTGTTGCTGTACAGGTCAAAATTCAGAAAATCATCTGCCCCCTTTAAGCCATTGCTGAAAATGATAGTGCCGGCTTTCCACTCGGTGGTGGCAAAGGGGGTGCCCTGTACCTGGCGGGCATTGGCAATAATGCCGCGGCCTTCCCGGTCGGTTGCAAAAACGGCCTGCACGCCCACTAGTTTTACCTGGGTAAACCCAATGGAACTCAGGAGCAGGCATAAAAAAAGGAATCCTGAATATTTCATGATTCCAATTTAGTTTTTTTTATAATGCAATGGATCAGGCTCTCTTTTTCTTAGCCGGTAATTGATCCTGCAAATGTTTGAGCAGGGCGGTAGTGGTAATTTTTCCTTCGTACAACTGGTCATTAATGAAAACCGCAGGCACTTCGCGTACGCCCTTATCTACCCCTTCCAGCAAATCAGCTCTTACCGTCCACCCGTAAACAGAGTCTACGAGTTTGGGAATCAGGTTTTTATCCTTTACGCCGGCCTCCCTTGCATATTCCTTTAAACTAATGGCTCCCAGGCGTTTGCGGTGGGTAAAGAGCAAATGATGCATTTCCCAGAACTTGCCTTCCTGTACCGCCGCCACAGCAGCTTCCGCTGCTTTATGGGCAAACTGGTGCACTTTGGTAAGTGGAAAATGCCGGTATTGAAAGCGAATCTGGTCGGGGTATTTCTCCAGTAACAGATCAATAGTTTCCTGGGCTTTGGCACAGGCTTCGCTTTCGTAATCGCCGTACATAACCAGGCGTACAGGGGCTTTTTCGCTGCCTATCCAAATGGTTTTAGGCTCAATAATTTCAACTTTGTTTGCAATTGACATAGATGCTCCTTTTTGTTTAGAGCAGTTAGTTGGTGGTAATAAGACAATTTTACCGGTCAAAAGGTTGTTTTTTGCCGGCACGGATCATTTGGCCATAATCCCATTTTTTTAACAGCGCATCCACGGTTTGGGCTACCCGCTTAACCCGGGTGGGCTCCGTTTTGGCGTCTTCAATCCATTTGGTAAAATACCGCTGGTGCCCCGGGGTAAGAGATTCAAAATAAGCCCTGGCCAAGGGTTCATCCTCCAAACAGGTCAGCAGATCCTGGTTAATACCGGGTTCTTCCGTATCCAGTTCCAGGCTTAATTTTATCGTATCCCCTTTCTTTTTACCCAATAGTTTCCGGAGATCTGCTTTCAGGGGCAGAATAAAATCTCCCCCGCCCATGGATAATAATGCCTGTCCTTTAATTTCCAACGCATCCAGCACCCCCTTTACCCGGAAGGATTTTTTGCAGCCCGGATTTAGCTGCTCTGCCTGCTGTTGCGGAATGGGAATATAGGTCCAGCCGGTTTTTTCTCCCTGCTGCTCAAACTTGGCGATCTTTGCCGTCCAGTTTATAGGCATATTTGTTTATACGGTGGTGAGAGAAGAAAGATACTTATTCATTTCTAAACACCAAGAAACCGTCAAAAA
>NZ_LUKG01000163.1 GCF_001601815.1 Flavihumibacter sp. CACIAM 22H1
TGTATTGAAAGGCGTAACCATTGGTGAAAATACGGTAGTTGGTGCAGGCAGTGTGGTAAGCTCAAATTTACCTGCTAATATGATCTGCGCCGGAAATCCCTGTAAACCCATTAAACCACTGAAACCTACCCATGGAGCCAATGAATAACACCTCTATGATGGTTTGTTTTGCAGGTACCAGCGGGTTCCCTTTTGGATTGGCGCAGGTAGAACGGCAAAAACTAATTTCAAAAGGACTGATCAAAGCAGGAGCTGCCGTTCTTATTATTAACCGCTACGGGCAACAGCCCGAAGGCCAGCGGCAGGAACTGCTGCATGCCCCTGAGTTTGAAGGGGTTCCTTTTGTATATGCTTCCGGTAATCCTTATCGACCAAATTCTTTTCTAGGCCGCAACCTGGCAAAACTGAAAGGAATGCTGAATGAATTTTTTATAATCCGAAAGCAAAAAAAGCAGGCACCGCAAACTGTTCTGCTGGTTTCAACACTGAGCTTTTACAATATTGTTTATTATAAATTGGTTGCTTCCTTATTAAGAATACCCCTGGTAATTGATAACGTGGAATTTTTTTCTGCGATGAAAATTCCTAAATCAAGGTTAGTTAAGTGGGATAATTATCTCTATGATACCTATGTAGCGGCTTTGGCTGATAAGGTTGTGGCAATCAGCCATTTCCTGGCAGATATGGCCGCACGAAAAATAGATAGAAAAAAAATCCTGCAGATACCTTCCATTGTAGAGTTTGAAAAATTCAAGAGCACAGCAAAGGCAACGGAGCCTTTTTTTCTCTACTGCGGGCACGCCGGTTATTTTGAAGTAATCTCCTTTATCCTTTCGTCCTATGAAAAGATAAACGATGAAAGCTACGCTTTATACCTGGTTTCCAATGGAGCAGACTGGGAAATGAAACGGTTGAAAGGGCGGATTAACCAGAGCCCCAAATCATCGAGCATTAAATTGTTTTCAAGGCTGCCTATGCAGGAATTGATTGATTTGTATATGACCAGCCAGGCATTATTAATTCCTTTGCGCCCAACCGAGCAGGATATGGCTCGCTTTCCGCATAAGATCGGCGAATATTGTGCTGCAAAAAAAGTGATCCTGTCTACCTCCATAGGAGAGGTTGCTCATTTCTTTAAGGATGGTGAAACCGCCCTGCTTAGTGAAAACTACGACGAAGAAGCTTTTGCTGCAAAAATGAAAGAAGTGATCGAAGAACCGGAAAGAGCAACGCAAATCGGGCTGCGCGGACATGAATTGGGATTGCAGCATTTTGACCATAAAGCATTGGGTGTAAAACTTAAATCATTTCTTGGTGAATAACAGCGGCGCCAACAAGCTTAAGGTAATGATTGTGGTGCCAAATATGTCCACCAAAATTGAAACTATTACAGGCGGGGTACATTCGGCTGTACTAAACCTGCTGCGCGGATTTGCGGAAACACGTTCGGCGAATATATTATTGGTATCCATTTCAGAAGCCATAAAGGATCCGGTAGAAATTCAATTTGCGGAAAACATTCGCATTTATTACTTGCCAGAAGGTCCGTTTCCATCATCGAGCCTGAATTACTTTTTTGTAAGTACAGGGCGGTTAAAGAAACTGATCAGGGAATTTGGTCCGGACCTGGTGCATTACCAGATCGGAGGTACGCTTTTATTTACCCGGTGGGCCAGTATGTCTTCAATTCCTCACCTTATCACCATTCATGGTATTCCCTGGGCAGAACTGAAAATTGCCAAACACTGGAAACAACGGCTTACCATTTACCTGAATGCAGTGATTGGAGACTGGCTGTATCCTGATAATATTATTCAGATTTCGGCTTATTCGAGAGAACAGTTTAAGAATCGAAAAATTGATCAGCTCTGTATTATACCCAACGCCATTCCTCCACGATATGCGGATATTCCTTTAAAAGAGGAAATGCAAAACCACCTGGTTTTTGTAGGCGTTATAAACGACCTGAAAAATCAACTCTTTATTCTTAAGGTGTTGCAGGAATTAAAGTTGGAAGGCCTTCGGTTTACCATTGAGTTTTGTGGTGGTTTTGGTACAGCAGAATACCAGCAGTTGGTAGAGGATTATATAAATACCCATCAATTGCAGGACCAGGTTCGGTTTAACGGATGGGTAGCATATTCTGAATTGCCGGCTGTACTGGAACGTTCTGATATGCTGGTGCTCAGTTCTCGCCAGGAGGCATTGCCCATGAGTATTGCTGAGGCAATGGCTGCCGGCCGGCCGGCACTAGCTACCAGGGTAGGGGGTATTCCGGAAATGATCACCGACGGCGAAAACGGTTTTCTAATAGAACTGGAATCAACTGCCAGTGCCAAAGC
>NZ_LUKG01000164.1 GCF_001601815.1 Flavihumibacter sp. CACIAM 22H1
AATTTATAGAGGCCGCCTGGCAGAAGCTCTTTTTTGACCAGGTAATACTGCTCATCATACGGAATGGCTTCCTTGTCCGTTTCCTGTACCTGGATACCCCGCCAATCATCTAATTGCACCGGCTCCCATTTTTTAGAAATGGCCGAGGCCAGGGCTGCATCCAGTATGGCATTTACTACGTAGCCATCGTAAAAGGTTTCACGGGGTGCACGGTTTTCTTCCAATGCATCAAACATATCGGAAAACATATGCGGATAACCCAGTTCATGCGCTTCATCGCCTACGGGAAATAACCAGCCAGAAGCCTGTTCGGCTTTTTCCGCCACATATCCAGCTTTGTTGCCTGCCACGTACATTTCAAACCCGGTTCGTAAAAAACTGTTCAACCAGATAGATCCCTCCGTTCCCATTACTTCATCTCTTAGATCCATCCCTCCCCTGAAGGTCCAGCTGACTTCGAACTGTCCAATGGCGCCATTGGCGTATTTCACCAGACCTATGGCATGGTCTTCGGCTTCTATGGGATGCACTTGCGTAGCAGCCCAGCACATGACTTCTATAGGGCGGATGTTTTTCCCGATCAGGTTTCTGCTGATCTCCACGCAATGACAAGCCAGGTCAATGATGGCTCCGCCCCCTGATAACTCTTTATTCCAGAACCAATCGCTGTGCGGACCGGGATGCGCTTCTCTCGATTTCGTCCATAATACCCTGCCAATTGCCCCATTTGCAACGGCCTCAAATGATTTCAGGATCTTTGGGGTATAACAAAGGTCTTCCAGGTAACCAGCAAATACGCCGGCTTTTTCCACGCTGTCTAACATGGCTTTGGCCTCGGCTGCATTTCTGCCAAGAGGTTTGGTACATAATATTGGTTTTCCTGCCGCGGCCGCCAGCTCAACAGCTTCGGCATGCAAGTGATTGGGTAAGGCAATCAGTACGACGTCTGTAGCAGGATCTTCGATCGCCGTTTTCATATTATCGGTGCATGCCGGAACCCTAAAATCAGCTGCAAATTTTTCGGCAGTTTTCCGGGTTCTGGAATAAACGATGTGGATGCTGTCCTTTCTTCTTTGAGCATGTAAGGTACTGGCATAAAAACGGGCAATAAACCCGGCACCCAAAAGAGCAATTTTCATATAATGGCAGCTTTGTTTCCTGATAAACCGTTCAATTACATAGTTAAGAATTTATCAAAATAATTGAAGCCCTTTTTTCTTTAATATATAAACTATCTTAGCCTTATATTGTATAATATAAGCCAATTTTATTCAAAATATGTTAGGTGTACGCCCAATTGTTCAAAAATTACCGTTAGCAGGAGAAACTTCTTTTATTGCCAGTACATTTCGTACGCCCTATTTTGAAACTCCCTGGCACCAGCATATCGAATACGAAATATCACTTTTCCTGGAGGGACATGGAATGTGTTTTGTCGGTAATTATGTTGGTGAGTTTAAGGCCGGCGACCTTTTTCTGCTTGGTAAAAACCTGCCTCATGCATTTTATAAAAATGAAGGTATTCAAACAGCCGCTTCCTTAGTGGTACAGTTTACGGAAGATTTTTGGGGACAAGGCTTTTTAAAAATTCCGGAAACCCAGGCCATTTATAAACTCTTGTCCGCTTCTATGCAGGGAATTCGTTTAAGTGGCGACCGGCTGCCTGAATTAGCAAAATCACTTATTCAACTCGAATCAGACCAGGGTTTTTCACGATTGCTGAATCTGTTGCAATGCCTCAAGCTTATGGAGGAAAGCTGTGAAAAGAGTTTTTTATCCACCCAGCAGGAATTTGCCAATAATGATAAGTTCAAACAAAGGCTCGATGAAGTTTTTGACTTTACGATCCGGAATTTTCAGCAGCGTATTACCCTGGAAGAGGTGGCCGCTATAGCACATCTAAGCGTTACTGCATTTTGCCGGTACTTTAAAAAATCAACGCAGAAGTCGTATGTTCAGTTTTTAACCGAGATCAGAATCGGTTATGCCTGTCAGCAATTACAGAGCACAGATAAATCCATCCTTGAAATCTGCTATGAAAGCGGTTTCAATTCCCCTGTTAATTTTAATAAACAGTTCTTTAAACTGAAAAAAACTACGCCGCGAAATTTCAGGATGAGTTTTTTAGAACCCCTCGGAAAATAAACGGCTGTTGTTTACTCCGTGCGAAGAGATTTTATAGGATTTGATAAGGCTGCTTTAATAGCCTGGAAGCTTACTGTTACCAAGGTTAGTAAAACTGCCAGTATAGCGGCCAAGGCAAATACCTGCCAACTG
>NZ_LUKG01000165.1 GCF_001601815.1 Flavihumibacter sp. CACIAM 22H1
AAGCGATGAATCGTTCCGCAGGATATATTTTGCTGGCTTCTAAGCTGTTCACTGCAATAAAACGCAACCGACTTAAAAGGAGAAATGACATAAATATTGCCTCTATAACCTGTATTTCTCAATTCAGAAATCTTTTTAACTAAAACATTTATCTCTTCTTTTACCACATGCTTGCCGATCATGGTCGCCGGTGCACTGACATCAAACCAAGCTGACGGGCCGATATACGCTTCTTGAGAATTGCTCTTAACAGCCTTTACCATTTGGTTGCTGTAAGCTATCTTATTGGCAATGGAGAACATAGGGTCGTCGCAACGCCGGTGTGTTCTTAGCGGAAAGCCTGTCCACATCTCTTCGTCCGTATTGCCCACTGTCATATAAGTTCCCCAAGCAGAAACCCTGTCGGCCAGTTGCTGTACAGAAACTTTATAAGGTGACCATTTCACCGGCACCTTATATTCTTCCCTTAGCTTGGCGACCAGTTTCTCAGGAATGGTAACTACAGGTTCGACTTGCAACGGGTCACCGACAATAACACAACGTTTTGAACGGTGTATCAACCCAACAGCAGATTGCGGTGTAGCCTGCCCAGCTTCATCCAATAGCAACCAACCGATCTGCTGTTGCGTCGTATTAGGAAATAGCCTGCTTGCCGAAGCCAATGTGGTGGAGATGACCGGAACGCACAGAAAGAATGTATCCCATAGATTTTGACTTACATTTCCGTCCACTTTTACCCATCCTGCAGTCATTTCAAACCAGGCTTTCAGGTTATTACGGATCTTTTTGCATTGACAAGAATGGCATGACGGTGCAGCTCCAATGCTGATAGAAACAAGTCGCTTCGCAGTTTTGCAATTTTACCGGAGTGATAGGGATTAAGCAGATGTACATCTCCCATCTCTTTTTGAAAGAAGTTGATATCAAAAAGGTTCTTCCCATCAATCTCATATTGCCCGGTCAGCACATCTTGCAATTTTTGATATTTCTTAAAGAAAGCTGACATGCGCAACAATGCATCTTCAGCTTTCTTTTGCTTTGATAGTAAGGGTTGGGTATCCCTTTCGTTGTCGTTTAGGCTTTTTTGATATAGTCTAAGTCGACATTGATGTTCTTAAGGCTATGATGAATTTCTTCCGCTTCAGTATTCCAGGTTTTGAAGCGAGCGGTTTTAAATAGCTTCTGCAAAAAGAAAAAAGAGGGTCTTCGCTGGATGTGTAAATGCAATAAAGATTGTACACGTTCTGCATCTTTTGTAAGACGATGCTCTTTTGATGTAAGCGTTTCTCTTTGAACAGATAATTCGCCCAGTTGCACGGATATTTGCTTCAGCTCTTCATGGGTTTGCTTTTCCTTTTGCTTGTTATGCATGTAAGCAGGAAGCTGTTGATGAAAACATGCTGCTGTTTTACGGAAGGCGTCAAATTCGGCCAACAAGGATTGAAAGATTACCTGCTGCTCTTCAAACAATTTCTGATGGATTGGAACTTTATCCGTTGCTGGGTCTCTATAAACGTTATATAGAAGGTCATCAAAGCCTAAGCGTTCTTTGTCCGATTGCCAGAACGCTTTTCGAAAGGTATTTCTGTTTTTTGCGTTTCCCAAAGCAGCGGCCAACACACCCCAGCTTTCTTCCTCAATGATCGCCCTGGCACAAACCGAGAAGTAATCTGCTTTCGGAAAGGCATTCCCGTCAATTTTACTTTTAAGTGGAAGCTCTTTGCTGATGTTTTCCACGGCGGCGTTGTTGTTACTGGCGACAACGATGCCGAAGTTCTTCCGAAGTACTACTGCTGGGGCATAGGTATGCAGATTAAACCCGCTTTCTTTTTCAACCTTAGTATAGCTATTTCTATCAAATATTTTATCGCAGCCCAATTCAGCAATCACCTTTGCCCGTTCCACAATAATTTCAGCGATGATATCCAATAATAAAGTGGTCTTTCCCGTACCGGGAGGGCCGTTAATGCCTTGCAAGCCTTCTTCATTTCTTAGCACGGAGAAGGTGGTGTTTACTGCTCCTTCCTGTGCGGTATATAAACCATACTCAATGTTAGAAGGCCATCTTCCGGCAGTCATTAATTCAGGATCGAACGTTTTAAATAACGCGGCTTTGTTCCGAATAAGATCTACCCGCTTTTCAGGAGCCTGCAAGGCTAAGTATGCTTGCAAGCTTTACCTAGAGCCTTTTCTTTTATGCTGGTCAGATGATTCAGGTC
>NZ_LUKG01000166.1 GCF_001601815.1 Flavihumibacter sp. CACIAM 22H1
TACCGTTTTCATAGTTGAATGTTTCGGTAATGGTGCTGTCAATCGGCTTACAGGTGATTGTGCCATCAAAAATGCCAGATATTCGATAGTCGTTGCTCGGATTAATTCTTATCTCGTTACCCTTAAATTTTGTCTCTGTTAGGTCTGTTGCAATCAGCAAAAAATGGGGACTAAGTTCGCTGTTGTCTGAAAAGGGTATTTTATAAATTATTACTGGATTTGGCCTTTGTTCCAGGCTGGGAGTATTGATGTAATACACAACACCGGAATCCTTTACCAGATTCAAGGTGTCAATTCCGTTGTTGAAACTTGCGACTTTACCGTAAATACTTCTCCCACAAGTAGGATTTATAGACGAACCTCTGCCTTCAGTAAGGCCATACAGGTCATTATGCTGCGTAAGGGACTTTTCTTCGTCTTCGAGGTTAATTTTCTTACAGGAAAATAGCAAAAGGGCTGCAACAAGTGCAATTATCCCTGTGGACATTCTCTTTCGCATGAAGAATATTTCTAGTTGGATAAGGTGGTTTGGACTACTAATCTATTACATCTTTTCAAAAGAATGCAGAGACATCTAAAAAAAGGGTGAAAACACCCGTCGTCAAAATAATTTGTTCGTTTATGGAACTTGTACCATGAGCGAACATGAGGCATTCAATTCAAGGAACTTCTTTACGGGCGATTGGGGAAAACCCAGGGAAACAGCCATTTTTCGGTTTTTCTATGGATACGGAGAAGAGAGATTTTCAAGGAAAAGCGTTCGAAGTTAATACAAGATTCATCAGCGAACGATATAATGGGTTTTACGGCTTAAAACACCTGTGAAAAATGAAAATCGCAATCGCTCATTTCCGCGTGTCCTCACTTCGTCAACGCAAAAGCGGTCTAGGACTGGCTGCGCAACGCCGCGAAGTCTATGCCTTCGCTGCCGCACATAAGTTTAAGATCGTCGCTGAATTCATTGAACGAAAATCCGGTCTTTCGCGCAACCGTCCCGTGATCGACGATTGCTTGGCCGAATGTAAACGTTTAAACGCCACGTTACTTATTTCAAGGGTTGATCGGTTATCACGACGCCTGTTGTTTACCGCGACGTTGATGGAGGCGGGCATACCATTTATCGCCATCGTCAAACCTTATGCCGACGAATACGAGTTGCACATAGAGGCGGCGAACGCGCAGCGGGAGTCACGACTTATCAGCAAGAGAACCAAAGCAGCTTTACAGGAGGCCAAACGAAAAGGTGTCAAGTTGGGGACGTCGATATGGGACGTGCTTGATAAACGACGCAAGGCGTACGAGCGGTTCGTTATCAAGATGATCCCGATTATTAAGAGATACCAGGACAAAGGAATTTACAGTATTAGGGCTTTGACCATTGCCTTGAACGGCAAACATGTCAAACCGTTTTCAGGGGGCAACGCCAGATGGCACCTCAGTACAGTGCACAAGCTTTTGAAACATATTAATTCAAGATAAAACCTAAAACTATGAGGCTTCATTTCATTTCTTTCTGCGTAGGGCTGTTGCTTATACCCGCCTTATCTACTGGTCAAAATATCGACAGTGAAAAAAATAAATCCACGGATAGCTGTAAAGGCAGGATTATTCGGATCACGCTTTCAGTTTAATAATCTCCCGGAAGGGATCGCAAATCCGAAAGGTGACGATGCTTTTTATGCAGGATTGCAGTTGGATATTCCCATAGGCAAAAGCATTTCGATTACACCCGAACTTTTGTATGCAGAGTCATCGGCGACTGTTTATGATGCTGGCCTTTATTCGGACTTTTTTTCGCACGTTTTTTTACCTGTCCTTTTACGATACAGAATAGGGAAGGTTAGCATTTTGGCTGGACCGCAGGCTGAGTTTCTTTTAAGTGCTAAAGGATGGTATTTTGAGAAAGCGCCCGATGACGATCCCGACTATAGATATTATCTCAAAAGTGGAAGCGTAAAAGAGATGGGTTATACAAGTTTTACGTTGTCAGGAATTGTAGGTGCGGAATGGATATTCAAATATCGTTTCGGCGTAGATGCCCGTTATAAATTCGGAATAACCAATTTCAGGTCAGATTACAGTAATCCAGATTTTATTCCTTTCATAC
>NZ_LUKG01000167.1 GCF_001601815.1 Flavihumibacter sp. CACIAM 22H1
TAATTCCCTTCTTTTTCCAGGGTAACGATACGGCTGGCATAAAACAACCGGAGCGAGTCTTTTATCCGGCTGGTATCTGCAGGTAAAGCAGGCAGCACGAAATATAATTTGTAATTCACCGAATCGACGGTTTCCAGCTTAATTCCACTCCTTAATTCAGCAAGCTGCGCATAACGTTTTAAGGCGCGCGCTTTTTTAGTGGTGGTTTCTATAATGAACTTATAGCGGTTGATGCTGGTACTTCCGGTGCTATTGGTTGTATCAATCAACGGGCGCCTACTAATGGAATCCTGCACCAGGGCCCGGCTGGTATCGGTACTGGGGGCTGGTTCCGGTTGCACCACTGCAACTGCTACAGAACTGTCTGATTTACCATCTGCAACGCCACTTTGCGACCATTTCCATCCTCCCCAGATCACAATTCCTACCGTGGCCGCTATGCCCACTAATAAGGCTAACTTTCTGCCGTTACCACTCTGCGCTTCATACTGGTTTCTTTCCTCGTAAACCGATGCCTTTCTTCCTTCTGTCGTTCTTTCCTCCAGGCGCTCTGTTACCATTTCCCCGGGCGTAAATTCAAACAGCCCTTCTTTTGCCTTTACCAATGTTCCAATGCCTTCAAAATGAAGGGCTTTCCCGATATTCAGAAACTGTTTGTTGAGCATGATATAGGACTCCAGGTCGGAAGTCGCCAGCGCCGTCATTTTCCCGGTATGTGTACGAATAAACTCAATTAAATCCGCGCTCATTTCAGCATCGGCTTTATTACTGAAATGTACGGTGCCGTTTTCCATGGTAAAGGTACCAATGCCGGGCAAACTCACTTTCTTCTGCTGGTAGAGATACTGGGTAATTAAATGATCAATTTTCAATGCAATCGGGTATTGGTGGAAGCACAAATTAAGTAAAAAATCGGCCGGAGGCTTATTTTTGCAAAAACGCAGGCATGTTAAGCCAGGAAGAAAAGGATTTTTTAGTGTATTGGGAAAAGAACCGCGATCGGCAGAAAAAGACATTTCGCCAATGGCTGATAGGGCTACCGATAGGGCTTTTACTGGGCCTGCCCATTTTTTTAAATTATGTCCTTGGCTGGTACAAAAGAGCCGGCATGGTGGCAGGAAGCCAGTTTAACCCCCTCGTTTTAATCATTGCCCTCCTGGCTATCGTAACTTTTATGGCCATTTTTTACAAGCAGTACCAATGGGATCAGTATGAGCAGAAGTATAGGGAGCTGAAGGTGAAGGGAGAGAAGGAGGAGGAAGGGGAGAAGGAGGAAGGGTGAAGGGGGAAGGTTTTTTTATGATGCAACATATCGCTCCCTTTAATGGTCTATTCCAATGTCAATTAATATATTCGCGAAAAATTTTGTGGTAATGGTAAAAAATCTTATCGTTTTCTTATTTGTGGGTTTGGTAGCTGTAGGAAGCTGGCATTGTAATAAATCCAATACAAACACCTCTTGTACCGTAGTTCAGCCTGCCGATGAAGAACAGGCCATCTTAACCTATAATGCTGCCAAAGGCATAACCGGTATAAAAGACGAATCTGGCCTGTATTATGAAATAATTGAACCGGGAACAGGTGGAACACCCAATCTTAATTCCCTGATTGAAATTAAATACAGAGGTGAGCTAACGAACGGAACTGTTTTTGATTCTCAAACCGATCCCACCAAAACCCGTTGGGCGTTGAGAAGCCTGATTCCTGGCTGGCAGATCGCTATCCCTAAAATAAAAAAAGGCGGAAAAATTAAAATGGTTATACCCTCTGCACTCGGATACGGATGCCGGGCCAACGGAAATATTCCAGCCAATTCTATCCTGTTTTTTGAAGTGGAACTGGTGGATTTCTATTAAGCATTTGCTTTTCACTAATTTCGTTCAAAATACCTCCGCTTGTCGTACGAGCCTATATCTGCTTTTGATATTTTCAAAATTGGTGTTGGTCCATCCAGTTCCCATACCCTGGGCCCCTGGAGGGCCGCCCTCTCTTTTTTGGCAACTATACAGGAACAGGGCGGTCTGAACCAGGTAGAAGATCTTGTGATTGATTTATTCGGATCACTTGCAAAAACCGGTAAAGGACATGGTACCGACATAGCTGTT
>NZ_LUKG01000168.1 GCF_001601815.1 Flavihumibacter sp. CACIAM 22H1
GACTGGTGCAAGTGGTTGAAGATCGCAAAGAAGGCATCCTGCGATTTTTTCAGCCTTGCTGAAGAATTGTACGTCGTCGATGATCAGTACATCGATCAATTGGTAAAAGTGAATGAAGTCGTTGATGGCATTGTTGCGGCTGTGGTCCATGAACTGGTTGATGAATTTCTCCGAACTCACATACAACACCACTTTATTGGCATTGCTCTTTTTCACTTCATTACCGATGGCCTGGGCCAGGTGGGTCTTACCCAAACCTACACCACCATATATAACAAGCGGATTGAAGGAATTGGCTCCCGGTTTCTCCGCCACAGTTTTACCTGCACGACGCGCCACGCGGTTGCAATCACCTTCAATGAATGTTTCAAAAGTATAGATAGGATTAAGCTGCGGGTCTATCTGCATTTTCTTCAGACCCGGAATAACAAAAGGATTCTTAACAGGATTATTAATCACCAGGGGAAAATCCATTTCGTTATTGGAATAGGTTTTGTACCCATGCCCGGTCACATCCATCGTCAACGGCTTGTTGGAACTGTTACCGCTATCAACCATGATGCGGTATTCCAGCCGGGCATCTTTTCCTAACTCACGCTTCAGCGTCTTCGCCAATAAATTTACGTAATGCTCTTCAAGATACTCAAAAAAGAATTGGCTGGGGACCTGGATCACCAACACGTTGTTCTTAACTGAGATTGCTCTGATCGGCTCGAACCATGTTTTGTAATGCTGCCACTCAACAATATCCTTAATGATCTTCAAACAATTCGCCCAGATTTTTTCAGCATTTTTCTCCATCTGTTGATAGGCAGTTTATTCGAATGACGTAAGTAATGTTAATGAAAAGTCCAGAAAAGCTTGTTCACACAATGTCAATAAAAAAATTTGGACAGGGAGGCGAATATCCAACTTGTTTGGATAAAAAAAAACTTTTATTCGAGTTGTTTTTTTTTAGCTTTCAGATAAGACACTTAATTTGACAAGTTTTTGGGTCAAAAATTTGGAAATCTCGAAAACAAATTTATTTGTCAACAAGCATTTTTACTACCCGCAACAATACGCACCATACCCGTTCCTTTCGCCTGTATCCCGCTACAATCAACGGCTATACCCCTCCGCTGCATCCATCCCGCCCTTCCTTATTATACACTTGGATTAACCAATAATCATTACTTTTGTTCATAACCAAAAATCTAAGACTGATTATGAGAAAAGCTTCTGCCATCCTGGTAGCATTCCTCCTTAGCTGCTCCGCGTTGTTTGCACAATACGAGAAAGGTAAACCATCCATTGGTATTAAAACAGGTCTTAACATAAGCACCTTCCGCACACCATTGTCTTACTCCGACTTTAACCCTTCATGGGATAAAGCCGGTTTCGTTGCCGGTGCATTTGTTGAACTTCCATTGAACAAACGTTTTTCTATACAGCCGGAGTTTCTGTACTCCGCTATGGGCTCCAACGTAGAAACCGATAAAGGCGATACCCGCTACCGCTTCAATTATTTCTCCATTCCCCTGGTGGTTAAGTTCAAGTTTGCTAAAAGCCTGGAGAGTGCTCGCCGGCGTGCAAGGCGATGTGCTGTTCCGCGGACGCGAACGCATGGATTATATCGACGAAACCGTTACCGTTACCGACCGCACCCGCGATTTTGATTTCGGTTATACCGGAGGCTTCGAAGCATCCATCAGCCCCCGCTTCACCGTTATGGCCCGTTATATTCACGGCATACAGGACGTAAGCCCCACTTCCAATGTCAACACGGCTATGAACCAGGCTGTACAGGCTACCGTTAATTTCTACCTGTGCAAACCCGGCGCTAAGAAAGCCAAAAATAATTTTTCCCCTACGGGAAAAATCCCCTCTGCCAATGGCAGAGGGGATTTTTTATGCGCCCGCCTTTTAGCTATTTTTGCAGCATCCGGGATAAAAACCCGGCAGCTATGCAAAAAGATATTTCCCTTAAACTTCGCCCCGCCGAAGCCGCCAGCGATACGACCATCACAGCCCTGATCGCCGCGGCAGAAGGTGTCTCTTCT
>NZ_LUKG01000169.1 GCF_001601815.1 Flavihumibacter sp. CACIAM 22H1
TGCTGTATGCGGGCGATAATTTTTTTCCAGCAGATCGAATTCCTTCACCTTGAATTTTGAAGCCCAGTAGTGTTCAACTCTTTCCTGAACGATCTTTTCATCTCCTTCCTCCAGAATCGATATCATTTCTTTTTCAAAATCCGGAAATGGCGAAAATGGTATACATCCTTTTTGGAAATAATGCCGCAAATCCTGATCAAGAAAATGATTAAAGCCAAGCGGCTTGAAACAGAAAGTCATTTCCCTGACCGCTCCTTTGTAGGTACAACATAGCGGAGTTTCTACTGTAGTGGTTAATAACGACAAAAACGGCCGATCGCGATTTTCCTGTATGATTACTTTATCCTGCTCCTGCGCATAATCTGCAAAACGGTAGATCGACAGGATAATATGGTTGGACGAAAAAACCGTGTATTGAAGCTCCTGATCCGTATCGTCTTTTTGAAAAATATAAAAGCCCTCCAAATACCTGGAGAGGTTTTCATTTTTTGTATTGATGAATTTAAAATACAAGGGTCAGATGCTTTTTACAATTTTTCTGCATCACAAATTTACTCTTTTCGATCCCTTTGCTGAGCCCCGGATTACAATTTTACAATTTCCGGAGCGGGCATCTCTCTTACTTTTATTTTTTGGTTACTAAACATCAGATCATGAGACGTCTGCTTATTTTATCGGTTATGCTTTTGTATGTCGGCGGCGGCTTTTTTCCCAATTTGCCAAGAACCACCAACAGTTACTGCGCTTACAAAAGTTATCAAGGTAAAAGAATACCAGGGCTGGTATTTTTCAGCTTCACTCGATATCAGGGCCGTTCCTTCGGATAGTCTTGGATTGGCCGGCATTTCTAATGTTGCAGGTAGGTAAAAGGATTGGGATTTCATTAAAAACTCAGGTGGCGCGGTCAATGCAAAAAAAGATACCAACTGGCAAAGGCTCCGTCTCGATGGCCGCATCGATGCGGAAGCAGATAAATTATGGATTTATCTTTCCACCTCCGGCAACGGCGATTTTTTTTCGACAATATCCGCCTCCATGTTAGCAAAGACAACGGCAGCTGGCAGGCAGTTGCCGTTGAAAACAGTGATTTCGAAAAGACCGGCAACCCGTTAGACGATTTGAAGAACGTGGCTTCTCTCAAAAAATCGAAAGGAAGTTTTGCCGCCCAGGCAAAAGACACCGACCCTTCCTATAACAATGTGTTCCATATTCATACAGAAGGCGGCGTAGCCGATACTGCCGTTTATTACGGGTATAACTACGCAGCCGGCCACCATCTTCCATGCAACGGGACTTTTATTTATTATGAATCGTATGGCGAAGGAACTCCTTTACTTTTATTGCACGGAAATGGGGGAAGCATTCATGATTTCGCCGCCGTCATTCCACAACTGGCCAAACATTTCCGGGTCATTGCCGTAGATACCCGGGCCCAGGGAAAAAGTCCCGACAAAGGACCACAACGTTTTTCCTATGAGTTATTCGCACAGGACATGAAAGTATTACTGGACAGTTTACATCTAAAAAATACAACGGTCATTGGTTGGAGTGATGGCGGCATCACCGGGTTACTCCTGGCCAGCCTCTATCCGGATTATGTAGGTTCACTTGTAACGATGGGCGCCAACCTCGATCCTTCGGAAGCGTCCCTGAAGAAAAGTATTTTAACCAAAGCTAAAAAAGACCTGCAAAGGCTCGAACGCCGCAATAATCCCCAGGATAGCACCATCCTTAAACTAATGCGCCTGATCTTGGATGAGCCGCACATCGAACCTTCTTCTTTAAAAACAATTACTGCCCGCACGATGATCATGGCCGGAGAAAAGGATATCCGTTCTTGAACGACATAGCCAATTGATCGCCGCCAAGTATTCCGCATGCTACCTTAAATATTCTCAAAGGGCAAACACATTGGGTGGTAACTGAGAATCCCGGTCTGTTTACAAGAGAAGTTTTGTCTTTCTTATTAAAACAACATTGATCTATTTCCGCATTACCTGCTCTTCAATCTACCTCGGGCAGCG